>PLSM01000138.1 GCA_003165075.1 Acidobacteriaceae bacterium | reverse complement strand
TCGACTAGATAAGTACTCTTGGGGGAGATTTTCTCCACCGTAAAATGACTATTGTTTGTGAAAAACTCCAGATATCGCCCCGGTTAGCCGCGGCCCATCCAGCGCCAACTGCCGCAAGAGGCGCTCTTTTCAAATCGATGACAAAATGGTAGTCTTTCTCATTAGCGTCCAGCATATTGGATGGGGGCGGGTCCAACATCTATGCAAAAGGTGTACGCAGTACCTTCAGTTAGCCGAGCGCTTGCAATTCTGGAGTTGCTCGCGCAATCCAAGCGGGGCCTCACATTATCTGATATCAGCAGGAAGCTCGCGCTGCCAAAGAGTTCAGTTCACGTGCTGGTCCGGACGCTGGAGTTGATTGGCTACCTGAAGAACAACCGGATAAGCAAAAAATATCACTTTGGTCTTAAGCTTATCAGCCTGAGTAATACCGCCCTCGAGAATCTCGACTTGCGTGAACAGGCCAGACCTTTCTTACAGGATCTAATGCTCAAGACCGGGCTCACGGTACATATGGCAATTCTCGAAGGTGCAGAGGCGGTTATCATTGAAAAGGTCGAGGCACTTGGCATGCTGCGCCTGGCAACTTGGGTGGGGCGGCGACTGGACGCAAACAGTTCTAGCTTGGGAAAGGCCCTACTAGCATTTGATCCAGATCTAGACATGAGTCAACGGCTTATTGGACGTGCTTATGCCAGACACAACAGAAACACGATTACTTCCCCAGATAAGCTCGCTCGTGAATTAAAGAGAATACGTGAACTTGGATACGCCTTCGACGACGAAGAGGGCGAAATAGGGTTTCGTTGCATTGGATCTCCGATTTACGACGCCGCGAACAAGGTAATTGCTGCTGTCAGTGTGGCTGGCACATCGGTCCAAATTCCCAAAGAGAACGCTGCCAAACTGGCCTTTGCCGTGAAAGCCACAGCATGTGAGATCTCCGCACATCTTGGGCATGAGGCGGATTCCGAAGATGAACGATGAACCGGCTGATTTTCGATAACGGGTGGCCCGCCCTCCGGTCAACTCGAAGACGGCGACGGTCAAGCAAGAATCCTCTTCTGTAGCTCACCACGCCAACATGGAAGCGATCTCCCCTACCCTACCCAATCGGCTTTTTGGAGTTCTTGCTAGTTTGTAGTCGATGTGCTCCTTGGTTATCCGCTTGAACAGCCACCTCCGTGCGACTCCTGAAGTGATGCAACTGACCGTCACAAGCTCTGCGCGAAATGCTACCGTGCCCTTGTGCCTAATTCATCGGCTTCCGTTTCCGCTCGAATCTCAGTGGCGCCCTAAAGTGAAAGCGACGCCCCTAAGGTAAACGGCCTTTTCAGCATCCCGCGTCCGATCCCCTGCGTACCGCCGGTAATGACGCAGTGCCGCGTCAGAACTTCGCTTTTACGGCTAGCTGAATGTCCCTGGGCCCTGAGCTGTACGAGATCACACCAAAATTGCCGGTACCGATTGTTGCCCCTGGAGTACCAAGGTTCGTATGATTGAACGCGTTAAACAACTCTCCTCTGAATTCAACCTTGATCCGGTCGTTGATCGGTGCCTGCTTGATAAAGGCAATATCCCAATTCTGCACACCTGGCTGAGTCAGGATATTGCGCCCGGAGTTCCCAAACCGCGGTGTCCCATTTGCCAAAGCTTGCGCCAGGGCGTCTGTGGTAAAGCAGCTAGTTTTGAACCACTCGGGAATTGTCTTCGATCCAGCCCCATTACATGTGCGATCGGGTCGTGGCGAGATAGAATTCGTGTTGGAATAATCCTGGGTCGAATTCACGGTGAATGGAAAACCGGAGTGTGCGGTGACGATTGCGCTGACTTCCCACCCTCCAGCCAACAGATTTACATAGCGCCGGTCTCCCAGAAATCTCTGCCCCTTTCCAAACGGCAGTTGGTAAATGGGACTCGCGACAAAGGTATGGGTGATATTCTCGTCAGTCAGACTGTAATCCGCACTGGGATTATTGTCATTCTGAGTGCGGGACTGATTACCTATATTGCCGCCCTGATCGTCCAAGCCTTTTGAAAAGGTGTAGGAAATCAACGCAGCGAGGCCATGAGAGGCTCTTTTCTCAAGCTTTCCATAGACAGATTCATAGTTCGAATATGCTGTCTCATCGTCATAATTGAGCGCGTTGAAGTCGGGAAATGGCCGACGAGGTTGTAAGTCCCCAACCCCAGGCTTAGGCTGGTTGCCAAATTCATGCTCATAGTCGAGGTGCAAACCGCGATTGCCTACGTATGCGACCTCGGCTCCCCAGTCTTTTGCCAGTTGAGATTGCACGCTCAAGCTCCATTCATAAGTCTCAGGCGTCTTATAGTAGGGGCTCGGCATGAGTTGCGCTGTAATACCCGACAGAGATACGGAAGGCGCATTGGCGAATATATTTTGTGTTTTGGTCGGAACCCCATTCGTCAGCGGAGGTGGCGCGCCGAAGGCTGTGTTATACACAGGAGTCTGAGTAGACACTGGGTTGTTGTTGGCAAACGAACCAACGCGGTTTGTGTCGGGTAAATCCATAAAGATTCCCGCGCCTGCGTGAATTACAAGCTTGTCTGAATTCGTGGGCTGCCAGGACACGCCGAGGCGTGGAGCAAAGTATCCTGGACCGGGCCCGAAGCTTACTTCGCGGACCTTATTGCCAGTCAATCCCTTGGCTTTTCTCATGCTGGATGTCATCACAAGACACTGCCCAGTGGCCGAGATAAAGTACGGATTTGAGCAAAGGGCATCGTTGGCCGCATCCGGCAACGCGGTGAGGAGAAGCGCATCCCCCGGCGCGTAGGCGTTCGATAAGGGGAAAAATGCAGCTAGCTGATTGTTTGTATCCATAGGCTGACGGCGGTATTCCCAGCGCAACCCAGACTGGACGGAAAACCGGGAGTTGACTTTGAAATTATCCTGGACAAACAAGCTGATCAAACGTCCGCCCACCATATTGGTGATAATTGCATTCTTGGTATATGTTCCCCCGGAAGGGAAACCCAGTTCCATGTCCGCTAGATCAGATACATTACTAACCCCAGGTATTTCGCCGGCAAGAGATGAGTACTGGCCATTGAAGAAGAACTCTCCATTTGCTTGCAACGGGTCGCTCACACCCTTGGTTTGCCAGAAGTCCCAATTGATGCCAACGGCGATCGTATGCCGGCCAATGACTTTCGTAAAAGTGTCTTCAAACTGTTCGATTGAATCTGGGGCTGCAACTGGGAAGTAGCCCGGGAAGCCATCGCCCCAGGTGGGAAAGTTCGAGAAAACAACATTCGGGTAGAGATTGAATTGTGGCAACACGTTCGTCAGCCCGGCGATTCCAAAACTGGCAAGTGTGCCCGCGGCGCGGGGACACCCGTTGCATGAATAGGACAGATAGTCCTGCTGATAGCCTATCCGCACGTCGTTGATGGTCGAGGGGTTCAGCACACGTGTCCATCCTCCAACCAGATTCTGCCCCCGAAAATGCTGATAACCACTGAATACTGGAAGTGCGCCCGGGAACAGAATGTCTGAGTTACCAATCAGATAACGGACGAATACCGTATCTTTTGTCGATAAGGTAGCGTCAACCCGGCCGTCAAATTGATCGTTTTGCTGTGTCCCTGGCGTCTCATTTGTATAGTTGACGTAACCGGAAGTATTTGGCTCTGGAAATAGATTTAGCACTTTCTGTGCGACGGGATCGAGTGTGGTTACGATATTCCCCTTTATCGGCGTACCCACAAGGACTGTCGCCTGTCCAGCGCTGGGGTTTGCCGGATCCGCGGGACATGTGTAGTTGTATTCGGAAGCAGGATCGAACAATTGGCCGGTATCGAAATTCATGCTGGGCGGTGCAGCGGCTCCGCTGGATGCACATAGATTCGCGGTCGTTCCGGTTAGGAAAGAGCTAAAGTTCCCGGTCTTTTCAGCGTCTGTAGGAACAACGCTGGGCGAGACTTCCCCCTGCGAGAGTCGCAGACCTTCATAGGCGCCATAATAGAAGATCTTGTCCTTGATGATGGGGCCACCTACTGCGCCGCCAAATTGATTTCGAGAGAGAGCTGGTTTGGTGAGCGCAAAATAGCCTATCCCGTCCATTACGCTATTTCTTGCGTACTCCCATGCAGAGCCGTGTATCGCACTTGTTCCGGACTCTGTAATTAAATTCATCACCGTACCTGAGGCCAACCCGAAGGAAGCGTCGTAGATATTGCTTTGGATCTTGAACTCATGGACCATTTCAGGAGGCGGTGCTAAAGCAAAACTACTATTATTCAGCGATCTTGAGATCATCCCATCGATCAGGAGGAGGTTTCCACCCGACCCTCCACCCGAGCCGCTGAAGCCGAGGTCGTTGAAGCCGGAACCATTGGCTGCTCCTGTGGCCAGGGATCTCCCCGTCGTGTTCACGGTACCGGGAACGAGCAGTGCAAGAGAGCTTACTTCCCGCAAACTAAGCGGCATCTCAAGGATTTCGACCTGACTTACCGTAGTGCCGAGGCTAGCATTTGTCGTATCAACAAGCGGGGGGGATGATTGCACCGTGACCGTCTGGGTCGCTGCACCTATTTGCAGCGAGATGTTCATCGTAATCTGTTGATATACGCGGAGAGAAATGCCGGTGAGTGTCGTAGTGTCAAAGCCGGTTTGGGTGGCTGACACGGTGTAGGAGCCCGCCGGCAACGACAGAAAGTTGTAGTTCCCTGAGGAATCCGCCGTTGTGTGGCTGGCAACACCGGTACTCGTGTTTGTTGCGGTGATGGCAGCCCGTGGAACCAAAGCTCCCGTGGCGTCCGTCACGGTTCCCGAAATGCTCCCCGAGGTCGCCTGGCCCCAGCATGAAAGTGCCGATGAGATCAACACTGCGCCCGCCAACACTAGCAGAATCTGTGGAATTGCACGTATAAGTCCAGTCGATTGGACATTCGATCTCAGCGTATGGCGGCTCCTTATCTCATCTTCAAATGGACCGAAGCAATAAGAACGCAACAGGGAATAAAGCACCATGATTCCTCCGAATGACAAAGGCATGTCAATTAGCTAAGGTAGTCCTGATTGATGGTTGCGTCGATGAAAACAATCGACTCACTTACCAATCCGTCCATTATGCTGAACAGCATCTGCATACGATCTACGAGCCTTCAATTCTGAATATCAATCAGGCTTGATTTTAAAAATGAAGGGAGAACTGTCAGCAGGATTACGTCAGGAAAACAATGCATAGCGGCGTACCGACGGGCGTGTATTGACCGGTGAAGGCCAGCTTGCCCGTTACTCTGTCAATTCGAAACGAGGTAATCTGGTCGCTGCGCTGATTGCACGCATATAGGAAGTTTCCTCCCGGATCTATATTGAACTGGCTCGGATAGTCGCCCAGAGTCATAGTGTTATCAATGTGATCCAGTCTGCCGTCCCCTCCTACCGCAAACACAGTGATGGAATTGTGAAACCGGTTTGCGGCATAGAGGAAGCGCCCGTCCAGCGACAGCATGATTTCCGAACAGAAATTGGTTCCCGTAAATCCAATTGGTAGGGTGGGCACCGTCTGTTGCGGTCCGAGTGCGCCGGTTCCGGAATCGTAGAGAAAAAATACAACCGTAGACGCCTCTTCTTGAATGGAATACATCCACTTCCCATTCGGATGAAATGCAAAGTGCCGGGGGCCATCTCCGGTCGGCAGTGAAATGAAAGGCGAATCGGCAGGCATAAGCTTGCCGGTATTTACGTCGAATTTGTAAACGTAGATCCGGTCCTGACCTAGATCGGTTTGCAGTACGAACTTGTTCATCGGATCAGGATGGATCATGTGTGCATGGGGTGCATCGTGTCCGCTAATTGCGAAGCTGCCGTGGGGCGCGTCGGTTGCATCGACGCTTCCCAGATGTCCGGTATCCTGATGAACGTCGACGGCTGAGCCCAAAGAACCATTGGGCAGAATTGGAAGTACCGCGATGTTTCCGCCGAAATAATTGGCCACGAACGCAAATTTGCCAGTAGCGTCGATGCTCAGATGGGCTGGACCCGCGCCCTGCGAACTCACGGCGTTCAGAAATCCAAGACCACCGGTGGTCCGGTCAATCGCAAAGGCGCTCACCGAGCCATTTTTACCGTCGATATCGGAAACCTCATTGCCGGCGTAAAGGAATTTTCCAGAAGGATGAAGAGTGAGCCAGGTCGGGTTGAAGCTCTGGGCAACCAGCTTAGTCTGCGACAACTCACCCGTGACCGGGTCCATTTCAAACAGGTAAATCCCCTTCCCGTTCGCCGTGCCGTCGACCGGGCTGGTGTCAGTGCCCACATAAGCCAGCGTTTTGCGCCTGTTCGGCTGAGCCAAAAGGTCCTTCGCCGGTCTCATGGCTGCATATGCGATGGCCAATGCTACCGTCGACTTAGTGAAAGCCCGACGCGAAACCTGGCCTTGAATGTCAATCTGACGTGACAATTCTTCGAATTTCATCGGACTCCTTTTCCTCGGCTTGTCGGACAAAGATCGCTCCCTATCCAGCCACAATGATCGTCACTTGGTAACGGCCTGCGAAGTCACGGTGCCTTCTATAACCTTGTCGAGAGATGGAAGAATGTCTCCTTCATGGGAACTATCGTCGAATTCCTGCAATTTCTCCTGTGCGCCTCGCCAGTATTGATATTCGGCATCCCATCGCCCCAGAGCTGATCCCAGGCGGTATGGCGTGAATTCTTGCAGCCAGTCTGTCTCGTACACGTGCCGGAGCTCGGTGATACTGTCCATCAGATCGACAAGGCGCGAGTGGTCCTGGTACGTAATTTGAGAGCCCCAGTTATTCCACCAACGGTCTGGATCAGGACGTCGAGGACCAAGCTTACTCCATAACTCCGAAATCTCTATAGGTGTTTGAAACTTCTGCCCGGCATAATCGAGAAGACGATTCCCAAACATCAGACTGTCAACGGTTGCAGGATCTGCTCCAAGGCTTTCGGCATGATAAAGCGATGTCTCCGCCTGCTCTGCGTGGAGCCGGGTTTCGCGTAAGTCCGTTCGGTGCGCAGCCGCCTTTGCGTAATACGGGGGAAAGAACGGATCTTCCCATAGCGCAAACATGGTCTGTTCGTTTCCAAGCACCTTTTGCAGGTCTGTTTCGGCGTCGGACATGTTGCTGAGTGTCGAGGCGATATCTGGAGCTATGGCAGCGGGGTACATCACGCTTGCATACTCTGAAAAGAAATGCGCTCGATCAATTGGAGTCGATTGCCACGGCGCCGCGGCGCCATAGGCCATTCCAGGAAACGACATGCGAAAGAGCAACTGCGCATCATCTGCCCACACTGAGTTGATTAAGCCTAGTGCGCCAGAAAGCCGGCCCGCAGCCAGAAACGTGTCGATGTTTTCAAATGTTGTGTTGTAATCGGGAGCGATATTGTCGTAACTCATCACCCCTGGTTGCACGATGTGAGGAATATGGTTGGCGATCAATGGGCCAAGCCAGCGCTTATAGGTTGGATCTTCTGAGGTGTAATACCAAGCAGTAGCAATTAGCCCCCGAGGAAGCTGTGGAATGATCTGCGGAAATTTCACGATGATATCGTCATACGCCATCACATGCTTGCCGTGATTCTGAAACAGCAGCGTGACGTCGGTAAGTTGCTTCACAAAAAGAGCTGCCGGAGCCGCGGCGGCACCAGATGCCTTTGTGGCCTGCTCGATTTGAAATGTCTCGTCAAACCCGATGCTGACAAAGGGGCTGGGAAATAGGTCCGCTAATTGGTTCACCCAGTCAGTCAAGAGAGGCTTTACCTTTGGATTGCGGGGGTCGAATTCGGTCCCGTGCGCCTCGTCAGAGAGCTCGGAATATTGCTCTGTCCGAAAAAGGTCGTGCTGGTGGCCATATAAATCCAGATTGGGGATGACATCGACATGGCGCTGGCGCCCGTATGTGACAATCCGCCGCACCTCATCCTGCGTAAGCCGGCCATCAGGGTCCAGAAGCGGGTAGCCTTTCAACTCAATGCTGTTTTCGGTGTAAATATAGTATTGATTCGTCTTCCAGCGCGCCAGAAAGTCAATCTGGCGTTCAATTTCCTTTTCGGTAGGCAATGGACCGTGGCTGATATCGATCATGGTTCCGCGAATTGCAAGAGAGGGCCAATCGTGGATCTCGACCTTCGGCAGAGCCGCGGCGGAACCGCTGCCTTCGACGAGTTGTCTTAACGTTTGGATCCCATAGAAGATTCCCGCCGACGAGCGCGCATGGATCCTGACTCCATGCGAGGTCACGGACAAATCGTATGCTTCATTTGAGTTGGGTCCAGGCAAATCTCCGGGGAGCGCGAGCGGTTGATCTGTGTCTCCAGTCCGATCGAGAATGATGGCCAGCTCCGGTGTTCCGGTGTTGCCGGAATCGCTGATTGACAGCCGGATTCCCGTGCGCTCTTCCAGGTACTTTGACAGTTCCTCGGCCGCAAAGCGATCTTCCGTGCTGGGCGCGGACGAAAAGGTAATCGTCATGCCCGTCAACGAGACGGAATCAGCACCGTAATTACTCTGTTGTGGACGCGGAAGGAGAGGATTATGGCCGGCATACGCACAATTGCCGACAGACATGCATAACAGCAAGACGATTAATTGTATCCGGGCCATTGAATTCCTTTCGTCCTAATAATGTAGGGCGTTTACTTGAGGCAGTTAGTAACATGTCCGGCCAAACCTCCGGCACAGTGGCAGCGTACCAACCGAAATCAGTTTCATCCGCACCTTTTGCCTGGATCAAGTGCAATCCCCTGTCGCCGGCCGTTTGCGTCCAGCATATTGGATGCCAGTTGCTGAGTGTCAAGGGCAACGGTCTATGTGACCTTTCCTCGGGCGGCAACGCTCCAATGATCGACAACCTTCTCTCCAGAAACAATGAAGACGTGGTCGTGCAGATTAATGCAAGGGCAGACGTGATTGGGAATGATTCTAAGTAGGTTGCCCACTTCTACATGGGAATCTCCGGGAACGATCAAGTGACCGTGCTCTTCAGACAAATCATGCAATATCAACTCCGGGCGGCCTTGGACGTACCCAAAGTGCTTCCGTTCCCCCGAAAGCAAGGTATCAGCCGACAGCGTTTTGCTGCCAGCGTCGATGACAGCGTTGCCCTGAACGCTAGTGCTCACCACTGTGGCAAGCACGGTCACTGCGCAATCGGCATAGGTTGCGGACTCCGCATCCACGGTATTTCGATCGTTGAAGATGTACGTTCCCGGCCGAATCTCAGTGACGCCATGAAATCGATGACTTTGAAAAGCGGCAGGTGTGTTGCCGCCGCTGACCACGGGATACGGAATGCCAGCCAAGTCAAACAACGCATAAAGCCGATCGAGCTTGGCATTTTCGACGGGGATGTCGTGCTCACGAATCTCCCGGTTACCCATGATGTGGCCAGGATAGAGAGAGATACCCTCCCACCTAAGGTTGGGCAGTGCAATGATTTTCTTTGCAATAGCGATTGATTCTTCGTTTGCGCTAAGGCCACAGCGATGCAACCCTGTGTCGAACTCCAATCGGATTCCAACTTCAACGCCGGCCAATCTAGCCGCTCGCGAAATGCCCGCTGCCACTTGCAAGGAGTCCATTGCAACAGAGATCCGGACCCGTTTGGCGAGTTCCGTCAGTCGCATCCACTTCTTTTCACCCCAGAGCGGATAAACAATGAGGATGTCATTGATGCCCGCGTCCGCCATAACCTCCGCCTCACCGAGCTTGGCGACTGTAATTCCGGGCGCACCATATTGCATCTGGAGCCGAGCGATCTGCGGAATCTTGTGGGTCTTGGTGTGCGGACGAAGCGTGAGATTGTGCACGCGGCAATAGCCCGCCATCCCGCCGAGGTTTCGGCCCAGCGTGTCGATATCGACAAGAACTGTAGGTGTGTCTAAGTCATGGATGTTCATAGTGCGGGCCTCGCGCAACCTTAGACAACCGCGTCTGAATCAACGACCACGCGGCCGTTCCTCAATACTGACTTAATTCCAACAGGTGCAACGGCAGGCCTGTCATAACTGGCATCCGTATGAACAGTCTTTGGATTGAACACCGTGACATCTGCGACATAACCCTCTGCGATTCGGCCTCGGTCGTTCAGATGGAACGTTGCCGCCGGTTTACCTGTGACTTTATGGACAGCTTCTTCAAGGCTCAACCATTTGCGCTCACGGACCACGTCGCCAAGCAAGAGAGGGAATGTTCCGTACAGACGGGGGTGCGAACGCCCACTGGTATAAACCCCGTCGGTAATGATCGTAGCCAGAGGGTGGGTGAGAAGGGCATGAAGATTCTCCATCGACTGGGCGTGCTCCACAATGTTCACATCTCCCCGCTGTTCCAGCAGAATGTCCAATACCACGCTCTCGGGATCGCATCCCCGCTCGTCTGCGATGTCCTGGATCGACCTGCCAACCAGGGAGGCGGGATTGACTGCAGCCGACGTTATCACCACCTCATTCCAGCGTGCTTCGGCTTTAATCTGAGGCCTGATGGTTTCACGCTGCACAGGATCAGCGAGCCGTAAGAGAAGCTGTGAAATTCCCCCATCCAGCGCGGTCTGAGGCAATACTTGCGTGAGGACCGTACATCCGGCCAGCCATGGATAAGCGTCAAACGCCACATCGATGTCCTGCTCAGACGCTTTCTCTATCATCGCCAGGGCCCGTTGCTGCAAGGGCCAGTTCTCCGGTCCAGCAGCCTGAAGATGAGAGATTTGTAGCCGGCATTCGGAGGCTTCGGCAATTGAGATCTGCTCATCGACGGCTTCGAGCAACTTGTCGGAATAGTTCCGCATGTGGGTTGCGTAAACACCACATCTTCGGGCAACCACGCGGCAAAGGGTTATTAGCTCCAGTGGGGACGCCCCAGACCCTGGAGCATACATGAGCCCCGAGGATAAACCCGCCGCACCTTCCTGTAACGCCTCATCCAGCAGACCGGACATGGTGTCAAGCTCCCGGTTCGTAAGTGCCCTGCTGGTATTCCCCGCAACCTTGATTCTCAACGAACCATGCCCAACGAGTGACGCGACCGTGGCAACTTTTGATTTGCTCGCGTCAGTCAGATAATCGGAGGCAGAATTCCATCCCCAACAGTCATCTCCATACAAGATGCCGTTGGCAAAATCACGCAATACCCGGGGGTCTTCCGGTAATGGAAATGCTGAGAAGCCGCAGTTTCCAACAACTTCTGTCGTCACCCCCTGCAGCAATTTCTCTATATGATTTGCCAGCACCTGAAGGTCCGAGTGGCTATGCGCATCAATAAATCCGGGCGCAATTATGCAGTCGGCACAATCAATGATGCTGGTTTCCGCACCCACTCCTAGTGCAAAACGTCCGGCTGTATTGCCTACGTGCACGATCCGATCGCCTTGGATGACAACCTCGCCTGAAATCGGAGAAGCGCCCGTGCCATCGACGATGGTACCGCCTGTCAGAATGGTACTTGTGGCATGTTTCATGCGGGCGCCACAAAGGTTGAGATCGCAGTGGGGATACCAATCTCCTGTCTACGCAGCAGGTCCAGAATCTTCTGATTGAGAAAATTGATATGCGCTTGGTCCTTCGCATCGACGGTCAGCGTGGCATCGCGAACCGTAGAATCTGCGAGGACACCGCGTGCCACGAGCAATGCTTTCTCTACATGATGGAAGAATTCAAGGCTCTGCAAACTGTAGACAATTTGCGGCAGGACACATTGGAACAACTCATAGGCCGAGTCTTTATTCCCGGAACGCGCCCTCTCCCAAACGATCTGAAGAAGGTCCGAGACTGCCAGTCCCGGCATCACTCCGCAAATGCCTGCATCGATGAGCTCTATCATGAAGGTGCCGCCCCATCCGTCGACCACGCCGACAGCCCCATCGGTCTCTTCGACGATTGACCTCACCCTCCCAGACATCATCGGCTCTTCGAGCTTCAAATATCGAAAATGCTCATGATGAGCATGAAGAGTCTTCACGAATTCCAAGCTTAAGGTTACGCCTCCAGGGTTGAAGTCCTGAATGATTAGCGGAATTGTAATTGACTCTAAGATTCGATCAAAATATCGCAGCAGATCGCGTTCCGGCAAGCTGAAGAGGCGTGGAACCGCTATAGAGATTGCGGCGGCCCCAGCATCTTCAAGGTCGCGCGCTGTTTCTTCCACAAACGCAGTGGAAACATGATTTACTTGTGCCACAACGGGAAGACGACCGTTCACAATACTAATGGCCTGACACGCCAATTCGCGGCGTTCAGTTTCTCGAAGTTTGTAGAATTCGCTTGCGTATGCCGGAAGACAGACTCCACAGACTTTTGCGTTGATGGCAAACTCCAACAAGTTGTCGAGCGCCTTCCACTCGATTGTGCCGTCGCGGTTAAATGGAGTAGGAACGATGGGAAGAACGCCATTAATCTTAAATGCTGCCATGAGTCTCCGTTCTGCGGTGGCGCTGTTTTTCTTCGTACACCGTCACCAGGAAGCAGCTCACGAATATCAACAGCCCGCCCGCGAGCAAATTGGCGGTTAACTTTTCCTTCAGAAGAAGCGCCGAAAATACAACGCCGAATACAGGCAATAAGTAAACGGACAAAGCGGCGCGCATGACTTCCACTGCCTGGATCACTGAGAAGTAGAGCAGCATTGACAGACCAAGGCTGAAAATCGCTACCAAGACCAGGCTCCACCACACCGAAGGCCCAAGGTGTGCGAGTTGGCGCCAGCCGCCCCAATCCGTCGCGAGAAAGATCACAAGCAATTCCAGGTCGGCCACAATAAAGGTCCACACAAGCACCTGCGCCGGAGAAAAATGGGAGAGGGCTCGACGACTAAACGAGTTGTTGAATGCGCTTCCGGCACAACTCGCAAGCACTAATAAATTCCCTCCCATATATTCGAGACGGAACAATCTTGCATTGTGTATATCGTTGGCCGAGATCAAGCACACGCCACAAATTGCAATGGCGAACGACAACAGGCGCAGTTTTGTGAACCGCTCGTGGAGAAAAAGTGAAGCGCTCAACGCGGTCAGCACTGGAACCGTCAAAGAAAGGACGCTGGCATTGGATGCGAGTGTGCGCTCAACTCCCAAGACCAAGCCCAACTGCGCGGGCACAATTCCCAGCGTGCCGAGCAGAAACACATCGAGCAAAATCACCCGATTCTCCGCGCGGAACAGGTCCAAAGTCAACTTGGCGAACGGCATCACCAGCAGGGTCGCAATCGCAAGCGGGAGCAGTGTCACGAGTACGGCACCCAGTTCGCGGGTTGCGATCCGTGCACCGGAAAACTGAAACGCCCACATGGCGTTTACGGCAATCAGAACACCAAAGGCGAGCATTGGCCTGCGCGCAAAGCGGCTTGTGGATGCGCTTGACGCGGCGTTCTTGTCTGAATGCTGAGAGGCGGCGATTTCCATCTAGTAGACGATGCTACGGTCGCTCATAGGGCGCGTCAACGCGTAAAGCTCGCGGGGGCCTAATTTGTTCATTCTGCTGGACGGATAACACACTGCTCCGATTCCGCCACAGCAATCGAACGTCAATGCTGTAGTACAAATCTTCTTAGCAGGAGAAAATCGAAGCAGTTAAGACCCGTTGCCTGAACAGGAACGGCCTTCAGCAAGGAACCTGCGCGTCAGGCGTGTGACTTTTTGAACTCCTGCTTTGAGGCGGAAGAGGAAGCAGGTGTTGTTGCTCGATTCGCAGTGGCAAGCATTAGTGTTGCCCGGGACAAGGAGAACCGGATAGAAGTTCTGGACCGCATTGTATCCGGCGTGACTATGAAGAATGGTCGCGGCGCAACCATGAAGTATGATTACGGGCGGAATGGCGTCGCGCAATAACGATCCACTTTAAGAGGTTGGAAATGTCAAGAATCAGAATCTCCCATCCAGATAAGCGAGTAAGCACGGGCTCCTACTCCGATGCAGTGCTTATTGACGGCTGGCTGTATATCAGCGGCCAGGGGCCGCTCGATCTTGTTACAGGCAAAGTAGTTCCCGGGACCATCGAAGAGGAGACTCGGCGTACTCTCGAGCACATCGGCAAGATACTCGAAGCAGCCGAGATGAGCTTTGACGATGTTGTGAAATGCACCTGCCACATCTCCAATATCAGCGATTTTGAAAGATTTGACGCGGTCTATCGCGAGTTTTTCTCGGGGATACTTCCGGCGCGCACGACAGTCCAGAGCGTTCTAGGTGGGATTCAAGTTGAAATCGATGCGATTGCTCGTGTATCGCAAAAGGAAGGGTAGCCAATATGGAAATGACAAACGCGAAGAGTGTCCTCCCAAACGAGGCGAGGCTCGCGACCGCCCAATTGAACCCGCCTGAAGTGCCGGCTGCGGTGGTAGGACTTGGTCTGATGGGGACGAGCATGATCGTGTGTCTCCTGGCTGCGGGCCATCCTGTCATTGGCCTCTCGAGGAATGTAGATCGGCATCGCGATGTGCCCGATCATATCCGTGCCCTGCTGGAGGAAATGCAGCGCGAAGGACTGCTAGACAAAGATGTGGACAGCATCGTGAAGCAGTTCCGCATCAGTGCAGACTTCTCCGATCTAGTCGATCGTGCCATCGTCTTCGAGTCCATTGTGGAGAACCTGGCCGTGAAAAGAGAGGCCATCTCGCGGATCGAAGCTACCGTCTCCAACGAAACAGTCATAGGCAGCAATACGTCCTCTATACCGGTGGCCCTTCTCCAAGAAGGTGCGGCTCACCCAGATCGCATCCTGGGTATCCATTGGGGAGAACCGGCGCACGTGAGCCGTTTTCTCGAAGTGATCTGCGGACCGCAAACCGACAGCTTTTATGCAGAATATGTCGTAAAACTTGCGGAGCTCTGGGCAAAGGAACCTACATATGTGAAGCGCGATATACGTGGCTTCATCACTAATCGGCTTATGTACGCCCTGATGAGGGAGGCGTTCTACCTCGTCGAGGCGGGATATGCCACCTGCAGTGATGTCGACCGTTCATTCCGAAATGATCTTGGCTATTGGGCAACATTCGCGGGGCCATTCAGATTTATGGATCTTACGGGTATCCCGGCCTATGCCAAGGTCATGGAAGATTTGCTGCCGGAACTGAATTGCGGCAAGAGCGTGCCCGAGTTAATGAAGCGCATGGTTGAATCTGGGGCCCAAGGCATTCGCAACGCGAAAGGCTTCTACGAGTACACACCGGAGGAGGCGGCTCGTTGGGAGAAATTGTTCTTGAAATTCAGTTATGAGATTCGTGCGCTGGCCGCGAAATATCCGGCGGATGTTGGAAACACCCGGGTAACTTCCTCTTTGGAGGTGAAATGAGCGCTCAGTTTTTGGGGGCGACGGCCTTCGAAAGTACCGTGACCAGCTTGAAGTCGTCCACAAGATAGCGGATAGACCGACTGAACGCTTTGACCCCCGCGAAGGGGGATAAGTGAGCCGCGACTATAATGCCGATCTTAGTACCTTCAATGAAGCGCTTGTGGACAGCAGCAAGTCTCATTCAATTGTCTTGTCCCTCCCAATTACCTACGCTACCTGGTCTGCGCTCTAAAGAGAGTTGATTCACAGAAACGTACAGATGGAATTAGGCCAGTTTGGATGATCCAGCTTATTGGACGCTTTCTGCTTGAATGGCATGATCTGCATTGACACTTGTCAATTGTGGTGAAAGTGTACGGACCAGTGGGTCATTTGATTTATCGATGCGACTCTCCGTATTCCTTCACAGGCGGAAAGAACGACAGCGGCCGTTCTTTCTCACGCATTCTGCATCGGGGCTTGCAGCTAACTTGGAATTCTTGCCTTCAATGAAAGGGCTAACTTCTATGCGTTTCAATCGGCTTCTACTCTCCCAAGTATTTGAGATCTTTACAATTGCCCTAATGTCTTCGTTTCCCATAGCAAAGGCTCAATCCGCGAGCGAGGCCGCCACACCGCCTATGGGCTGGAACAGTTGGAACCACTTCGGCGATAAGGTAAATGACGCGAATGTACGCGCGACAGCGGATGCAATGGTTTCGAGCGGAATGCGGGATGCTGGGTACATCTACGTGAATGTAGATGACACTTGGGAAGGTCAGCGTGACGCCCAGGGAAATATACATCCCAATAGTAAGTTCCCTGACATGAAGGCGCTGGCCGATTATGTGCATTCGAGAGGATTGAAGTTCGGGATTTATTCCTCTCCGGGGCCGAAAACATGCGGGGAGTACGAAGGCAGCTATGGTCATGAACAGCAGGATGCGGATACCTATGCTATGTGGGGCGTTGACTTTCTCAAATACGATTTATGCAGCTATGAATCTATCATGCAGATGTGGGACCTCGACCACCCTGAGAAGCCTGTGTCCGAGAGTCAACAGGAGAAGGCCGTCGCAACGATGCAACAGGCCTACGAGAAGATGCACCAGGCGCTTTTGAATACTCATCGGCCGATCGTTTTCAGCCTTTGCCAATATGGTATTGGTTCCGTTTGGAAATGGGGGCAAAAGGTGGGTGGGAATCTCTGGCGCACCACGGACGACATTCGTGACGACTATCGCAGCATGTCGCTGATTGGCTTTTCTCAGGCGGGGCTGGAACAATATGCCGGGCCGGGTCATTGGAACGATCCGGACATGCTGGAGATCGGCAATGGGGGCATGACCCCTGACCAATATCGTACACAGATGAGCTTGTGGGCGATACTGGCCGCGCCGCTGCTTGCGGGCAACGATCTGAGCAATATGAGCGACACTACCAAAAGCATTTTGATGAACAGGGAAGTGATCGCAGTCGATCAGGACAACCTGGGAGTCCAGGGAAAAAGGATCGCGCCGCTTCAAATCTGGATGAAACCTCTGAGTGGCGGAGCCAAGGCCGTAGCGATCTTCAACTACGTCCTCGATGATCAGGCCATTCCCATAACGCTCCAACTGGAAGATGCGGGCTTCACCGGTCCCGTTCATGCTCGGGACTTATGGGCCCATAAAGATCTCGGCATACTGCAAGGCTCGTATACAGTTGTGGTCCCGCCGGGCGGTGTGGTCATGCTGCGCCTTTCCGAATAGAAGATTGCCAGTGGCTACAGTAGTGCTCCCGCACCGACTTCGCCTTCAGTATCGATCCTGAGCTTCACCTCTCAGAAGGAGGTGAAGTTCTGTCGATGGGTTGCAGGTACTCACCGATCGAAAAGTGGTAAAGAGCATCTGACTTCAGGCATGCTGGAGGAACCTGGTCATCTGTACCAGGAGACGAGCGACGCATCGGTTTCGGTGACTAGTGGTGCGGCGTACCTTGTCAGTCGAAGTTCATTGATGTTAGAGCGGTGACAGTCCAGTGAATCTCGTCTGCGCCTGATTTCGACCCCCGCCCTTTCCTTGGCAGCAGACTTGCAATGATCGCGACGCGCAACAGAAAGGCCGCGGAAATCATAACTGAGAGTCTGAGTTCTTATGACATAGGTCAGTGCCGGGTTCGAGTGT
Organism: Acidobacteriaceae bacterium; assembly: GCA_003165075.1. Taxonomy (GTDB): domain Bacteria; phylum Acidobacteriota; class Terriglobia; order Terriglobales; family Acidobacteriaceae; genus Telmatobacter. The sequence continues at coordinate 7,349 of PLSM01000138.1, read as the reverse complement.
TAGGAGTCTATGCCTTGATGAAAATCTTTCGCTCCATCATCCAATACAGGATAAGCCATTCCACGGCTAGCACAGCGCTCGCCTGAAAGAGAAGACCAGCACTGCCCAGATGCGCTGCAATGGGACGCGTGAAGATATCAGTTCCCGCATTGATCGACACCAGGCTGACCAGCATATAGATGAAGACAGCATTCATGCCGAACGGGACAACAATAATGCTCCACTTCCGAAAGTGAGCAATGTCGACGAGCCAAAAGAAGAACGCGAATTCAAGGCAAGCCACGCCGGCACTTGCAAGGCCGTAGGATGTCGTCCACAACTTCATTTCGATCGGAATAACCGGGCCCAGCGCAAATCCGGCAATCAGGAATCCCACTCCCATGCCGCAGATAATCGCTGCCTTACTCCTCATAGAACGCGAGGTCATCAGGAGTTTTCCGATGAGCAGGCCGATTAGTGTGGTCGCAATTGCAGGAATTATAACTAAAACAGTTCCCCATCCTTCATTCCGGTACGGCCAAATATCCCAGTGATGTTGCCCCAGCAGCGCAATATCAACGGAATGCACCAGGTTGTGATTGAAGGCGTATGAACCTGCCGGGATTCCGGGGGCGGGCACGAATGCCAGTACGAGCGCGTTGACGGTCAGGATGATTCCCGCGAGCGAAGCTTGAAAGCGCCACGATTTCCTTGCTACCAAAAATGCGACAAAAGATGCAATTGCGATCGGCTGAAGCGCACTGCTTAATTCAACCAAATATGGCGAACCGAGTGATATAGATTCCCGCACTGATCCTAGTAAGAACAGAACTATGGTGCGCTGGACGGCATGAGCCAACTGCTGGCGGTAACTCTCGGTAAGAGATCGCTTGGCGAGCGAGAGCGGTATCGAGACCCCGACCATCAACATGAAGCTTGGCCAGATGCAATCGTAAAAGTGCAGCCCCGTCCACTGGCTATGTTCTAGTTGCCCGACGATTGCGTCAATGATGAGATTGTGACCACACGCGGCCAGGCCAACCATCAACATGCCGCCGCCGACGATCCAGAACATTGTGAACCCGCGGAAAGCGTCAAGCGAAACCAATCGCTCGCGGTTTGTGCGAACAGGCGAAATCAGGACACTCTCATCCCCTTCCAGATCCACCGCGCTTTTCCCTGTCTCCGGAGCACTATTCGCCTTCATGTGGGGCCCTTTCATGGCTCGGTTACGTTCTTCAATGTCTTCAATTTCCAAGTATGATTCCCCAGTCCAGGAGGAAGATCGATGGTAATGGTCTCCTGATCGAAATCTGCCGTGCGTATCTTCATAGGTTTGTCGTCTATGGAAAGCATCAGATGCGAAGATTCCAATTGTTCTCTTAGCGGATCGGAAAGCCACAGTTGCCATGAGGAAGAATGTTTTGCGAAGTAGACACTGTTGCGTTGATCCAGTGCAAAGGTCAGTTGCAAGCCATTATCGTCGGCCGTGGAGTTGATCTGTGTGTGAAGAATACCTATGTATTGGTTTGTTCCCAAAGTGTGATCATCGGCTGGTAAAGCGGCGAAAAGTTGCTCAATGAAATTAGGATCCAGAGCGGTATCCCTGTCATGAAAGCCAACAATTACAGGCCCATCTGGATGATTTGGCCATCGTTCGGGATGGAAATTATCAAGGATATCGTAGCCGGTATCGTCTTGATAGACGACGTTCGCCATATCCAAAACAATTTCGGAGTCGAGATAGTAGGTAGATGTATCGCCGTGAAAGAGACCGAGGCCAACGCGCGCCGCCAGCGCCGCGGTGTTATTGAATTGTGATTTCGACCATGCGTCGCCGCCGGGCTTTAACTCCAGTGGTTCCACTCCAAAATCTTGCTTCAATTCCGTCAATGAACGCTTTATATGATAAAGTTGCGCGACTGCCGGAACGTCCACATCGCGTAGCCGGTCCTGAAATTCGGCATACCAGCCGTCCACCGAACCGTCTCCTGCCAGGTCGGCCGTCCACCACGGCCCAGGAGGCGATTTTAAGTCAGGCTGCATATGCGTCCATCCGTGGCTCTCGATGTCCAATACACCTTCAGCAACACCATCTTCAAGACCTTTTCGGGTGGAGGCATAGTCCTGATGAAGTCCATACCTATCAGTGAACTTCTGAGTCCAGGGCGACACCACGCGTTTCGATTGCCGGTCAACGTATCCCGTATCGACCATGGCGCTTGCGACAGCATGATGTTTTCTCAATGGCTCAATGAGATTGTGTTGAATGGTCTCCTCACTCGGCTCAAGATAGCGCCAGTAGGAGAGAAAACCCTTGTCGGCAGTGCCCCAGTCGTCGAGTTCGAGAATGACACTATGGGAATAGTCCACATTAGGCACGACTGCATAGCCTAGGCTCCAAACCAACGAACGAAAGAAGAGATTTCTCCAAAGAGTCGAACTGCATAATGCCGGTACGGTTGGTGCTCCCAGCCATACCGCGGAAACTCCGGGTGCAACTTGATTCACTGTCAGGACCGGGTGCTGGTTTTGATCGAGCAGGACTTCCGCGCTCGTTGGCTGGACCCACAAGCGAACTGAAAAGTCACGAATCTGCGAGAGTTGGTCATTCTTGTTTCCTGCAAGGTCACGCACGATATAGTGATCCTGAGTGGGGCGGAAATCGTCCGTTGACGTATAGAACTGCTTGAATTTCAGGCCTAGCAACGTACTCAGTGTCGGATCAGCGATCCGGGAATTGACTACGATCAGGCCCGTTCCGGCACGCAACGCTTCGCCCAGAGAGGCGAGGTCCTGATCGCCGTAAGTGGAAAGGTCGGCGAGCCATACAACAGCGCCATAACGAATCTCTCCTGAGCGACCAAACAGATAAGTGGCATCGAGATTCTGTTGATCCAATCGCAAAATGTCGAAGGGAACCGACCACGCTTTCAAGAGCGCCGCGACAGGTTGAAATTTGTCGGTTTCGCTATGAACCACAATGCCGTAAGGATCGCTCCCATGTTCGACGATGAGCAAAACCCGGTAAGGTTTGATGCGATTGGCAGGCGAAGCGGCGGCAGCAGGAGTGCGCGATACTTGGGCGATCGCAACAGCACATGACAACAGCAAGAAAGAAACAGCGACTCCTCTGCTGATGCAGTCCTTGGTCGAGTTTATGTGAAACGCCACATTCTCCAACTTTTCTGCTGCGGTGAAACTTGGCCGGTGATTCTGAAACCTTGTGCGGTTTTCCGGAACGTAATGAAGCTCACGCCGCAGCGGTCAACATATGTCGTAACTACAATGCTTACTGCAGAAAAGCAAGAACATACCGCCTGGCTGTGGACAATGCGTGCAGCCTATTGGACATTTATTTCCGTGCTTGAGCATTCTTGTCTTCGGTGCATACATGCAGCGCCGCCCCTGGTCGAGATGTCCTGTTGCGCCAGCCTTTTTTGCAAGTCAAAGGGGGTAGGATCGGCTTCGGCTGCGCTCAAGGCACTCCGCGCAGGCTTCATCTCCACCAGTCACGACCGGCAGTAGTCAGCAATATGAAGAAGTCACGGCTGTTCGTATCCGCGGCCGCCCCTGCGAGCTTCCTTGCGTCTCAGCCTGTGTCGCCGGAGACTTTCTTGCATTCCTGTAGGCGCAGTGGTTGAACGCCGTCTTGATAACAACTGTTCAGCAGAATGAACACTGTTTTTCAACAGGAGTCATTGTGTGTTGACGTCACCTGCGAGCAATCGTAGCATCGTATCCTGGATGGAACTCGCGTGCCTTAGCCCGCAGGAACCAACGTTGTTTCACGTGCATCCAGAAGCCGCTCTGTGCACAGGTTAATACTTGCTTTCGGTGTCGTAATTGGGGTGAATGCCGTCTGGAAATTACGATCTTCAACTGCTCTGAATGCGCATGGATGATTCCATATTGAAGTGGGTCCGCTGAAGGAGTCTTCATGAGTGGGAAAACATGGATCGTGTTACTGGTGAGCGTGGTAGCGTACCGCGCGGATTATGCGCAGCACAGTCCGCTCTTGCCGAGGCCGCAGCAGGTTCGGTATGGTTCCGGCAACATTCCTTTAGGAGCGTTGAGAATCACGTTTTCGTCTCCCACTACCACGGAGGACCGCTTTTCCGCAGAGGAGTTGCGATGGTGGATGCGCGAGCGCACGGGGCTGGCCGTGCCGATCAGTTCATATGGCAACGAGCAGAGCGGGGAGTTGGAGATTGTTCTAGACCGTGCCGGCTCGCGGGATGAGCCCCTGGCGCAGCCGGGAGAAGAACCGGGGACCGAGTCCCGAGAGGCTTATGATCTGACGGTGACGGATCAGGGAATCAGGATCCACGCGCGCTCGTCGGCGGGGATATTTTACGGCGTGCAGACGTTGCGGCAACTAGTCGAAGGTGAAGGGGCACGGGCGGTGCTTCCAATCGTAGAGATCCATGATTGGCCATCGCTGGCGTACCGAGGAACGATGGTGGACATCAGCCACGGCCCGTTGCCAACGGAAAATGAGATTAAGCGCCAGATTGACTTCCTCTCGCGATGGAAGGCGAACCAATACTACATTTACAACGAAGACAGCATTGAGTTATCGGGTTTTCCGCTACTGAACCCGGAGGGACGGCTGTCGAAAGACGAAGTGCGGCGGATCGTGGTCTACGGCCGTGAGCGGCATATTGATGTCATTCCGGCTCTCGATTTGTATGGTCACCAGCACGATCTATTCAGGATAGAGCGATATTCCGACATCTCGGATGAGCCACACGGGACTGAGTTTGACCCGCACAATCCTAAGGCGATGCCTTTGCTGTCAGATTGGGCGAGCCAATTTGCAGATTTGTTTCCCAGCCCATTTGTCAGCATCGGTTTCGATGAGATATTCCAAATCGATGCGGCTACGCATGAATCCGGTGCGGCCACTGACCCTACGGCATTATTTGTGAAACAGCTCGCGGCCGTGTCGATCCTATTTCAAAAGTATGGGAAGCACGTAATGGCCTACAGCGACATGTTGGGGAAATACCCCGACATCATCTCCAGGCTTCCTTCGGGGCTAATTGCTGTCGCTTGGCATTCGACCTCTGAAGACCCTACTTATAAGCGCCGGCTTGCTCCCTTGCTCGCGCACAATGTTCCATATGTCGTGCAGCCAGGAGTGAAAAGCTACGATCAGATTACTCCCGATGATGATACAGCGTATGAAAACATCGATACGTTCCTGGCAGCGGGGAGACACTCCGGCGCTCTCGGCCTGATTGACTCAGTGTGGTCTGACGATGCCCAACTTCTGCTGCGCATGTCGCTCCCAAGCATGGCGTATGGGGCGGCGGCACCATGGCAGTCCGTCCCTATGGATCGAGCTGATTTCTTCTCGGATTATGCGCGGCAGATGTACTCAGCTGCGATTGCTCCGGATATTGCTTCGGCACTTTTCAATATGTCTGCCGCTGAATCGGACATACAAAAGGCGATCGGAGCACAGTCCATGTTCGCGCTGTGGGAAGACCCATTCTCTCCGCCCTATTATCAGGAGCTGGCTGCCCACCAGGAAGACTTGCACCAAGCTCGGATGCATGCGGAACAGGCTGAGACTGCGCTCATTCATGCCATGAGCCTGGGTGCAGACCATGAGACAGTGGATAGTCTGCTGATTGGCAGTGAACTGCTTGATTATGCCGGCGAGAAGTTCCAGACGCCACTGGATCTGACGGCTATCTGGGACAAGGTCGGCGGTGTGCGGCCGAACGCGGAACGTTGGTGGAATGAGTGGGAATCGCAAGTGACTCACTATGACCACTCGGGTGTTACGGATCTAATGGACCGGATCACGGACTTGAAGACAGCGTACCGTGCGGAGTGGCTGCAAGAGTATACGTCATACCGTCTCGCTTCGGCCCTGGGGCGATGGGATGCCGAATATCAATACTGGCGAGGGGTGCATGAGAAGATGCGGCACTTCAATGCCATTACCCATGCGGGAGATCCTCTGCAGCCGCTGAATGAAGTGATTGAGAGCCCGATTCTTCCCGTGCCGCCGGCCATTCAATCGAAATAGCTCACTAAGAAGAATTGTTCATTGTTTCCGATTCTGTTAACAGTCCGTGGTGGAGTAGCTGAAATCCAAAAGGTCCGGCATCGCGAACTGATGAAGCGGTATTTGCCGTTAGGGTTGTGAGCCGCGGGTATTGTTGGTTCTACCTCGCTTTTGGGCCTGTTACTGCGGATTACTCACTAGTCGATAATATAGGCGACACTTGGGGTTTTAAAAAAAGCTCTGACCAGACCGGGCATTTTCTTGATCGGGGCCAACTGCATGTCGATCTTCTCGCAGAGTTTTTCGCCCTTGCGTAGCGGAGTTCTGGAAACTCCTGTCCGTTTTACATGGCTCCAGACCAGTTCATCCGGATTCAGTTCCGGTACGTAGCCGGGCAGAAAATGCAGAGTCAGATGCCCTTCGGTCGAGGTCGCATACTCCTTGACCAGCCTGGTCTTGTGGGCGGGCAGTCCATCCACCACCAGATGCACGGGCTTCGTGCGATGGCGCATCATTTGCTTGAGCAACTGGACGAACAGCGGCACCTTGAGCCCGCCCTGATATGTCGAATACCAGAAGGCGCCCTTCGCGTTGACCGCAGATGCAGCACTGATCGATTGCCGCTGACCGGGCCGCACAATCACCGGAGTCTCGCCCTTCTTGCCCCATGTCTTGCCATGCACGGTGTCGGCGCGAAAGCCCGATTCATCCCAGGAATAAACTTCGCCACCTTGAGCTTTCGCCGCGTTGGCTATGGATGGGTACGTTTCGCGCTTCCATTTATCGATGGCTTCAGGATTGCGCTGATAAGCACGTTCAAGCGGCTTCTGCGGGGTGAGTCCCAGTTTGGCAAGCAGTTCGCCAACCGCCATAAGACCGAGTTGCACGGCAAACTTCTGCTCGATCAAGCTGGCGATCATGGCCCGCGTCCACAGTCCGAAATCCAAACCATACTGGCGTGGATCTTTGCCGTTGACCGAGGCAAACGCTCGCTTTCCTGGCGCGGCGTCAACGGGCGCGGGCGACCAGTCGCTGGCCGTGAACGCAAAGCCTTCAACCCCTTGCCCGGCCTGGAGGCCACAGTGAGCCATTTGTAGATCGTAGTGCGGTTGAATCCGTAGGAAGAGATCACGGAAGAGCCGCGTTCCCCTTCTCGAACTCGCTCCACCGCCATCAACCGTATCGATTCTAACGTCCCGTGATCGAAACTGCGCCCATCTCGCTGCTTACCTCATGATACGAAATCGCTGCTTCGATTACTGCAAGATTGTCGCCTTACTTATCGACTAGTGAGTAAAGTGCCGATATTAGCATTGGGCCAGGTCTAAGGATGCTCTGAATAAGTCCG
>PLSM01000003.1 GCA_003165075.1 Acidobacteriaceae bacterium | reverse complement strand
ACCCACCACCATTTCTCCAATCCGCCGAAGGCTACTCGGAGAAATGGCTGCGCATCTTGCTCAGGGCAACGCCCCGAGACCCTATAGAAATGCTGACGGTGCGCGCAAATAACCGGACTGACCTCGGCGTATACATTCGAAGATGTTCGTTCAATAAGCGACTACGTTCGAGAGTGAGCGAAGGGACTGTCGCGCACATAAGCAGCCTATGCTGCCTTCAAAAGCTTCTGCTCATGCTAATAACGGGACATCTACATGCGGACGAACTCAGGCGTGAACTCAATGTGACTCTTGCCGCGATTTCCGCAATACTCAGAACCGTAATCCGAAATGGAGACGACTCCAAATGATCGCCAAACAGAAGGATTGCTGCAACAAGTCGATTCGTAAACGACAACGGAACTTCTTCGTAAACGAGGAACGACTCCGTTCGGAGTCCAGACATAACTGCCAACGGACCTCTTCGCACTCGTGCAACACTTCTTTCCTGTATCGGGAGCAATATCGTTTCGCTCTGTGACTGAAAACCTAACCGTGAGGGGGAGAGAGAAAAGGAGGTCGGCAAGGGATTCGCGGCGGCCGTAACAGGCCACGGCGCGGCGAGGTCCGGCAATGAAGCGTACAGCGGCGGGGCGCTTTCGGGGTTCAGCGGCGCATCCGGCGGCGTGTTGGGAGCAAGACACCATCCCTAAGCCTGACGGCTTAGCGACGGTGACGCGATCTGCTGAGATCGAACGGAGTTCGAACGACATCGGACAGCGTTCGAAGATGATCGAAGACTGTTCGCACTGCGTTCGAGGATCAATGAAACTCAACCTCTTGACCGTTTTGTATAACCAGGGTGGGGTGTACGGGATCATCTTGGAACGGCGGACAAAGGTCCGCCAAGCTGATGCTGATGCTGATCTCGTCCATGCCTTGCTCGGCAAATAGACTGTCTGATGCACGGATTGCATCTGTTTTTTTATCGTTGCTTGCGTCCATCGTAAGCATCCCCTGAATGCTTGCGCCATGCCTGCGATACTTTCATTCGAGCATCCGGGAAGGATCGACGAGCGCCACATGGCAACAAGAGCGGCCTTCTCATGTTTTACATCAGGAGCGAGACAGCGGCGGGCAGTGCCGGTCACTTGTACAACTCAAAATCTTCTCGGAACGTCAGGCCGGAGACGAGCACCACGCCGGAGACTTCGCCAACCAGGAAGCCCAACTCTGTCAGCAGCCGCTCGAAGGTCTCCCGATTGCAGGGAATCCCGCCGCGCTTTGCTACCCACTCGCAGAAAGCAATATGCAGGCAGGCCACGCCGCCAAAGCATCGCAGGGAACGCACGCAAGCGCAATTCAACCATCGGGCGAACGGTTCCCGCCACATAGCCGGATCATGCTGAGGATGGCTGGCCTGTGGTGCGATTGTTTCTGAAACGAGTAGAGATGGAACTGACAGAACTGACAAAATGGATGAGGGGACGGATTCTGTCGGTTTTGTCAGTTCATGCTCTGAGCATTTCTGAAAGTTAGCAGGCGGATTCCAGTCTCTCCACCGTCTACTTGCCAGCATGGGTTCCCTCTATCCTCGGACTGAGGCGATAGGTTTCGCTAGGCCGTCCGAGAGTCTGTGCGTCAGTCTCACGTCTTACCCAGCCGTATTCTTCGAGTACCAACAATGCGCCCCGCGCCGCGTCCGGTGAATCAAGCGCGGTCCATCCGCTTCGGTACACGTCCCGCACGGTGAAAAACCCCTCTTCCCGCTTCCATCCCTTTGCCAGTCGCTTGCTCAAAGCGATTGCCGCGTGTTGCTCTGGCCGCGCCTGTGCAGAGTACACGCGGTTTGCATGAGTCTCCAGATATTCGCACCAGTCACAGGCAAGCCGCGTCTGAGAGATCGGAACACAATCTGTACGCCCATCGGCAAGAGCGAACAGCAGGGCAAGGGAAGGCATTAGACTGCGATACTTGGAAAGATGCGCTTGCATGACTGGTGCAATTTCTTCGCCCCGGATGCGCTGCTCAAGATCGGTCAACCATTGCTCGAATAACGCCTGAGCCTCATCGTCAAATTGCAGGCGGATCGAGTCTGCGGCTTCCAGCGCGGCCATGCGGCGGTAAACCTGTCCGGCACACTCCAGAGCGTTTGTATCGGGCTGACGGTCAACGTAGCGCCATGCTGGTGGTATATCCGGCCACACCATGAGTTGAAAGCGTTGCACCAATCCATCATTTGACGGCCCATCCCGCATGGCATCGGCCAGATAATCCCGCAAGCGAGCGGGCTGGATTCCGCCAAACAGCGAGATACAGGCATGGGGAACATGAACGCTACCGCGCCCTATCCGGTCAACGGTGAAGGCTGCATCTCCATTCCAGCATTCCAGAAAGAATGCTCTTTCCTGTTCGCGGCCCTGTCTCTCCAGTCCGGCCAGCCATCCGGTCAACTCATCCCGGATCACGAATAATCCGGCAGGATTTTCCGAAAGAACATGATGCAGACTCTCAAAGGTTGCGTCGCTGGTGACAAGGCGGCGAAGCGTGGGCTGTGCAAGAGTGGATTCAGGCTTTGCAGGACGTTCCTTACTGTCTTTTTTCTTCGCCGCTTTTTTGTATTCTTGCTCCCATGCCGCAATCTCCAGTTTTTGCGATTCCAACTCACTCAGGTAAACCTGCTCTTCGTCTTCATGCGCTTTGCGCCATTCGCTCTCGATTACCCGCGCCGGTTGCGTCATGCACGTAAGCACAGGAGACTTGAGCATTCCAGGCGGTGCTACGATACCGCCCCATAGGTTCGGTACGACCGTCCATGTATGGTCATTCCGCTTTGGTTGAATCATGGCCCGCCGGTTGGTAACTCCGGCAAGCGTGGCAATCGCGGCCACAGCGGGGAAGTCCAATGGAACCTGCATCCGCTCTGCCACATCCTTCACAAGCGGACGGAAAGACTCCGGCATTAACTCCAGATCAAACTGCGCTACATCGGGCAGAGATTCCGACAAAGGTTCCGGCTCTGGCCATTCGTCTAACAGTGGCATATCAGGCTCCCCGGCTGGATACCGTTTCACAATGTCCGCCGCAATGCTTTTCACTTTCTCTTCCGGCAAGGGCGGGTTACACTTCGCCGCATTCTCCGCAAGCAAAGCCGCTGTGATTGCCTCCAGGCTCATCCCGCGCCGTTGCATGGTCCCTGCCAAAGAAACCAGCGTATTTGTCCTGCTCCCCTTCCCCACGGCTTGCGGGCTTGCCTGCGCTGGTGCGGTAGGCATTGGCGGGCGCACTGTGAGCCGCTCGATTACCCAACCGGGCAACTCCGCAACCGGCGCGGATAGGTCAATGAAGCGATACTGTCTCCCGCTGGCATGAATGGACGGCGGGCAAACTACAAAGCCGCCTGTGCCCCTCATGTCAACGTGCGCGCCGATCTTGCCGCTCTGGTCATTCCGAATATCAACCCCGGATGGCGGGCGGAAGTAGCAATGCTCGCCTCCATCCGTGCGCCCCGTGGTCACTGTGATAGTTGCGGGCAGCGTGAACCCTTGCCGCTCCAGGTTCGCCAATGATGCGCGGCCTTCCGCGCCGTCAACGTCAATCACCACCAGCCCGGAAGCCGCGCCCGTTGCCAGTCCCCAATTGCAAGCCGGGTACTGGTGCTGCCACGCCTCAAGCCGTGCAATGTCGCTGGTAGCATCTTCCGGCCAGCCATTTACCAGCGGCAGCTTTCCACGCGTTTGAACCGGCAGAATGTGCCATCCACGACCAGCGGCGGCGGCGATCTCCGGTGGAAGCACAGGCACAACGGCGGTCATTGCGCACCGCCCCGACTCGCGGCGATCCGGCTGGCAATCCACTGGTCAACTTCATCTTCAACCCACCCGACAGCACGCGCACCAAGGGAAATGGGCTTGGGAAATCGGCCTAACTCCACCATGCGATAGATTGAGCTTCTCTTCCAGCCGGTTTTTTCTTTGACGGCGGGTAGCCGAATGATTTTGAACTTCTCATCACGAACGGAAACGGGCATAGTGGCCTCCAATGGACTGTTGTTGTATCGAAACAAATCGCAACGAACTTCTTAAAACTACCCCGGAATTCATATCGTATGTTGCTCTTTGTTTTGCACTCTGCTATTACTAAATGCAAGTAGTTATTTTGGACGGGGTTGATCCGTGCAGAGCTATGAACCTTGGTCGAAACGAGGGAAGCGGGAGTATCCCGAATATCTTGCAATCACCCTCAATGAACAGTGGCGCAAAGGCACTTTGGGGGTTCTGGCCGGAATTCCAGAGCCTATGCCCGGCTGTCCGAGCGCACCGCAAGAGATAAGAGACGCAGCGGGGAAAGAGTTCTTGAGCACTCTGCGAGAACTTGTGAATCAATGGATCGAGAGCGGCAGGCTTCAACTGAAACAGTTCGGAGAGCAGCCTTGGTCTCGAAATGTTCAATGGTGTTCAAATGATTTCCCGAAGCCAATTGCCAAGACGCTCTTGGAATTTCGAGACAGAAACCCGCCGCTGGTTGTCCTCAATGGTGACGGTCGATTCGCCATTGCGCCGATGGGTCCCGTAGGTCACTCATCCTGGGGGACCATGCTTTCGCAGTCCATAGACCCACAGCAGCACGCAAGAGACAAAGCAATTTCGCAGTTTACGTTACTGCTTGAAACAAGGTGTCCCCAGCGGCTTTTTAGGTGCGATGAGTGCGGAAGGTATTTCGTTCTGGCGAGAGAACCAAGAAAAATAATCAAGCTAGGAACTTACTGTTCTAGATCTGAATGCAGGAAGCGAGCCTCAGCGAAGCGCATGGAATCCACAAGCAAAGGGCGTCATAGTGCCTTGGAACGCTTCGCCGCCGAGGTGTGGGAAAAGTGGACGCCAAATTGCGGATCGCGAGAGGTGTGGATAGCGAAGCAAGTAAATTGTCGAACCTCGGAAATAAAAGTGAATTCGGGGAAAAAATCAGAGCGTAAAAGCCCATACAAGCCCATTACCCGGAGATGGGTAACGGAACACATGCAAAGAATCGAAGCGGAGGTTAGCAAAAGGAAGTCCGTCGCCGCCAAAGCTGGTTCAGGCCGCTAACATATGCCGTCAAGCTACTGACCGGAACTCCAGTACCTTCCCTGATTTCAGTTGGTCAAGATAGTCTGACCATTGTTGCATCATTTCCCGGCGCTCCGGCAGGAACGCAGTCCGATTGTAAGCCCTCCCGTTTGGATCTTTCACCCGGTGGGCCAATTGGTGTTCTATCAAATCGGTCCTGACGCCGAGCACTTCATCCAGAATGGTCCTGGCCGTGGCACGAAAGCCATGGCCGGTCGTTATATCCTTGGCAATCTCCATTGTCCGCATCGCGACAAGAATCGCATTGTCGCTCATGGGCCGTGTGTTGCTCCTGGCGCTCGGAAATACAAAATGTCCATTGCCCGTCAAGGGATATAGTTCGTGCAGGATCGACAGGGCTTGCCGCGATAGGGGCACAATATGCTCAGTCTGGGTTTTGGTCACCATGTAGCGCCACTCGGCTGCATCCAAGTCGATTTGTGACCATTCAGCCTTGCGCAGTTCACCGGGCCGCACAAATAACAAAGGCATGAGGCGCAGGGCACACCGCACGGGAAGCGTCCCGTTGTAGCCCTCAAACGCTCGCAGGATAGTGGCAAGGCTACCCGGTTCCGTGACTGCGGCAAAGTGCTCACCCTTTACCGGCGGGAGGGCACCCCGAAGATCGCCGGACGGATCACGCTCAGCACGTCCCGAGGCGACAGCATAGCGGAATACCTGCCCGCAAGAGACAAGAGCACGGCGTTCCGTCTCTGATACTCCCCGCTTCTCAATTCGGTGCAAGACACTGAGCAATTCCGATGCGGTGATTTCGGCGATTGGCTGTTGGCCAATCCATGGGAAAATGTCCCGCTCGAAGAGCCGAATCTTTCTTGCGGCGTGGGCCGGTGCCCAGCTTGGGGAGAACTTGGCGAACCATTCCCGCGCTATTTGCTCGAAACTGTTTGCAGCTCGGCTGGCTTGGGCGGACTTTTCCGTTTTGCGGTTCTTGCTGGGGTCGATACCTTCTGCCAGTAGCTTCCGCTCTGTGTCCCGGCGATCACGCGCAGCCTTCAGGGTCGTTTCGGGGTATATGCCGAGGGAAATCCTGTTTTCTTTGCCGTTGAAGCGGTATTTCAGCCGCCACCATTTGCCGCCTGATGGTGAAACCTCCAAATAGAGCCCACCGCTGTCGTAGAGTTTGAGGGCTTTCGTTGTTGGCTTGGCGCTGCGGATTACAACATCGGTCAGTGGCATGGGGCAACTCCTTACGGTGAATTACTCACCTGCCCCCAATGTTGCCCCTACTTGCCACCGGATGTCAAGGGACAGAAATGCATCCTACGGGATCACATAGGATGCTAAGTCTATTGTTTTTGTGTGATTTGCGGATTATTTTGGATGCTCTAGGAAATGTTTTTGGTAGCGCTACCG
>PLSM01000160.1 GCA_003165075.1 Acidobacteriaceae bacterium | reverse complement strand
CGTAGGTGTTATGCGGTATTAGCTAAGGTTTCCCTCAGTTATCCCCCACTCCAGGGTAGGTTAGTCACGTGTTACTCACCCGTGCGCCACTTTACTCATGGTATTGCTACCACTTTCTCGTTCGACTTGCATGTGTTAGGCACGCCGCCAGCGTTGATTCTGATCCAGGATCAAACTCTCGTTTGAAACCTGATTGCTTCCCCTAGCCGACGGAGGTCGATTAGGTTCAGCATGCGCCAACACGCTCGAAAACGTGCGGCGCCTTACTTGTGAGAATGATCAAGCCAAACTTGATCGTTTCTCACGACTGGCATGTTCAACCTTATTGTCAAAGATCCTTACGACCTTCCGCCTGAGCGGTGCCGTTTGGATCGAGGCCCAAGCTGTTACACCCGGGCGTCCTCGAACTTATTGCGCTGCCGATTTTGCGTTTGACCGCATCTATCGGCGTTTTTGCGCGAACTTTTTAAAGTTATCGAAAATCCATCTCCTTGTCAAGGTCAATCGTAGGTCTGCCCGAAGCCGCTCCAACTCATTGTGGACGGTTGTTCCTCGTCTGCAGCTTTCGATCAGCCAAGCGGCAAGATGCCGTTCGACACATCGCGCAGCGCAAAATATCAAAGAGCGGCCAGCAATCCATGCTCGAGCCGATAGGGCTCGCGGGAGAATCTCTCCCGGGTCATGCAATGGCTTGTTCTCTGTGGGATTCCCTACAGGGGTTCAGGGGCGCTTGCCTCACCTGACCCAACGAACCAGCTTCCCACTTCCCTCAGACGGGGCAGGCCACACGGCCACCGGGAGGCTCCACTGCTCATCTGCAACTCTCTGAGAGTAGCATATGCCTCTCTCAATTGCAACCGGCGATGCATCTTGCTGCCATCGGCCAATTGCGACTTCCCGAGAATAGCAACAGGGCCGACGGATTACAAGCTCACAGCCTGTGGAAAGCCCCCTGTCTCTGTGGGAAACTAAATCACTGCCTGGAAATCAGTCCCAGGTCGGTGAGCCCATTCACAAAGAACTGCATGGCCAAGGCTACCAGAAGCAGTCCCATGATGCGCACCAGGATGCGGATCCCAGTTTCGCCCAGCACTCGCCGTACCCGCATCGCCCCGGCCAACACCCAATAACTCGCCAAACTGGTAAGCGCAATCGAAGCTAGCACCGCGCCCATCTCCCAGTGCCACAGGACTGGCACCTGCCCCACCAGCACCATCACCGAGGAAATGGCACCTGGGCCAGCCAGCATGGGAATGCCCAGTGGCACGATTCCCGCATCCTCCTTGGCTGCGGCCTCCTCGGTGTCGCCGAGGGCCTCCTGGGTCGGAGAGCGCTTGGCTTCGAGCATATCCAGCCCTATCAGCAGCAGAATCAGTCCCCCGGCCACTTCAAACGCTGGCAGAGTGATACCGAACATCCTGAAAATGAGTTGTCCGCCCAGCGCAAAGCTGGTTAACACGATGAAGCACGTGAGAGCCGCTTTGCGCGCCATACGTTTGCGGCGCTTGAGCTCCGCACCCTCTGTGATAGCCAGAAACGATGGAATCGCGGCGAAGGGGTCAACCAGGAAGAAGATCGAGCTCAGCGCGAGCACTGAAAAGCGCACCAGCGGTGCGGTTCGAATCTCATTGAAAGCTGTCGCGGCTGGATTGACCCAAAGCATTCTCCGAGGTTAAAACAACCCCCTGAAATGTGCCATGGTTTCGAGCACGGTGCAATATGCCACAAACCAATCACGGCGTCAGCGATTCACCTTTAAATACCTTTGAATGAATGGATTGTTCGATGACCCCGGGCATCCTCGACGGGCTCATTTCCCGCCCGCACCACCAAGAGCGTGCGGCAGCCGGCTTCGCGGGCCGCGTCCAGTTCCCTCACTGCATCGGAGAAGAACACCTGGTCCCCAGGATCGGCCCCCATGGTAGCGGCGATGGCTGCATAGCTCGCGACCTCGCCTTTCGCTCCGGTGCGCGTGTCGAAGTAGGCTGCAATCAATGGTGTAAGATCGCCAAAAATGGAGTGGCGAAAGAGCAGCGTCTGCGCTGCCACCGAGCCGGAGGAATAGATGCCCACTTGGCCATTCGCGGCCCAGCGGCTGAAGGCAGAAAGAACGTCGTCAAAAAGGGTTCCCTTCAACTCTCCCGACTCAAAGCCCGCCTTCCATATCTTTCCTTGCAGGCTCTTGAGCGCAGTGGATTTGCGGTCTCGATCCATGAGCCATAGAAGGTAGTTCATAGCCTTCTTCCAGCCTAGGGCAACGGCGAATTCAGGACGCCCCACGTCGCTCTCGGCCTTGTTTTCCTCTTCCAGAAGCAGTAAATCTGCGGCCACGCCCGGATCTCCGGCATTGGTTTGCAAGAATGCTGAAAAATTCGCGCGGGCGTAAGGAAACAACTGCTCCTGTACCAGAGAAATGGGGGCTACCGTGCCCTCCACATCGAGCAGGTAGACCCGCAGGCGCTTCCCGCTCATGCGTTCAGGCCGGTAGTCACGCGCGGCCCGAGATACGCAGGACCAAAGCAAAGCGGCTGGTGGTCGTGGTCAATTCCCGAACCGGTGTAGTGCGGAGTCCAGCCCGCGGTCTCCTGAAACCAGCGAATGGCGCGGATGCGGCGGTCCTCGCACAGCGTGAACCAATGGGTGGTTCCGCGAGGCACACGGAGCATATCTCCGGGTCCGACTTCAACGGAGACAACCCTCCCATTCAAATGCAGGAAAAAAATGCCGCGGCCGGCGAGAATAAAGCGTACCTCGTCTTCGGAGTGCGTATGCTCCTTGTCAAAGCGCGCCAGCATGGTTTCCAGCTCCGGTGTCTCGGGAGTCACGTCGATCACGTCTGCGGTGACATAGCCGCCGCGGCGCTTCATCTCGGCGATCTCGGCGGCATACGCCTCAAGCACCGCGTCGGCGGTCGCGTCTGCGCCCACCCGATCGAGGCTCCAGAGCTCATAATCGATGCCCAGCTCGGTCAGCTTGGCGCGAACCTCCGCCTCGCCGGTGATGTTTTGTTCATTGGGGGGAAAGCGAAGAACAGCCATGGTTGCTCCTGCATCGGTGTGCATCTGCGCAGCCACCAGGCTAGGCGGCGTTTACGCCTGCCCGCCCAATAGCCGCCGCCCCTCTACCTCGAAAAGGAATTCGAGGGCCTCCAGGTGGCGGCGCGCCTCGGCCACCGATTGCCCCCAAGTATAAAGCCCGTGGTGGCTCAGCAAAACCCCGTGTGCGCGACCCTGCAAGTCGATCTCCAGCAAGTCGTCTGGCGTAAGCTTGCCCCTGTCTAGTCCCGTAGGCGTAATCAAAATGTGTGCGTCCGACCGCACACTAAAGTTGCCGCTCGTGGCCGGAACCCAGCCCCGCGCGTAGCACCAGCGCGCCGTGGCACAGAGCGCTTCCACTTCAAGCTGAAGAGAATTCGTATCGGGGACCCTACGTGTTGGCAGTGTACCAAGACACTTAGGCCCTGGTGACTATTGCCGCACTACAATGAGTCCTTGCTTCCTCAATCCCAACGCGACCGCCTCAGCGTGGTGCTCGTTTCCCCGCGCAACCCGCTCAACATAGGAGCAGCCGCACGTGCCATGGCCAACTTTGGCTTCGTGCATATGGCGGTCGTGGCGCCTTACGCGCCGCACTGGCGCGAAGCCCGTTCAGCCGTGGGCGCGCCGGAGTTATTGCAAAACGCGAGAGAGGTCGCGTCTTTGGCTGAGGCCGTCTCTGACTGCACGTTGGTGGCCGGGACCGGCACCCTAACCGCCCGCAAACCGGAGCAGCGGGTTGTTGCGCTGCCCGCCTTGGCCCCACTGTTGCAGAACGAGATCGAACGCGGCGGCCGCGTGGCCTTGGTCTTTGGCCCTGAGAAGCGCGGCCTGACCCGCGAAGACCTCTCGTATTGTCACCTTTTGGTTGAGATTCCCACCGATCCTCACCAGCCCTCCATGAACCTGGGACAGGCCGTGGCCGTGTGCCTCTATGAGCTGGCCTGCCGCGGCGTTCCCGCGCAAGGTGGCACGCCTGAATCAGCGCTTCCCGCTGCGTCGGCGATTGCTGGTACTGCCGAATCCGATCCCCTCCGTCCGTCCGCCGCGTCCGGAACATTGGACCTGCTCGGTGGCCTGATCGAGCAGGCGATGAAGACGGCAGGATACTCGCCGCGCACTATGCAGGCAGCCAACCGCCATAGCTTGCGTCTGCTGCTGCGGCGCCTGCGCATGAACCCCGACGACGCCCGCCGCGCCCTCGGCCTTTTCCGCCGGATTCTGTGGCGACTGGACCGCTGTCCTGATGCTGGACCAAGACCTCAGTAACAATTTTGGCCCCGATTTCTTTCACAGCGGTAATGCGCCACTGCTAAAGTTGCGGGTATAGGATCCCCAAATGCTTATGCCTACCCTTCGCTTTCACTTATGGTCTCTGCCCGCGCTTCCAGCCCGGCGGCGTACTTTGGTGAGCTATGCCGCACTCGCGTTGCTATGCAGTCTGGCAGCACCCGCACAGCAACAGGCGCCGGCCGGCACTTCCCTGCAACCTGCCGGTGGCCCAAGCGCGGTTCCCGCACCCGATGCTGCTCCAGCCCCCACACAGTTCGCGTCAGTCGAACCGTCCCAGGGCGGCGGCATCACGGAGGACGAGGTCAAGCAACTCCTGGTAGGCAAGTCGCTCTATATCCGCGGCGGCTACCTCGACAATTCGCTCAGCTTCGACGAGCACGGCCGGCTCATCGGGCACTCCCTGCAGGGCTCCTATGCGCTCAGCCTTGTCGAAATCAACAAAGTGCGCCTCACCAAGCGCAAAGTGGATCTGGAAGGCATTCGCTACGGGCTGCACTTCCTCGGCGCGTTGCCCTATGAGGATCCCACCAAGGCCGCGGACAAGGTGCGGATTACTCCCAAAAAGAAGATGCTGAAAATCTCCATTGATCGCGAACTCGTCGTGAAGCCTAAGAAGAAGAAGAAGGCCATGCAGGCTTCCCTGGACCGGCTCGCGAAGGCCGCGGCTGCCCAGGGACAAGCGGACAATACCGACCAGATCAAAGCCGCAGTGGCTGCCGCCACAGAAGCCGAGGCCGCCGATCCCAGAAGCGTGACCACCACCTTTTCGCCCGCGCACGCTACCCGGCTGCTCAAGCTGGCCCTCGACCGGGTCTTTGCCCAGGGGCTTGACGCCCGGATGATTGCCTCCATGCCCGACTTCTGGAAGCTCTACTATCGCGCCGTCGCCGCCCGCACCGATTACCTGCCCAGCGACTCCGGCGTCCTCCGCCAGAACGCCGTGGATCAACCAGCGAAACTACTCTCCACCTTCGAGCCGCCTTCGAATGAATTCGCACAATCCACGGGTGTCGCCGGCATGGCCCTCTATCACGCCGTGATTGGGCCCGATGGCAAACCGGGAGAGATTGTGGTGGCGCGACCGATTGGCTTTGGTCTGGACGAGAACGCCGTCGATGCAATTCGCAAGGCCAGCTTTGAACCCGCAGTCAAAGATGGCAAACCCGTTCCCGTCGTGCTGGACCTGGTGGTACAGTTCCGCATTTATTCCAAAAGAACCGCCGTCGCAGCCAAGGATCTTCCAAAAGAAACGCCCGCCGGACCTCTGCTCCCCGGCCCTTACACGCTCGCCGCAGAACCTATGAGTGGGAGCGGAAGCGGCAAATGACCCTTCACCCAGCGATGGGATCGAAGGGCGCCTTCTTCATCACGCAATGCTCAGGTAAGACATCGGGAGCGGCAGCGGGCAAAAAGGCGGTGCCGAGTTCAGCAGGCAAGACGGGCGTCCCACTTCTGTCTTACACGGGTAAGACATACCCGAAAGTCGGTAAGACGCTGTAAGACACAGCATCTCCCAATCTCAATCCCCCCTCGTAAACGACCAAATTCCCCTTACTCCGCCACCGGCTCCCACAGCTCCACCCGGTTGCCCTCCGGATCCCATATCCACGCAAAGCGGCCGTAGGGGTAGTCTTCCCGCCGGGGATCTACACGCACGCCAGCCGCGGCCAGTTGCACCAGCAACTCGTCCAGGTTGTCCACCCTGAAATTGACCATCGTCTGCTGCGGACCCTCGCCGAAGTAGCTCGTGTCCTGGGGAAAGTGGGCAAAGACCGTCATGCCCGCAGACTCCGGCCCGTCGAACGCCAGCGATCCTCCATCCGCCTGCCTGATGCCCAGGTGCGCGGCGTACCAGGCGGACAGTGCCCCTGGGTCTTGCGCCTTCAGAAACACTCCGCCGATGCCTACAGCCTTGGCCACGGTTTATTCCTCCTTGCGGATCAGCTCGTCGAGCCGGGGTTTGTGTTTGGCTTGACGGCCGGTGCGGGGTTCGCTCTGAAGCACGCGCACCGGTTTTGGCTGGCCAACGCGCTCCCGGGCGTTGGCCTTCACAGCTTTGATCGCTGAAAATGTACCTGGCTTGCGTTTCGTCATGGCAAGGACGAGTATGGAATAGATTGAGCCCGAGGGGAAGACCCCGGAGGTTCCGGCGGTACTCATTCGCCGCCGAGTGGAGCATCGGAAGCCATGGAAGAGCGGGAGTTTTTTACCGAGACAACGGAGTTGCGGACCCACACGCTCACTTGTCCCAAGTGCGGGCAGTCAGGCGAATACAAGGTGACCTGGGTGGTGCGGCGCAAACGGGCGCAATTGCCTCGCAACGCAGACGAGCGTGACCGTGCCCGCTTCGCCAAGGCGCAATCCTACATGGTGCGGCGTGACGACAAGCTGGCCTGCGCCAATGTCCGCTGCCGCAAGCCATTTGAGATCAACACGCTGCAAACACTGGCATTTCTGACCGAGTAAAGGCAATCGCCCGCTGTGCCGGGAGGCGTCGGCTTTTTGTCCCCGGCACAACCTGCAATGTTCTCTTCCCCCTTTCGCCGCACACCCCGGAGGCGGGCGTGCACAGCCGCGTCCTTCGAGGTGTATTCATGCACGTTTCAGCCTCTTCCCTCCGCCCGCGGAGAGCTGCCTTGTTCGCGCTCGTCGCCTTGGCTTGCGCTCTGCCCTCCCTTTCCGCGCAGGATCTGAAGCCCATTGCGCTGCCCAAGCCGCAGACTACCGGCGGCAAACCTCTCATGCAGGCGCTGGCCGAACGCAAGACCACCCGCGCCTTCCGTGACCAGGCGCTTTCGCCGCAAGCTCTTTCCAACCTGCTGTGGGCCGCGTTTGGCGTCAACCGGCCGCGCCAAGTGAAGGAAGGGCTGGGCCGTACCGCGCCCTCGGCAATGAACCGGCAGGAAGTGCAACTCGACGTCGTGCTTGCCCAAGGCGTCTACATCTACGACGCTGAGGCCAACCTTCTGCGTCCGGTCGCGGCCGGTGACGTGCGCGCCAAAGTCGGCTCGGGAGAAGCCGCTCATGCCGCCGTAACCATCGTCTACGTGGCTCCTGCGAAAAACGCCCTCGCGCAGGTGGATGTTGGCTTCATCGGCCAGAATGTCTACCTGTTTGCGGCTTCTGAAGGGCTGAATGCCTGGTTCTACGCGCTCCATGGGCAACAGGATGAGACTGCGGTGTCTGCGGCACTCAAACTGCCCGCAGACATGCGGCCTCTCTACGGGCAATCGGTCGGGTATATACCCCGTTAGGTTGTGCGCCGCCGGTTTCTCGTTCGCCTCTTTTTCACTTAGGAGAAGTACTGTCTTCGGCTGGCGCGAATCCGGCGGCATGTGATTGAATTAAAGATATAAGCGGTCCGTGGCCTGGAGGTCACTCGAACGGGTTCCGCCTGGAGATACGCATGGCAAATTCCCTTCTTCCCCCCGAGGAGCGCAACCTGACCCCCGATCAGGTCGAGGCGCTCGACAAGCGTCGCGACCTGGGACACACATTCCTGGTCATCGCCGGCCAGTTCGCGGTGATTGCCATGATTCTGCTCCTCTGGGTGGGTCAGGATCTGACCTATTCGCCGGGCTGGACGCATCCAATGTTTTATTACTTCGTCGTCGCCTTGGGTATTATCGCGGTCATGGGCGTCACCGGCATCCTCTTGCGCAGGGGAACGCCGCGCATCGACTAACGTCTGCATTACAGCACTCTCGGGAACAAGACAATCCCGCGCGTATCAGCAAAACGGTATAGCCTAGAAGTTGCCGATGGGCATTGCTTCCCCAGTTGCGCTCTCCTCGGTGACACCCGCCTCCCGGCTGACCGATAGCCATGGCCGCGTCATCCACGATCTGCGTGTCTCCGTCACTGACCGCTGCAACTACAAGTGCGTCTATTGCCGCACCGGCGAGATGGGCGCGCAGTATCCCGAGCTGGGAATCGGCGAGTACCTGCGTCTCATCGAGCTCTTCGTAAGTCTTGGAATCGAGAAGGTCCGGCTCACCGGTGGCGAACCCTTGCTGCGCCGCGGATTGGTCGAACTCATTCAGCAACTGGCCCGCCTGCGCACTCTCTCCGGCCAGCCGCTGGACCTGGCGATGACCACCAACGGGCATCTGCTCGACACACTCGCCGCGCCCCTCAAGGCTGCCGGGCTCAACCGCATCACGGTCAGCATGGATGCGGTGGACGAGCCTTCGTTTGAGCGCATTACTCGCGTTCCTGGCAGCTTTCAAAAAGTGCTCGGCGGAATTCGCGCCGCACGCGGCGCCGGACTCACACCGCTCAAGATCAACTGCGTTCTTCTGCGCGGCTTCAACGATGGCGAAATTGAAGCATTTGCCCACTTTGCCCGCCAGGAAGATGTGGTGGTGCGGTTCATCGAGTTCATGCCCCTGGAAGAAGGCCGCCTGTGGACGCCGGAAATCGTGATACCGCTAGCCGAAATCGTCGAACGCATCGGCCGCGTGTTGCCGCTGGTCCCGCTGCCGCCCCGCGAAGCCAGCGAGACGGCTCGCCGTTACACCTTTGAGGATGGCAAGGGCGAGATCGGCATCATTGCGCCGGTCACCCAGGCGTTTTGCGGAGCGTGCAGCCGTGTGCGCCTCACCTCTGACGGCAAAATCCGCACCTGCCTCTTCTCTCAGGTCGAGCACGACCTTTATGGCCGCATGCGAGCCGGCGAAAACGACGCCGAACTGCGAAGCTATATTGCCCGCACGGTACAGGGCAAGGAAGCGCGCCATCACATCGGTGAGCCTGAATTCATGAAGCCATCCCGTTCCATGGTCCACATCGGCGGATAGAAAGTGCCGCAAAGCAAGCAGAAACCGCTGCGCCATGCGCCGAATCTGCTTACCTGCGCAGCTCCTCGCTGGTCCGCAGCTCAGGAAGAAACTGCGCTGTGGGCCGCTTCCCACTAAAGTTGTATTGCGCTTCGTGTTACCGGCGTGCAATTCCTTCCGGGCTGCAAGCTGCCTTATGAAACAATTCCAGTTAGGCTGCAAGCTACAGGTCCTGCATGGCGAACACAACGGAAAACCGCATCCCGATCGACGACCTGCTCGTCTTTCACCAATTGGCGCGCTCGCTCACCTCGAGCTTCGACCTGGACGCCATCCTGCGCACCATCCTGGTGCACATGGAACGCTTCATTGAAGCGGAGATGTGGACACTGCTGATGCTGGATGAGGCTCGCCAGGAGCTGTACTACGCCCTGGCCGCGGGCGGAGAAGAAGCGGTGCTCCGCGATCTGCGCGTCAAGGTGGGCGAGGGTGCGGCCGGCTGGGTAGTCCAGCACGGTGAGACCCTCATCGTGCCCGAAGCAGAGAATGATCCACGCCTGAACGATGGGAACCCCGTAAAAGCGCGCAATGTGCGCTCCGTTATCGCCATGCCCCTGCGCGGGCGCAAGGGAGTGCAGGGCGTCATTGAAATCCTGAACCCTCGCCCCGACCAGCTGACCGACTACACTATCGCCTTTTTGCACATACTGGCCGATCACGCCGCCATCGCCATCGAAAACGCGCATGACGTAGCGCGCATTCAGCAGCTCACCATTACCGACGACACCACCGGCCTTTTCAACGTGCGCCATCTCTACGAGGTTCTGCGCCGCGAACTGGTGCGCTGTGCTCCGGTCGGCCTGCCGCTGAGCCTGGCTTTTCTTGACCTTGACCGCTTCAAGTTGGTCAACGACATTCATGGCCACCTGGTGGGAAGTGAGTTGCTGGCCCACACCGGCAAGCGACTGCAGCAGCTGAGCCGGAAGCAGGATATGTGCTTTCGCTACGGCGGAGATGAGTTTGTAGTCCTGATGCCTGAGACGGACGCTGAAGAAGCCTTTGTCCAGGCGGCCGCACTGCACCGCGCGCTCATGGAGACGCACTTCAGGATGAAGAATGGCCTGGAACTGACAGTGAGCGCCAGCGTTGGCCTGGCCACCTATCCCACTGACGGCATGACCGTTCACGCGATCATTGGAGCCGCCGACGCGCGCATGTATGGAGTGAAAGCTGATGGTCGCGGCCGCGTGTACGGAACCTAGAGCAAGCCGCTCTCAGGCCTACGTCAAGACCGCTTCATTCGTCCTCGCCCAAAGGCGTTTCGCCGCCCTGCCCCTCGGCTAGTTTCTCCAGTTGGTGGCGCCAGTCCAGCGACTCGATGAAGGTGCGCGAATCGCGCCAGCCGGGCTCGACGATCACATGCAGTTGCAGATAAACGCGCGTCCCCAGCAACGACTCGATCTCCTTCCGCGCGCCGGTGCCAATCTCCTTCAGCTTCGCGCCGCCCTTGCCGATAAGGATGGCTTTCTGTCCCTCGCGCTCACAATAGATGGCGGCGGAGATGCGGGTCAGAGGCAGCCGGGCAGGCGGACCTTTCTTGCGCGGGGGCGCCGGCGGTTCGGCCTCTTCAAACTCCTCGATGACCACCGCCGAGGCATAGGGCACTTCTTCGCCCGTATCCACCAGAATGCGCTCGCGAATCAGTTCAGCCACCATGAAACGCTGCGGCTGGTCGGTGTACTGATCCTTGGGATAGTAGCGTTCACCGGTGGGAAGAACATCGACGATCTTGCGCAGCAGCAGGTCGAGCCCATCGCGCTTGCGCGCGCTCACAGGGATGATCTGCGCAAAGTTGAACTGGCGCGTCAGCGCGTCGATCAGCGGCAAGAGCCTGTCCTTGGCGACCAGGTCGATCTTGGTCAGCACCAGGAAAACCGGGCAGTCGAGCCCCCGAATGAGGCCGAAGAGAAACTCTTCCTCGGTGGCCCAGTTGGGGCGTTTGGTCTTTCGGGCAGTGGCCGGCGGAAGGGGAGCACTCGCGGTCTCTCCTTCCGCATCTGGAATCACGGGCGCACTCGTAGCGCTGGACTCGTGCGGCAACTCCAGTTGCACACGGCGGCTTGCGTCCACCAGCACCAGCACCAGGTCGCGCGTCTCCAGCGCTTCGTGCACCTCTTGCAACATGCGCCGGTCCAGTTGCGAGCTGGGCTTGTGCACACCCGGCGTGTCCACAAAAACGATCTGTGCTGCCGAATGCGCGCCCTTGCGCGCAGGCACTTCCACCACACCGGCAATGCGGTTCCGCGTGGTCTGCGGCTTGGCGGTAACAATGGCCACCTTTTCGCCAGCAAGGGCGTTCATCAGCGTGCTTTTGCCGGCGTTCGGCCGGCCCAGAATGGCAACAAATCCGGATTTCAAAGGGGGTAAGTGCTCCTGACTGAGTGTACGGCATTTTCGTCTTGCACCGCGTCACGCACCAAGGTTCAAGAGGGGAGCGGAGTGGCAGCCTTGGCCTCCGGCGGGAACACTCGCAGGCGCTCCACGCGGCGGTCGGTGGAGGCAATCACCTCGATGCGCAGCCCTGCCGTCTTCAGCAGCACCACCTCGCCAGGAAGCGGAATGCGGCCTTCGATCTCGCTCACAAGGCCTCCGAGCGTAGTGGCTTCGTAAGCCTCGCCCGGTTCGATCGGCTCGCCGAAAAGGTCCGCAAGCTGGTCCACCGGAAAGCTGCCCGGCACAACCCACTGGCCGCCAGGCTCACGTTGCGGATCCTCGATGGGCGCGTCTTCCTCGTGCTCATCGCGAATGTCACCCACGATCTGTTCCAGCAAGTCTTCGATGGTCACCAGACCGGCCACCCCGCCATATTCGTCGATGACGATGCGCATATGCTGCTTCTCGCGCTGCATCTCGCGCAGCAATTCGTAGCCCCGCTTGGTCTCAGGAACAAAAACCGCCGGCCGCTGAATGCTGGCCACCGTGCGCGTGCGAGCCTCTTCGTCGCTGACCTGCAAGAGGTCGTGCGCAAACGCAAGACCAGTAATACTGTCCAGCGAACCTGCGTAGACCGGCACTCGCGAGAAGTTGTGTTCGAGCAGCAGTTCCAGAAACTCTTCCAGCGTCGTGGATTGAGGCACGGCGAACATCTGCGGCCGCGGCGTCATCACATCACGCACCAGTTTGTCTCCGAATTCAACCGCGGAGCGCACCAGGTCGCGGTCATTCTCTTCCAGAATCCCCTCCTCTTCGCCGGCCTCCAGCAGGGCCTCCACGTCCACGGCAGCCTCCTCCTCCGGGCTGGCCGGCTTGTCTGCCAGCGACGCCACGGAATAGAAGAAGCGGACAAAGACGGTAACAGGCGTCACAAGCCACAGCAGCAGGCGGATGGGCCACACCAGCCGCGCCGCCCAATGTCCTCGCGTGTGGTTGAAGAGCAGGGTCGGAAGAATCTGGTTGCAGAAAACCACCACCAGCACCACGGCAAGAATTGCCTGCGCGATCTCGGCATACGTGGGCCGCGCCAGGTGCGGAGCGCGATCGAAGAGTATTGCTCCCAATGCCAGAGAGATGGCGCCCAGCGCCAGTTGCTGCAGCACTGCCGCGGACAGCGCCGCATGCTCGCGGCTCAGTCCGAGTTGTGGTTCTATCTGGACCTCCCACGCGTCCAGATTCTCCTGGACCTCGCGCGCCAGTATCTTGCCGAATTCTGAATAAATGCGGCTGATATACGAGGCCAGTGTCTCCACCAGAGCCACCAGCACCAACAGCAGAATGGCGAGCGTGGTCATGGCCGCGCTCCCCTGGCAGAAATCTTATTTCGCATCTGTTTGCGAGGTCCGCGCTCGGGTTCGGCGCGCTCGATCAGCCCTTGCGGCAGCCCCAGTCGAGCGCGCAACAGCCGCTCACGCCTTGCCATCCGGCCGCTGTCGGCTTCGTGATCGTAGCCCGCAAGGTGGAGCAGACCGTGCAGCATCAGCACCTTGATCTCTGTTGCAAGTGCATGACCCTGCTCGGCGGCCTGACGCCGCGCCGTCGGCACGCTGATTGCCAGATCACCGGCGACCTCGGAGACCACCGGTTCGGCGGCAGGAAACGAGAGCACGTCGGTAGCCTTGTTGATTCCTCTAAAGCGCCGATTGAGCTCGCGGATCCCTGCATCGGTGGTCAACAGCACCGTCACCTGTCCACGCAGCTTCACCGCAGCCTGTGCCACGGCGAGGAAGCGCGCCAGAGCCCGTGCAGTAGGCACTCGATGGGCGCGAGGGGTGGCAGACGTGCGAATGGCATGAACCCGCTTCGCCAATGTCTTATCAGGCGCAGGGTCACGGTCCAGTTTTGGGTCGAGGAGAATCATCGTGCGCGAGGTTTGGCCGCAGTAGACCGCAGCGGATACACGCCCCGTCTCTTTTCCGATTCTACGCGAAAGCCAAACCTACTGCGGTTTGGCCGGATGCTGCGGCGGCGCCTGCGGCTGCACCTCGATGCCCTCGGCCATTGAGAGCGGCAACTCCTGCTGCTGTGGCTTGGCCGACTCGTAGGCGCGCACAATGCGCTGCACCAGCGCGTGGCGCACCACGTCGCAATCCTCAAAGTGGCAGAACTGAATGCCTTCCACACCGCCAAGGATGTTGATCGCATCCAGCAGCCCCGACTTGCGCGGATTGGGCAGATCGATCTGCGTAATATCACCCGTGATCACCGCCTTGGAGTTGTTGCCCATGCGGGTCAGAAACATCTTCATCTGCTCGATGGTGGTGTTCTGCGCCTCGTCCATGATGATGAAGGCGTCGTTGAGGGTGCGCCCGCGCATGAAGGCCAGCGGCGCAACTTCGATGACGTTCTTCTCCAGCATCTTGTCGACCTTCTCCGGTTCCAGCAGGTCGTAGAGCGCGTCATAGAGCGGACGCAGGTAGGGGTCCACTTTTTCCTGCAGGCTGCCCGGCAAAAAGCCCAGCCGTTCGCCGGCCTCTACAGCCGGCCTCACCAGCACAATGCGGCTCACTTTCTTGGCGTTCATCGCAGACACCGCCATGGCCACGGCCAGATAGGTCTTGCCTGTGCCCGCCGGCCCCACTCCGAAGACCATGTCGTTCTGTTCGATGGACTCAACATATTTGCGCTGATTGATTGAGCGCGGCTGCACGGTGCGCTTCACGCCTGCCGAGCGCTGCTTGCCCGCATCGGCCAGGGAGCGCAGCGTGGTGGCAGGGTCAGCCACCACCAGCCGCAACATCCCGTTCAGCTCCCCGTTGTGCGGATGAATGCCCTGGCGCCGCAACGCCTCGAAATCCTGAAAAATACGCTGGACGCGCACCACCGCCGCTTCCGGCCCTTCCACATGCACGGCGTCGGAGCGAAGATCGATCCGCACACCGAGTGAATCTTCCATAAGCCTCACGTTTTCGTCGCGGGTCCCAAACAGGGGCTCAAGGTTGGGCGTAATCTCCAGAGCAGCGTTCAGACGGCCTCCATGACTGCCTTGCGGGCAGACTGCAGTTGTGAGTTGCATGGGTCCAGGTTGTGGGTTGGCTGGGTTGCGCAGGAATTCTTTGCGTTCGCCGTACAGGACCACGCCGAAGCGTCGGCGGTTGGCAATAGGGGCGGGTTGGCGAGGGCGGCCAAATCCTGTACTTGGGGAGAGAGTAGCGCCGGCGGAGCGGCACGTCAATCGGGGGTGCAAGGATTTTTGGTGAATACTGTGCCTCGGCAGATACCTGCGCGGCCCCAGATCCGCCCCTTCCGCTCCGGCACGCTTCAGTCTCGACTATGCGCGGAGCCACTGTTTCACCAGCGGGCCGCCCGGCCCACTTACTGGATCGGAGGCCGGGAACACCACCTTCTTCATTCGTTCCAGGGTCGCCTCATCCGGCCCCGTCCGGCAGATGTCCCACGTCTCACCGGTGGGATAAGCGCCGACCACGAGAAAGTCTGAACTGGCATTGAGCTTGCAATGTCCCGTCCCTGCCGGCAGCAGCGCAACGTCGCCGGCTTTGACGGTCAGTTCACGGCCTCCCTCTCCGCCCAGCACCAGGCGACCCCATCCGCCTGCAAATCCCAGCACCTCATGCGCCGTGGAGTGATAGTGGTGAAAGTCGTAAACCCCATTGCGCCACTGCGGCGGCCAGCCGTTCCGCTCAAAGGTCCTTTCCATGGCAGACGCCATATCCTCGACGGGCGCAAACGCACCGCGATACAGCAGCACCGGCAGGTCTTCGTTGTTGGGCATCCAGCCATTTCGCTTCAGATGAAGAGCTTCAGGCGCAGCAACCGCGGCGAACGTGCGCGTCCCCATCCCGGCTCCGGCCAAGGCGAGCAACCTGCCAAACCCTCGTCTGTTCATAGAGATCCTTCTCCTATTGGGGGAATTTTCAGACTGGCAGCGTCCCGGCCGTCGCTGGTGAATATTTGACGATCCTGGATTGTGGTTCGATTGACAAAAATCAGCCCTTCACCTTGCCCGGTGCGCCTCCTCGCCGCCGAAACGTGTGACCATTGACCCGCTGCCTGCTTTCCCGTAGACTAAGGAATTGCGAGGGATGCGGCTCAAGTTGCATTCTCACACCGCATCATCCACCCCTGACATCGGGGCCAAAGATTAAGGAATAGTAATGGCAAACCATGTATCTTCGCTGAAGCGTGCCCGCCAGACCGAGACCCGTACCGCGGTGAACCGCGCCAACCGCACCCGCGTGCGCAGCAGCTTGCGCCTATTGCGTGAGGCCATCTCCAAGGGTGACGTCAAGGCCGCCCAGGAGCAATACCGCGAGACGGTATCCACCCTCGACAAGAGCGTGCAAAAGGGTGTTCTCCACGACAACACCGTCTCCCGCTACAAGAGCCGCCTCAATGCGCGGCTGAAGGCCCTTGCCACCGCCAAGGCGTAGCGCAACACAGCTTCGAAAAGCTTGGTAGTAAGGAACAGCCGGGGACTCTCCCGGCTGTTCCTGTTTGTGCATGTAGATTTCTGCCCTGTTCTGACCTAATTCAGCAACTCAAAGATGCCCGCCGCGCCTTGTCCCCCGCCCACGCACATGGTCACCATCCCATAGCGAACCTGTCGCCGCCGCATCTCGGCCAGCAGCGTCGCCGTGAGCTTGGCCCCCGTGCAACCCAGCGGATGCCCCAGAGCAATGGCGCCGCCGTTCACGTTGATTCGTTCCGCATCCAGCCCCAGTTCCCGAATCACCGCCACCGCCTGCGCAGCAAAGGCCTCGTTGAATTCGATCAGGCCGATGTCGTTGAGAGTCAGTCCGGCACGCTTCAGCGCCCGGGGAATGGCGTAGATGGGGCCGATGCCCATTTCCTCCGGCAGGCAACCGGTAACGGCGTAGGCCACCAGCCGTGCCAGCGGGCGAATCCCCAATTCCCTCGCCCGGCCCGCCTCCATCAGAACTGCCGCGGCCGCGCCGTCCGAGGTCTGCGAGGCATTCCCGGCGGTCACTGTTCCCTGGGCGTGAAACGCGGGCTTCAGCTTGGCCAGCGCGTCTGCTGAAGTGCCCGCGCGCGGACCCTCGTCCGCGGCAAACACCGACTCGGTGACCTGAGGCTTGCCCGGTTTGGCGCCGGGAACCGCGCTTGTGATCTTCACCGGAATCAGTTCATCGTCAAAGCGTCCGGCGGCTTGCGCGGCCAGCGCCTTCTGGTGGCTTCTCACGGCAAATGCGTCCTGGTCTTCGCGTGAGACCTTGTAGTGGCGCGCGACGCGCTCGGCGGTCAGGCCCATGGTCATCAGCGCCGCCGGGTAATGCTCGGCCAGCCAGGGATTGGGGCTTGGCTTGAGTCCGCCCGAGGGCAGCAGACTCATGCTTTCCGCGCCACCTGCCACCACCACGCGATCGCCGCCCGCGCGAATACGCAGATCGGCCTGCACAATGGCCTCCAGGCCGGAAGCGCACAGCCGGTTCACGGTCACGCCCGGCACCTCTACTGGCAGTTGCGCGCGCAGTGCCGTCATGCGGGCGATGTTCCAGCCCTGCTCACCTTCCGGCTGCGCGCAGCCCAGGATCACGTCGTCGATCTCCGCCCTGTCCAGCCCCGGAACCCTCTCCAGTGCCGCGCTCACAGCAAGGGCCGCCAGATCGTCGGGGCGGGTGGTAGACAGCGCACCTTTGGGCGCGCGGCCCACCGGAGTGCGCACAGCGCTGACTAGAACCGCTTCCGGCATGGATGTCGCTCCTTCGAGAACCCCTATATCGCCAAAGCAATCAATAGCTGGAAGCCCGCGCCACGGTCAACTGCGGCATCTCGACGGGGCTCGCTTTATTCCGGCATCTCAAGCAGCGTCCAGGCACTTCGTGCGTAGAAGTGATACACAGTGCGGCCTTCCACCACCGAATCCGCCAGGGCATCGTGGTCCACCAGCGGCGGACGGTGCTCCATGCCCATTTGAGCCTCGTGGACTTTCGCCGGAGACGCGGGATCGATGCCCCAGTTGAAGCCCAGAACTCCTGTAGCGTCGTGGGCTTGCAGCCGCGTCGTTTCCGGCGCGACTGCCAGAAGCAAGGGTTCTGCCGGCGCGCTTGAGAAAAAAACCAGCAGCGAAACCGTGCCCTGCGCCGCGCACAGTACAGCCCAATCGGAGGATCCGGTGCGTTCCAGGCTGGCGTGAATTACATTTTCAGGGTGGTGTGCCTCGTAGGTCTGCGGTATAAGGCAACCGCGCCGGTTCAGCAAATCCTGAATTTCGGCAGGAAGCCCCGGAAACGCGTTCACCGGCAGCCGATGGATAAGATACGAAACTAAATGTCCGGCGACAGCTACATGCCCTGATTCAGTCAGTCGCGCCAGTTGCGGCTGCTGCTGTTGAGCTGCGATGACGGGACAAGCGAAGCACAGCCAACTTCCCAACCACCACACCGGTTTCAAGCCAGCACAAAGCACGGCACACTCTCAAGAGCAATCAATACCAAGTTGAAGCAGAACTGCAGCCTCTACCTTGCCCAAGTCTTCTTTACACAGAAATCCAATTTTAGCGCCAAGTCTCAGCTTGCTGACTGTGGTCAGTTGATCGGCCATTGCTTTCCGCTTTTCTGTGTTGAGACTTACATACGCCTCTCCGGGATAAAGGCGATCTGTGTTGGATGTGATTGGAACGACTTGGACTCGATTCAGATAGGTATTGGCCGCATTGTTCGACAAAATGATCGCCGGCCGGGTCTTCTTGATTTCTCCACCCAAACTAGGTTCAAAATTGACCCAATGAACGCTTCCTCGCTCAATCGATATCGCCAATAAAGGCCTCCGTCCACTCCTCGGCTTCCGTCTCTCGCGCCCGGTCGGCCGCCATCTGGCGATAGCCTTCCGCAAGGTTCTTCTGTTTCTTCCGGTTCCATTCCTGAGCGGCATTCAGGACGGCATTCTCAAGCTCCTTCGGAACGACAAACCAAGTAGGATTTCCACGCGCCTGGGGCAGACCTTTGGTGCTGACACTGTCCCCATTCCAACGGATTCCAACAGCGGACGAATCGCCCCATTCGAGTTGTGCCACCGACCAGCTCCCATCAACAGGGCCTGCGTCATAAACCACTTCCACAGACTTGACTCTGTCCCTGGGCGAAAGAACCGTCTTCGGGTCGTGATACATGATGACTCTCCTTGTCGGAATCATCTTCCCACATGTACGTACATATGTCTAATGTTAGTTCCGCAGCGGCTTGCCGGTTTTCAGCGTAAATGCTATGCGTTCCTGCGTCTTGCGTTCGCCGCAAAGCGACAGAAACGCTTCGCGTTCCAGGTCCAGCAGGTATTGCTCGCTGAGCAGTGACCCCGCCGTTACCCGGCCACCGCAGAGGATGTATGCGGCCCAGCGCGCTACCTTCTGGTCGTACTCTGAGGCGTAACCAGCCTCGCCCATCAGAAAAATACCCGTCTCCAGCCTGGCCAGCGCCGCCGTGCCCGGCGCGGAAATCTGCGTGCGCGGTTGCGGTGCCGTGTAGCCCTCTCCGGCAAGCGTTGCAGCCTGCGCTTTGGCGTCCAGCAGCAGTCGCTCCCGGTTGAGGGTAATGCGATCGGCGGGCGCCAGCAGGCCCAGCTGCCTTGCATCGGCAGCGGAGATTGAAACCTTGGCCATGGCGATGGTTTCCAGTGCGCGCTTAAGCGCCGTAGCCATCTCCGCCGATTGTGCAAAGCGCGATGGAGGATCTTTCGGGTCAGGCGGCGCCAGCGCGGCGGCTGCGTCCACTGCTCGCAGCAGCATCTCCTTGGTCCCGCCTCCGGCCGGGATGAGGCCCACACCGGTCTCGACCAGCCCGATGTACGTCTCCGCATGGGGCTGGCGGCGCGCTGCGTGCAGGCAAATCTCCGCGCCGCCTCCCAGCGTCAACCCAAAGGGCGCAACCACCACCGGGCGCGGGCAGAACTTGATTGCCGCAGTCATCTGTTGGAAGCCGTGAATCACGGCGTCCAACTCCTCCCACTCGCCCTCCTGCGCCACCAGCAGCATCTGCAGCAGATTGGCTCCTACGCTGAAGTTGTCGCGGTCGCCGGTGATCACAATACCGGCAAAGTCGCGTACTGCATCTGAAGCAGGGTTCAGCACCGCGGAAATCAGCGCCAGCACGTCCCCGCCAATAGCGTTTTTGAGCGAGTGCAGTTCGATGCAGCCGATTCCGTCGCCCAGGTCCACCAGTGAGGCCCCGGGGTTGCTTCGCACAACTCCGTGCGAGCGCCGGAACTCCGCGACCCGCGCGTGGCCGGGAACTACGGCGACGGGCTCCATTGTGCCGGTTTGCGGCTGGAAGCACGCGTGCCCTTCGTGCGCGTACCAGGCGGACTGCCCGGCCGCGAGCAGCACCTCGGCACGCGGGCTGGGCACCACTCCCATCGCCTTCATGCGTGCCACGGTAGTCTCCACGCCCGCTGCGTCCCACATCTCAAATGGACCCAATTCCCAGTTGAATCCGGCGCGCATGGCGCAGTCGATGGAGGGCGCGTCTCCGGCTGCTTCCCCGATCCGCTCTGCGGCAAAATTCCACAGCGTCGCCAGAAAAGGCCAGAGAAACTTCGCTGCCTTGTCCTTGGCCGGATCGTTGGCCAGCAACAGGCGCAGCCGCTCCTCAACCGTGGCGGCGTTCTTCGCCATCTCCAGCGCGGGCAGCGCTGGTTTGGCTGAGGCGCGGTACTCGAACGTGGCCGGGTCCAGCA
Source organism: Acidobacteriaceae bacterium (assembly GCA_003165075.1). Classification (GTDB taxonomy): domain Bacteria; phylum Acidobacteriota; class Terriglobia; order Terriglobales; family Acidobacteriaceae; genus Telmatobacter. The sequence continues at coordinate 42,735 of PLSM01000160.1, read as the reverse complement.
CCAGCCTCATTTCTTTTCCATCGGCTCCGCGGCTTTTTTTGTAGAAGCCCTGCCCGGCTTTGTCGCCCAGCCAGCCGCGCTTGACAATCTCTTCCAGCACTCCTGAAAATCCGCTCTGCGCAACGCCTTGGGGAAAGTTGGCCGCAACATGTGCCAGTATGTCGATCCCCACCATGTCCGCAAGCCTGAAGGTGCCGGTGCGCGGCCAGCCGATGGCCGTTCCGGTCAGTGCATCCACTTCCTCAATAGTCAGCCCCTGATCCAGCATCAGCGAAGCCGCGCAGAACATCACTGCGATGCCGATTCGGTTGGCGATAAAGTTGGGCGTATCGTTGGCATACACCACTTGCTTGCCCAGGATGCGGTCGGCGAATGCGGCAAACGCGGCTACCGTACCGGGGTCGCTCTCCGCGGTGGGAATCACCTCCAGCAGCCGCATATACCGAGGCGGATTGAAGAAGTGCGTCCCGAAGAATCTCTTCCGCAGTCCACCTGCGGCGGCAGTGATTCCGGCAGCGATCTGTGCGATCGGCAATCCTGAGGTATTCGTGGTCAGCACGGCATGAGGGGCCAGGTGCGGCGCGATGCGCTCCAGCAGCGCAGTCTTGATCCCCAGGTTCTCCGCGACGACCTCGATCACCCAGTCACATTGAGCGAGTTTCGGCAGGTCGTCCTCAAAGTTGCCGGCAGAAATAAGCGCAGCCGCCGACGGCACATACAAGGCAGCCGGCTTCGTATTGGCCAGCGCGTCTAACGCGCCCAGGGCGAGCCGATTGCGCGGCCCTTCGCCCGCCGGAACCATATCCAGCAGTAACGTAGGAATTCCAGCGTTGGCCAGGTGCGCGGCGATGCGCGATCCCATGGTTCCGGCGCCCAGCACCGCGGCACGGCGAACCAGAAGCGGCTGTGTGGCAACGCCTAATGCGGCAATTGCGACCGGGGAAGTCGTGCTCATGTGGGCGCTCCCAGCGCGGGATTGAATTGCAGCGGCACCCTGCGCAAAGACGCTCCCGAGCATACGGAAGTGCGCGTCTGCGGGTCAAGGATCGCAACGGCAAAGTCAGTGGGCGCTAAAGTCTTTTGCGCAGATATTCAAATGCCGCATACCCTATCCCTGCGGAAATCAAGGCAATGGCAAAATTCGTGCCGGTTGCAATGTCGGAAAAGGCTGACGCCAGGCTCTTCCCTTGCCCGTTCGAAACCGTAAACTCACCCATCAGAAGATTCGAATAAAAGAGAAAGACGATGAATGCGATCTCAATGACTGCCCGCCAAAGCGAGGTGAGGCGGCGTCGATCTCTCGGATTCTCTTGCATGAGATTTCATAGTACCAAGGGTTGTCTGAAATGAGTGTCCTGTTTGCTCCGTCCCCTCGTTCCATCTCCCCGCTCCCACCCTGCGGTATCCTTGACCTAGGACGAATGGGGTGGAGTCCCACCTCGCAATGACCCTTCTCATCGCAAGCACATGGGAGACAGCCGCCGGGCTGGCCGTGATCGTACTCGGGGCCGCGGCCCTCGTGTGGCTGTTTCTGCGCCCGCGCCCCACGCCCGACGAACTGGAGCGGTTGCGGCGTCAGCTTCTGTCGCAATCCGGACGTCTGGTGGACGGCATGTTGTTGGATGTGCGCGAGATGGAGGCCGCCGACGGCCGCACCCTCACTATGCTTGAATTCAGTTACCGCATCGGCGGCGTCGAATATGAGTGCTCCCAGGACATAACCAGCCTGAAGGATGTTGTTGATCCAGCCCACGTACGGGCTGGCTTCCCTTGCTCTGTGCGCTACCAGACCGGAAGCCCGCAGAACAGCATCGTCTTGGCAGAAGAGTGGTCGGGGCTGCGCCAGAGCCTGCCGGTCACGCATGTCGACGAAGCCGCCAGGCAGAAGAATTAGAGTCTGCTCACACTACTCAGGCCCAGGAGCCAATTGCAGCCCGGCCGCAATCGATTTCGCGTTCCAGCGGGTCACCGCCGGTTGGCGCTCGATACCCACCCCCGGTTACACTGCCCCTATGCATGTCCATGCCGCGCCCATGGGTCCGGGTGCAAAAAGGACACAAACCGTACTGCGCTTTTCGCTGGTGGCCACGCTTGTTTACGTGGTGGTAACCTTCGCGGCGGGTCTGCGCGCACACTCCCTGGCGCTCTTGTCGGAGTCCGGCCACAACGTCTCAGACTTCCTGGCGCTGTTGCTCAGTTTTGTCGCAGTCTACTTCCAGTCGCGCCCCGCGGATAGTTCCAAGACCTTTGGCTACCAGAGGGCCGGCGTGCTAGCCGCATTCATCAACGCGGGCACGCTCATCGTCATCTCGTTGTGGATTGGCGCCGAGGCTGTCCACCGGCTCAGCGCTCCGGTGGCCGTGCAGCCGAAGCTCATGATGATTGTTGCCGCGGCCGGCGTGGTGATGAATGGTGTCATTGCCGCGCTCCTGTGGGGCGTGGCCCGCGATGTGAATCTGCGCAGCGCCTTTCTCCACATGGCCGGAGACACACTGTCCACAGCCGCCGTCATCGCTGGAGGCGCGGGCATCCTGCTCACGGGCAGAAGCTGGATCGATCCCGTCCTCTCCCTGCTGATCGCCGCGCTCATCCTGTGGACCAGCGTCGGCATCGTGCGCGAAACCCTGAATATCCTGCTCGAAGGCACGCCCCACGGCGTCTCCCTTGTCGAGATCCGCTCCGGCATGGAAACCGTCGAAGGCGTCGTCAATGTGCACGACCTGCACGTATGGAGCCTCGGCTCGCACTCCAGCGCGCTCGCTTGCCACGTCACAATCGCCGATATTCCTCCATCTGAAAGCGCCTGCATCCTGCTCAAACTCAATCACGTGCTACACGATCAATTCCACATCAGCCACACCACCATCCAGTTCGAACATATCGGTTGTGAAGAGCTGGAAGGCTGCGTCGTGCCCATCGAAGAGCTCACCAGCAGCTCTCACCAAGGCCATGTGCATTAGTACCTTTAGGAGGTCTACCCTTTGATTCACCGCCGTGTGGCTCTTGCCGTTTTGTGCCTTGCCCTGCTTCCTTATGCGCCCAGCGTCGCCTGGCCTGCGCCGCAGTCCGCACCCATCGCCGCGCCCACTACCGCTCAACTTGAAGCCCTCTCCGGCGAATACACCAACGCTGCCGAACCAGACACCCCGATGAGCTTCTACGCGCAGGATGGAAAGCTGTTCGCCGAATCGGAGCGCCACGTCCCGACAGAGTTGAAGCCCGTCTCCGCCACCGAATTTGGCTGGCCCGACGCGAAGTTCACGGTCCGTTTCACGCTCGATGGCGCGGGGCACGCATCCAGCCTCACCTATTCCGACCAGCCGCAAACCACATACCGCCGCACCGGCGATTCCGTCCATCACGTCTTCCACGACTACCAACGCTCTGAAGTCATGATTCCCATGCGCGACGGTGTCAAACTGCACGCCGTCATCCTCAAGCCGGCCGACATCGCCACACCTCTGCCTTTCCTCGTCCAGCGCACGCCCTACGGTGTGGACGCCACCAACCGTGCCTCGTTCTTCGGCCAGCGTCCGGAGTTGGCGCGCGCCGGCTACATCTACGTAGATGAAGACATTCGCGGCCGCTTCAAGAGCGAGGGTCAGTTCGTGATGAGCCGCGCGCTCAGCGACCATCACGACCTTAAAGCCGTCGACGAGAGCACCGACACCTGGGACACGGTGGACTGGCTGCTGAAGAACGTCGCCGGCAACAATGGCCGTGCGGGCTTTGTGGGCACCAGCTATCCGGGATTTCTGGCCATGATGGCCGGCATCGATCCCCATCCCGCCGTCAAAGCCATCTCGCCGCAGGCCCCCATGATCGATGTGTGGATGGGCGATGACTTCTTTCACAACGGCGCCTTCCGCCAGAGCTACGGATACGACTACGTCCTGGGCATGGAATCCAGCAACGAGCGCACCGATGTCGGCTACGGCAAGGATAAAGACGGTAAGCCCCGCGACGGCTACGACTACTTTCTTGAGCGTGGTTCCTTTGCCGAGGACGTAAAAAAATCCGGCATGGATCTGCTGCCCACATGGAAGCTCTTTCTCGAACACCCCGCCTATGACTCTGTCTGGTCCTCCCGCGGCGTCGAGCACCATTTGAATGCGGTCACTGTACCCACCCTCAGCGTGGGCGGATATTACGACCAGGAAGATATGTGGGGCCCACAGGAGGAATACGCGCGCCTGGAGCCGCACGACGCGAATCATCGGAACTTTCTCGTTCTCGGCCCCTGGCGCCACGGCTATTGGGGCTCTTCCTCGCGGCGCCTGGGCAATCTTGACTACACCGAGCCCATCGGCAAAGAGTTTCGCGCCCGCGTCGAGGCCACTTTCTTCGCCCACTATTTGAAAGATGAGCCGGGCTTCGACATCGAAGACACGGTCAGCTTCCAGACCGGCTCCAACACCTGGCAGCACTACGCGCACTTCCCGCCTATCAAATCGCAGCCCACCAGCCTCTACCTTCTGGGCGATGGCAAACTCGGCTGGAGCGACTCAACGGCAAAGGCCGCCACCACCTACGTTAGCGATCCTGCCCACCCCGTTCCTTACCGCCATCAACCCATCCAGCCCACCTATGGCCAAGGCTCGCAGTGGTTCAACTGGCTTACCGAGGACCAGCGCTTCGTGGCCGACCGCACGGACCTGGCTGCGTGGAAGCTGCCCGTGCTCAAGAAAGATCTGATCGTGACCGGCGAAGTGGTAGCTGACATCTTCGCTTCCACCACCGGCACCGACAACGACATGGTGGTCAAGCTGATTGACCAATATCCTGACGACGACCCCGACCCCAAAATGCGCGGCTACCAATTGATGACCAATGCCGAAATCTTTCGTGGGCGGTATCTTCAATCCTTCGAGAAACCCACCCCGCTGCGCTCCGGCTCAGTCCACGAATACCGCTACAGCCTGCACGACGTGGACCACGTCTTCAAAGCCGGCCACACCGTAATGATCGAGATTCAGAGCACATGGTTCCCGCTCTACGACCGCAACCCGCAGACCTTTGTGCCCAACATCATGACCGCCCGGCCTGGGGACTTCAAGCCGGCCACCATCACCATCTACTCCGACCCCGACCACCAATCGAATCTGCAGGTACCGCTGATGAACGCCTGCGATCACATTGAGTGCTTCTGAGCCTGTGCGTCCGTTGCTCGGTCCCTACAGCGAATTCCTCCGCGCAATGTTGCCCAGAACCGCCGCACTGGGCTTGATCGTCCGCTTCTGCGTCTTCGAGTCCACGGCGACCAGGCCAAACCTTGGCGTATAACCCGACATCCACTCGAAGTTATCCATCAGTGACCACGCAACGTAGCCTCGCACGTCCACGCCGTCGTCGATCGCCCTCTTCAACCCGGCCAGTGCCCGCTGATAATACTCCACGCGCCGCGTATCGTCCTCGGTGGCAATGCCGTTCTCGGTCACAATAATCGGCACGCCCGTCTCTTTCGCTGCATACCGCACCACATGTTCCACGCACTCCGGATAAAACTCCATTCCAGTCTGCGTAACCTCTGCGTCTTTCGGCACCGGCAGATCTCTCTTCCCAACAATCGATCGCGAGTACGTCTGCACGCCCAGGTAGTCGCAATGCCTGGCCGCTTCCAGCCAGGGTGCATACACATCCGCTCGCTTCTCTTCCAGATGGCTGTCTTCGGGTGCCGCTTGATCGTCTGACATGGCCAGGTTGAACCCCACCGGCATGTCGGGCCGCACCGATTTCATCGCATCCTTCCCCTTCGCGTGCGCGGTCAGCAGCCCATCGCGGGTCTTCTTCCCATCACCGAGGAAAAAATCGGCAAACTCCGGAGCGTTCAACTCCTTGCGCACGTTCGCCAATCCCGCCTGCATCATCTCGGCGATGCTCATTCCCGCCGGCGCTCCGGGCAGGTTGAACCAGTTCAGCAGTTGCGAAACATCCGGCTCGTTCATGGTCGAGGCATATCCAACCAGGTCGCCCAGGTGCCTCGTAGCCTTCTCGCAATACCGCGCATACAGGTCGGCAGCCTTTGCATTGTTCCACCCGCCCTTGATCGCAAACCACCGCGGCAGCGAGAAATGATAGTAAGTAACCAACGGGGTCAGTTGATGTTCATGGCAGGCCACCAGCATGCGCCGATAGTGGTCCAGCTCGGCATTAGAGAAGAACCCCTCCTCCGGTTCGATCCGCGCCCATTCCAGTGAAAAGCGATAGGTGTTGAATCCCAGGTCGGCAAGCATGGCGATGTCCTGCGGATACAGGTGATAGTGATCGCACGCATCGCCCGACGGCTCTTTGAACATGCTCTGCTGCAGGTGTTCCAGCGTCCAGAAGTCGCTGTTCGTATTGTTTCCTTCCACCTGGTGTGCGGCCGTTGCGCATCCCCAGAGGAATTTGTCCGGAAAGGCCTCTTTCTTGTCCGCAGCCGTCGAAGACTTAGCCTCCACGGTTCGAGCGAACGACAGTTTGCCCATCCCGCCCACGACTACTGCCGCTGAAGCCCTCCGTAACAGCTCCCGCCTGGATATTCCATTCATTGCGTTTCCTGCCACTGGCTGCATTCCTTCGCTCATCCCGGTCTCCTTCTTCTCTTTCCGTGGTTCTGGTGCGCATTTAAAGTGGCCGTTACCGAACCGCCGACCATCATATGCGAAAAGTTCCAGTTCCGGCTCCGGACCGCTCCGGCGTTGCCGTCCCAACCTTGATTCGCAACCTGCCCCAATTCTTCGCTGTTCCGCCGACAGGTCTTCGTCGCTGGGATGGGGTTCGCCCTTGACGCCCGGTAGCCCGCAAATCTCAACTCACCTCGTTTTGCGTTAGAATGGTAGACGGAATGGTCCTCCATCAGCCCATCCCGGCCCTCCTCTAGCGGCGCCCGCCGCCCACATTTGTCCTGCGCCCATTTCCACCTCACTATTCCAAAACTTGAAACCCCGGAGGGGCCATGATCGATCGTCTGGAACAAATGGAGCAGCGCTACAACGACCTGCAGGCGCAGTTCGCGTTGCCCGAAATCATCAACGACCACGAAAAATATCAAAAGACCGCCAAGGCGCTGAGCGAAATCGAGACCCCGGTAGAAAAGTACCGCGAGTTGAAGCAGGTCCAGCAGGGTCTTGCCGAATCCCGCGCCATGATGGCCGAGAGCGATCCTGATATGCGCGCCATGGCCGCAGAGGAGATCGCCGCGCTTGAGCCTCGCGCGGCCGCCCTTGAGGAAGAGATCAAGGTTCTGCTCTTGCCCCAGGATCCCAACGACGAGAAGAACGTGATTCTCGAAATTCGTGCCGGCACCGGCGGGGACGAAGCTTCGCTTTTCGCCGCTGAGATCTTCCGCATGTATACGCGCTTTGCTGAGCAGCATCGCTGGAAGATCGAGTTGCTTTCGGTCTCCGAATCGGGCGTGGGCGGCTACAAGGAAGTCATCGCCATCATCGAGGGCGAGCGCGTCTACTCGCAGCTCAAGTGGGAGAGCGGTGTGCATCGCGTGCAGCGTGTTCCTGCCACTGAGACGCAGGGTCGCGTACACACCTCGGCCGTGACCGTCGCCGTGCTGCCTGAAGCCGAAGAAGTGGACATCAAGATTGAGGCCAAGGACATTCGCATCGATACCTTCTGCTCGTCGGGACCCGGCGGTCAGTCAGTAAACACCACCTACTCCGCTGTGCGCATCACCCACCTGCCCACCAATACCGTGGTCAGTTGCCAGGACGAAAAATCGCAAATCAAAAACCGCATTAAGGGCATGCGCGTGCTGCGCTCGCGGCTTTACGAAATGGAGATGGATCGCCAGAATGCTGAACTTGCCAAGGAGCGTCGGCAAATGGTAGGCACAGGCGATCGCAGCGAAAAAATCCGCACCTACAACTTCCCCCAGAACCGCCTCACCGACCATCGCATCGGACTTACACTCCATCAACTCGACCTGGTCATGGAGGGTCGCCTGCAACCGATCGTCGATGCGCTTATCGCCCACTACCAGGCCGAGCAATTGAAAGCCGACAGCCAGGCCGCCTGATGACTCTGCGAGATTGGCTCGCCAAGGGCGACACGCAACTCTGCGCCGGCCCCCATCCTGAGCGCGCGCGCCGCGACGCTGAAACGCTGCTGCTGCACCTGATTGGCAAGAATCGAGCATGGCTGATGGCACATCTCGATGACGAGTTCGGCGGATGCACGGCCATCGGCTACGCTGGCCTTCTCGATCGCCGCGCTCAAGGTGAGCCGATTCAATACATCACCGGCGAGACTGAGTTCTACGGCCTTCCCTTCCGCGTCACGCGCGATGTGCTTATCCCGCGTCCTGAAACCGAGCACCTGGTCGAAAAGGTTCTGGAACTCGCCGCCAGTTTCACCACTCCCCGCATTGTGGACGTAGGCACAGGCTCGGGTGCCATCGCCGTTGCCTTGGCTCACAAGCTTTCTCAGGCTGAAATCACCGCCGTAGACATCTCCCCGCCCGCACTGGCCCTCGCGCGCCGGAATGCCGAACAAAACGGCGTCGCCGTCCGCATCCGCTTTCTGCCCGGTGATTTGCTGGCACCGGTTGCCGCAGAGCAGTTCGACATCGTCGTCTCCAACCCGCCCTATGTGCCCGGCGCCGACCGTGCCTCATTGGCCGTCGAAGTGCGCGACTACGAGCCCGCCCTCGCACTCTTTGCCGGCGACGACGGCCTTCAAGTCTATCGCCGCCTCATCCCCGCCGCCTTTGCCGCATTGACTCCCGGCGGCTATGTTGCTCTCGAAATCGGCTGCGGCCAGGCTGCGGTCGTTCGCTCCCTTTTGATCGATTCCGGCTTCAAGCAAATCGAGTTCCTCCCCGATCTTCAGAACATCCCACGCGTAGTTTCCGCTCAGCGCCACTAATCTCCTCCAAAACGAGAAAAATCACAGAAAAGTGAGGATTCGAGTGCGCTCCAAGCGCGTTTCCACGCGCACCGTTGCGATAGACTTCTGTCCGGAAAGGAATCCATTTATGCCGTCATCCAAAGGTTATGCCGCGCTCAACGCGCAATCTCCTCTTGCCCCCTTCTCCTTCACCCGCCGCGAGCCCGGTCCCACCGATATCACCGTCGATATCCTCTATTGCGGGGTTTGCCACTCCGATCTCCACCAGTCTCGAAACGAGTGGGGATTCTCCAGCTTTCCCATGGTTCCCGGTCACGAGATTGTAGGCCGTGTCACCGCCACCGGCAGCAGTGTCACCCGGTTCAAGCCCGGTCAGATCGCGGCCGTCGGCGTCGTCATCGACTCCTGCCGGCACTGCGACCCCTGCAAAAAGGGACAGGAGAACTTCTGCGTTGAAGGCATGGTCGAGGCCTACAACACCCCCGACCGCTTCGACGGTTCCATCACCAGGGGGGGCTACTCCAGCAATTACGTCGTCGACGAGCGCTACGCCCACACCGTCCCGGAGAATCTTTCTCTCCCCGGCGTCGCCCCCCTCCTTTGCGCCGGCATCACCACCTATTCGCCGCTGCGCCATTGGGGTGCCGGTCCGGGCAAAAAGGTTGGCATCGTCGGACTCGGTGGCCTCGGCCACATGGCGCTCAAGTTCGCTCATTCTTTCGGAGCTCATGTCGTCCAGTTCACAACCTCGTTCAAAAAGAAGGAAGACGCACTTCGTCTCGGCGCCGACGAGGTCGTGCTCTCCACCGATGCCGACGCCATGAAGGCTCAATCCAAGTCTTTCGACTTCATCCTCGACACGGCCGCCGCGCCTCACTCGCTCGACACCTATCTCGCCCTTCTCAAGCTGGACGCCACCATGACCCTGGTTGGCCTGCCGGACAAGCCTCCGTCCATCAGCGTATTCAATCTCATCACACGCCGCGCCTCCATCGCCGGCTCCATGATCGGTGGCGTGACCGAGACCCAGGAGATGCTCGACTACTGCGGTCAGCACAACATCACCTCCGACGTCGAAGTCATCCCCATTCAGAAAGTCAACGAAGCCTTCGAACGCATGTTGCGCCAGGATGTGAAGTACCGCTTCGTGATCGACATGAGCTCGCTGAAATAGCGGTATGCATCCCGCGGAATCGTGGCTCTCACTCTTGGCATTGGCTCATCCCGCCGCGAGTGGGAGCCTCCCGCTCACAACCACTCACCTTGACATCCACCCAACCGCGTCTTTATGTTTGCGCCAGCCGAACCAGTGCAATTCCAAAGGACGCCGATGAAATTTCTTGAGCAGACCGGGGCTATCCTCACTGACAGCCACTTCCTCATTCCCCTCACCGTCTTTTGCATCGGCCTTGCGCTCCTCATCACGCTGCATTGATCCCCTTCTCGCGGCCGGCGTGAGCCTCGTGGCCTGCGCCGCGTCCCCACTTTACGAAAGGACTATCCACACATCATGAGCCGACCGCAGAAGACAGCAGCAACGGTCGGCTTCAACTCCGCTCACGGGCTGGGTGTGTTGTGCGGGCTCTCCGCCGGCGTCTGGCTGGGTGCTGCGGAGGCGCCCACCAAGCTCGTCAACTCCGGCCTCTCGCCCTACTCCATTTCGCTCTGCATGGTGGCCGGGGTCTTCACTGCCCGATGGACCGTGCCCACTCTGCTCAAAGGCACGCGCCAGGTCTTCGCGGATCTGTCGCGAAACAAGCACCTCCTTCCCACCGCCATCCTCGCCGGCATGTTGTGGGCCGTGGCCAACACGCTCACTGTCTTTGCCATTCGCGACGTGGGCCTGGCCATCGCCTTCCCCCTCTGGAATACCAACGCTCTGGTCGGCATCTTATGGGGCCGTCTGCTGTTCGGTGAGCTCAAGGGCGCCAGTGGCAGAAATGTGGCCAAGGTAGTACTCGGCGCACTCGCCATTGTTGCCGCGGCCATCATGCTCGGCTTCAGCACCATCCATGGCGGAGGTCCCCACCCCGGCCGCGCCGCTTCAGGCGTCCTGGCTGCCGCCGGTGCCAGTCTCTTGTGGGGAACCATGTATATTCCCTACCGCAAGGCCTACATCAGCGGCATGAATCCTCTCTCGTTCGTCACCGTCTTTACCGTCGGCGAGTTGGGCGCGGTCTTCGCCTTGGCGCTGGCTCTGGACCGGACCGCAACCATCGCCGTCATTCATTCTCCCCAGACTCGGCACATGCTCTTCTGGCTGTTCCTGGGCGGATTCGTCTGGGTCATTGGCGACCTGTTTCAGCAGTACGCCACCAAGTATCTCGGGATCGGCCGCGGCATTCCACTCTCCAACACCAACCAGTTGTGGGGACTGGCCTGGGGCGCGTTGGCCTTTGGCGAGCTGGCCCACGCCGATGCGGCCCACCGCCTGCTGGTCGTGGCTGGATCGCTGGTCATGATTCTTGGCGCACTGGCTGTCAGCACGGCCGTCGCCACTGAGCGCGAGCACGCCTCGGCCAACCAAGCTTTGCAGCGCGAGTGCACCCGTTATCAACTGGACTACAACCGTGTGCTTGAAGCCTGCGCAGGTGTGCCCGTCGCCGCCAATGGGCCGCAGCGCGCATGGTGGGACTATGTGATTCTCGCCGTCGCCGTGGGCGTGTTTGTGTACCTCGGGCTGGACGCGCGCGTGCCCGCGCTTGGAATGAACCTGGTATGGGTCGGCGTTCTGGTCGCGGCGCTTGTCGTCACCGCCGCCATCTCCGCCTGGGGACTGTGGAAGACAACCAAGTTCTCCTAGGCCCTGTTCACGCTCCCGGTACAATGGATACTTATGACCGAGCCGTCGCTGGTTGACCTTGTCGGCGTGGGGCTGAACGCTACCGACACCCTGATCCCTCTCGCCACCTATCCCGAGCGCGGCTCCAAGGTCGAGTACACCCATTCATCTCTCTTGCCCGGCGGACAAACTGCGACCGCGGTCGTGGCCTGCCAAACCTGGGGACTCACCACCCGCTATGTAGGCAAGGTGGGCGATGACGAGGCGGCCAATCTGCATCGCCGTGAGTTTGCCCGCACCGGCGTCGACGCGCGAATCATTACCGTGGCTAATGCTGCCAGCCCGCAATCGCTGATTCTGGTCGATGCCGGAGGCGAGCGCACAGTGCTTTGCCGTCGCGACGAGCGCCTGCTTCTGCAGCCCGCGGACCTCGACCGCGCATGGATCGTGAACGCCCGGGTGCTGCACTTGGACGGATTTGAAACCGCCGCAGCCACCGTTGCCGCCGGCTGGGCGCGCTCCGCTGGGATCCCCGTCATCGCCGACCTTGACGAGCTTTATTCCGGCGTCGACGACCTGGTCTCGAACGTCGACTATCTCATCGTCAGCCGCGACTTCCCTGTGCGCCTCACCGGCCAGCGCAACCTGGAGCAGGCCTTGCGCATCATCAAGCGCCGCTACGGCTGCACGGTCGCCGCGGCCACCCTCGGCCAGGACGGCGTGTTGGCCTGGGACGGCAGTCATTTCCATCTGCGCCCCGCGTACCGCGTCTCCGTTGCCGACACCACCGGAGCCGGCGACATCTTTCACGCCGGCTTCATCTACGGACTCTTGCAAGGTTGGCCGCTCACCCGGCAGCTCGATTTTGCCTGCGCCGCTGCCGCCCTCAACTGCACCGCCAAAGGCGCTCGCGGCGGCATCGGTTCCGTGCAGGCGGTGGAGGCCCTGATGGCCGCCACTCCTCGCTACGCCACCGTGCCTGCTGCGAATTGAATGATTCGCAGTAAAGAACAACTATGCCTCTGACTGCTTGATGCTGTACCGATATGGGTGGCCCATCCTTGCGGCGTATTTGTTCTTGCCGCAAGGGTGGGAAAGCACGAGATCACACGGTCAGAGACCTGGCTCACGGAAGGTGGACTAGGGCGAGCCGTTGTTCCCGCAATTGCCCAAACCCGCGCCGCAAGAATAAACTTCCACTGAAATCGTTTCCATGAGGGATTCCGCCATGTATGTTTCACGTTCTTTGCCGCTCGCCGCTCTGCTCCTTGCCTCTCTCACCGCCATCGCACAGACTCCCTCCGCGCCGAAGGCGCACTTGGCCCCACCGCAGGTGGCGCAGACGCCCCCCATGGGTTGGAACAGTTGGAACTTCTTTGCCGAGAAGGTCACTGACAAGGACATTCGCGCTGCCGCCGACCAACTGGTCTCTACGGGGATGAAAGACGCGGGCTACATCTACGTCAACATCGACGACACCTGGGAGGCAGATCGCGACGCGAACGGAGTGCTGCATACCAACTCCAAATTCCCTGACATGAAAGCCCTGGCCGACTACGTCCACTCCCGTGGCCTGAAGATCGGCATCTACTCCGGGCCGGGAACCAAGACCTGCGGCGGCTACACCGCTTCGCTGGGCCATGAAGAGCAGGATGCCCAGCTCTACGCCTCGTGGGGCATCGACTATCTCAAGTACGACCTGTGCAGCTTCATTCCGGACGTGATGGAAAAACAGGCTCCCAACGACAAGGCCGCACAGATGCGCCTCATGGTCGCAGCCTACGACAAGATGTCGAAGGCCCTCAAAGCCGCCGGCCGCCCCATTGTCTTCTCGCTCTGCCAATACGGGTGGGACGCTCCGTGGGAGTGGGCGCCCGCCCTCGGCGGCAACTCATGGCGCACTACCGGCGACATCGATCCCCACTGGGACCGCGTCTACGCCATTCTCAGCCAGCAGGCAGGACTAGAAAAATACGCCGGCCCCGGCCACTGGAATGACCCCGACATGCTTGAAGTGGGGAACGGTGACCTCACGCTGGCCGAGAATCGCGCCCACTTCTCTATGTGGGCCATGCTGGCCTCGCCTCTCCTGGCCGGCAACGACCTGCCCAACATGAAGCCCGAGATCTCGGCCATCCTCACCAACCGCGACGTCATCGCCATCGACCAGGACAAGCTGGGCAAGCAGGCCTCCCGCACCTATACCGATGGTGAAGTCGAAGTCTGGACTCGCCATCTTTCGGGCGGCGCAATGGCCATCGCCGTCCTTGCGGCGGGCGACAACCGCTTCTCCACGCATCCCTTCCACTTGAGCCTGGCCAAGCTCGGCCTCCATGGCCCGCAGCAGGCCAAAGACCTGTGGACCGGCAAGGAGATGCAACTCACCGACAACATGCCTATTGAGATCGCCAGCCACGACGTGCTGCTGGTCCGCATCGCCGCCCCAAAATAGAACCAGTCGCAAAAGATTGGGTGCCCCAGGTCCCGATTTTGGGACCTGGGAAAGCAATAACCAAACCGCGTTTCGGGCACCCCGAAACTCTACCTGTCCCCTGACTCGCAATTCCCCAAGGGAACCTTGCAGATTATTTCCTCGGCTTAGGCACACGAAGAAGGAGAAAAAGTGCGTGCCGCCGGTTTCGCGCCGGATCGGTGCCGTAAACCCTTTCCTTAGAAGATTCTGCAGCCAACTCCAATGTTCTCAAGAATTTAGCGCTACCTCTACTCGCTAAGTCCATTAAGATTAATAATTTACTCAAAGAATAGGGAGAGGGGGGGTATCGGCGCAGTAAGAGCCGGGTGCGGGTGCCCCAGGTCCCGATTTTGTGACCTGGGATAGCTAGCAGCTGGAAGCTGGAAGCGGCTTCTCACTCCGCCCTTCCCAAACACACCGCAAACCATCCCTGCGCGTCCATCCAGCTCTCCACCGGCGCAAATCCCGCCGCGCCCAGCATCGCCTCCGCCTGCCCCGGCCAATATTTGTAGCTGTTCTCGGTATGGATCCTCTCGCCCGCGCGGAAATTCACATCCAAGCCCAGCCCCGCCACGCGCACACTCTGCGCAACCCGGCTCTCCAGGTGCATCTCCATTCGCGACTCCGCAGCGTTCCACACCGCCCGATGCGCAAAGGTCTCCGCATCGAACTCCGCCCCCAGTTCCCGGTTCAACCGCGTCAGTAGGTTGCGATTGAAGGCAGAGGTAACTCCCGCCGCATCGTCATACGCCGCCCGCAGAATAGAGTCCTCCTTCACCAGGTCCACGCCCAGCAGCAGCCCGTCGCCCGGCTGCAGGCTTGCATGAATCCGCCGGAGAAGCATTGCGGCAGCCTCGGGTTCGAAGTTGCCGATGCTCGACCCGATGTAGAGCACCAGTCGCCGCTCACCCGCGTCAGACGGTTCCAGGTCCAGTTCGTGTGCGTAGTCCACCAGCCGCGGTGCCACCTCGACGCCGGGAATCTCGCGCTCGATCCGCTCCCGTGCCACCTCCAGCGCACTCATTGACACGTCCAGCGGCTCGTACACCACTACCCCCTGCCTCCGTGCCGCCGCAGCCAGCAGCAGGCGGGTCTTACTGGCCGAGCCCGCACCCAGTTCGGCAATTCGCAGCCGCCTTCCGTCCGCAGCCTGGGCAATCATCCTATCGGCATGCGTCGCCAGAATGGCCCGCTCCGTCCGGGTCAGATAGTACTCAGGCAACTCCGTGATCTGTTCGAAGAGTTCGGAACCGGCCGCATCGTAAAAGAGCCAGGGAGGAAGCCGTTTGGGTTGCGACGCAAGTCCTTCTTCGACCGCCGAGGCGACCCGTCCTGAAATGCGCTCTGCGGCGATCTGCGGAATCGTGGTTGTCATGCGCATGATTGGATGCGGAACACGTCACGCGGGTTACGAATCATTCCGCAAAGATAAATCGAATCTTGCCAAGCTCCACGCTTTAATCTCCCTCCATCTTAAAAAATGGCCCGTTTCGCCCAGTTTTTCGCGGTAGATCGGCCAGCTCTTCGCACCAAAACACAGACTGAAATCAACATTCCATTGTGAATGCACCATGAATGGTGATATCCACAGATTTACTTGAGTTTTGCACTTGCATCCACAGATCGGGCTGCCCTAATGTCTCTTTCAGTTGGTGACCCTGTAGGGAGTTGGACAGCAGTTCGGGTCAGGCAAGTAGATGCAGGATTGAGATTGAACTGATGTTCCATGGTCGGCTTGCCGGCGGTGGAAAGTCGGATTGAGATTAAGAGAGCATCGAGCGTCGGGCAAGGATTGTCGGACTCGGTTGCACACGAAGATTCATCCGCTGGCTTGCCAGGGGATGCAAAGTTCGAGTACAGACGGGGATTCATCATCGATCCAGCCGGAGATGCGGAACCGGGGCAACCCGGGGAAGCATAAACGGTCAAGCCGAAAGGTTGGGGATTCGGGGTAACCTGGAAACTCAAACGTCGGCGCCGCAGAAGGATCGGGAATTCAGGGCAACCTGAATATTCGATCAGTCGGCGGGCCAGAGGAGCGAAGATTCGGGGCAACCCGAAGCTTCACCGCTGGCACAACCGGAAGGTGCCAAGTTCGGGGTGACCCGGGCGAACACCAGCCGGTGCCGGAGATGCAGGAATCGGGGTAACCCGCGACCTCATCAGAGGCGATACCGGAGGAGCGAACGAACGGGGCAACCCGGGACTTCACCACTGGGAGCGCCGAAGGATGCGAGACTCGAGGCAACTCGGAGATCCATCGCCGACAAAGCCGGAAGATGCAGGCTGCGGGGCAACCCGGAGACTCATCGTAGGCGATACCGCAGAGCGAAGAATCGGGGCAACCCGGAGTTTCATCAACGGTACCGCTGAAGGGCGCGAGATTCGAGGCAACTCGGAGATCCGTCCCGGCACAGTAGAATGGACCGAAGATTCGGGGCAACCCGAAGATTCGTCGCCAGCGCGGCCGAAGGATGCGGGGTACGGGGCAACCCGGAGACGCGTTGTTGGCCAAGCCGGAAGATGCAGGATGCGAGGCAACTCGAATCCTCATCAACAAGCTGAACGGGTCGATGCATGATCCAATAAGCTACCAGATCACTCGGAAAGCGCCAGGGACTGCAAAGTCTCTGGCGTTTTCGTTTTGGGCGGGTGATTGCGGTTGAGGTTTCCTGAGCACAGGTCTGCCTCGACACCATCCAAGACGACCACAGGGAACTTCCAAGCTCAATGCCCGGTCGGCACGATGCCTGGGAACCAGTGTGCCGCGTTGTCGTGATAGAGCTTTCGCAGAACCGGCTCGGGCAAAGCGAGTCCTTGTACCGGCCGGCCCTTGTATTCCAGCGTGTCATTGGTGGCGAAGTATCGCCAGTCGTGCGCGTAGGACTCTTCCCATTCGTTGAGGCTCGGCTGCAGCGAATTCTTGGCAGAGAATCCGTTGTCGGTGGCGTAGATCAGCCGGTCCTGATATTTCAGGATGAAGGCGATCATGTCAGCGCGGGGCTGCATCATCAGGTAAGGCATGCGGGCAGCAAGATCGACCGCGAAGTTAGGATAGCGGTCGAGGTGTTGGGCGAGCTGATGGAAATCACCTTCCATGCTGCCCAAGTGTGCTCCCACTACGCGCAGGCCGGGATTCAGCTCCAGCAAATGATCGCGCGCCTGAAGAATCTTCTCCTTTGAAGCGGGATGAGGCTTGCCGTACTGATACCAGAAAGGGTTCTGCTGAATGTAGGAGTAGTCCGGCGCATCTGGGTTGGGCGGATCAAACATGCTGTTTGGATCTGCGACGTGCGCAATGAGAGTTCTACCGTGGGAGGAAATGTCTTTGTAGATCGGCTCAAAGGCGGGATCGTCGGGAAGGATGTAGTTCCCGGCGGCGTCTTTAATCTCCATGCCGATGTTCTTCCATATTTTGACCGCGATGGCGCCTTGACTGAACTCGCGATCAATGCCGCGAATTGAGGTTTGGGTAAATGCGGGCTCACGCACTTTGTAGGGATCGAAGGTTGTGCAAAGGATAGCGTGGCCGCCGCTGCCGTGGATAAACTGCCATGCGGCTTTGCTCTCCACTGACAGGTCTTTCAACTCTGGATTGTTGTCGTCGACGAGGACAATGTCGAGAACGCGGAGGTTGAGTCTTTGGAGCATGGCATTGAAGGCCGGGTCGCTACGGAAGACGTGGGTGTGGGTGTCGATGGGATTGAGCGCGGTGAAGGCCTGCAATTCCTGATCGGTGAATGGGCCGCTGACCGCATTGCTTACGCCGCCAGAGGACGAAGCGGCGGGAGCGGGCTGCTGATTGCGCGAATTGCTGCACGCGGCAACGCCGAACATCAGAGCCGTTGCGACTATAAGCAGAGATGACTTCATTAGGGATGGTCTCCTTAGCCATAGATACCCGGAATGCACTTCTACGATTCGATTGGGTTTCCGGCGTGAATTATAGACACTCCCGGCTCGAAGGGCCAACACGTCCAGTAGCTGTGCATCCCTTGCGGACCGCGCGTTCAGTGCTTTGTCGGGTAGCTCAGCTATCATAAACAGGGCTTTCACCCTTCTGTGCACGGCGCATCTGTGCGGTGTTCCGAGCGCGGCCCGGTTTAAGGAGAAGCTATTTGGTTCCGATAAAGATTCCCACCGATCTCGACGCCGTTCTTGATGCTGCCTGGGAAGCAGCGAGAAGAGTTTCGGGATACATGGTCGAAAACGAGGCCCGCTTTCTTGGGCTGATTGCTGCCTGTGCTCCCGTGAAGGGCGCGATCGTTGAAATCGGCAGCTTCAAGGGCAAGTCCACCGTGATGCTGGCCAAGGTGGCCGAGCATTATGGCCTGGGGCCTGTCGTCGCGATAGATCCCCACAACTCGCCTGAGTTACTTGACCACGATTCCGACCCCAGTGCATCCTCCTATCAGGATTTCTTGAACAATATTCAGTCTGCCGGTGTCTCTAGTCTGGTTGAGGTCCACCACGCTTATTCGAGCGATGTGTCGTCGACGTGGAATCGCCCCGTCCGGTTTTTGTGGATTGACGGTGACCATACTTATAAGGGTGCCAAGGCCGACTTCGACGGATTCTTTCCCCACGTCGTGCCTCAGGGGATGGTAGCGTTCCACGACTCTTTAAATGTCTTCTCAGGTCCCATCCGCGTTTTTGTCGAGGATGTACTGCGCTCCAATCAATTTGGCGCCGCTGGATTCGTCCACTCAATTGCCTGGTCGCAGTTTCGGCCGGAAGACGGCGCTCTCTTTCAAGAGCAGCGGACGCGGCTTGAAAGGGTAGCGGCACGGCTTATTCCGATGGTCAAGGATGACCGGGAGTTGCGTGGCCTGGAGAAGATCCACTTCAAACTGACTCGCTCCCGCGTACCGCACGCGGCCATCCGGCCCAGTGAGTGGGCTTCGCGGTTGAATCAATTCACGTAGCGGTCATCTGACTGTTGGCGACAGTGATCGGTTCCGTGTCAGGTTTCGGGGCGCGGTTACGGCGCACTCAAAAGAGATAGACCGCACCCAGAAGCAGGATCGCGGCGATGGGAACCAGGACTGCATTGATCTCGAGTTTGAAGACCTTACCACTGGTGCGAATGCGCACGTAGGGAACATTATTCTGATCCCGAGATGCAACGTCATACTGGCAGTGCATGAACTTGGCGGCGACGAATCCGACGATCGGAATGGCTGCAAGAACAGCGACAAAATAGAAGCGCTGGACTAGGTAAGGATCTTGCCACCAGATGAGGACGACCTCCGCCGCGCCGGCCAATGCGGGGCTTAGCCTTTGCGAAACAAGGCGAAACCGTGCACCCCGGGGCCAATTCGCACGCCTCCCACGGGTTCTGATCAGATCGATGAGCAGCGGAGCCAGGCTTTGCCCGGCAGGGAGCGCAGTCATCATGGCTCGTGCGAGAAAAGATGAAGACATTTCCGGAATTGTACGATCAAGGCTCGTAGGCAGGAGTGGACGAGCACAAGAGCGGGCAGGCTGATCGCCGGCTTGGGCCACGCGGGAACATCTCTCATGGCAATCGGACAAGGCCCAAAAGCAGTGCGATCCGCGTGAACCTTTGCAGGCGGAAATGGCACGGACTCCATGGTTCGAATCGCCGATACATTACGGCGCAAATGGCAGTTACCTTCGCCCGCGTGTGTCTAGTGCACGGCCCCGGCGCCGGCTCCTTCTCCGGGGCGGTTTTTGCTGAGCATGAAAGCCAGCACTACTAGTCCAACCGACATCCACGAGAGCTCCATGTAGACGTCCTGGTATCCTTGCATCTGGGCCTGCTGGTTGAGCTGGTTATAGACATTGGCCAGGGCCAACCCCGCACCGTTGTGTCCGCCGAACTTCCCGTCAAAGAATCCAGTCATTGAACTCAGATGCTGTTGATAGGCGATAGAAGCCGGTTGCATGGCACTTTGCAGGTGCTGTTGATGCCAGGTAGCGCGGCTGGTGACCTGCGCGTTGGTGATGGCAATCATGATGCTGCCGCCGATATTGCGCGCAAAGTTGATGAGCCCCGCCACCTGGTTGCTCTCTTCCCTGGGCATGCCCACATATGCCGCATTGGTGATGGAGATGAAGCAGAAGGGGAGCGGAAGCATCTGGACCACGCGCAGCCACGAAGCAGCGCGGAAAGTCATCTCGAGAGTGGTGACATAAGCCGCGTAACGGAAAGTGACGACAAACAGGGTGAAGCCGAGTACGGCGAGCCAGCGGGCAGCAATTTTTCCTGTGGCAACACCGGCCATGGGCATCACTATGACCAGCGTGATGCCGCCGGCGGTCAGCGCCAAGCCCGCAGTAGTGGCGTTGTAACCCAGCAATTGCTGCATGAACTGCGGTTGGAGGACGGTGTTGGCGTTCAACACTCCTCCAACCAGCGCCATGAGGAAACAACAGATGGCAAAGTTCTTGAAGCGGAAGAGCTTTAGATTGATGAGCGGACTTTTCTGTCGCCATTCCCAGGCGATAAGGCCGATCATGCCACCCACGAACAGGGCCGCGAAGAAACAGATAAAGCCGGACGAGAACCAGTCGTTTTCCTCGCCCTTATCGAGCATGATCTGCAAGCCGCCCATGGCCGTGGTGAGGAATGCCAGCCCCATGTAGTCCATGTGGCGCAGCTTTGACGGGTCGGCCTTGATCCATGGCGGGTCTTCCACCATGCGGGTGACGAGGAAGAAGGCCAGGATGCCGACGGGGATGTTGATAAAGAAGATCCAGCGCCAGGAAAAGTTGTCGGTGATCCAGCCGCCCAGCGTGGGACCAATGGAAGGCGCCAGCACGGCGACGAGGCCGTAGAGGGCAAAGGCCTGGCCTCGCTTGTGGGGTTCGAAGGAGTCGGCCATGATGGCTTGGGCCATGGGTTGCATGCCGCCGCCGCCAGCTCCCTGAATGATGCGGAAGATGAGCAGCAAGGGCAATGAGGGGGCTGCGCCGCACAGAAAACTGGCCACAGTGAAGACCAGGATGCAAAAGACGAAAAAGTTGCGCCGTCCCATCAGGCTTGAGGCCCACCCGCCCAGCGGTAGAACGATGGCGTTGGACACCAGGTAGCTTGTGAGAACCCATGTTCCTTCGTCCGTACTGGCGCCCAGGCTACCGGCAATATGAGGCAGGGCCACGTTCGCAATGGAGGTGTCCAACACCTCCATGAAGGCCGCCAGTGCCACGGTCATGGCGATGAGCCAGGGATTGACCCTGGGCTTCCAGCGCGGGGGCTGGGGCGGGTACGGGTTGTCCATGTGCTGTATCGCGGCTTGAGTGCCAGCCTGGGGCGTGGGCTGCGGATCGGGCAAGAACCACTCCTTGGTGTGTTGCTTTCGGGTATCTCGGTGTTTGGGGGAAGTCCGGCACGATGCGAACCCATCCGTGCGGGCCCAGACAAGCTGCGCTACTCAAAATCTACTTGAAACCGGCCTACACGATCTTAGATTCTCTTTTGTGCCGTTGAGGTTCATGGATTCTGATTCGATACTAAGCGGCAGGAATTTGTGTGCTGTCTGCGACCATGGGGGTGCGCCATCCGACCAGGGCAATTGTCAGCGCCACGGCCTGCATGGCCACGATGAATGCCACGCAGGCGGGCCATTTGCCCAGTGCCCAAAAAGCTCCGGGAACCACGCCCGCGGCGGTGCCGCCCAGGTAATAGCAGGTGAGGTAAAGCCCCGCAGCAATGACACGCGCTCCCGGGGGCGAGGCCACCCGGAGGTGGCTCTGTGAGGCGGTCTGGGAGATGAAGACGCCGCTGGAGAGCATGGCCAGGCCCAGGATCACGACCCACAGCCAGGGCGCAAGGGTGAGCAGAACGCCGGTGATGGAACAGCAAATGGCTCCGCCGATGCCGGCACGGAGGCCCACGCGCGTAATCAGGAATCCGGCCGCTGGAGTGACCACCAGGCCGATGAGATAGACGAAGAACAGTGAACTCAATGCGGAGGTGGAGAGCAGAAACGGCGCAGCGCTCAGGTGAAAGGTAATCCAGGTGAATACGCCCACCAGGGAAAACAGGACGTTGAAGCCCACGGCAAAAGTGGCAACAAGACGGCGGCTGCGGAAGAGTCCTTGGACTTGATAGGGGAACGAGGGCAACTCGTCGATTTTGTGCTGGGGGACAGCGCGGCGGTGTCCGTGAGGCAGCCAGGCCGCCACCGCTGCCGCGCCCGCCAGAGAAGCTGCACCGAGCACCAGAAAACTGATGCGCCAACTGAATCTGTCGGCCAGAATACCCGCCGAAACTCGACCCATAAAGCCGCCCAGGGCTGTGCCGCTGACGTAGAAACTCATGATGAGCGCTACGCGATCCGGAGGCCACTCCTCGCCGATATAGGTAATAACCACCGCGATCACGCCAGGCACCGTGACGCCCTGAAGAAAGCGCCAGAAGACCAGTTGCGGCAGTGAAGTGGAGGTGGCGGCCAGCAGTGTGGGCACGGAGATTCCGACCAGCGAGGCCACGATGATGCGCTTGCGCGGCAGCCGCTCAGTGAGCGCGCCAAAGACTGGCGCAGAGATGGCCACGCCCAGCGTAGCCGCCGAAACCGTCATCCCCACGCCGGTTTTGGAGGCGTGGAAGATATGTGCCAGCATTGGCAGAAGCGGCTGCGTACAGTAGAGCTCAAGAAAAGCGCACACGCCACACAGCGCTACCGCAGCCCCGGCCCACGGGCTGGGCGCTGGACGTGCCTGAGGAGGGGTCTCCAAGCAACAGGATACCGGATCGCGGGTGGGCCAGTGGGAGACGACGCAGACGATTTACCCTAAGCAGTACATGGATTCCTCTTCCCTTAAGCCGCCGCGGCGAGGCATGGAGGCCTTTGCCTCTCGCGACTTCAGGCGGTACCAGCAGGCGCGCGTGGTGGCTATTCTGGGCGCCGAGGCGCAGTCGGTGGCGGTGGCCTGGCAGGTCTACTCCATCACCCACCGCGCTCTGGACCTGGGTTATACCGGGCTGGCGCTCTTTCTGCCCGGACTGCTTTTCCTGCTTCCGTCCGGCCATATCGCCGACCGCTTTGACCGGCGGCAAGTCATCCTGGTCTGCTACGGACTGCAGGTGTTCTGCACTCTCGCGCTGGTGGCGTTTGCCCGCTCCGGCGCCCATCGCGTGTTTCCCATTTATGCGGTGCTGTTTTTGATCGGCACGGGGCGCGCGTTCTCCGGGCCGGCCAGTTCTGCACTGGTGCCGCACCTGGTTCCTGAAAAGCATTTTGTGAACGCGGTGACCTGGGGCAGCGCCATCTTTCAGTTCGCCAACATCAGCGGACCGGCACTGGGCGGACTGCTGTTCACGCTGCCGCTGGCGCGCGTATTGCCCGGCACCCGGTTGGAAGGCGCGGGCATTGTCTATGTCTTCACGCTGATCTCGCTGGTGTGGTTCCTGGCGTTAGTGGGCAGCCTGCATGTGCGACCGGGACGGATGGAGCATCGGGGCGTCTCAATGCAGGTGATACTGGCCGGGTTCCACTATGTCCGCGAATCGCCGCTGCTTCTTGGTTCCCTTTCGCTGGACCTGTTTGTGGTGCTACTGGGCGGGGCGGTGGCGCTGATGCCCATCTTTGCCAACGATATTCTGCACACGGGTCCACGTGGGCTGGGCATGCTGCGGGCGGCGCCGGCAATAGGCGCGCTGACCATGTCGCTGCTGCTGACGCGGTTTCCAATCGGCCGCCGCGCGGGACGACGCCTTTTCATCTGCGTGGCTATCTTCGGCGCGGCTACGGTGGTTTTCGGCCTCTCGCACAGCCTGTGGCTCTCGCTGGCAGCACTGGCCGTGAGTGGCGCAGCGGACATGATCAGCGTGATCATTCGCGGATCGCTGCTGCAACTGGCCACTCCGCCGCAAATGCGCGGCCGTGTGAGCGCGGTCAACTCGCTATTCATCGGCGCGTCGAATGAGTTGGGCGAATTCGAGAGCGGGCTGACCGCGCAATGGTGGGGCGCGGTACGGGCCACGATTGTGGGAGGGCTGGGCGCACTGGCTGTGGCGGGTGCGTGGGCAATGCTGTTTCCCGCGCTGCGGCGCGCGGATAAGCTGAGTGCTGAAGCGCTGCGGCCGCCAGAGAACACGAAGGAAACTGTGAAGCAGGCGGAAAGCATTGGACGGTGAAGCGTGTGAAGGGGCGTGCGCTGCGCAGGCCTTATTTTCGACAACAGCAGGTCCTTCAACTTTGCTCAGGGCGGGCTTTGAGGCAGCCACCTTCGGGCTGAGTTCATGTCTTGGAGCCTGTCAAGAAACTCGAAGACAACGAGCGGGAACAGAGGGCCGGCATCGGGGGAGCAGTGAGCAGCACGGCGATAGTCGCCGGCCCGCACTCTTTGTGCCGATACCCCCCTCCCCCCTATTCTGTGAGTAAATCCTTGATCCTAATGGACTTAGCGAATGAAAAGGTCGCTAAAATATTGAGAACATTGGAGTTGCCCGCAGAATCTTCTCAGAAAAGGACTTACGGCGGCCGCTTGGAGGATGAGGTTTGCGATGCCTCTTTTTTCTCCATTTCGATTGTGCAGGAAGCTGGGAAAATAATCTGCAAAGCTCTCTCAGCGAGGGTATGACTCATCGGCGTGCTCTCCCAGATGCCCAAAAGCGAAGCACCTGGGGCACCCATTTCTATGCTGAATTGAGTGAGAACGAAAGGAACGTGGGGATTCGTGGTTTCCCACCCATTTCTATCGGAGGTTCAGACGCGGACCACTCGCCATGTCGATACGACCTAGCGCTGGAGGAGGTCGATGGGACTCGTGAAGTCGGTGACACGGATGTGGCGGGCCAGGGTGGGATGCTGGCGCTGGAGTGCGAGGAACATCTCCCAGGCGACGCGGCGATAGCTGAAGTGGCCGGCGGGACCGGAGCGGAGTTCGGAGATGTACTGGGCTTCAGCGAAGTCCATCTTGAAAAGACAACGGATGCGCGTGGCGAGGGGCAAGAGATAAAGCGCAGACTGCGCCGCCTCAGGAGCGCCGCTGGCGGCGATCTTGGCGCTGGCGGCGTGGGCGGCTTCGACGGCAGCGTGGTAGGCGGCGACGATGCCCGCCTCGGCCAGCCCAGCCGCATCGCCGGATTCGGGAGTCTCATATCCGTGCAGCGAAGTGAAGGACTGAATGATCTGCACGCAGCGGCGATGTCGGTGCATGTCACGGAAGCCACCAATGTCCATAAGAATGTCAAAGCGGAGGGCGGCACCGGCGTGGAAGGCACGCAACGCCTCGTCGTGCTTGCCGCGATGGCGCAGGCCGAGGTCGACGATTTCAGCCACACGGGGAGCGGGAAACGCCGCCACCAGGTCGCGAATCTGGCGGTAGGGGTGATGACTGGCCGAGTAGAGGAGCGTCGCGGCCAACTCGACTTCAAGAGATTCGGTGCGCTCCACTAGATCGACAACCGGAGCGTCGGAAATGGGGATGTCGCCGAGCAGGTCGGCGGCGGCCTGGGCCAGTTCGGCCTGGGTTTCGATGGCGTAGCGGTTGGGTTCGGCGTACTTGACCAGGGTGGGCGCGGTGCGGACTTCGCGGGTGAGCAGGGCGGCGGATTCCTCGGACAGGGCGGGATCGGCCGAGAGCTTCTGGACGAAGGCAGCGCCAGCCTGGGCATTCACGTTCCACGCCGGGCCGGTGGCGGCTTCGCGCAGCTTCTGGCCCAAGTCGCGCACCTCGGCCGCGGGATGGGAAAGCAGACGCGAGACCTGCGTTTCCAGGGTGCGGGCGTTCACAATCTGGCCGAGCGATGTGTTGGTGGCCAGCGGGAGCAGGTAGCGGGCCACGTCGAAGGCGCGAGCCTTGAGAGTACGCTCGTAGGCCTCGGGCTTCATGGCTTCGGGGCGGGCGACACGCTGGCGCAGAGCGTCGAGGACCGCCGCGGTGGTGCGCTGGTAGGTGGCAAAGAGGCTCTGGACGGTTTCGGAATAAAGCCGGGCGGATGCGGAATCCTCACCAAAATCAGGAAGATACCAGCCGGATTTGAGAAAGTTCTGGTAGCGTGTGGAGCGCTCCTGGCCGTCCCAGCGCTGCTCGTCGACCAATACGATGGCAGCGAGCAGGCTGAGGCGCTCGACGGCAAAAGCGATGTGGGCCAGATCGGCGATGGAACGATGGCCGTATTGGAAGTAAAAAGTGTTGAGGAACTGCTCGGCGCGCTGAGCGCTGATTTCAGAGAGCGACTCGCGCATGGAGAGCGACGAACGCGAATACTTGGCCATGGCATAGGCCATGACTTCAGGGTCGGCGCCATGGACGGCGAAGACCTCGGTCTGGTTACTGGCGCCTGCGGGGAGAAAAGATTCACTGGACATTGCTGTGGGCTCGCGAACAGAATACGGCATTGGGGCGGACGAAGTTGTGCATCCTTGAGTTTGCGCCGCCCGTCTAGTAAGAAGCGAGGGTCGACCGGCCTATGTGGGAGTTCAAGGTGCGCACGTCGCAGCGTCCCCGGCCACTGCCTACGGGCCACTGGGCGATGACCCAGCGCTGGAACGATCTGCTGTTTGCGCATTGGCGGGTGCCGCTGTCCCAGGTGGCGAAACTGCTGCCGGACGGGCTCCAGGTGGACACGTTTCAAGGTTCCGCATGGCTGGGCGTGGTGCCGTTTTGGATGGACCGCATCAAGCTCCGCGGCGTGCCGCCCATTCCGGGGGCGCGCAGCTTTCCCGAACTGAATTTGCGCACCTACGTCCGCGACCAGCAAACAGGAACACCGGGCGTGTATTTCTTTTCGCTGGATGCGGGCAGTTTGCTGGCGGTGGCGGCGGCGCGCACCTTCTATCATTTGCCCTATTACTGGGCAGAGATGCGGCTGGAGCAGCGCTCGGAGCGGGAGTTTGACTGCTTCAGCCGCAGGCGGTTTGTGAACCGGCCGGTGATCTTCAGGGCGCGCTACCGGGGATTGGGACCCAGCCACAAGCTGATAGAGAGCCGCAGCGACACAATTGAATACTTCCTGACGGAGCGCTACTGCCTGTTTAGCTGTGACAGTGCGGGGCGGCTGGTTCGCGCCAACATTCACCACGTTCCGTGGCCGCTGGAAGAGGCGGAGGCGGAGATTGAGCGCAACGACCTGGCCGAGGCAATCGGGATTGAACTTCCGGACCAGGAGCCGGTGCTGCATTACTCGCGAAGGCTGGCGGTGTATGTGTGGCCCGCCGAACAGGTGAGGCGCATCCTGGCCACGGGGAGAACTCCGGTGGTGGTGGCGCCATCGGGATGAAAGACAGTGGACAGCTAACAGCGGACAGTGAACAGCGGACAGCAGACAGTGAACAGCACAGAGTTGTGAGCTCTGAGCCGTACGCCGTGAACTGTTAGCTGTTACCTGTCTGCTGTCCGCAGTTTCCTGCCACTTATAATGAGTCTCGGAAAGGCGCGGGGTTGTGCGCGCGCGAGGTTCAGAAAGAACGATGGCGGATTTGCAGGGAAGAATTGCGCTGGTGACGGGGGCTTCGCAGGGGATAGGCCGGGCGTGCGCGCTGAGACTGGCGCGGGCCGGGGCCACGGTGGCGCTGGCGGCGCGGAACGAGGCCAAGCTGGCGGAAGTGGCGGCGGAGATTGCGGCGGGTGGAGGCCGGGCGGCGGTGTTTGCGCTGGATGTGGCCAGCGAGGACTCGATCAAGGCCGGCGCCAAAGCTGCGATCGAGCGCTTCGGCAAAGTGGAAATCCTGGTAAACAACGCCGGCATCACGCGCGATGGGCTGATGATGGCGATGAAGCGGCACGACTGGGATGACGTGCTGGGAACCAACTTGACCGGCGCGTTTCTGCTGACGCAGGCGCTGTTAAGGCCCATGCTGAAGAACCGCTGGGGACGCATCATCAACATCTCCAGCGTGGTGGGCCGCACCGGCCAGGCCGGTCAGGTGAATTACGCGGCATCGAAGGCGGGACTGATCGGGCTTACGCGGTCGCTGGCGCGCGAAGTGGCGTCGCGCGGCATCACGGTGAATGCCGTGGCACCGGGCTACATCGAGACGCCCATGACGGCGGTGCTGGACGAAAAGCAGCGCGAAGCGATGATGGCACAGATTCCGCTGGGGCGAGCGGGAACGGACGCGGAAATTGCGGAGTCGGTGGCGTTTCTGGCCTCGGACGCAGCAGCGTACATCACCGGCCATGTGCTGGACGTGAATGGCGGGATGTTCATGGGCGGATGAGAGCCGTCGCGGCTCGTACTTTGACCGCGTGATTTGGTGCTTTCCCATATTGGTATGTCAACAAGCGGTCAGAGACCCAGGCCTGAGGATTATTGCGGCGGATTGGCGCGCGGCACCATCGGCATTCCTGGCTGGGGCGGCCCCATCACTGTGATCGCAGTGGCAACGAATGCGCCTTCTTTTACCGAGCCTTCCACGCGAACCATGTCGCCTGTCTGCACATCGGCCAGGGTGATGGGATCGCGGCGCTTGCGGAAGGTGGTGTTTTCATCGGCCACAACCGCGTGGGCAGTCTTGTCGAGGGAGCCTTCGAGGGTGATTTTGACGCCGTCGACGGCAGTCACTTTGCCCATCAGCCAGGTCTTGCCGTAGTTGGCCTGCATCTCGCGCATCTGCCTGGCACGCTCGGGATCAAGTTGGACAACGGCGACCGCACCCACCGATTTGGCGGCTGCGTCCACTTCGCCCATAGCGGCAACAGCGTCGCCAACTTTGATGTCACTGGGTTTGATGGGCTGGGGAGGATTGCCGCCATTGCCCATGCCGCCACCGCCACCCTGGCGCGGCCCGACTTGCTGTTTCACGATGCGGGTGTTGGCGCTGAAGTGGATGGTGTAGCTCTCTCCTGTATCGGTCTTGATGGTGTAGTGATCGGCGGCGACTTCAGTGACCGTACCCATGGTGCCGTGTCCCGCGCCCATCATGCCCCAGCCTCCTCCTCGACCGCCGCGCTGACCCTGTCCGTTGCCGGAGGCTTGTGGAGCGGCGCCTGCATCCTGCGCATGGGCCGCGCCAAGCGCCAAACCAAGTACGATTGCGGAAACTGCGAGAGTTTTCATGGGGCTCCCAGGGGCGAAGAATCATGCCCCATTCTCATAGACGGACAAAAGCCTGGCGCAGACGATGCAGCTTGAGCCGGCTGTTGTGCTTGCGGGGCACGATCGATCAAAAACCCGCCACGGCGCTAGGGGGTCTTCTGCTCGGCGATGAGTTCCTCAAAGGCGGGAACGCCGCGGAGGCTGGCGAATTCGCTGTCGGCCTGAATCTTCTTGGGGCTTGTGAACCCTTCGTTCAGGGCCATGCGAAGGTATTCGATGGCCTGATCGATCCTGCCGGCTCGGACACAGCCCTTGGCCATGTAATAGTTCATGGCGCCGCGATCCTGCACCGAGGCTGGATTCTCCACTCGCAGGTGGTTGTCCTTGTCGAAGATGTGGGGATCGATGGCCAACGCCGCCTGGTAGGACTCCCACCCTTTGTCGTACTTGTGCCGGGCCATCTGGGCGGTGCCGAGGTTCTTGAGGATGACCGCCGAACGGGGATCGACCTTGAGCGCCTTGCGGTACATGCGCTCGGCCATGCCGTACTGTTTGAGCGAGTCGTAAACAGTGCCCAGATTGTTGAGGACATTGGAGTTCCGCGGATTGAACTTCAGCGACTTCTGGTAGCACCGCACCGCGTCCTGCATGTTGAGCATCATTTGATAGGCGATGCCCATCTTGTTCCATACGACGTATGAGTCAGGCGGAGCCTTCTTGTATGCCTCAATTGCGGCTTGGTAACGTTGGTGCCCCATGAAGGAGTCGCCCACATCTTCAGGAGTGGGCTGCTGGGTCGGCACGACCACCGTCTGCAGGTGGTGCGAGCCAGTTACGGGAGATGGGGCCGGGGTTTGCGCGGTGGCTGCGGGACGCGGGCTGGCGGATTGCGAATCCTGCGCAGGAACGGTGGCGGGAGCCTGTGTGGGAGTCTCTGCAAGGGCTGCGAACGATGCGGGAGCGAGGGCTGCGAACACTGCGAACGCCGGCAGCCAGCGGTGTCTCTCGGGCCTACACATATTCCCTCCTCAAGAAGGAATCGGGGCGATATTTCTGTCCCATCGTCCGCATAGATTAGACCACTTCTACAAGGAAACTGGCTATTGACGATGATTACATTTCTTAAAGCAGAAGTAACAATGGCTAAGACGGAGGAGAGGCCGATTTCGGGTAAACTCATGCGAGGACTGGACGGTGCATGATGGGCACTACCATTTCGCCGACAAGACAATTGGAGATTGCCGCCCGATTTCGATCCACTCGGCGGCGCACGCTGGCGCTTTGTCAGCCACTGACGGCAGAGGACATGATGGTGCAGTCGCTGCCCGAAGGCTCGCCGGCTAAGTGGCACCTGGCACACACGGCTTGGTTCTTTGAGTCCTTCATTCTGCGGGAGTTCCTGCCCGGCTACCGGGTTTTCGATGCGAACTTTGCGTGGCTATTCAACAGCTATTACCAGAGCTTTGCGGCTTTCCCCGAGAAGCGGCTGCGGGCGTCTTTTTCGCGCCCGGCGCTCGAGGGGATTTTGCGCTTTCGCGCGCACGTGGATGAGGGGGTGGAGCACCTGCTGGAGGGAAGCCCGGAGGACGAGGCGCTAGCGCGCATCGAACTGGGCGTGAACCACGAAGAGCAGCACCAGGAGCTGCTGCTGACCGACATTCTGCACGCCTTCTTCACCAATCCGCTGCGGCCGGCGTATCAGGCCGGGCAGGTGGAGGCCTTGCCTCCCATGTCGCAAGATGGAGAGCCTGGAGCCAGCTCAATGGAGGCTCCGGTGTACCCGGCAAGCGGCAAAGCAGTGCCGCTCCGCTATCAACAGTTCTCAGGAGGGCTTTGCGAGGCTGGACGCGGCGAGGGGTTCTGCTTTGACAACGAGCGACCCCGCCACAGGGTGTGGCTGGAACCGTACTCCCTGGCGGGGCGGCTGGTGAGCAACGGGGAATTTGCGGAGTTCATTGCCGCCGGAGGCTACCGCCAACCCGAGTTCTGGCTCTCCGCCGGATGGGATGCTGTGCAGCGCAATGGCTGGAGTGCGCCGCTCTACTGGACCAACGAGAGCGGCGACTGGAGCCTTTTCACCCTGCGCGGAGAGCAGCCAATGGCACGGCTGGCAGCAGCGCCGGTGAGCCATGTGAGCTACTTTGAAGCCGACGCCTACGCCCGCTGGGCGGGGCGGAGGCTGGCTACGGAGTTTGAGTGGGAAACGGCGGCCGAGGAGCAGCCAATCACAGGCAATCTGCTGGATTCAGGGAGGTTGATGCCCGCACCTGCTACCGAATCTATTCAAGGGCAGGACGGACCTGTGCAGCAGCTGTTCGGGGATTGCTGGGAGTGGACGGCGAGCGCTTACCTGGGCTATCCGGGATTTCGGCCGCTGGCGGGGACGCTGGGCGAGTACAACGGCAAGTTTATGAGCGGACAGATGGTGCTGCGCGGGGGTTCCTGTGGAACGCCCGCGGCGCACATCCGGGCCAGCTACCGGAACTTCTTTGCGCCGGAAACACGGTGGCAGTTTTCAGGGATCCGGCTGGCAAGCTGAATAGGCTGAATGAACGCGAAGCCAATTTGGCTATTTCCGTTTGGTCAATTGGCCTGCAGAGATCTTGGTTCTATGCAATCACCGCCACCTTGGCCCGCTTGCCCAGCCGCACCACAAGCCGAGCAGGCAGTCCGCCCAGCGAAACCAGTACATTCCCGGCTGTTTCGCCATCCAGTTTCACGGCCTTTTCGGCGATCTTGCGATTGGCCTCGGCGCCGCTAGCGGCCAGGCCCATGTGGACCAGCAGCTTGGGCAGGCGAACCTGGTTCGGCTCTCCCCCGGCTACATCGGCGTAGGGGATCAAAACCTCGGAGAGGTCCTCCGCAGTTTCTTTTTGCTGGAACATTCGTGCCCAGTTTTCGTCGGCATTGTTTGCCGCTGCCTCGCCGTGGAAGCCCACCGTGATGGTCCGCGCCAAGCGCTTCTTGGCTGCCATGGGGTGCAATTTGCCGGCAAGCACTTCAGCCTTGAGCGTATCAACCTCGGAAAGGCGCAGGTCGGTGAGCAGGACCCAGTACTTCCACATCAGGTCGTCGGAGATCGACATCAGCTTGCCATACATCTCCTGGGGCGGCTCGTTGATGCCGATGGCGTTGCCCAGGGACTTCGACATCTTCTGCACTCCGTCCAGCCCTTCCAGAATCGGCGTCATCAGCACAATCTGCGGCTTCTGCCCGTAGTGACGCTGTAGCTCGCGCCCGCACAGCAGGTTGAATTTCTGGTCCGTCCCGCCCAACTCCACGTCGCACTCAAGGGCCACGGAATCGTAGCCTTGCATCACGGGGTAAAGAAGCTCGTGAAGGCTGATGGGCTGCTCGGCCTGAAAGCGCTTATTGAATTCATCCCGCTCCAGCATTTGCGACACGGTGAAGTGTGCGGTCAGGCGGATGGTCTCCTCATAGCCCAGCTTGCCCAGCCACTCGGAGTTGTAGCGAACTTCGGTCGCCTTCTCGTCGAGGATTTTGAAGACCTGCTCCTTGTAGGTTTCGGCGTTCTCGTCAATCTGCGCACGGGTCAGCGGCTTGCGGGTCACATTGCGGCCCGTGGGGTCGCCGATGAGCGAGGTAAAGTCGCCCACCAGAAAGATGACGGTGTGGCCCAGTTGCTGAAAGTGGCGCAGCTTGCGCATCAGCACGGTGTGGCCGAGGTGGAGGTCGGGTGCAGTGGGGTCAAAGCCGGCTTTAACGCGTATCGGACAGCCGGATTTGCGGCTTTCTTCCAGGCGCTCGCGCAGGTCGGCCACGCGGATAATCTCTGCCGCGCCTTTCTGCAGCAGATCCAGCTGTTCATCTACGGGTAAGAACGTGCTCATGCCGTCTTTAAGTATACGGGCGCAGCGCAGAGCTCAGAATGTCCACGCGTTTGTGGTCACTTGCGAAAGAGCCAGATGGGTGCATTTGGAGCAGCGCCGCTACTGCGGATTCACTCTGCTTTCTGTGGGCTGGCCCGTCTGCATCTCATGCGCCTTCACCGCCGCATCCATGGCCTTGGACAACCTGCGCGTCATCACCTGGAGGTGATATCCCATCACCGCCAATGTCATGGCTGCCCCGACGCAATGGCGATAGCGTGTCGCCACAGTCATCAGAAACTTCCAATAACTCCAGCGCTGCCGTCCGAAGACTCCCTGGCGAACAATGGAGGTCACGAAGGCGCGCGCATTGGCCCGGGTCATCCATTGCTGTTTGGATACTCGTTCGCCCAGCTTGGGCTGGGTGCGGTTCAGGTAGACTTTCACACGTTCGTAGTAGGCCTCGCAGCTGTATATCCGCTTCAGCACCGAGCGATAGCCCTCCACCAGCCGCGCCGCATCCATGTGAGGAAGGAAATTGAGGTTATCGCCGGTGTTGTCGCCCTGGCCCATGTCCAGAATCCGGCCCTCTTTCCACAAGCGCCGGAAGAGTTGCGTTCCCGGCATGGCTTGCAGCAGCCCCACCATCGCGATCGGTATGCCGCTCTTCTGGATGAACTCCACCATACGGTCGAAGATATCTTCCCCGTCGGTGTCGAAGCCCAATATGAATCCGCCCATCACCTGTATCCCATAACTCTGGATGGTGGCCACGCTATCCAGCAGGCTGCGCCGCGTGTTCTGCAGCTTGTTGCTGGCGATCAGTCCCGATTCATCCGGTGTCTCGATGCCCAGGAAGACCGAAACGAACCCGGCATCCTTCATCATCTGCATCAGTTCCGGATCGTCGGCCAGGTTGAGCGAGGCTTCGGTGAGGAAGTCGAAGCTCGTTTTGTATTGCCTGCGCCACTCGGCCAGCGCCACCAACAGCTGCTTGGCCCGCGGCTTGTTGCCGATAAAGTTGTCGTCGACAATAAACACCGCTTCGCGCCACCCGGCGGCGTACAACTGGTCCAGTTCCGCCAGCACCTGGGCAATCGCCTTGGTGCGCGGCCGCCGTCCGTAGATCTCGATAATGTCGCAGAACTCGCAGTTAAACGGGCACCCGCGCGAGTACTGCACGGTCATGGTCGAGTAGCGATTCATCTTAATCAGGCTCAGGTCCGGCAGCGGGCTGGTCGACATCTGCGGCCGCTCCGCAGCCTGGTAGACGGCCTTGGCCGCGTGCTGCTCCAGGTCGCGCGCCAAGTCGGCGATCAGGCTCTCTGCCTCGCCAATCACAATGTGATCCGCTTTGAGTTCGGCCGCAGGCAGGCTGCTGGCGATAGGCCCGCCCACCACCGTGCGCAAGCCGTGCGCGCGGCAGCGCTCCACAATGGCCACCAGCGATTCACGCTGAATGTGCATCCCGCTCACCATCGCCACGTCTGCCCATTTCAGGTCCCGCTCGCTCAACCCCTCCACATTGGTGTCTACCAGCCGCTTTTTCCATTCCCGGGGCAGCAGCGCGGCCACGGTCATCAGCCCCAGCGGAGGCTGCGCGGCCCGTTTGCCCAGGAACTTGAGCGCATGTTTGAAGCTCCAGAACGTGTCGGGAAACTGAGGGTAAATCAGGAGGACGTTCATCTCAACCTCTTAAGGAAGAAGGGCTGCCAGAGAGCAGAAATCTTGGAGTTCAGGCCGTGTTTCGCGTGGTCTGAAACCTGCGGCCGCGCTCGTTGCGGCGAATTAGTTCCGCATTCATTTTCCCACCGCCGCGCAGAAAGAATGTACAAAACTGACCATCTTGCGCCGCTTGGGCATTTTGCCGGCCGCAATTGTGGATCACCGGGCCGCCATGCCGCCGCGCAAAACACATTCCCCACGACTTGCCTTAAACTTGAACAATGGAAGAGTTCAGCCGCATTCAGCGCCTCCCACCCTATGTCTTTAACATCACCGATGCCATGAAGAAGTCCGCCCGCCACCGCGGAGAAGACATCATCGACTTCGGCATGGGCAACCCCGACGGGGCCACGCCCAAGCACATCGTAGACAAGCTGGTAGAGGCGGCGCTGAAGCCGGCCACGCACCGCTACTCGGTTTCGCGCGGCCTGCCCCGCCTGCGCAAGGCCATTTGCAACTGGTACAAGACCCGCTACAACGTCGATCTCGACCCCGACACTGAGGCCATCGTCACCATCGGCTCCAAGGAGGGAATCGCCCACCTGTGCCTCGCCATCCTCGACTCGCGCGACACCGTGATGGTGCCTAATCCCAGCTACCCCATCCACATCTACGGCCCGGTCATCGCCGGAGCCCACGTGGTCAGCGTGCCCATTACCGATTGCGACCAGTTTCTGGCCCAGCTTGAGGACCTGATCCCGCGCATGACGCCACGGCCCAAGGCGCTCATCGTCAACTTCCCTTCCAACCCCACCACCCAGTGCGTCGATCTGCCCTTTCTGGCGCGCCTGGTCGAGCTGGCCCGAGAATACGGCTTCCACCTCATTCACGACCTGGCCTATGCCGACCTCGGCTTCGACGGCTACAAGCCGCCCAGCGTGCTTGAGGTTCCCGGCGCAAAAGACGTCGCGGTCGAGTTCTTCACCTTGTCAAAGAGCTACAATATGCCCGGCTGGCGCGTGGGCTTCATGGTGGGTAACCCGGTGCTGGTGAATGCGCTGGCGCGGCTCAAGAGCTACTTCGACTACGGTACCTTCACGCCCATTCAGGTTGCGTCCATCCACGCGCTCGAAGGGCCGCAGGAGTGCGTCGCCCAAATCTGCGAGAACTATCGCAGCCGCCGCAACGTGCTCGTCGAGGGCCTCAATAAGGCTGGCTGGCCCGTCGCCCTGCCCCGCGCAACCATGTTTGTCTGGGCGCAGATTCCCGAGCAGTACCGCAAGATGGGCTCGCTGGAATTTTCAAAGCTGCTGCTGAACGAAGCCAGGACCGCGGTGTCCCCCGGCATCGGCTTCGGCGACTACGGCGACGGCCACGTCCGCTTCTCGCTAATCGAAAACGAAGAACGCACGCGGCAGGCGTTGCGCGGGATTAAGCAGATGCTGGCAAAGGGCGTGCTGGTGGGCTCGTGATTTCTGGCACGCCAATTCCAATTGAGCGTGCGGAATGTGAAGAGTGCCCATATTTTTACGCTGCATCTGCCCGCACGAAAATGGTTGCCCCAGGTCTCGATTTTGAGACTTGGGAAAGCACGATCCCCAATCACTTTCCGTTCATCGAGAGTTATGGGTGCTTCACTCGCTCAGCACTTATCGCCGCGCTGATTCGGGCAACTCGGCGAGGGGCGGTGTGAGGGAGCGCCTGTGGCTGCGTGCTACTGGAGTCCGGATGCCAGCCAGAGACCGTAGGCGCGAGGGCGCAACCTGTCTGAGGCAGCCGGGGGTTC
The DNA here is from genome assembly GCA_003165075.1 of Acidobacteriaceae bacterium. Classification (GTDB taxonomy): domain Bacteria; phylum Acidobacteriota; class Terriglobia; order Terriglobales; family Acidobacteriaceae; genus Telmatobacter. Next base: position 6,405 of record PLSM01000160.1, on the reverse strand, counting down.
CTGGTGCTGGCTGACGGGAATGCCGGTTCCGGCTACGACTTTGACAATGGATGCCGCGTCGGCCAGGCTCTGGCTGTCGTTGGAGTAGTAGTGGACCTCAGTTTCCCGCACACTCTTCGGCTTCACGTCGATGCCGGGCACGATCATTCCAGCAGAGCGCAGTGCGCCGGCAATGGCAGCCGCGCGCTCATGCTGTGCCCGCGAATGAATGTGGATATACACCCGGATGAGGATCTGGGCGGCGCTGGGGTTGGCTTCGAAAGCCCGGTCGACCGCCGAAGTTGCCGTGGCCGAGACCGACGGACTGGCGGCTTGAAGATTCTCCACCGTTGCACTCAACACGGCATTTGCGGTTGCGGCTTTCTGCTTGGCCACCTTGACTTCTTCGCTCTTGGTGGTTACCTCGGTCTGCAACGAATCGGTCTTGACTATCTGCGTCTGCAGCGAGTTGCGCGATTGCAGCGCGGCGTAGAAGGTTGCGCCCAGCCCGACGACCACGATCACTCCGGCGATAAATCCGAAGATGGCGGACTTGCGCGACTCGCGAGAGAGCGACTGCGCCAATGCGCGCATTTCAGCTTCGCGCGGTTCTTTGGCGCCCGCAGATGGCTGTGCATGTTCGTCGCTATTGGCGGACATGGCGAATGCTCCCTAAAGATTCATGCCGAAGACTACGCGAAAGACATCGTGCTGGATTTTCAGGATTCGATTGGCGGTGAATGCGATGGCGCCGCCGGAGCTCGACAACATGCCCACTTCGGCCAGCGTAAAGGTGTGTTCGACGAAGATGACACCGAGTGAAACCAGGACGCCGGCGCCGGCAAGCGCGGAGAAACAAAGATAGACATATCTCTCTGCCCTGCAACTGTCGAGGAGACTTTGCGCAACCGCTTTACGGGCTTCGTAATCCGAAAAGGGCGTGTCTGCCGGATTGGCCGGGGGATTCGGCACGGAAACAGTATGGGCGCGGTTGATGCGCTGGTCAACAAAGAAAAGCTTCCGGCGCAGCACGGAAAGAAGCTATCCGGAAAGGTAACCTTGCTGTTGACTCTTTCATAAAGAGGCCACAGCCACGACCGCAAACACGCGGCATCGGGCGGACGCGGGTCTATCGGGTGCCACGTTTTATCCGGCGAGGGCGAAGCTGCGGGCGGACTCGAGGAGCCTGGCGACGGACTGCCGGGAGCAGGACTCGGTATAGATGCGCATGAGGGGCTCGGTTCCGCTGGCGCGCAGGAGGAGCCAGGTTTCAGCGGCGTTCGGCCTAGTGGCGGCTTCAGGGTTATCGAGATAGAACTTGACGCCATCCAGATTTTCCTGGCGGAGAATGGGCATGCAGGCAAAGACCGGGTTGCCCGTTGCGAGTGCCCGGGCACGGGCGATGGCGCCGTTCTTGACGTCGTCGGAGATGTGCAGGTCGATGCGTCCGTACTGGTGTTCGCCGTACTCGGCCTGGAGGTCGGCTACGAGCTGGCCCAGGGTCTTGCCTTCTTCGGCCATCACGTTGGCCAACAGCAACGCGTTCAGCAGGCCGTCGCGCTCCGGCAGATGACGCTGGAAGCCGATGCCGCCCGACTCCTCACCGCCCATCACGATCTCGCGCTCCAGCATGTAGTCGCACACGAACTTGAAGCCGATGCCGTGCTCGACGAGTTCGCGGCCATGCTTGGCGCAGATGCGATCGAGCATTTTGGTGGTGTTGAAGGCGCGCGTGACAGCGCCGGACCAGCCCTTGCGCCGCAGCACCCAACTAAGCAGGACGGAAAAGATTTTATGCGGATCGACAAACTCTCCGTGCTCGTCGGTGGCGCCGATGCGGTCCGCGTCGCCGTCGGTGCAGAGGCCGGCGTGGCAGCCGTTGGCGACAACCGCCTCGCCGAGGGCGCGGATATGAGGCTCGATGGGCTCGGGGTTAATGCCAGGAAAGAGTGGGTCGACGTGGCCGCGAATCTGCACGTGAGCCACGCCAATGCGGGTGAAGATGTCAGAGATGATGGTGCGGCCCGCGCCGTACATGGAGTCTATGCAGAACTTCATGCCGGAGCGGGCGATGAGGTCGAGATCGGCAAAGCTCTCAATGGCATTGAGGTAGGCAGGCAGAAAATCAAACTCACGAATCTCGGCCGGCCGCGCGGCGCGGGCTACAGACTTCCCCAGGCAGGACTCGATTTCGGCGATGATGGAGGGCTTGCCGGAGCCCCCGTACCAGGCTTTGTACTTGACGCCGTTCCATTGCGCGGGATTGTGGGAGGAGGTGATCACGATGCCTCCGGCCGCACCCTCGCCGCGCACGCCAAAGCTCAGCGCCGGGGTTGGCGTAATGTCGTTGGCCAGCAGCACAGGGATGCCGGTGGCGGCGACGACCTCAGCACAGGCGCGGGCAAATGCCCTGGAGCCGAAGCGCGTGTCATAGCCGATGCACAGGCCCTTGGCGGGATCTTCTTTGGCGTGCACGTAGGCAGCAATGGCCTCGGCAGCGATGCGGACATTGGCAAAGGTGAAGTCGTCGGCGATGACGCCGCGCCAACCGTCAGTGCCGAACTTGATTTGAGGGTAAGGCATGATTCAGTTCTTGTTCTCCCTGAAAGCTAGGGTAATGGAGACTGGTTCGGTACCGCGACTTCCCACTGTTTCACCGGGAAGCGGGCAAAAGAATGGGGCACGCTGTTTTGAAGGCTGAACGATATCGAAATGGTCGGAATGTGGAGTTTGATGATTCTCATATCTCAATTGTGAGACCTGAGCACACAACTTCGGCGCGAGGCTTGTGGTTCAGGCGGCATTAGGTCTCTGACCGTATGAATTCGTTCCTGAAATTTGTGGTTTCCCAAGTCTCAACATCGAAACCTCACCCCAGCGACGAAGACCTGTCGCCGGGGACCCCGAGACCTGGGGCACCCAACATTGATACAACATCAAGCGGTCAGAGGCCTAGATCAGCTCGGAGTGACCTGAGAGTCCCAGCTCCTTCACAATTTTGCCCACGTCCTGGGAGTGGTCGCGGTGGGCAATCAGCAGCGCGTCCTCCGTATCGACGATGACGAGATTTTCGACGCCGACGAGGGCGACAAATTTCCTAGGGCTGTAGATGTAGTTGTTGCCAGCCTCGATGGTGAGGTGACCTTCGGTCTCAGCCACATTGCCGTCGCCGTCTCCACGCAGCCGCGTCTCCAACTGGTACTCGTAGAGGGAGGCCCAGGAACCCAGATCGTTCCAACTAAACTCCGCGGGCAGGCAATAGAGGCGCGACTGGTGCTCGCCCTTCGCAGAGCGGGGCTCCAACACCGCGTAGTCCACGGAGATGTTTTCACACTTGGGATAGAACTTGTGAAACACCTCTTCAAACTGTGAAGTGCCGTAGGCCGCGGCAATTCCCTCCAGCAGAGGAGCGGTCTCAGGCAGATGCTCGCGCACGGCATTGGCCAAGGTGCGGGCGGACCACAGAAATATCCCGGAGTTCCAGTAATAGTTGCCGGCGGTGATGAACTCCTCGGCCCGGTTCAGGTTTGGCTTCTCAATAAAACGCCGGACATGCAATGCGGAGCCATCGCCGGTGTAGTCGCCGGTTTCAATGTAGCCATAGCCGGTTTCGGGGCGGGTGGGCTCGATGCCCAGCACCACAATGTTGTCTCCCGATGCGGCTGCAGAGATGCCCTTCTGCAACGCTTTAAGAAAGCGCGGCTCATCGGCGATTACATGGTCGGAAGGAAATATTCCCAGCACGGCGTCAGGGTTTTGGCGCTCAATCAAGAATGCGGCCAGGCCGCAGGCAGGGGCGGTGTTGCGGGCCACGGGCTCCTGAATAATCTGCTCGGCAGGAACGCCCGCCAACTGGTCAGCGATCTCATGGGCCAGGTACTCGTTGGTGATGACCCACGTCCTGGCCACGGTGGCCAGGGGCTTAAGGCGCTCAACTGTCTGCTGGATCATGGAGCGCTCGCCGTCAAGCGCGAGCACCTGCTTGGCGCGGGCGCGGCGGGAGCGGGGCCAGAAGCGGGTGCCACTGCCACCGGCAAGTATGACTGGACGAAAATCGATCGGGTTCGGCATGGAAGACTCATCCTACTCGACAAGCGGTATGTTTGCACAGTGACCCGCAATACTTTTTCGGAGCGCCGGGTGCGCTGTCGGGCAACGCTCCAGACACGGCGATCTTCAGTTCGCCGTGGCCGGGACTGTGTGGCAAGGCAATGAAATACGCGATTTGGCGTTAGGGTCCTGACCGCCTGATTTCGTGCTTTCCCGACCTTGCGGCAGAATCAAATACGCCGCAAAGATGGGGCACCCAGATTGGTACAACATCAAACCGTCAGAGGCCTAGGTCAGGCGAGCAAGAAACTCGCCCATGCGGCGAGTGCCTTCGTCGATATTCTGCTTGGTCACCGGGTAGGAGATGCGGATGTGCTCCGCCGTGCCGAAAGCTTCGCCGGGCACGGTGACCACATGAGCCTCGTGCAAGAGCCGGGTGGCCAGCTCGGTGGCCGTCTTGATGCCGCCCTTGCCCAGGAAGGCCGATATGTTGGGGTAAACGTAAAACGCACCTTCGGGCTTGGTGCAGGTGACGCCGGGAATCTGGGCCAGCCTGGCCAGCATATAGTCGCGCAGCTCGATGAACTCCGAGCGGAACTCGGCGACGCAGTCCTGCGAGCCGGTGAGCGCGGCAACCGCAGCTTTCTGGACGAAGCTGGTGGCATTGGAAGTGGACTGGGACTGAAGCTTGCTGAGGTTGGCCACGATGGGCTTGGCTGCCAGCGCGTAGCCAGCGCGCCAGCCGGTCATGGAGTAGGTTTTGGAAAGAGAACCCAGAATCACAATGTGCTCCTTGGCCCAGGTGAACGAGCCGCCGGAGACAGGCTTGCCGGCATAGTTCAGGTAGACGTAGCACTCGTCGAGAAGCAGGAATATCCCGCGCTCGTGGGCCAGGTGGACAATGCGTTCCAGGTCTTCTGCCGAGACAACCGATCCGGCGGGGTTGGACGGTGAGTTGAGAATGATGGCCTTGGTGCGGGGTGTGATGGCCTTCTCGATGGCGTCAGCGGTGATGCGAAAGCTCTCGGCCTCGCTGGTCTGAAGGAACACCACCTTGCCGCCGGCGTACTGGATGATGTCTTTGAAGCTGACCCAGTAAGGCACGGGGAGAATCACCTCATCCCCATGATCGACGAGGACCTGAATGGCATTGAAGAGGGCCAGCTTGCCGCCGGTGGTGAAGATAGCCTCGTCGAGGCCGTAGTCCGAGCCAAAATCCGAGGCGTGGCGCTCCACGATGGCTTTGCGTACGTCGGGTATCCCTGGCACCACGGTGTAACGGGTAAAGTTGGCCTCGATGGCGGCAATGGCGGCATCCTTGATGGGCCGCGGGGTGGGAAAATGAGGCTCGCCGGCTCCGAAATCCACCAGGTTGACGCCCTGGGCGCGCAGTTTGGCAGCCTCGGCGGCGACGGCCATGGTTGCGGAAACTTCGATGCGGGAGATGCGATCGGCAAAAATTTGCGGAGCAGTAGCGACTGTCATGATGCTTCCATCTTTACAGATTTTGAACAATTGTGGAACCACGCGCCCTGAAGGACATCAAGGGGTGTTGATCCGCCCGCGCAGGCGCTTTAGGACGTTGGGCGGAATCAGGCCGGAAATGTCGCCGCCGAAGCTGAAGACTTCCTTCAACATGCGCGAGCTGACAAAGGAGTATCGCCCGGCCGGCTGCAGGAAAACCGTCTCGATCTCAGGCGCGAGGCGCCGGTTCATCAGGGCCATCTGGAACTCGTATTCGTAGTCGGAGATGGCACGGATGCCGCGCAGCACCGCGGCCGCACCCAGCTCGCGGGCAAACTGCACCATGAGTCCGTCGAAAGTGGCTACGGATACGTTGCCCAGCGAGTCGGTCGCCTCATGCAGCATCTCCACGCGCTCCTCCACGGAGAACAGAGGATTCTTGACCGGGTTCCTGAGAATGCCCACCGTCAAGTGCTCAAAGAGCTTCGACCCGCGCTGAATGAGGTCGATGTGCCCGTTGGTGGGCGGGTCAAAGGTGCCGGGATAGAGGGCATTTACGCTCATCGGTGCTGCTCCCACTGGATTCTACGGCATTTGAGCGAAACGAATCTCAAACTTGATTCGGCAAATGGCGGCGGACGACGAATGAAACAGACAGGGCGCCCACTCAGCGTGGGCGCCCTGTCTGGAACGAACTGACTGCCGCTATCCTCGACGCGAGCGGACGGCTTCCTTGGCTTCAGCAGGACCACTGGCCGGGACTTCGGGGACATCCGCCTTGGCGACACCGCCGATGTTCAACTTCTTGCGGACTTCGGCATCCAGTTTGGCGTAGGTGTCTCTATTTTCCTTGAGGAAGGTGCGGGTGTTTTCACGGCCCTGGCCGATGCGTTCGCCGGCGTAGGCGTACCA
>PLSM01000192.1:4544-4664 GCA_003165075.1 Acidobacteriaceae bacterium | reverse complement strand
TGCCGCGATAGTCGCTGCTGCATTGCTCGAAGACGTCGGCGATCTTCTGGTAGGCCCGGCGCTCACTGGCGCGAATCTCCCGAATCTTCTCCAGAAGTTCGTCGAAGTAGTCCTTGCCAA
>PLSM01000192.1:0-4398 GCA_003165075.1 Acidobacteriaceae bacterium | reverse complement strand
CGACGCCGAAGAGTTCGGCGATGGCACGTTGAGGAAGCCAGAAGTTGTCTTGGGCAAAGTGGACGCTCACGGTCACTCTGCCGTCGGCGGCATTGTAGAGGACGATGCGATTGGGCTGTCCCGAGGGCATGAGGGCGTCGCTCATTACAGACTCCGTACGTTGTCCAGCATGTGGCGCTGGAGGATGGCGGTGCACACGCTCATGCATGCGTTTATCCTTCGATATGCTACTCCAGACCCGAGTACGGGTCAAAGGTCCCATCGACATTTCACTGGAAGTGACGCCCCACGAGGCCAGCGCTGCAATCCATCACAGGTCCGATGGAGCGTGGCCCATTGGATGAGCTTGAATGTGTTGCATCCAATTCATCACTCTCCCGGCTCAAAACCTGATGCGCGAAACTTGAGAGCGTTACAGTTCTCCTTAACCGTGCGCTGAATTCCATCATCAAACCCTGCCGGGGCTACTGCCTGGATTTCGACAACAATACTCACGATGTCATTCGGGCGGGTCGTGAAGTTCTGCACAACCTCGTCGATAATCTCCGCAAACTGCTTCTTGGCCAACAATGGATCGAGGTTGACTGTGCCGTAGAATCGCTTGTTCGCCCTCTTGGTTGGTTGCCCAGCCGAGGGCACCGGCGCCTTTGACGGGTCGCCGGGTTTGTGCGGCTGTTTAGCCTCATCAGTTTTCCGTTTGGCCTCCTCGGCTGCCCGCACCTCTGCTTCATAATTTGCCGCAGCGTCGGGTTCGATCAGTAGATTGGTTTCCAAGTGCACGATCGCCCGTTGACCATACGTAAAGCCAACATACTTGGCATCACGCTTCCCCTGCGCCAGGCCGAAGAAATCCCGACTGCCCGTGCCCTCGCTCACCGTTGAAGCGAACACATTGCTATCCTTCAGTCGCGGCATGTAGAGGTACTGACACGTTTTCTGCCAAACATCCTGGGCTGAGACGTCCTGCGCCCCATCCTTCCAGAACCAGGTCCGCAACAACTTCTCAAGATGTATCGGAGCCCAACGCTCAATGAGCAGCTCATGTTCGGTCATCACCCGCTCAATCTCTTTTGTGAATGACCCTGTGCCAGTGCTCAGTGCAAAGTGCTCCCAGCGCATCTCCGGAAACCCCTTCGCGTTTACCTCTTCAGTCGGGGCTAGCAACCACTTATAAGCCTCTCGAATGGCACGGTTGGCTGCGTCTGAAGCACTAACGCAGCTATTCCTGGCTTGGGTGCTCTGCGGTTTGTCCAGGTTTAGGTCTCCATGATCGAAGTCCTTCACGATGGATTCCCACGCCTTGAATGAACAGACCAGGTCGTCCAGCCTGGCGGTAGCCTCAGAATCGGCCGCGAGGAATAGCAGCCGATTCCGCTTCAAGCGTGGTTGATCGCCCCGGTTGTTGAGCATCTCCATCGCGGTCTTTATCGCAGTCGGGTTCTGAATCTTGCTGAACGGCTCCGCTGGAGGCAGGACTACCAAGTGCATCCGCCAATCGTCGGGAACGTCTGAGCTATTTGGGAAAACATGAATCCCGGCAAAGGTGGTGGCTTGGATCAAAGTCCGAACGCGATTCTGAATCTCCGGCAGAATCTGGTCCGCGGATGTGAAGCGCCGTTTGCGGTCTTCCATCTCCCGGCGCAGGTTCGGTCTCACATCAAACCAGAAGCGGTGGTTCGCAGTGTTCAGATAGTGCAGCTTATCCGTAAGCCTGCGAACCGCGTCCTTATACACGCCAATCTGCTGGCCCGGTTGCAGCACACCGAGCAGCAAATGTTCAGTATCAATTCCCCGCACAGTCTGATCGGTCGTTGTAGGAGCGCTACCAAGAAAGATGGTCCTCGCCAGCCGCCGGCAAGCCTGGACGCTTCCGAAGCGCGGATCGTACGTCTCGATCTCGACCGTCTCCGAGCGTTCTCCGTCGATGTCGCCTTCGACCACTGGGTCCCAGCCTTGCGGCAAGTAATAGATCAGCTCGTTGCGCGTCTCCGCGTCGTAAAGCGGCAGATTGCCCGGCAGGATGAACGGATCATTGTTCCCGTCCTTCCAAAGCCGGTGAATCACCTTTGCCATCAGCTTCAGCACTCCGCGGGTGCGCTGGAAGTTGTCCAGAGACGACCAATCCTCATAGAGCCGGTCGAAGACCTCTGGGTGAATCGGATAGGCGCGCGCCATGCGGTCAAGGTAGCGCCCTTCCAAAGTCTCCTTCGGCATATCCTCCCGATTTTCCGTATACGCATCGGCAAAGGCGCGGCAAGTCTCCTTCGCCTGCGCTTCATCGTTGATTTGGGTAAAGAGGCGTCGCCGGACAATCTCGAAAGCTTCTTCCGTCCCCACTGGCTTCCACAAAGCGTGAACGCGGCCAACAGTCTTTTCCAGGCTGGTAAGCGACAGCGCTCCTTCCAGTTGATCCATGGCGCGCTTGCCACGAGCGCTTCCCGCTTCGGACAATTTCGAAGCTGGCAACGACACCAGCATGATTGCTTTGGGAACTCCCTTGAATGCCTGCGTCAGATTCTGGATGAAAGTCAGGTTCGACTCGAATGTCCCGCCGGCGTAACTGCGGCCATCTTCAAACTGGCGCAGGTAGGCGACCAGCTCGTCAATCAACAACACTACGGGCTGGTGAGGCTCCAGCATCTTCTCAATCAGCGAAGCGTCAGGGGCCGTGCCATTTTCATCACTTTCGGCGATTGAGGCAAATGCAGCGGCGCCGTTCAGTTGCCACGCCATCTCGCCCCAGAGTGTTCTCACGGTTTGACCGTCATGCACCTTCGGCTGGCTGGGAGAGAAGCGAGTGCCGTCCAGGACGACGACCTTTGCTTTGGGCAGATCGGTCACTCCGGCAGCATCCAAAATCGGCGAGATGCCTGAAAGCTTGCTGGCGGGGACGGCTCGATTAGCCAGGTGGTAGACCGCAAGCATGGTGTGCGTCTTGCCGCCGCCAAATGCGGTCTGCAACTGGATTACCGGATCGCCGCCGCAGCCAGCCAGGCGACGAATCACAGAGTCCAACAAGAGGCGCATCCCCTCCGTGATGAAGGTGCGGTCAAAGAACAGCTCCGGGTTTAGATACTCCTCAGGAGCTGTGCCTTCATGCACCTTGGCCAGGTCAGCAGCAAACTCTGCCTGCTGAAAGGTGCCCTTCAAAACGTCTTCGTGCGGTATCGCAATTTCACGCCAGGGTTTCATCTGTTCCTTCCCATTTAGAACAACTCGCCTTGCTTTTCAGGCGGTCCAATTTCGTCTGCGACCACTTCAATCGAGGCCCATGCTCCGATCAACTCATTGTAGGGACGGGCATCTTCGGCCAGTCCCTTCCGCTCGCAGAGTGTGTAGAGACGATAGGCCAGCGTCCGCACTGGCCCGCTCACAGCCGACATTTCGGCCAGCAAAGCACCTGCCGACTGCTCCCCGTGCATATTTAGATTTCTGATGAGGTAATGCAGCGCTTCCCATACCGGAGTCTGTTTGTCAGGATCGGGCTTCCAATCTGTCGGCAACTCATTCCAGCGGAGCAACTGCACTTCACCGCCCCCGGAGTTTAATATGCCGGCTCGGAACAGAGCATCGACGCTGGTACCTTTGGCGCGGGCGGCAACATCGGCAACGCCATACTGGCCTGGCTTCCAATAGTTGGTCTCAAACCATTGCAGGCAGAACTGGGTCTCCGGATCAAATTCATCATCGGCTAAGAATCGGTTGATAAGTTGCAGAGCCGTCCGAACGGTCATTGGAGTTCCATCAGCCTCAAGGACGGCCTTGTACTTTGAGAAGATGCCCATGCCGGGACCGATGATTGACTGCGATAGGTCTACGGGGGCAACGGGCGAATTTACCCCTCCACGGGTCATGTCAATTAGCGAGTCTGGAAGAACGCTTTGAAGTTCGCGCAGGAATTCCCGGCGAGAGGTTGTTGATGCTTCTGGATCGCGTTTGCGGCAAACCAATACGATTGACGAAGCAAGCGCATTGCTGTCAGTGGCCCTCATTCGCCCGATCCCTTCGGTCTGAATGGGCCAGGTGCCAGTGATTGCGAATCCGGATTGAATTATCGCAGCGAGAAAAGTCTGCCAACCTGTGCTAGAAACATCATCATTTGCCTGGCTGTCCGCCTGTTTAAAAGCGTAGTACAGTGTCACAGGAAAGGCGGGATGGCCCCTTTCGAATAGGCCGACTAAGGTCCTTTCCATGCCCGAGAGGAAGAAATCCTGAGCCTCTTTCCTTCCTCCATGACGAGCCGGGGTTGCCACCAACTCTTCGGCCTTTGGGACAGTTAAAGTGGAGAACAATTCTGGAAGAGTGGAGCGGAGGCAGCGTCGAAGCCAAACATAGAAGAAATCCGAAAGATCTGCATATCCTACGTTGTCATAGTAACTGGACAGTGCCATGTTCTCT
>PLSM01000002.1 GCA_003165075.1 Acidobacteriaceae bacterium | reverse complement strand
TTGGGCCTGACCTAATTCCCACAGAAATAGGGTCACCGACCGCTTGCCACGCCCTCCCGAAAGGTCAGCTACAGACTGCCTGGGTCAATTCTGGAAAGCAGAGGTGTGTATTATGTTGAGTTCCGGATTATGTAGAGTGCCTGCGGTCAGCCTAGGCAGATCGGGCTGGCTGCGGTGGCCTGCTTAACATAATCCGGTTGTCATTGTATGCTCTTCGTGCCGGTCCTAAGGGCCGGAAAAGGAGAAGAGCATGATTGAAACGTTGTTCAAGCAGCGGTCTACAATCGACCGATTGCAGTCAGGGCCGTCGGCGCAACACCTGCCGTTTATCGCCGAGGCGCTCCACCAAGAGCAGTATCCACTCGAAACCATTCGGCGGTATGTTCGCGTGGCCGCCGGGTTTCTCCGATGGCTCTGCAAGCGCAGGCTGAGTGTCACCGAGACGGATGAAAATGCGATAGCTCGTTACAGATCCAGCACAGGCAGGCGGCAGAACGGCGAGCTTCGCGCTGCTGGCCGTGGATTGCCGAAGATTCTTGGGTTGCTTCACATGCAGAATGCTGTAGGTGAACCGGCCGACGCGGTCGTCAGCGACGGGGACATGCTGTTGGCCGCCTTCGACTCCCACCTTCAGCATGTTGCTGGGCTCATGCCCGGTACGCGTGTCCAATATTTGCGTCACGTAACATTGTTTGTGAACGAACTGTTCGACACCAAGCCATTCGATGTCTCCAAAATCACGCCGCAAGCGATTACCGATTTCGTTCGCAGACAGGCAACCAAACTCAAGCCTTCAGGGTGCGCTGCGCCCGCGACCTCGATAAGGGTGTTTCTGCGGTTCCTGGTGACGTACCATGGACTTCCGGCGGGAATCATCGGAGCAGTCCCGACGATTCGGCAGTGGAAGCTGGCATCCTTGCCCAAGCACCTGTCCGCGGAAGAAGTGGATCGAACGCTGAAAACTTGTGACGAGAAGTCGCCAGTTGGCAAACGCGATCGCGCTATCCTGCTCCTGCTCATGCGGCTCGCGTTGCGGGCTGGAGAAGTTGCCCGTCTCCGACTGTCGGATGTTGATTGGAGAGAAGGTGAGATTCGAATCCATCCTCCGAAATCCGCACGAGAACGAAAGCTGCCTCTGCCAAGTGACGTCGGCCAGACCCTTGCCGATTACGTGCAGAACAGTCGCCCCAAGAGCTCTCAACCGTTCATTTTCCTCCGCACCCGAGCACCTTTCAGTCCGATTACCGGTTGCAGTACTGTTAGTTGCATCGCGAAGCGACATCTCAAACTCGCTGGGATTTCGATCCGCGGGTTGAGCGCACATGCTTTCAGGCACACAGCGGCAACGCGAATGGTCAGGCGCGGAGTCGGATTCAAACAGGTGGCTGACGTTCTCGGACATCGCCGCCTTGAGACCACAGACATTTACGCCAAGCTGGACGAAGACACGCTTCATCGAGTGGCCCTTCCGTGGCCGGGAGGTCAGGTATGACCAGCGCGGATCTCGAAAATCACCTGGAGCGCTACCTCGAATTGCGACGAGCGCTCGGTTTCGAAATGCGGGCGGAAGGCCGGTTGCTTCACGACTTTCTGACTTTTCTCCAAGGGCGTACGCTAGCTGAGCCCCTTATTGCACAGGCGGCAGTCGAGTGGGCGTCTTCACGCGGTGGCTCAAAATGGCAATCGGCGCGGTTAAGCATTGCACGATGCTTTCTGGTACACCTACGCGCACATGTGCCCGCTATCGAAGTTCCCGCCCCCGGAATTATTCCATGCGGCGTCCGCCCCACGCCATATATCTATTCCGAAGCACAGATCACGGCGCTGATGAAGGAGGCCCGCGCGCTCAAACCGGAGGGGTCATTACGGCCTCACACCTATGCCACGTTGATCGGTGTACTCGCAAGCTGCGGCCTCCGCCCTGGCGAAGCGGTCCGCTTGCGCGATGTCGATGTTGAAATGGAGGCAACCCCTCCACGGCTTGTCATCCGGGAAACAAAATTCCACAAGTCTCGATTGGTGCCGGTCGATACCAGCACCGCCGAAGCCTTGCGCTGCTATGCGGCGACACGCAAACGGCTGGGTTATGACGGTCTTTCCCAGACTTTCTTTGTCTCCGAGTCGGGTACCCCTCTTGCCTACAGCACCGTGGGCGCTACTTTCCTGGGCCTTGTTCGCCGCCTGGGAATCCATGGAAACGCCACTGGCCCCAACCTTCGGTGTCTTCGCCACTCTTTCGCTGTGAGGCGAATGCTTGATTGGTACACCCAAGGCCTGGATGTCAACAAGCTCTTGCCGCATCTGTCCGTCTATCTGGGTCATGCAAACCCCTCGAACACCTACTGGTATCTGACGGCCACTCCGGACCTGTTGAGGCAGGCTGCCAGCCGTTTCGAATCATACGCAAACCAGGGGGTCGAGTTATGACGACACCGTCCATCCCCGCCGCAACTTTGGTGCAGGCCTTCTTCGTCGAGTACCTGCTCAACCAAAAAAATGCCAGTCCCAGAACCCTGGCTACCTATAGGGACGCATTTCGGTTGCTCCTGCAGTTTATCCACGAGACCAAAGGCGTCGAGCCAGTAGCCCTCAGTGTCGCCGATCTCGATGCGCCCACTATCCTGGCATTCCTTGACCATATCGAACAGAAGCGAGCCAACAGTGTCCGCTCAAGAAATGCGCGCCTGGCAGCCATACGTTCATTCTTCCGATTCATCCAGATGCGCGAACCAGCGGCTCTGGCAGTCGCCTCACGTGTACTCGCGATCCCGGTCAAGCGCACGGAGCGTAAACTGATCAACTATCTTACCCGTTCCGAAATCGATGCAATCCTGTCTGCGGCCGATCGAAACTGTTGGGATGGCCGCCGCGATCACGCCTTGCTGGTAACGCTGTACAACAGCGGCGCGCGCGTTTCCGAGATCACTGGAGTCCGTCGCGACGATGTTGTACTTGATTCGCCAGCCTCATTGAAACTGCACGGCAAGGGACGCAAAGATCGTGCCGTTCCTTTATGGACTAGAACAGCGCATGTCCTTCGGGTTTGGTTTCAAGAGCTTGGCGACCGATTCGGGGAGTTCGCGTTCCCCAGTGCGCGCGCAAAACGTCTGTCCCGCCACGGTGTGTCCTATCTATTGAACCGGCTCGCTGACGAAGCGGCTTTGGCTTGCCCAAGTCTCCGTAACAAGCAGATCTCGCCCCATGTGATTCGCCATTCCACCGCGATGCACTTGCTCCAGTCTGGGGTGGATCCGGCCGTGATCGCCCTGTGGCTAG
>PLSM01000143.1 GCA_003165075.1 Acidobacteriaceae bacterium | reverse complement strand
TACGAACTGCTGATCGTCGATGAACTGGGCTTCGTGCCTCTCTCCAAGACCGGAGCCGAGCTGCTGTTCGAAATGCTCAGCCAGCGCTACGAACGCGGATCAACGATGGTCACTTCCAACCTGCCGTTCCAGGAGTGGACCGAAGTCCTCGGCTCGGAGCGCCTGACCGGCGCCCTGCTCGATCGGCTCACNNNCTTCCGCTACGCTCCAGAGGCCCTTCTACCCCGCATACCTACAACAAACGAACAGCTATCTACTGGCCTACTTTTACTCCGCCACAGTGGCCTGGTTTTACTCCGCCCTTGACACCTGTCCATTTTCATCCAGCATCACTGCGCCGTGCATCTGCCCTGTCAAACCAATTGCCGCGATGGGCTGGTGCGGCTCCGGCGCGGCGGCCAGAGCAAAGTGAATGGCCTCCTGGGCTGCGCGCCACCAGTCCTCGGGGTCCTGCTCCGCCCATCCGGGGTGCGGCGTACGAAATGGCGCGTGTTCGCTCGATGCCCCGCTGACTATTTGGCCTGCCGCATCCACCACCACGGCCCGCGTTCCGCCCGTACCCACGTCCATTCCAAGAAACCACATCGCTCCACACTCCCTTTCCTGAATCGATTTTCCTAAACAGCGGAGCATACCAAAGTTGACGCGTCGCAAAGGTGAGCAATCCGCTCATTTGAAAGTTTGGCGTGCAAACGTGCCGCTTCTCACCATGTCAAACAGAAGAACTGGCTGCATAGTCGAGTAGCGCGACCAAGTTCAGACCGCTCGCCCAAGAATTGCATCGGCCTCCCTGCGGTTTTGTGCCCCTGTAGTATTCAGTCCAGATACCTGTTGGATCCCTTAACGCCAGCATTTGCTGAATGAACTCAGACGTGCGAGGATCCCGACGTTTCAGAAGGGCAAGCGAGACGACGGCTGCTTCAAAGCCGGGCAACATCATTTCCGGCCATGAGAAGCGCCCATTTTGGGTAAAGACGTCGAGTGCCTGCGCCAAGGTTTTTGTCATCACTTCCTGGGAAACGGCACTATAGTCGATCACGCTTGAGGTCAAGACTACCGACGGAACAAAATAGCTCTTCGAATCAAAGGCTTGTCTGGTACGTTTCGGATAACAGCTATAGCAGAAATAGCGACTGTCCTCGGCAACCTCCGTGGTAGCGAGGAATAGACAATTCTCATCGTATTGGCCGAGGCACACTCCATAGCGGAATCGAGGTAAGGAACCCAATTCACGACGTCGGGGGTTGTTAACCGTAAGCGTTCCGTTTGTCGCGAAGTTCCAGGTGTAGTCCTGTTTTACGACCTGGAGTGTCCTCTGATGCTGCAGCAATGTTTCGGAGCGCCAGATCTTTCGTGCCTCTGCCCACGCCACAAGACGTTCCGCGGCGGCCAGATAGAGCAATGTTGCCTCACTTGCTCCATCATTCAGATGGGTTCGAGGAAGTATCCTCTCTACGTAGGTCTCATCGCCGTTGAAGGGCAGCATATTCCCGAGCAGTTGGTTTTCTTGAGCGACGAGCGCCCACTCGAGCATCGGGAAGATCTGCGCAATAAACTCATCGTTCCCTGTCGCCTTGAGATAATCAAAGGACTGGATGATCAGGTAGCCCGTAATCTCTACATCATCGTTCTCCGCCCGGTGAAACCAATGACGTGGACCATCAGTTTGCGCGTTATGGAGTCGTCCATAGACGGACCAGATCGAATGGTAATAAGCAAGAATCGCCTTCGCTTCATCCACTAAATTCAGTGCGAGCAAAGCCCGAGACACGCCGTACTGATCGCGAAGGTAGAAAAAGGGAAGGGGTTCTTCTCCCAAGAAACCGCCCGCTTGGGATTGCTGTCCCAAGAGCAGTGTTCCCACATCATCAATAACCGAATCAACGGGAAGATCTTTACTATGATACGTTCCTGTCCATCGAATCCTGGAAAGGCGAGATCGCCAGGATTGACGTGTTTTAGTCAGAGATTGTTCTCCCGGTTTCGCCAAGACCCTCTCGGTGACATTCAGACATTCTGCAATGCCCGCGTCCGCGGCGATCAACATCTCGCTGTAACCAGGCGAAAGCTGAAACCGCGTTTCGTAACTCGCAGAATCAGCCCGGCGACTGAATTGCTGCTTGGGTGGGGTCTCGCGCTCGCTGGCCTGAAAGCGAGTATTTTCTGGAAGCATCAATTGGACTGTGAAGGGGTCACCTGATAAGAAATCGAGAAAAATAGACGTGCCGTAAGGCCACTGGCCAAGTAAAGAAACCTGACCATGGTAACGATCAGAATAATCAACCAAACGGGGGCCATGTACAGAAAAGGTCAGCTCGACAGTGGATGAGATCGTTCGTCTAAGGCAAGGCTGGCCTTCCTCCAGAAAATCGACAATCTCCCCCACTGAATCAGCTCCCACATAGAGCTTGTGGTGCCAAATCGTGGTGCCCTGTTCTCGCGATGATACGGTTCGAATCTCCGCAGGGCGGACCAACGACATGGTCAGGAGGTTCGGAGAGCTGATCCAGGGAGCTCGAAAAAACGCTATGTTCGGTCCGACTTCATGGATCAACGCTCGCCCATTGCCCAACACATGCATGCACTCATCCGTATCCCCAATATGCCAATGTCGCTCATGAACAAGGCGAAACGAAGATGAAAAGCCTTCCATAACCGGTGAAAGACTCCCTGCTCTTGGCGCGTCTCCGAAGATCTTCGGAGAAATCGCCGCGAGTGCACCAGATAACAGCGCCGTGTTCACATCACGACGTGAGATCTTCCAAGAGTGGTCCCTGTTGGTGCTGTCGTCCGTCACGATGAGTCACCTCCTGTCTAACGTGGAAGTCCTCCGGCGGTCATCAGTTGCACGGGTCCGGGGAGGCCGAACTTCAGCGGTGGTCTGTCCTTGTTCGCACTAGCCAGAGTTTCGTAAATCTAGAGTGCCCCGCGAGACCGGTCTCCCTTGCAGAACACGTGGAGGATCCTCCTTGAACGCACTGTAATTTCAATCGACTTCTTCAGCGCCGTTGCTCACCCAATCACCGGTTGACCCATTACGCTTGATTCCAGTGCAGAGTTACATCCGCGACGGCGAACGGCGCCAACAGAATGGTCTCGACATCTGGATTTTGTATTCGCTCCGGACTCTCCCCGGTTGCCTCATCGACAGCGTCCAACCTGCACTGCGGGAATGAACCGTCCCACGCCGCTAACCGGCTCCGAAACTCGATTCTGCCCACAGACTCTGCTGAAGAGGCTCATCTTGTTAGTTCTAGTCGATTCCAACGCAGGGGGCCCGGACGATTCGCGGATCCATAAACACATCGAATTCATCCCGACTTCTCGTTGAGAACTCCGATACAACCGCGCCGTGAGGCCCGGCTTGGAACCAATGGGAGGTTTCAGGCAAGATCGTATATTGCTCGCCCGGCTGCAGACACACTTCATGCCACACAGTTAAGTACTTTTCCGACCCTTGCGGCACAAGCCCTCGGGGCTTGTCGGTTGGTTCCCCTGGAACGTAGAGATACACCTCTCCCTGACCTTGCCCCCGCAAAACGTATCCCTTAGCCAGCTGTTTTAATGGCGAAAGGGACACGAAGATGACGAAGGCAACGCGTGGTCGTTACACGCTTGAGTTCAAGCAGGAGGCGGTTCGACTTGTGGAGTCGGGCCAGACGATGGCGGCGGTATCGCGCAGCCTGGGAGTGGTTGAGCAGACCTTGTACAACTGGGTCAAGGCGCATCGAGCGGGAACGTTAAAGGGTGCCAGCGGCAAGCTGCAGGTGAGTGCCGAGCAAATGGAGATCAGCCGTCTGCGGGCCGAGTTGGCGCGAGTCACGATGGAGCGCGACATCCTGGGAANNTGGGAAAAGCGACGGCGTTCTTCGCAAAGGGCCAGCGATGAAGTACGCCTTTATTCAACGTCACAAGCTGGTCTGGCCCATCCGGGTGCAATGCCGTGTACTCAGGGTCAGCGTCTCCGGCTACCACCAACACTTGGTGCGGCGCAGGGAAATAGCCCAGCGACGCCATCTCAGCGACGAGGCGCTGCTGGTGCACATCAGCGCTGCCTATGCGGAGAATCGCGGAGCCTACGGCTGGCCGCGCATCTGGCGGCAACTGCGGGCGCAGGGCATTCGCGTGGGCAAGCTGCGGGTGCAACGGCTGATGCAGCAGCACGGCATTCAAGCGCGCGGCCAGCGGAGATTCCGGGTTGCCACCACCGACAGCCGGCACAACCTGCCGCTCGCGCCGAATGTGCTGGATCGCAAGTTCCTCGTGGCCGCGCCCAACCAGGCGTGGGTGGGTGATGTGACGTATATCGCGACCGCAGAAGGCTGGTTGTTTCTTGCGGTAGTGATCGACCGGTTCAGCCGTAAAGTGGTGGGCTGGTCGATGCGGCCCGATAGGCAGCGCAAGCTGGTGATCGATGCTCTGGAGATGGCCTGGTTCCAACGCAATCCGGGCAAGAAGATAGAACTGATCTTTCATAGCGATCGTGGCAGCCAGTACGCCAGCGACGACTTCCGTGAGGTACTTCAAGAGCATGGCATTACGCCGTCGATGAGCCGCAAGGGCAACTGCTGGGATAACGCCTGCTCGGAGACGCTGTTCGGTTCGCTGAAGGTGGAACGGCTGCACGGGGAGCGTTTTGCAACCATCCGCGAGGCCCAGGATGAAGTCGTCGCATGGCTGCTCTGGTATAACCGAACACGAATGCACTCGACGCTGAACTACGTCAGCCCGGCGCAGTTCGAGCAAGACTGGATGGAGGCTACGGTGAAGATCGCCGCCTGAGAGTTCGCGGTGATCGAAGCAGGCCGTGGAAATGACGGTGGGTGGAAAGCCCGGAAAACGATGGTGCTGTTTCCCGCCCTTCCCACCAACCTTGGAAATCGATGAAGCCGATTCCCACATTCCCACCGCCCCGACGATGACGAGGATGAATTAAATCCTCAAAACCCGGCCGGTTAAGAGATACGCATTCTGAGGGCAAGGTCATTGTCCCAGGCGCGGCCGGGCCTGCTCCAATAGGCCCTTTTATGAAAGACGGGGCGATTT
>PLSM01000047.1 GCA_003165075.1 Acidobacteriaceae bacterium | reverse complement strand
GACGGGGATGAATAGAAATCCCCCAAAACCAGCCGGTTAAGAGTGACGCATTCTGCGGGCAAGGTCAGATGGCCATGCCGAGGCACTAACCATTTGCTGAGACAAGTAAGTAAAACTTACCGATGAGCCATACATAAATGCCGCCACCCCGCCATAATTCCATAGATTGATTGGTAAGCCGCGTGTATGCAATGGCTTACGAAATATCACACTCTTTTAGCGAGTTGTCCCCAAAACTCAGTATTAGCTAGTAGGTAGTTCTGGACGGCCATCCTTACTACCTCACCTTGCCACATTCTTTACAACCGCGACCCTGGAAACACGGATCAAAACACAGTATTAAATAACAACTGCATTTCACAAGGAGAAGAAATGACACTTTACCAATGGAAGATTACCGACCTCGGCAATGGCCAGTACGGCTACATCTGGATTACAGAGAACGACAAGGATGAGTCTGGAAAGCTCTACAAAGTCTATGCAGACCCCTACAACATCGACGCAACTGCCGATGATGTTTTTAAATATGAAGCTCAGAAGTTCTTCGACCTTGAGATTACTGAGGACGACGCCCGGTACGGTCGCATTCTGCTCCTGTGGGAGCGTCTCGGTTCCCCCGTCATTAATCCCAAGGCACCAGGCTACGACGCGCCGTGGTTTCCATGGCTCGAAGCTGGATTCTCGGACGAGGAGCGCGACAACCTGATTGCTGAACCTTCAACAGCCGAGACCATGGAGGACGAATGAGCACCCCTTTCGATTACACAGACTAATGCAGTTGGGAGTTCCCCCGGCTTTGCCGGGTAAGCCCGCACACCAAGGCCACTTTTGGGGAAGAAAACGGCAAAAGTTCCCCTGCCGCTCCCCCTCAACAAGAAACTGCCGCCGAGGCGGCTCCCACCCGCGACTCGATATCCAATATGTGATCTATGGGTACTGCACCCCCCATAGATCACAATTCGAATAGGCGACCTCGATCACGCCCACCCAGAACCACTCAGACCGGTTCCAGAATCGCGGGACGAATCTGGGGTTGACCATGGTGGAATCAATAGTTCTACGGGGCTTGTAAACCACCCCTGAGTGCGTCTCCTGCGGTCAGACGGGCTACCGCAGTACAACTGCTAGCCGGACGCGCTGCAAGCCAGAATCGGCGTATGCTGGTGGCATCGGGAGGTTGCTCTCATGGCCATGGGATGGTTTCTCGTAGTCGTCGGCTGCTGCAGCGTCTGGGCGTACCTCGTTGACGCCATGGATTGCCTGGGAACGCCGAATCCGACCTGAAGGCGCGGAAGGCAAGCAAGTTCGGCTCCCAACTGATACCTCCCTGGTTCAGGGGCTGACCGCGTCGGCGCGAAGAGCGGCACGTGTACGGTCACCCCGGAGCCGCCGCTAAATCGTAGTAGAGTTCACGCAGTTCAAGGAGCAGCTTTACCATCCCCGGCAAGTCTTGCCGTTCCGCTCCACCATTCCTGTCATGCGATACCTCTCTCCCCGCCGAACTTCCCGACACAGAGAACAAGGATGATTGGCCTGCCCGAAGATGACGGCTGGCATTGAGCCGGACATGTCGTACCCTCGTTTTCCTCGTTATCGGAAATCAGCGTATACAAACCCGTCCCGGTTGACGACCTCCCCAGCCTCCACCTTCACCGGGCTGGTGAACATCGGGCCGTCATAGACGCAGGTATGAAATTCTCCACGCTCTCCACACGGGTCAATCCCTGGCGGCAAATCATGAAGGAGTGCGGCATCGAACTCCCGTCCAGCGAAGGACTCCGGCAATTGCTTGGTATCCACGCACGCCAACTTGGCGCGNNCTCACTGATTGCACGATTGCAAACCTCCGCCATCCTCCGCTCATAGATTTCGTTGGAGCATGGCCATGGCAGCGGCACAACCCACAGCGGCAATTTAGCAGCGTCTGCCTGAGCTTCCAGTACCGAACGCCGGGTACCGTGCATCGCCACGCGCTGGAACTCGGTATTCAGAGTGGTCAGCAAACCGACCATTTCAATATCTGGTTGCTGGCGCAAGAGGTGGAGAGCCCATGCGCTATCTTTACCGCTGCTCCATGACAATAAAACGCGCTTCATACGACCATCTTAACTGGAATCTCTTTCTTCGACCCAGAATCGCTGCAATGATGCTTGCCTGGTTCCAAGCTTTGAACTTCGCTTTACATCGCCCGTGAGGCTTGTGAAACGCTCACCGTTTTCGCAGGAAGGGTTTGAATCTCCAACTCGACGCTGGCGATCTCCGTGTCGCAATCCTGTCGATTGTCGCGAGTGCACTGGCAAAGTTCGGTAAACCAGATGTGGTCGCCCCGGCTCAGTTCCACCCCGGCGGCGGCCAGCAGGGCGTAAATCTCCACGCAGGCTTGCCGCTCAAATTCAAACAGCATGGTCACCTTGCCGATGTCGTTGCAACTGCGGTATAGCACCCAACCACCGCAGCTAAGAATTGCGCCTGTGAGAGAAAGCAGCAGCCGCGTTGGCTCTTCAATTGAGGTGGCCATCATTCCTGTTGCCCAAGGGGTGCTCATAATTTGTCCCTCGTCGGGGATAAGCGCCGACATCCTCAGTACCATTTTAATTGGAGCCGGGCTCTCCGGCATCAAGGCTGTGCTGAATATAAACACCCTTGCCCGGCGTTGCAGCATTCTCGTCCACTAGGAGACCGGGGCGAAATCACGCCGGTAACCTGCCCGAGCCACTGATGGGAGGCCGCAAAAAAAATAGCACGGGCGGAGGAGCAATCCGGTGAAGAGATTCAGCAACAGACGCCACTTCATGTTTGTAAAATAACCATCAGTCGAGTATCGTATGTCGAGGCAAGTAGCTGACCCTGCGTAGCGGTATGACTTAGCTTCCGCAGAGGTTGGACAGTTTGCCCACATCAATCAGGGAGGATACATGACAATTTCAGACATTTTGGCAAGCATCGATCGCGATATTGCCCAGTTGCGGCAGGCACGTGCCCTGCTGAGTGGCGGCGCTGTACCGGCACCCAAGAAGGCTGCAGCCAAACTGAAGAAGGTAGCAGGCGACCTGAAGAAGGCTGCAGGCAGACCAAAGAAGGCTGCGGCGGTTGCACCCGCAGCCACCAAGCCCGCCAAGAAGAAGAAGAGGATTCTCTCTCCTGAAGGACGCCAGCGGATCGCCGAGGCAGTCAAGAAGCGCTGGGCGGCAAAGAAGGCTGCTGCAGCGGAGTAACCTGCAGCTTTCTTTACAGATTTGTGCTGGCGTAGACCCTCAGCCGCGTCAACTCAATCTGCGGCTTTGGTCTCCTCCTCAGGCCAGAGCGGTGGCTGAACTGCGCGGGTTCGCTCATGTCTGATGTCGGCGACGATCCTTGACCAGTACGCGATGCTCCGCTCAGTCCGCGCCAGCGGGATGATCTTATGCCATCGGCTTGCAGGTTTTGGGTTAAAGCAGCCGACATAAAGCCCCAGTCGTTATGGCCGGGGCTTTGCGCTCTTCGGTACCTTTTCTCCGAGTACGCAACGCAGCCCTTCGCCTCTCATAATCGGGTTGTAGCATCTGTTGTCCGAGACACAGGCGGATTTCTTCGTGTTGCCATTCTTCCAGCGGTTCACGAGGTCAGGTTCGCAAATCAACGGGCGGGACATGGCAATATAATCCGCAGTTCCTTCGCCTATGAGGCGCTCAGCCACATCCAGTGAACGGATTCCACCGACAAGGATGAGCGGCACCCCTACTCTCAACTTGAAACGCCATGCGGCATCCCGATAGTACGCCTCGTTCTCTTTGGAGATAGCGCCCAAACGCGCAGGGCAATACTTTCTTTTCTTGCTGGCCGTGCCGCCACTCAGTTCAATCGAATCAATTCCGGCTTTTTCCAGCAGTACCGAAAGTTCAAGCATGTCTTCGACGGAGAAGCCTCCCTCAACAAAATCCTCGGAGTTGAGCTTTATCAAAACTGGATAGTCCGAGCCAACGGCACGGCGCACACTATGCAACACCTCTAAAACCATGCGGCTCCGATTCGCCAGTGCGCCACCGTACTCATCTGTCCGTTGATTGAACATCGGCGAAAGGAACTGACTCAAAAGGTAGCCATGAGCCGCGTGAATTTCGACAGCGTCAAAGCCGCTACACTTTGCCCTTGCCGCAGCTTCGCCAAAAGCACGCACGACGCGGTCAATGTCTTCTTTGCTCATCTCCCGGCAGATAGTCTTGCCATCCTCGTGCAACACTGACGGTCCCGTTGCTTCCAAACCTGAGAGGCTGGCGGCAGCTAGAGCCCCGGCGTGAGCAAGCTGAATGCAAATCTTACCGCCGCACCGATGAACAGCGTCGGTCATTTGCGTCAGTCCCTGCAGGGTGGCGTCTTCATGAATTCCCAACTGCCCTCGGCCAGCTTGTCCTTCCCGGCTTATGTAACTGTGCCCGGTGATGATAAGGCCGACGCCTCCCTCGGCGAGATTTACCATCAGGTTGGTAAGTTGGCTGGTGCAGGCTCCGTC
>PLSM01000136.1 GCA_003165075.1 Acidobacteriaceae bacterium | reverse complement strand
AGAAGATGCGCTCTTGTGCCTCAATACCAACCGTCCTCGCCGGCTGATTCAACGTAACAAGGTCAGCTAAATTGCGTCACGCATCCTTGCCGAAAACTCACAGTCCGCGCTGACGATGGTTCCGTTCTGAATAAGTATCGTAGACATCGGTGACGTCCTGTTTGATCAGTCTAGGAGTCCGGGCCAACTGCGCAGATACCAAAACACCGGCAGCTCAAAGACCATGACGTTGAACCAAAGAAGGCCCCATTTTTCAACTCGGGTAAGAATGGTGATCCATAGAAACAAATGCAACACTAAGAGCGATGCAGTCAGGATCCAGAATCGAGGGTTTCGTAAATATCTGCGACTGTCGTGGACGAAGTAGCCGAAAAGAACGAGTGTGCTTGTCGTCAAGCCGCCGAACTTGACATTCACATCAGGACCAAATGCAACGAACAACCCGAAAATCAGGAGCAGGGCGAATGCGATGATCAAAGCTTCGCGTGTGCTGAGATCATTTGGCTCAAACCGCCAACGGTTCTTGGCCTCTGCTCGCATATTGGTTGGAAATCATTGTATTCCACCGTTTCGTTCGAAAAGCAACCGCAGATCCTTCGACTCCTTCGCTTCGCTACGGTGGCTCAGGATGACAGAGACGAGGGGTACGGGTCGTTCAGATCATGATCGCTGCGGCTCCGGGGCGCAATCCATCCCGCGAGTGCGGTCGTCCCATGTCTCCGGCGCAAGGCCGGCATCCACACGGACCATGGTGATGCACTCATCGACAGGGCAGACCAGAGAACATAGATTGCAGCCCACGCACTCCGTTTCGTCCACACGTGGAATGCGCGCCAGCGGCGTAGATTGCAGACTTTGTGCGGCGTCACGCTCCTTACGCGTAACCGGCGTGAAAGCAATTGCGGCCCGGCTGCGGGCCTCGATTGCAGCGGGAGTGGAATGCAGCTCTACGTGGCCGTCGATGGGGCCGGAAACGCGGTCGAGATGAATGCACTGGTGAGCACCGTCCCAGCAGGCAATGTGGCATAGATCGCAGCCAATGCACTTCTTCTCATCGATGCGCGCGACGATTTTGTAATTTAGGTTCAGGTGCTTCCACTCGGTGACGTTCGGCAGCGAGAGGCCACGGAAGTCTTCGATGGTCCTGAAGCCCTTGGAGCGCATCCAGTTATCCAGCCCCTCGGCCATATCTTCGACAATGCGGTAGCCGTGGTGCATGACGGCGGTGCAAACCTGTACGGTACCGCAACCCAGCAGGATGAACTCCGCCGCATCTCGCCACGTGGCAATGCCGCCCATGCCGGAAAGGGGCAACGCAGATTCAGAATCGGACATGACCTGCTGAACCATGTTGAGCGCGATGGGCTTGACCGCAGGTCCACAGTAGCCGCCGTGCGAGGTTTTGCCGTCCACATTGGGCCGCGGAACCAATGTATCAAGATCGATGCCGGTAATGGAGCTGATGGTATTAATCGCGGCGAGGCCGTCCGCGCCGCCGCGCTTGCCCGCACGCGCAACGGTGCGTATGTCGGTGATATTGGGCGTGAGCTTCACCAGTACGGGCGTACGCGCCTTCTCCTTCACCCACGCCGTGATCATCTCGGCGTATTCCGGAACCTGGCCCACTGCAGAACCCATTCCGCGCTCACTCATGCCGTGCGGACAGCCGAAATTAAGTTCCAGTCCGTCCGCGCCGGCATCCTCTGCGCGCGCGACAATCTCATGCCACGCCTCGCGGTTCGACGCCACCATGAGCGAGGCGATCACCGCATGATATGGATATCGTTTCTTTACCTGGGCCAACTCGCGCAGGTTGGTCTCCACGCTGCGGTCGCTGATGAGCTCGATATTATTGAAGCCCATGATGCGTTGGCTGTTCCAATCGGCGGCGGAGTAGCGCGACGCGACGTTGACAACCGGCTCGCCGATCGTCTTCCACACTGCTCCTCCCCATCCAGCGTCGAACGCGCGCATGATTTGCTCTCCGCAGTTGGTGGGCGGCGCAGAGGCCAGCCAGAACGGGTTTGGCGCGTTGATACGGCCGGCAAATCCATGAACGCGAATGTCAGGCATAAGCAGCCTCCGCGATCTTGAGCATGGCCAATGCCGCGCGCTTGCCGTCGGCCACAGCATCCACGACTTCCCGGCCGCCGTTGGCACAATCGCCACCGGTAAAGTAGCGCGGATTGCGGGTTTGACCGGTGGCGCGGTTGGCCACAATTCTTCCATCGTTCACTTCAATCTTGCGGAGCTCGCGCATCAACTGCATAAACGGTGACTGGCCGATGGCAGGCACGACCAGATGGCAGGCAATGGTGAATTGCGAATCGGGAATCGGCAGAATCGTCGAGTCCAATTCCCGTACCTGGATCGTATCCAGCAGCAGGCCTCCGTGGGCATCCGAACGGATGGCGGTTGGCTGACGCCGCCACAGGAACTGCACGCCCTCCTGCTTGGCATGCTCATACTCAAAGTCGAAGGCAGGTATATCGCTTTCGCCCCTCCGATAAAGGAGATAAACAGTCTCCGCACCCAGGCGGCGAGCCGCGTTGGCGGCGTCGATTGCGGTATTTCCGGCACCCACCACAACTACGGTACCCGTGAGCTGGCGTATATGCCTCGTCTTATACGCGGCAATGAGTTCAAGAGCATTCATCACTCCGTCCATCTCTTCGCCGGGAATATTCAGCCTCTCCATCGCTCCCAGGCCAACACCAAGAAAGATGTAGTCGAATTCAGACTCGAGGGCTTCGAGGTCTGCGGCAGTCTCGACGCCGGCACCGAAGCGGAATTCCACTCCCATACGGCGGATCATCTCCACTTCGCGCAAGCTGTCGGCGGCGCTGAGCTTATACTCGGCCACGCCGTAGGTGTTCAGGCCGCCGGGCAGCGCGCGGCGTTCAATGACGGTGGCCCGGGCGCCATTGCGGCAAAGCTCCGCGGCACAAGCCAACGACGCGGGGCCGCCGCCGATGCAGGCCACACGCACACTGTGCGAGGCACGCGGGGCTGTAAGCAACTCTTCTCCGGCAGCCAGAAAGGCATCCATGGCGTGCCGTTGCAAAAGCGCAATCTGAATGGGCTCGCGATTGAGGCGGTGCATCACGCAGGCACCCTCGCAGAGCACTTCGACCGGGCAGGATCGTGAACAACTGCCGCCCAGAATGTTGGCATCGAGAATGCGCAACGCGGACCCGCGCAGGTTGCCGGAGGCGATGCGCTTGATAAAGCCGGGGACATCGATGTGGGTGGGACAAGCGCCGGTGCACGGTGCATCGAAGCAGTACAGACAGCGGTCTGCCTCAATGACGGCGGCCTGGGGCGCGAGCGGCGGCTTGAGTTCGCTGAATCGTTCGCGAAGAAGAGGATCGTCGGGTAAAGTTGTGGTACTCATGCAGACCTCAGGGAAGTTGTCGTACCCGGCGCGCTTAACTTCAAAATTCCGGGGCCTCGCGCCACAGCCCATTCGAAATTCACTCTAAGAAGCGACCAGAGGCCCATATAATTCGGGTCGGCGGTCGCGGAAAAACTGCCAGGTGCGGCGCACCTCGGCAATCTCGTCCAAATCCAGATCGGCGGTCAGCACTTCATCTTTGTCACGCGATGCCTGGGCAACAATCTGGCCGCGCGGATTGGCGAAGTAGCTTGACCCGTAAAACTCGCCAATGTTCCATGGAGGCTCGGTGCCTACGCGGTTGATGGCGGCGATGAAATATCCATTGGCCGCGGCGTGCGCCGGCTGCTCCAGCTTCCACAGGTGTTCGCTCAGGCCGGCCACGGTGGCGGATGGGTTGAAGACGATCTCCGCGCCGTTAAGGCCGAGGCAACGCGCTCCTTCGGGAAAGTGGCGGTCATAACAGATATAGACGCCGATCTTTGCAAAGCCCAGATCAAAGACTGGATAGCCCAGGTTGCCAGGCCGGAAGTAAAACTTCTCCCAAAAGCCCGGCGCCACGTGAGGGATGTGCGTCTTGCGATACTTGCCGAGGTAAGAGCCATCGTTGTGGATGACCGCGGCGGTGTTGTAGAAGAAGCCTTCCTGCTCGATTTCGTAGACCGGAACTACCATCGCGATTTTCAATTCACGGGCGAGCGATTGAATCAGGCTGACTGTGGGGCCATCGGGAACGCGCTCTGTCGTTTCATACCATTTGACAGATTGCTCGGCGCAAAAATAGGGGCCGTTGAAGATCTCCTGCAGACACACGACTTGTGCGCCATCTGCAGCCGCCTGGCGGATGAGACCCAGGTGTTTCTCGATCATGGCCTTCTTTTGAGCTGCCAACGGCTCGGTGGCCAGCACGGCGTTGGAGGCCTGGATGATAGAACATCTAACGACTCGGGGCATAGTGCGCCGACTCCACGGGGAAATAGCTGTGAGTATTAGACGGTAATTGAATTGAGCGGGTTGAGCAATGGATTTGTTCCCCGGCCTCGGCGCAGGCAAGGACTGGACTTGTCAGTATTTGACTTTGCTCTCCGACGCGATCCAAACGGCAAAACTGGCCCAGGCCTCACCGCCGAGGAATTGCGTGGCGGGCAATGAACGCGCCGCCTTGTCCCTGCAGAATTCCTGGTAGAGAAAAGCATCGTCAAATCCGGCGCGGGCAGCATCTGCGGCGGAGCAACTGTAATAGACGGCGCTAAGCCGCGCCCAGTACGCTGCAGCCAGACACATGGGGCACGGCTCGCAACTGGTGTAGAGTTCACAGCCCGCTAGGGTGAATGTGCCCAAAGCCTTGCAGGCTGCGCGGATGGCGTTCACCTCGCCATGCGCGGTGGGGTCCTGGGTCGCGGTTACGGTGTTGACTCCCTCGCCCACGATCTTGCCGTCGCGCACGATGACGGCTGCAAAGGGTCCGCCCCTGCCGCTGACAACATTGTCTGTGGCCAGCCAAATGGCGCGGCGCATAAACTCCGGATTCGGTGCGGTCAAATTCAAGGACTTGCCCTCAACCTCCCTGAGCGGTGAAAGTAAACACAGTATGGCACAGGCATTCCGCTCCACCCGAGTCTTGACGCCAGAGGGGCTTAGGCCCGCGACCCTGCTGGTTGAGGATGAGCGCATCGCTGAAGTGCGCGCCTGGGATGAAGCGCCGCCGGGGGTCGGTCTGCACGATTTTGGGGAGTCTGTTCTGCTGCCGGGATTGGTGGATTCGCACGTGCACATCAACGAGCCCGGTCGTACCGAGTGGGAGGGATTCTGGACCGCTACGCGGGCAGCCGCCTCAGGCGGAATCACCACCCTGGTGGACATGCCCCTGAATTGCGTGCCCGAGACCATCGATGAACTTGCACTCAGCGCTAAGCGCGCTGCGGCTCAGGGGCTGACGTGGGTGGATTGGGCTGCGTGGGGCGGCGTGGTGCGAGGTAACGCCGTGGCACTGCAACCGCTGGCCGCAGCGGGCGTTCCCGGCTTCAAGTGCTTTCTGATTCACTCTGGCATTTACGGCTTCGCCTGGGTGAGCGAGGCCGATCTTCGCGCAGCCCTGGAACATTTGCGCGGCTCCGGCCTGCCGCTGCTCGCGCACGCTGAAGTAGCCGGTCCGGTAAACTCGGCGACTGAAGCCTTGAACGCCGCGAGCGCGGACTGGCGCAGGTATTCGACTTACCTGGCCTCGCGGCCAGATGCCGCGGAGGTGGAAGCAATTGCTTTGCTGATCCGCCTGGCAGAGGAGTTCGATACGCCCATCCACATCGTGCATCTGGCCAGCGCGCAAGCACTGCCTCAGCTTGCCGAAGCGCGCAGATGCGGCGTGCGCATCACCGTGGAAACCTGTGCGCACTACTTATGGTTCGGCGCCGAAGAGATTCCCGATGGCGCCACGGAGTTCAAATGTGCGCCACCGATTCGGGGCTTGCGGAATCGCGAGGCGTTGTGGGATGCGCTGGAGAGCGGACTAATCGACATGGTGATCACCGATCACTCGCCCTGCCCGCGGGCAATGAAGCGCCGTGAGGAAGGCCGCTGGGACCTGGCCTGGGGGGGCATCGCCAGCCTGGGTCTTGCGCTGCCAGTGCTCTGGACCGCAATGACTCGGCGCGGACTAAGCATTGAACGGATAGGAACCTGGATGGCCGCAGCACCCGCCAAGCTGGCCGGCTTGACCGGCCGCAAGGGAGCGCTCGCGGCCGGCGCCGACGCGGATATTGTGGTCTTCGATCCGGACGCGGTGTGGACCGTAACGCAAGATCATTTGCACTTTCGCCACAAAGTCTCGCCGTACATCGGCGCGGAGTTGCGGGGGCGGGTGCAACAGACTTGGCTGCGCGGCCAGCAGGTCTTCGGCCAGGATGGCTTTGCGGGCAAGGCGCGCGGCAGAGAGTTGGTGCGTGCATGAGAGACCGCGCCCGCCGCGCTATTTCGGAATGCAAACACATCGCCACAATGAGCGAAGAGCCTGACCGCATCACGCGCCGTTTTCTTACCCCGCCCGTGCACCAGGTTCACGCCCATCTGCGCGCTCGCATGGAGGCAATGGGAATGACGATACGCGTGGACGCGGCGGGCAACCTTTGCGGCCTGTGGCAACCTGCAGGCGCAAGGGGTGCACGGCTCATCATGGGTTCGCACATCGACACCGTGCCTAACGCAGGGGCCTATGACGGCATACTCGGCGTGGCGCTGGCGCTCGAATGGGTCGCATTGGCGCAGGAACTGGCGCTGCCCCTCGCACTTGAAGTGATTGCTTTCTCTGAGGAAGAGGGCGTGCGCTTTGGGGTTCCTTTCATTGGAAGCCGCGTGGTGGCGGGGCGCTTCGACACCGCATTGCTTGAATTCAAAGACTCGGATGGGGTGACGATGGAGCAGGCGATCCTGGACTATGGGCTCGATCCACACTGCATTGCCGAAGCGGCTGTGGATGATGATGCGCTGGGCTTTGTGGAGATTCATGTCGAGCAGGGCCCGGTGCTGGACTCCGGAGGATTGAGCGTCGCGGCAGTCTCTGCGATTATGGGCCAGACGCGGCTCAGCCTGAAGTTTACCGGCCAAGCCAACCACGCCGGCACGACGCCCATGCGCCTGCGCCGGGATGCGCTCACCGCAGCCGCGGAGTGGGTTACTGCTGTGGAGACGTACGCAATTGCTACCGAAGGCCTGGTGGCCACGATCGGAAAATTTGCAGTGGATCCAAATGCCAGCAACGTGATTCCGGGAGTGGCACAGCTCAGCCTGGATGTTCGCCACCCCGACGATACCGCGCGCAACGACGCCGTGGATGTGTTGCTGGCAAAGACAAGCGCCATTGGCGCGCGGCGCGGATTGACTACCATATGCGTTCGCGAGATGGATCAGCCAGCGGTGCCCATGGACGAACGCCTGACTGCCTTTGTTACTGAAGCGATCGATGCCTGCGGCTTTCGAGTGAAGACGATGCCCAGCGGCGCGGGCCACGATGCCATGGTGATGGCGGCGCGCATGCCGGCGGCAATGCTCTTCCTGCGCAGTCCCGGCGGCATCAGCCACCACCCCGCGGAAACTGTGCTTGAAGAAGATGTGGAGGCCGCACTGCACGTCGGACGCAAATTTCTGCAGCGCCTGACAGCAGAAAGTCGTTAGAATCGAACGACATCATCCCCCGCGAGGTCACGTGTGCATCATCTGGGAGCAACACGAAGCAGCCTGAAGACGGATCACCTGCTGCATACGCCGGACACGTTTGTGCGTACCCCGTTGCCCGGCGCGGCAGGCGTGGAGTTTATCGTCCATGCAGCACCGCAGATGGGCGCGCGCTTTACACAGATGACCGCGGAGTTTGCCGCCGGAGGCTCACTGGGCGTTACTCCGGCACAGCGCTTCGTCTATGTCATTGAGGGCGAGTTGGAGTTGAGGACAGGCGGCAAAAAGCATGTTCTCGATCCGGGCGGATTTGCCTATCTACCCGAAGCCGCACCGCACACTGTACACGCAGTGTCAGCTTCGCGCGCGGCAGTGATCGAGAAGTCCTATGAACCGCAACCAGGTGTGGCGGCTCCGGAGGTTGTAGTCGGCGACGAGGCCGCCGTCAGTGCCGTTCCTTTGATGGGCGACGAAGCGCTGAGGGTGCGCGCGCTGATGCCGGATGGACCGCCATATGACTTTGCCGTCAACACCATGACCTATGATCCCGGCGCGTCACTGAGCATGATAGAGATCCATGTGATGGAGCACGGGCTGTTGATGCTTGAAGGCGGAGGCATCTACAGACTGGGCAACTCGTGGTATCCGGTGAAAGCCGGCGATTTTATCTGGATGGCTCCATATTGTCCGCAGTGGTTTGGCGCGCTTGGCAAGCGGCCGGCCAAGTACCTCATCTACAAAGACTGGCGCAGACATCCACTGGGAGCGTAGACCATGAACACTCATCCTAGACTCGAGATCGACGGGCTGATTGCAGAGTTGATGACCCTGGCGCAAATCTCCGAAGCCGAACCGCCGATCGTGACGCGGGTGGTCTTTGGCGAAGCGGACCGGCGTGCGCGCGCCTACTTGAAAGGGCTGTGCGCGGCTGCGGGGCTCACCGTGCGGGAAGATGCAGTGGGCAACACTTTTGCCCGCTGGCAGGGCAGCGATGCGGAACTTGCGCCGGTGGGGACAGGCTCCCACATCGACGCCATTCCCAACGCAGGCTTGTACGACGGATGTGTCGGAGTGCTCGGTGGGCTGGAGGCGATTCGCGTCCTGCAACATCTCGGGTTCAAGCCGCGGCGGTCGATTGAATTGGTGATCTTTACCGCCGAGGAGCCGACGCGATTCGGCATCGGCTGCCTGGGCAGCCGCATGATGGCCAATGTGCTGACGCCCTCGCAGGCACTTGCTCTCCGCGATAAAGAAGGCCGTGGACTGGAGGAGTTGCGCACACAGGCCGGATTCGCTGGTACGCTGGAATCCGTTGCTCTGCCCTTAGGACGATTCCATCAATTTATCGAACTGCATATCGAACAGGGCCCGCTGCTCGAACAGGAAGGAATCGACCTTGGACTCGTGACCCACATCGCCGCACCGGCCAGCGTGCGCGTTGTTATTGAAGGCGAGGGGGGACACGCAGGGGCCCGGCTGATGCCCGGACGCAAAGATGCCCTCGCCGCGGCTGCGGAGCTGATTCTAGCTTTGGAGACGGCAGCCAGGTCTACTGGAGCTATCGATACCGTGGCTACGGTGGGCGTTTGCGAGGTCTTTCCGGGAGCGGTTAACAGCATTCCTTCGCGCGTGCGCCTTGAAACTGACATTCGCGATATAGACGGTGCGCGCCGCGACTGTGTGATCGATGCTCTTCATGCTGCATGCGGCGAGGTTTCGGGCCGGCGCGGCGTGGCAATTGCCGAAGAACTGGTGAACGCTGACCCGCCCGCCACTTGCGATGCAGAGATTTTGGCGGCGCTGGAAGCATCGGCGGTCGAGGCAGGCAAGAGCTACAAGAAGATGGTGAGCCGCGCCTATCATGACTCGCTTTTTATGGCCCGCATCGCACCGGTAGCTATGCTGTTCATTCCTTGCCGCGGCGGAGTCAGCCATCGGCCCGACGAGTACGCCCGGCCGGAGTGGATTGGCAGCGGAGTGCACGTGCTGGCGCGTACGCTGGCTGGGTTGGCTGCGTAAATCATTCGCTTTGCAACCGGCCCGCGGCGATGTATGCTATGCCTCAACCCGTACGGTCGTTCGGACTTCCCCAAACCATGAACACGAGCGAGACAACCCGCATCGTTGGCGCCTCCGTCGCCCGCAAGGAGGGAGTGGATAAGCTGCTGGGGAGGGCGCGCTATGTGGACGACATTGAGCGCGAAGGCATGTGGCATGGAGCGACCGTGCGCAGTTCCATCCCGCGCGGCTTCATCCGATCCATCGGCTTTGACCGCCGCATCGATTGGAGCCAGTTCTCTGTCGTCTCCGCCTCCGACATTCCGGGAGACAATCACATTCAGCTGATCGTGGCCGATCAGCCATGCCTTGCCGACGGCATGGTGAATCATCGCGAAGAAGCCATCCTGCTGCTGGCGCACCCTGACAAACACAAGCTGCGTGAGGCAGTGGAGGCCGTGCATATCGAGTACGAACCACTGCCGGCAGTTTTCTCGATCGAGGAGAGCGAGCGTCAAGATCCGATTGTGTGGGGCACCGACAACGTCTTCAAGACTTTTCTGCTAGAGAAAGGCGATGTGGACTCCGCGTGGGCGGACGCCGCGCACATTGTCGAAGGCGAATACCGCACCGGTGCGCAGGAACATCTCTACATCGAGAATAACGGCGTCATCGCGGAATACAGCGCCGAGACTGGGGTGACAGTTTGGGGCTCCCTGCAATGTCCTTTCTATGTGCACAAATCGCTGCTCGCGGTCTTCGATTTACCTGCAGAAAAAGTCCGGGTTATCCAGACCGAGACGGGCGGCGCCTTTGGAGGCAAAGAGGACTATCCTTCGCTGCTGGCTGCTCATGCCGCATTGCTGGCAATGAAGAGCGGGCATCCAGTGAAAATGATCTACGACCGCATGGAGGATCTGGCCGCAACCACAAAACGCCATCCTTCCCGCGTGCGCCACCGCACCGCGCTCGACAACGAAGGCAAACTGCTGGCCATGGATATCGAGATTGCCACCGACGGAGGCGCGTACTCCACACTGTCTTCCACCGTGCTTTCGCGGGCTACGCTGCATTCTCCGGGGCCGTATGTGTGCCCCAACGTGCGCATCCGATCTCGCTCTTGGGCTACAAATACCGTGCCCTACGGCGCGTTTCGCGGTTTTGGCGCACCACAAACCATCTTCGCCGTCGAACGCCACATGGATGAGATCGCTGCAAAACTCGGCATTGATCCGGCCGAATTGCGACGCAGGAACTTCCTCCATGACGGTGACACCACCGCAACCGAACAAGTGATGCGAGAGCCAGTCATCCTGGATCAATTGCTTGATCGCGCACTGGCGGAAAGTAACTACCATGCGAAGCGAGCGCAGTTTACCGGCGAGAATCCTACCAGCGCAGTCAAGCGCGGCATGGGCATTGCCGCTTTCTATCACGGGTCGGGCTTCACAGGCTCCGGCGAGCGATATCTGAATTCACTGGCCGGCGTGGACGTGACACCGGAAGGCGAAGTGCGGGTGCTAGTTTCAAGCACCGAGTTCGGCCAGGGAACCAACACCGTGCTCACTCAGATTGCCGCCGAAGCTATCGGCCTGGATTACTGCGATGTGATCATGGCCCCCGCTGACACCGGCATCGTTCCCAACAGCGGACCCACCGTGGCATCGCGCACGGCCATGGTTGTGGGCCGGTTGATTGAGCGTGCCGGCCTGCAACTTGTGGCTCTGCTCCGTGAGCATGCGGGCCTCGGTGAGCATTTCACGCGTGCGGAGTTCTTTGCCGCATCGGAGCGCTATCGAGCCGCAAAGGGAGAAGCCGTGTCCCTTTGCCGGTACCAGCCGCCACCCGGCATCTTCTGGGACGACCAGAAATATCGCGGTGAAGCCTACCCGGCGTTTGCATGGTCTGTTCAGGTTGCACAGGTGGCTGTCGACACCGTTACTTGCTCCGCGGAAGTGGAAGAGTTCTGGGCGGTGCAGGAAGCGGGACGGGTGATTAATCCCGTGCTGGCGACGGGGCAGATTGAAGGCGGCATTGCGCAGGGCATCGGCTACGCACTCTATGAAAAGGTGCTATTGCAGAATGGGCAGATGATCAACAACCAGATGACCAACTACATCATGCCCACCGCGGAAGATGTGCCGCCGATTCATGCGCACTTTGTTGAGATTCCTTTCCAACACGGCGGTTACGGCGCCAAGGGTATTGGTGAGTTGCCGCACGATGGTCCCGCACCGGCAATCCTGAACGCCATCCGAGATGCAACGGGCGTGAGTTTCCATTCGATTCCATTGCTGCCCGAGGATCTGTTTGCCGCGCTTGCGGCTCGCCAAGCAATCGAGGAGCCGGCGGCCGTATGAGCGAGTGTTGGCCCACTATCCGCATCACAGTCAACGGCCAACGCCACCTTGTGCAGGCACCTCCCATGAAGCGGTTGCTCGACGTGTTGCGCGAAGATTTGCATCTGACGGGAACGAAAGAGGGATGCGGCGAGGGCGAGTGTGGCTCGTGCTCCGTGCGCATGAACGGCGAATTGGTGAATAGCTGCCTGGTGCCGGCACTACAGGCCGAGGGCGCAACCATCGAGACCGTCGAGGGACTCGCGCAGAAAGGTGAACTACATCCCTTGCAACAAGCGTTTCTCAAATGCGGAGGCGCGCAATGCGGCATCTGCACGCCGGGCATGTTGATGGCCGCAAAGCACCTGCTGGCGCACAACCCTCACCCCGATATCGCCGAGATTCGCGAGGGACTCGCCGGCAACCTGTGCCGCTGTACCGGCTTCATGCGCATCTTCGAGTCGGTCATTGCCGCGGCTGCCCAATCCTGCGTGGCCGAGGAGCAAAGGGGGGCAGATGCGAGGTGATGCGGAAGCGCATGAACTCATCGCACCCGGCAACCTGAGTGCGGTGCTGAAGCTGATGGCGGACGCGCCCGGCGAATGGACACCGATTGCAGGCGGTACGGAATTGATGGTGGCGCATGCGGCTGGGCGACTGAATGCAAGAAGGCTTGTAAGTCTCTGGGGCATCTCCGATCTGCGCTTTATCAACGCAACAACGGAGAGCATCGCGATTGGCGCAGGCGTCACGTTTCGCGATTTGCGCGAGCACGGTGTTGTCGCGTCCGATCTTCCGCTTCTGGCCAGGGCTGCGAGCTGGATTGGATCCATCGCGAATCAAAGCCGCGCAACCGTCGGTGGCAACCTGGTGAATGGATCGCCTGCCGCCGACTCCTCTCCTGCGCTGCTGGCCTACGATGCGGAGATTGAGGTTGTGTCGGTGCACGGCCGACGCCGCATTGCCTACAGCGAATTTCATACCGGTTATAAGCGCAATATCATGACCACGGATGAACTGCTCTATGCAATCCATCTCCCGCGCCGCTTTGCGCGTCACCAGCAATACCTGCGAAAAGTGGGAACGCGGCGCGCCATGGCCATCGCCAAGGTTGCGCTGGCCGGAACGGCTCTTCTGGAAGGGAAGAAAATCAGTGAGATTCGCCTGGCTGCGGCGAGCCTGGCGCCTTTTCCCACGCGGCTCTATCGAACTGAAGCCGTAATGCTGGGCGAGGCCGTGACGGCCGAGACAATTCACGCCGCGCGCAAGGCACTGCTGGCCGAGTCGCAACCCATTGACGACATCCGCTCCACGGCTGAATACAGGAGAGGCGTAGCTGCCAATCTTCTTGAGGAGTTTCTGCAATCATTGCGGCAGGAGGGTAGGACGCAATGAATCCGGTGCTCGCAGCATGGAACCAGGCGGATGGGGAATCTGCACTCGCTACGATGACCGCCTGTTGCGGAGCTCGACGCTGGGCAGCGGCAATGGTTGCTTTGCGCCCTATTGATGGGATCGCCGAACTAAGCGTGGCTGCGGATCGAGTGTGGAGCGCGATGGGGGAGGATGACTGGATGGAGGCATTTGCCTGCCACCCGCGCATCGGCGGACGCGACGCCACACAGGCCACGGCGCAATCACTCGAGTGGTCGAAGAATGAGCAATCATCCACCGCCGTCGCGACGAAACTCGTGCTGGCCGAACTTGCCGAATGCAACGAGATGTACGAGCAGCGCTTCGGATTCACCTACATTGTTTGCGCCACGGGCAAGAGCTCCGAAGAGATGCTCAGCATCCTCAAACGGCGCCTGACCAGCGACCGCACAACTGAACTGCGCGAGGCCGCTGAGCAGCAACGCCAGATTACTCAAATTCGACTGGGAAAGTGGCTGATCTCATGAGCAGAATCACGACACACGTCCTGGACACGGTGCTGGGCAAGCCGGCTGCGGGTATTGCTCTCCGGCTGGAGCGGAGAGAAGGCGATACGTGGGTCACTGCTGCTAACGGCGTGACGGATAAAGACGGGAGAAGCGGTGAACTGGCCACAGATGCGGCCTCCGGCACCTACCGACTCATCTTCAGCACCGGTCCTTATTTTGCCGGCAGCGGCCGGCACAGCCTCTACCCAGAGATTTGCATCACCTTTGCATGCGCCACGGAAGCGCATTACCACTTGCCGCTTCTATTGAGCGATAACAGCTACACAACCTATCGAGGAAGTTGAGAGATGGCGAGACTGGGTGAGAACCGCTACGGGAAATCGCGTGTCCGCCTTTCGCGCATCACGCGCCACGCAGATCGCCACGACTTTAACGAGTGGATCGTTGACGTGCTGCTGCAAGGCGACTTCGAATCCAGCTTCACGGCGGCGGACAACAGTAAGATTCTGCCCACCGACACCATGAAGAATACCGTCTACTCGATCGCCCGCGGCTCAAAGGCCACGACCATCGAGGAGTTTGCCGCAGAACTCGGCGACTATCTGCTCAACAACAATCCGCAGGTGTCACAGGCCAGCATTGAGATCAAGGAGAAGGCCTGGGAGCGCTTAAGCGTGGACGGCGTCGCCGACGCAACGACCTTCAAACTGGGCGGCGCGGAGTTGCAGACTGTGCATGCGGTGCGCGAGAAGGGCGGCGCCTGGTCGATGACCTCCGGCGTTGACGGGCTGACTATCCTGAAGACCACCAAGTCAGCCTTCACCGGCTACGTCAAGGACAAACTGACTACGCTCAAGCCGGCCATCGATCGCATCTTCGGCACCCGCGCAACAGTAAGGTGGGAATTTGCGGCGGCCAAACCGGACTACGCCACGGTGCGCCGGAAGATCACCGCGGCGCTGCTTAAAGAATTTTCCGCGCACCATAGCATGAGCGTGCAGCACACGCTCTTCGATATGGGCAAAGCCGCGCTGGATGCGGCGCCGGAGATTGCGCGCGTCACGCTCACCATGCCCAATCTGCATCATCTGCTTGCGGATCTAAGTCCCTTCGGACAGGACAACCCAAACCACATCTTTGTGCCCATCGATGAGCCGCACGGCACCATCGAGGCCACTATCGAGAGGTAACCACTACTCCAGTTGCTCGAGGTCGACAGGCAAGTCGATATCCACCTCACCGCCTTCGAAAGGCAGAGCAATCAATGGACATGGTGGCTTGGCAAGCAAGGAGCGTGCGCCCTTGTCGCCGCGCAGCGCATTCAACTGTGGAAACACGCTGCGCGGAAACACCGCGGGGACGCCGCGAACACCGGCGTATGCCGATGCAACGATTCCCGCTGCGGCTTGCGCAGCAAAAGCTTCGATCAGCGCGCGCAAATGCTCGCTCGTTAACCGGGGTTGGTCGCAGTTCATCAGCAGCGCGCCAGGGGCATAAGGCGCGCACACATCCAAGGCGCGCAATCCCGCATGAATGGAGGTCGCAAGGCCATGCTTCCACTTGTCGCTGTGAATTGCGACAGCTTCATTGAATGGGATCGCCGCTAAGATGACCTCAAAATGCGCACCCAGCACCACCAGCACCGGCGCTGCTCCCGCGGCATTAGCGAGATGAATCGCGCGTTCCAGCAGTGTTTCGCCGCGATACTCGAGCAACTGCTTGGGCTGACCCAGACGGCGGCTCGCTCCTCCGGCAAGAATGATGGCGGCAACAGACATCGGCATCAGTGTATCCCGGGATTCTTGACTGCGGGACGGGCGGCGGGCAAGATTAGAACAACTTGCAAACAATCAGGACGTGAAGGGCGGATTCGTGAGCGACGGGACGAGCACGGCAGGCGAAGTGTACGAGAGCAACCGCGGGACAGAGGAGTACGGACTCCACAAGGGCGTCCTCGGACCCATTGAGACTCTCGCGCAGTCAGTCTCGGCCATGGCACCTTCCACCTCGTCGTCGCTTACCATTCCGCTGGTTTTTGCCCTGGCCGGTAACGGCACCTGGTTTGTGTATCTTCTGGCTCTTGGGGCCACCTTGCTGGTCGGCTTCTGTGTCAGCCGCTTCGCGCAACTCTCTGCGTCACCGGGGTCGCTCTACAGCTACACGGCAAATACTCTTCCATCTTTCTTCGGCGTCACTGCAGCATGGGGATTGCTGCTCGCCTACCTTGCCACTGGCGCTTCGGTGGCCGGCGGAACACTTTATTACAGCGTGTTGCTCTGCCAACAGTTTCTCCATTGGTCACCGCCCGCGTTGCCGGTATTGGCGGCCGTGTGCGCGATTGCCGCGTGGATCGCTTATCGCGATGTGAAACTCTCTGCCGAACTGATGCTGTGGCTTGAAGCCATTTCCATTGGTTTGGTTCTGATTGTGCTGGCGGTGCTGGTATTCCGCTTCGGCTTGCAAATCGATGTGGATCAATTTCGGCTGAAGGGCGTGTCTTTTTCAGCGTTAGGGCCCGCGCTGGTGCTTTCGATGTTCAGCTTTGTGGGTTTTGAGAGCGCAACCACGCTGGGTGGTGAGGCTCGTGAGCCCCTGCGCACCATTCCTCGCGCCGTGGTGCAATGCGCTGTTCTTGCGGGCGTCTTCTTCATGCTGTGTTCGTATTCTGAAGTACTTGGCTTTCGTGGCGAGTCGGGTAGACTCAGCGAGTCAA
Source organism: Acidobacteriaceae bacterium (assembly GCA_003165075.1). Lineage (GTDB taxonomy): Bacteria > Acidobacteriota > Terriglobia > Terriglobales > Acidobacteriaceae > Telmatobacter. The sequence goes on along the minus strand of PLSM01000136.1, from coordinate 16,052 downwards.
CCAGCCCGCTGCACCTGCTGGCCGCCAAGGCCGGCATTTCTCCACTTGGCGTGGCCATCGACTTTGGCGCGGGCATCAGCATGTTCGCGTGTGTGTTGGCCTGCACCACCGCAGCCGCACGCGTGCTGATGCGCATGGCGCATGGATCCCTGCTTCCAGGAGCCCTGCAGCAGACCAGCCGGCGTCACGGGACACCGGGAGCTGCGATTGTGGTCTCGGCAACGCTGATGTTGGCTGCAACGGCGGGGCTGGCTATGCGCGGCGTTACCGGTTCCGACATGTACGACTGGCTGGGGTCACTCGCCGTATTCGGGTTTCTGACGGCCTACGCACTGGTGGCCATTGCACTTCCATTTGCGCGGCGCACATTAGGCCAGCACTCTCACTGGGTGGCCCTTCTCAGCGTGCTCACCGTGCTGGTGATGATCCTGATTGTGATCTTCGATCTGAGGTCAACCAGCGACGAAAATCACGCCCGGATTCCGTGGATATTTCTTGCCTATATTGCCGCGGGACTCGCGTGGCATGCACTGCGGCGGAAGAAGTCCAACGGTATTGCAAAGTGATGTATCTCACCTGACCTTCTCCTGTTCTGGTGTCGGCACTATCTGTCGAAATCACATTCACCTGACCGGGGCACAACCTCGCCAGCCAGGGGATCGTATTTCCGTCCCGTTTTTTTGCACAGCTCGCCGCCATTCAGGTAGCACGCTGCCATAAGGATGGCGTAAAGATCGGCTTAATTTCTGGTTGAATTGTTACCGGAGCAGGTATCCTATAGTCATCCTGCAGTGAGTGTCTGGCAAATCCAACAAACGAGAGCCACCCCTAATTGTGTCTCCCTTTCTTCTTTTTGGGATTAACTAAAGAGCGCCATGATTTCCATTTGATCCGGAGTTACACGATCTCCCCCACGAGACCGCCGGGGAAATCTCCATTTTCGAGGCCTGCTACGTGAGGTGTTCCATGCGACTTCTTCCCAATCAGTATTTCCGGCTGCTGGCAATCGTGGCAGCCATTGCGCTGTGTAGTTCATTCCTTATGGCACAGCAAACGCTTGGCGGCATTACCGGTTCGGTCACCGACGCATCAGGTGGAGTCATTCCCAACGTGACAGTCAACCTGATAGACGAACAAACCTCATTGACACGCACTACTACGACCAATGGTTCCGGCATCTATTTGCTCGTGAACCTGCCAATTGGCACGTACACGCTGACCTATTCGGCTACGGGCTTCGATGTGCAAAGAACGCAGCACATCACCGTGCAGGCAGATCGAACGGCCACGGTGAACGCCTCGCTCAAAGTGGGCGAGACCACCACCACTGTCGAAGTGGAAGCCTCTCCGCTGATGAACGCCGTGGATACGACAACGGGCTACGTGATGGATGAAGCGCAAGTGGAGACGGTGCCCCTAGCGACTGGAAGTTTCACGGGTGTGGCAATTCTCTCCCCGGGTGTCAACGCAGAACTGTCCGGTGGAACCGGCTCGAACAGCGGGCTTGGCAATGCGCCTATCTGGGCCAATGGACAGCGCGACACGAGCAACAGTTTTTCACTGAACGGCGTAGATGCCAGCAATCTATTCAACGGCAAGAGCACCAGCCAGGTTCCTTCTGCTCGTGTCATTAACTCGACTGGCGTCTCCAGCAGCGCCGGCGGCGGCGGTGTCATCCCCTCGACGGCCTCCATTTACCTCTCTATCGGCAATGCCATTCCCACTCCCGCGCCTGAGAGTCTGCAGGAGGTGCGTGTCAATGCCTCAATGTACGACGCTCAACAGGGTTCCACCTCTGGCGCGCATATCGATCTAAATACCGGTTCCGGTACAAACAATCTGCACGGAACTGCATACGTTCATCGCGGCACCAGTTGGCTGAATGCGGCGCCGTTCTTCTTCAACCAGGATCCGACCATTCCGAAGGGTCTGAAGGTTCCGGAACTGCACCGCTACACAGCCGGCGGCCTGGCCGGCGGACCGCTCATCAAGGACAAGCTCTTTGGCTTCCTCTCTTATCAACACGAGCATGTTTCAGACCAGGAAGTCGGCTACTCTTTACTTGACGTTCCCATCGGTCTGAATGACATCAATCGCGATGCCAGCGGTCTTGCCGACATTGCGAACGCTTCCTTCGGCAGCAATATCACGTCCTCCCAAATTGACCCCCTCGCATTGGTCCTGTTCAACTCTCCCGCACTGCCCGGTGAGCCCGGCAAATGGCTCGTCCCCAATGACGACGGAATAGCACCATCTGTGGCGCACATTGAGAATGCCTTCCTCCCTGGCACGGGTATATTTACCGCCGACCTGGCAGTGGCAGATCTCGACTACAACGCCACCAAAAGAGATACCGTCAGCCTCAAGTACTTTTATCAGCACGATCCCACCATCGCGCCCTATTCGTACTCCAGCGTCCCCGGGTTCACTGAACACCTCGACTCGGGAGCCCAGGTGGCTTCCCTCACCAACACTTTTATCGTGAAGTCCAACCTCAGCACGACCCAGACTCTTGGGGTGCTGCGGGAGAAGAACTGGGGCGACAATGTGCAAGCCTTCGGCCCCGGGTCGATCCCCGGCGGTGGTTATGGAACGGGATCGATCAACGTATTCGGGTCAAGCTACTTCCCCGGCGTCTCGATCTACAACATACTGGGCAGCAGCCAGCCGACCGGGCTTTCATCACAGGCAATCCTGAATATCGGCCCCAACGCGGAAGGACAGTCCTCTAATACCGGCGCCTTCCAGAACCGCCTTGCTCCCTCGGGCAGCGCCATCTGGACTCTCGGCAAGCACACCGTCAACTTTGGCGCCAGCTACACCTACACCCAGCTCAATACCATCGATAAGCGCACTGGAACGGGCACGATTGCGACCGACGATTTCAGCCAGATGGTGCAGGGCTTTGTTTCGCCCGGCAGTTCGGCGAGTGGTTTTTATGTCACTTCGTTCCTGCAGGGCAACGCCAATCGCTACTACCGCGCCAACCAACTGGGCATGTATGTGCAGGATAAATACCAGATCACCCCATCCCTTTCGCTGAGCGCCGGCGTCCGCTATGACTGGGACGGCGGTCTGACCGAGAAGTACGGTCGCATCTTCAACTTCGATCCCAGCCTCTATAACTACAGTGTTCTGACCGATACGATCACGAATCCGGGCTTGATCATCGCCGGCAACAACACGAACGGTACGAAGGGTGTGAGTGCGACCACCCTCACCGGCCGCCAGTGGGGCATCGGTCCCCGGGTCGGCGCCGCATGGCAGCCGGGATTCTTCCACAACAAGGTGGTCATCCGCACCGGCGGTGGCATCTACTACGACCGTGGCGAGTTGTTCAGCTACTTTTCGCCGGGCTACGCCATCGGCACCGTTACCGGCGGTCCCTTCGGTGTGAACCAACAGCTCCCGTTCGTCAACACTTCAGTTTGCCCAGCAGCTTCGATGTCTCTTTATGAGGGTTACATTCCCACCTGCGGTGGAAACGGCGGCTTCGGTCCTCCTACGGGTCCGCCTACAGCCGAGACGGGCAACCTGGAAAATCCCTATGGAACCTCGCTTCAACACGCGGCCCCTTCCAACCCCAAGGCTTCCGATCTGGCCAACTATCTGCCCAACGCCTGCAGCATCGTAAACACTGGATTGAGCGGCGTTCCTGGACTCTGCCCCACAGGGGTGATCAATAACGGCCAGCCAATCTCCCTCGGTGTCTACGACCGCGCCAACAAGCTGCCATACACCATCAACTACACGTTGGACCTTCAGTGGCAACCGCGCAACGACCTGGCGATCGAAGTTGGCTATGTTGGCAACCTGGGCCGCCATCAAGTCATTCCTGTGCCGTTCAACCAATCGAACATTGCCTCTCCGGCCAACCCTGCCCTGGTAGGCAGCCCATACCAGCAAAACTACAGCTACGGCTACACCATCTTCGGTGCAAGTCTGCCGGATAACAGCTTCTGGCAGGCCAACTATGAGGGCGGAAACGTCGACCTGCGGGTTCCCTACATCGGTTATGCGGCTGAATCCATCAGTTACAAAGCTGCCGGCATCGATGCCTACAACGCGCTCCAGGCGCACATTGAGAAGCGCATGAGCCACGGCATCCAGGTTGGGGCCTCTTACACTTGGTCGCACGCAACCGACGAGCAGAGCGGACTCGGACTCTTCTACAACGGCAACAATCCCCTTAATCTTCGCAGCGGGTATGGCTCGGCCGACTTCGACCGCACCCACGTCATCAACTTCAACTACGTCTTCCGTGTGCCCGACCTAGCCAAAAAGAGCTCGCTTGAAGGCGATATCATCGACGGGTGGTCGCTGGTTGGCCTCACCGTTTTGCAGAGCGGCCAGCCCTACAGCGTCATCGACTTCTCCGGCGCCATCGGCAGCATCTACTATTCCACCTTCGATGGCATCACCAACCCCATTGTGCCGTTGGCCAAAGGCTGCACGGCGAAGAGTGCCAAAACGGGCGCTTCCGGCGCTTGGACCCCAGCGGGAGGAAAAGCAGCTTTGAATGCCGCTTGCTTCACCATTCCGATACTCCCTGCGGGTGGTCTTGGCGGCGCCATTCCTACCCAGGACCCATATGAAACCGGCTTCACCACAGGCCAACGCAATATTTTCCGCCAGACCTTCCAGAAACGCGCCGATGCTTCACTGGTCAAGGTTGCGAATTTCAAAGAGCGGTATAGCCTCAAGTACACCTTCGACGTCTACAACCTCACCAACACCTCGAGCTTCGATGTTCCCGGCAATGAGGTCGCTCAGAACTTTAGCTACAATCCATTCCCGGCACTCGGAACACCGGTGCTGCCCACCGGTTGCGGCACCAACAAGGCTGTCAACAACTTCTATAGCTGCCCATCCGGTCTGGGAATCGTCACGCACACCATCGGCAGCCCGCGCCAGATCCAGATGTCGCTCCGCCTGGATTTCTGAGCCGGCTTTGCTCTACGCAGCAAAGTGCGTCAACGCATTGCGTTGACGCACTTTGCACGTGGGCAGGTTGTCTGGAACCCCGGACGGGGAACAACAACTGTCCCGATTTTCTAATCCTCCCCGATGTCCTCATTCCACACTTCGGAGTGTTCGGCAATGTAGCCTTCCAGCAACTCGCGGCACTCGCGGCTGTCCAAATCGATTACCTCGACGCCGTTTTCGCGCAGCCAGTCGAGACCGCCGGCAAAGGTGCGGCTCTCGCCCACCACCAGCGTGCCGAAGCCGAACTGCCGCACCAGCCCACTGCAGTACCAGCACGGGGCCAGCGTGGTCACCATCACCATGTCACGGTAGCTGCGCTGCCGCCCGGCGCGGCGAAAGGCGTCAGTCTCCGCATGAACGCTGGGGTCGCCTTGCTGCACACGGCGGTTATGGCCCCGGCTCACCAACTCGCCGCTACGCCGGAAAAGTGCCGCCCCAATTGGAATGCCGCCTTCCACCAGGCCATACCGCGCTTCTTCCAGAGCCACCGCCAACATTCGTTCGTAAAGCTCCTGCTGAGCCATAACTTCCCTCACATGTGAAGCATAAGCCATGCTTGACGCCGGCTGGGGCTGCTCTCACTGCAGCTTGCACGACGTGTTCTCCTTTCGCAACCCCTGAAGCGCCTTGACTTCGAGTGCGCTCAAAGATGTAGGTTGGATGTATGGGGTATGCAGGGTTCACCATTCGAAGCATGGCGGAGCGATGCGGAATGACTGCGCACACGCTTCGCTACTATGAGCGCGTGGGACTGATTCAACCGGTAGAGCGGGCGCGCAACGGTCACCGCCGTTATTCCGACGCCGACGAGGCATGGATTCATTTCCTGCACTGCATGCGGGCCACCAGCATGCCCATTCGCGAGATGCAGCGCTATGCGGCGCTACGTGAAGTCGGCGACTCCACCTCGTTGGAACGGCGCAAGATTCTCGAAGATCACCAGGCTGCCATCGCCGCGCAGATCGTTGAACTGCAGCAGGCTCATGCGCTCCTGACCCATAAAATCGCCAACTATCGCAAGATTGAACAGCGCATCCGTATCGGTGGTCCGCAGATTATCGAGGCGGAAGACGATTGCACGCTGGCGTCCACGAACTGATGGCTCGCCAGCCTGCGAGAGGTAGCAGACAATGAAGATTCGCAGATTGGGCACCAACGGCCCCGCAGTCTCGGCCATCGGGCTGGGTTGCATGGGCATGAGCGAATTCTATGGAGGCCGCGACGACCGGGAGTCGCTAGCCACCATTGATCGCGCTTTGGAACTGGGTATCAACTTCCTCGACACCTCCGACGTCTACGGCCCGCACACCAACGAAGTGCTGGTAGGCAAAGCTTTGAAGGGGCGGCGCAACAAGTTCTTTTTAGCTACCAAGTTCGGCATAGTGCGCGACCCGGCCAATCCTGAACGGCGCGGCGTTGATGGCAGCCCGGCCTATGTACGCAAGTCCGTTGAGGGTAGTCTGGAGCGCCTGGGCATTGAGACCATCGATCTCTATTACCAGCATCGTGTGGACGCCAGAACGCCCATTGAAGAAACTGTGGGTGCGATGTCTCGCCTGGTCGAAGAGGGCAAGGTGCGCTACCTCGGCCTGTCGGAGGCGGCTCCGGCGACCATTGAACGTGCCCATAGCGTTCACCCCATTTGCGCGCTTCAGACCGAGTACTCGCTTTGGACCCGCGATCCCGAGCCGGAAGTATTGCCCACCTGCCGCCGCCTGGGAATCGCGTTTATAGCCTACAGCCCTCTGGGCCGAGGCTTTTTGACCGGCGGAATCAAGAGCCCCGAAGACTTTGAAGCGGGTGATTATCGCCGCTCGAGCCCTCGCTTCCAAGGCGAAAACTTCAGCCGTAATCTGAAGCTGGTGGAAACAGTGAAGCAACTGGCAGAGGCATCGGGCATTACACCGAGCCAGCTTGCCCTGGCCTGGGTACTGGCACAGGGCGACGACATCGTGCCTATCCCCGGCACCAAGCGCCGTAAGTATCTGGAGGAGAATGCGGCAGCCGTGGACGTTTCGCTTGCCCCGGAACTGATCCAGAAGCTGCAGCAAGCGTTTCCCCCGGATGCTGCGGCAGGCGACCGGTATGTTGCAGAGATGAAGGCACTCGTCAACGGGTAGGTATTCCAGCCGATCGGAGCGATTCCCCTTTGCTCAGATCCACAGTCATGCGCCGCGCTGCTGCATCATCCAGCCCGGCGCAAATCTAACCCCCACCCCATGTAAATCGGGTAGGATAGCGGCACGGGCGGCATAGCCGTTCTCTGGATTGGAGCAGACAGAAACGTCTGCTCCAGAATGCCGGCAAGTCCCCATGCATTAGAGAACGGCCCTGTCCCGAGGAGGTCACCTGTGGCAGATACGTTAGATCTGCGCTTCAAGCACCTGTGCTCACATTCGGCCCAGAAGCCCAAAGATGAACTTTCGCCCGACCAGCAGACTTTGGACCTGGAGCCTCTGACTCCGGTGGATACGCAGCCAGCGAGCAGCCGCTTCAGTCGCCGGTCATTTCTCTCCGGACTGGGCGCAACAGGCCTGTTGGCCGGTACTGTACCCTTCGCTGAAGCTGCGCCAGTGGTGGCGCCTGCGGCCGATGAGCCCACTGCGGACTCCGCCACTGGAGTGCTGACCTTGCGGATCAACGGCAAGCAGTACACGCTGCGGGGGCTCGACGCGCGCGCCACGCTGCTGGACACATTGCGCGAGCGCCTGCACCTAACCGGCACCAAAAAGGGCTGCGATCACGGGCAGTGTGGGGCCTGCACAGTGCACGTGAACGGACGCCGCGTGAACAGTTGCCTCTCCTTGGCCGTGATGCACGAGGGCGACGAGATTACCACCATCGAAGGCCTGGGCCAGCCGTCGAACCTGCACCCCATGCAAGCGGCCTTTGTGGAGCACGACGGCTACCAGTGCGGATATTGCACCAGCGGCCAGATCATGAGTGCCGTGGCCCTGCTGAAGGAGCCCATCGGCCCCACCGTGGAAGACATCAAGCACGCCATGGCAGGCAACATCTGCCGCTGCGGAGCCTACACCAACATCGTCGCCGCCGTTCGGCAAGTACGGGCACAGGCCTGAACCAGGAGCATACACCATGCAGACCTTTGAGTACCTCAAGGCCGCAAGCGTTGACAAAGCGCTGTCCACTGCGGGCAAGTTCATCGCCGGCGGCACCACGCTGGTGGACCTGATGAAGCTGAACGTCGAGCAGCCAACCGCGCTGGTAGACATCAACCTCCTGCCTCTGGACAAGATTGATAAGCTGCCCAACGGCGGCCTTCGCATCGGGGCAATGGTGCGCAACTCCGACCTGGCCTGGCACCCGGATGTGAAGGAGTCGTACGCGGTGCTGTCGCAGGCGATTCTTTCCGGCGCCTCGCCGCAGTTGCGCAACATGGCCACCACCGGCGGCAACCTCTTACAGCGGACCCGCTGCGCCTACTTCCGCGAGCCTACAGCGGGCACGCCGGGCGGCTACGGGTGCAACAAGCGCACGCCGGGCACCGGTTGCGCCGCACTGGAAGGCTACCATCGCATGCACGCCATCCTAGGCACCAGCGACCACTGCATTGCTACGCATCCATCGGACATGTGCGTGGCCATGGCCGCACTCGAAGCGGTGATCGGCGTGGAAGGACCCAAGGGCAAACGGACCATCCCCATTGCCGATTTCCATAGGCTGCCCGGCGACACTCCGCACATTGAAAACGCGCTGGAGCCTGGCGAGTTGATCACGCATGTCGACCTTCCCAAGCCGATAGAGGGCGCGCGCTCCGTCTACCTGAAGCTGCGCGACCGCGCCAGCTACGAGTTCGCGCTGGCCTCGGCCGCTGTGATGGCCAAGGTCGAAGGCGGCCACATCCGGTACGTGCGCGTGGCAATGGGCGGTGTGGGCACCAAGCCCTGGCGCTCGCATGAGGCCGAGGCCGCTTTGGCCGACAAGCCTGCGGATGCTGCCAGCTTCCGCGCCGCAGCCCAAGCCGCACTGGCCAATGCAAAGCCGCGCACCGACAACGCATTCAAAGTGGAATTGGCGAAGCGCTGCCTGGTTCGTACCCTGAAACTCGCCACTGCATAGTTGGTGCTGCAATCGACAATTCTCGAAGCCTGAAATGAGTTCCGCCAGAAGACAAGGATGTAGCAGAAAGGCCGGTACGCCGTGAAGATTTTCAGCAGCAAAGATCGATCCAGCCGCAAAGGCCCGGCGGCGTGGTTCACGGGAAACGCCTGGGTGGATGAGATCGTGGCAGGCGCCGCACCTTCGCGGCTCCGTGTCTTCATGCTTAACTTCGGGCCGGGCACGCGCACGGCATGGCACACCCATCCCCTGGGCCAAACTCTGCATGTGCTGACCGGTGCCGGAGTTGTGCAGATTGCAGGCGAGCCGGTACGAGAGATTCATCCCGGTGACACGGTGATCATCGAGCCGGACGCGCTGCACTGGCACGGCGCCACGCCGGAGAACTCGCTGGTGCATTTCGCCATCCAGGAAGCGGATGCGCAGGGCATAGATGTGGTGTGGCTGGAACCCGTAACGGATGAGGAGTATGCAGCTCGGTAGGAGTGATAGTCGAAGAGCCGGTTGCGGCAGGATGCAAGCACGGAAAGGGAACGCACGAGTATGACACCAGATTCGATCATCGGTCGAGCCACACCGCGCATCGACGGGCCGCTGAAGACCACGGGCTCGGCCGAGTATTCCGCTGACTTCCACTTTGAGCGTATGGTCCACGCAGTGCCAGTGGCTGCAACCGTCGCCAGTGGAAGGGTTCGCAAACTCGACACCGCCGCAGCCGAAAAGATGCCGGGCGTATTGCTGGTTTTGCATCACGGCAACATCGGCCCGCTCTTCCGCGCCGTGCCCGGTGACGACAACGCAACCAGCAGCGAAGTCCGCTCCGCATTTGAGGATGAGATTGTTCGCCACTGGGGCCAGTATGTCGCGGTTGCCGTGGCTGAGACGCTGGAGCAGGCCGTGACTGCGGCGGCAGCCGTAAATGTAGAGTACGACCCGCAGCCGGCCAACCTGCGAGCAGACCTTGATGACTACACTGGCAAGCGCAAATCCGTGTCGAAACGGGGCGATCCCGATGCTGCCTTTGCCGCAGCGCCTATCAAGATTGACGCCACCTATATCACGCCTATCGAGACCCACAACCCCATCGAGTTGCACGCGTCGGTGGCCGTGTGGGAAGGCGACCGCGTGACGCTCTACGAAACTTCACAAGGTGTCGTGAATCATCGCGTGGTGATGGCCCAGGTTCTTGGCCTGCCTGTCGAAAACGTTCGTGTCGTTACGCGCTTTCTGGGCTCTGGGTTTGGCGGCAAGCTCTTTCCATGGCCTCACACTGCCATGGCTGCGGTGGCCGCGCGCAACCTGGACCGGCCAGTCAAGTTGAGCCTCGACCGGCGCATGATGTTNNGGCTGCGGGGAAGCGACACCCTACCTCTACAGCGTTGCAAACCTCGAAGTCACCAGTGCAATGGTACGGCGCCATGTGGGCGCACCCATGTACATGCGGGGTCCCGGTGCGGTGCCTGGCCTGTATGCGCTCGAGGCCGGCATGAACGAACTGGCTGATGCGCTCAAGATCGATCCGCTGCAGTTGCGCCTGCTCAACGACGCCGAAAGGGATGAGGACAAGAACCTGCCCTTTTCATCGCGCCACTTGCGTGAATGCTACGAGGTGGGCGCGAAGAAGTTCGGATGGGCACAACGCACACCAGGCATCGGCTCCATGCACCGCGACGGCAAGATTCTGGGTTGGGGCCTGGCTGGTGCGAGCTGGGTGGCATTGCGCTTGCCCTGCAACGCCACGGTCGAATTGCACGCCGACGGTCGGGTCGCAGTTCGCTGCGGCACCCAGGACATCGGCACCGGCACCTACACCATATTTGCGCAGGTGCTGCACGAGAAAACCGGAGTTCCGCTCGATCGAATCGATGTCATACTGGGTGACAGCGCACTGCCCGACGGCCCCATGTCCGGCGGTTCCATGGTTACCGGCTCAGTGCTTAATGCCATTGCCGCAGGCGCCACCGCCGCAACGAATCGACTGCTGCAACTGGCCTCAACGACGCAAGGTTCGCCGTTCAAGGATGCCGCGGCAGAAACGCTCACCTTTTCTGCAGGCCGCGTCCACAAGAAGGACCAGGCGTCTGGCGGCGGAATCTCTTTTGCTGAAATTCTGCAACTCGCACGGCTGAACAGCGTGAGCGCTGAGGGCAAAACACAGCCCAGTTGGGAAGACCCAAAGTCGAAGGGCGTTTCGCTGCACTCTTACGGTGCGCAGTTTGTGGAGGTGGAGTGGGAACCGGAGATTGCCCACCTTCGCGTAAGCCGGGTGGTCACCGTGATTGACGCCGGCCGCATCATCAACCCCAAGGCCGCAGCCAATCAGATTGCTGGAGCGGTGGTGATGGGCGTTGGAATGGGCGTGATGGAAGAGACAGTCTACGACCAGCGTACCGGGCAACCCATCAACGGCAGCATGGCTGACTACCTGATGGCAACCTGCGCCGACTCGCCGGAGATCGACGTCACCTTCCTCGACTATCCTGACCCGGCAATGGGCGAGTATGGCGCGCGCGGCGTGGGCGAGATCGGATTGGCGGGCGTTGCCCCGGCCATCACTGCGGCGGTTTTTCACGCCACCGGCGTGCACGTGCGCAAACTGCCGGTACGCATCGAGGATTTGCTGCAATCGAAAATCTTCGAGGTTTAAGCGAGAATAGGAGTCAATGACGGATCTCGAACACATCCTGCCGATGTGGCACGAACTGGAAGCCGCTGGGGCGGACTATGTGCTGGCGACGATCGTAGCGGTGGAGGGCTCCAGCTACCGCAAGCCGGGTGCGCGCATGCTGCTGGCCCAGGACAGCCGCCGCGCAGGCACAGTGAGCGGCGGCTGCCTTGAAGCCGAAGTTGCCCGTCGCGCTTGGTGGCTCACTGAAGCTGGACCAGTGGTCTGTTCTTACTCCACCGTCGCCGACGACGGGGACATGCCCTACGGCTCTGGATGCGGCGGCGTGGTCCATATCTTGTTGGAGCGGGCCCAGACGGCCGGCCTTTTGCTGACGGCGATGGAGAGCGCCTTCAATGCGCGTAGGCCGCTGGCCATCGCCACAGTCGTGGAAGGTCCGCAGATCGGCCAGAGGGCCTTTGCCGGCCTGCCGGAGGTGGTAACGGATGGATCGCAAAATCTGAGTTATCCCTCGTTTCACCCTCTATCCGGGGAAGGAATTGAGGGTCACGGACACGAAGCCGCCCCCTTCCACCTGGACTTGCAGAACCTGGCAGGCCTTGCGCTGGAGCACCGCGCGTCGATGGAGAAAAAGATACCGCTGGAAGGCACCCAGACCCGTGTTTGGGCCGACTACCGTCCCGCTCGGCCTGGCCTGTGGGTCTTCAGCGCTGGCGACGACGCCAAGCCACTTGTGCACCTTGCCCGCGAATTGGGCTGGTTCGTCGCCGTGGCCGATGGCCGCTCCCATCTGGCCACGCGTGAACGATTTGGTGCAGCCGATGAGGTGCAGGCGCTGCCGATCGCCGCGCTGCCCGATGCGGCTCCAGCGCATCTTCCCCTGCTGCCCAGCGACGCGGCTGTGGTGATGACCCACAGCTTCGACCAGGACTCGCGCGTCCTTGCCTCGCTGTTGGCGCTTCCCTTCCCGCTGACCTACATCGGTGTACTCGGCCCGCAACGCCGGACCCGCGAACTGCTAGCCGAGTCGGCTCGCCTGCTCCATCTTCCTGCTTCCATGGAACATGTCGACCGCTGGCTGACGCAAATCCACGCACCCACGGGCCTTGACCTCGGCGGAGAGGCGCCCGCTGCCGTCGCGCTCTCGATCCTGGCAGAGATTCAGCAGGTCCTCAGTGCCGCCACCGGTCTATCCTTACGCGAAGTACGCGCCACCGCGCCTGCGATCAGCAGGTAGCTGTTTTCGCGCATTCGATTCATGCCGTCAGGTGCGCTTCCAGCACATCGAGAAACTTCGCCAGCCAAGCCGGATGCGCCGTCCATGCCGGGCCCGTGACCAGTTTCCCATCCACTACGGCCTCTGAGAAATCCACCTTCACAAAGGTCCCGCCGGCCAGTTCCACCTCTGGCGCGCAGGCTGGATAACAATTCAGTTTGCGGCCCTTCAGGATGCCTGCTGCGGCCAGCAGTTGGGCTCCATGGCACAGCGCGGCAATCGGCTTATCAGCCTTGTCGAAATACCGCACGATGTCCAGCACCTTGGCGTTCAGCCGCAGATATTCCGGCGCGCGGCCCCCGGGAACCACCAGTGCGTCGTACTTGGCCGGATCGATCTCGTCGAAGGTAGCGTTGAGAGTGAAATTGTGCCCACGCTTCTCGGAATAGGTTTGATCGCCCTCGAAGTCGTGGATCGCCGTGCGCACCTGCTCGCCCTGCTTCTTGCCGGGGCAAACCGCGTGTACCGTGTGGCCCACCATCTGCAGGGCCTGAAAAGGAACCATGATCTCGTAATCCTCAACAAAATCGCCAGCTAGCAACAACAGCTTTGCAGGTTTCATCGCCTTCTTCTCCAATCAAAAAGTTGTCCTGGTTGCCCAATACCGCTCCATCTCGTGTCCGGGCAAAACGAGGCATTCGATGCAACGAGCCACCACTCCATCTGATGGCATTTTCCATCTGTAGATTCATCCTTCCGCCCCGCGGAGTTCAAGCACAATTCACTCTAACTTCGAAAGGTGCAATCTCATAGAATTCCGCTATGACCTCTTCCCCCGAAACCCTTGACGCCCTGAATGCCCGCATCGTCGCGTGCGACCGTTGCCCCCGTCTGCGAGCGCATTGCGCTGAGATGGCTCGTGTGCGCCGCCGCGCCTATGCGCAGTGGGAATACTGGGGCCGCCCCGTACCCTCGTTTGGCGACCCGCAGGCACGGGTTCTGGCCTTGGGGCTGGCGCCCGGCGCGCACGGTTCGAACCGCACCGGGCGCATCTTCACCGGCGATGGATCGGGCGACTTTCTCTACCCCGTCTTATACGAAGCGGGCTTTGCCTCGCAGCCCAACGCCGTCAGCCGCGAAGACGGCATGCAGCTCACCGGCCTGTGGATCAGCGCTGTCGTCCGTTGCGCGCCCCCGGCCAATAAGCCGACCTTTGAGGAGCTGCGCAGCTGCGCTCCGTGGCTGGACCAAGAGATGAAGCTGCTCGGCAGTCTCCGCGTGGCCATCTGCCTGGGCCGCATCTCTTTCGACGGCTTGCTGGGCTGGGCGCAGCGGACCGGCCAAGTCACGTCGCGCATCGGTTTCGTCTTCTCCCACGGAGCCGAATACATGCTGCCCGGCGGTCTCAATATCATCGCCAGCTATCATCCATCCCTGCAAAACACCAATACCGGTAAGCTTACCCGCCCCATGTTTCTCTCCATCTTCAATCGGGCAAGGCAACTGGCGGGTCAAGGTTAAGGATCGGACTGAAGGAAGGAGCACCCCACAGCCGGTGCGGGCTTGGCTCCTATCGTTTACGCCGCGGTGCCTTTTTGTGCTGTGGAATTGAACTCTCGCGGATTCGGGAAAACATTCGAGTACATAATCAAGACACATCAGGAGTGAATCGGCTAAAGTGGATTGGATCTGAGGAATGGTATGAGATTGATTCAGGTTGCCGATGCCGCTCGCTATCCGCGCATGACCACCGAGGAGTTGCGCGCCGCTTATCTGGTGGAGCGTCTCTTCCGACCCGGCCAGATCGATCTGGCCTATGTCGATCTCGACCGCACGGTCATCGGTTCCGCGGTTCCGCTGCATGTACCGCTCACCCTGGAAACCGACCCCGACCTGCGCGCCGACTATTTCACTGAGCGCCGCGAACTCGGCATCCTCAACATCGGTGGACTCGGCTCCGTTACGACCGATGGAACTGACTACGAGTTATCCACCCTAGATGGACTCTATGTGGGCCGGGGAGTGAAACATATTTCCTTCCAGAGCCGCGACTCTTCCAAACCTGCCGAATTCTATCTGCTAAGCTATCCGGCCCATGCCAGTTATCCGGTGAGCAGAATTGAGGCTGACAGCATTGAACCTTCGGTGCTTGGATCGCCGGAAGCCGCCAACCATCGCCGCATCAGGAGATATATCCACCTTGAAGGTGCACAAAGCTGCCAGCTAGTCATGGGAGTCACGCAACTTACTACGGGCAGCGTGTGGAACACCATGCCACCTCACACCCACATGCGCCGGTCTGAAGTGTATCTCTACTTCAATCTGAATCCTCAGGACCGCGTTGTTCACCTGATGGGACCGGCACAAGAAACGCGGCACATCGTCGTCGCCGACAAGCAGGTGGTCGTCTCTCCGGGCTGGTCTATCCATGCCGGCGTGGGCACCGCTAGTTACACTTTCTGCTGGGGCATGGGCGGCGAGAACCAGGTGTATAACGACATGGATCCGCTGGCCATCGCGGATCTGCTGTGAGGCAGTCAATGCAGAATTTAGCACGAAATCTTATCCCGGCAGCATTCTTTTTGCTGTCTCTCGGAGCAAATCCACAAACTATGAAAACCGACCATTGGTCTCCCACGCAGTTATTGGAACGGGCCACGCATCTGCGGCAGCTGGCAGCGCAGGGCGAAGGCGCGGCCAGCGAAACGCTGGAAACGTATCCTCACCATTACACGATGCTTGCCTTCCGCAGTAAGGACGGCAGCGGAGAACTGCACCAGAACTTCGCCGACTTATTCTACATTCTCGATGGCCACGTGACTTTGCTGACTGGAGGCGAAGTCGTGGACGCCAGAACAACCGCGCCGGGCGAGGTCCGCGGCCCCTCGGTAAAGGGCGGGACCGCGCAGGAACTGAAAGCCGGAGACGTGGTGCACATTCCGGCCAACACGCCGCACCAGATGCTGGTGGCGGCGGGCGATACAGTTACCTATTTTGTGGTCAAGATCCAGGAAAACCAGTGATTGGCTGAAGGCTCACACACGACCCGTATGTGCTGCAAGAAGACTGGAGCGGGAGACCGGGATCGAACCGGCGACATTCAGCTTGGGAATGTGGCGATCAATTGAAAACAAAGAACATGGC
>PLSM01000175.1 GCA_003165075.1 Acidobacteriaceae bacterium | reverse complement strand
GACCGCCGACTGGACCCCTTTGCCCTACGAGGTGCTCAAGCGTATCAGCAGCCGCATCGTCAACGAGGTGCGCGGCATCAACCGCGTGGTCTACGACATCACCTCCAAGCCACCCGGCACCATAGAGTGGGAGTAATGAACCGCCGCAAATTTGCTGAGAGCGCCATGATCGGCAGTGCCTCCATATTCTTTGGGGCTGAAGCGCTGGCTGCATCCGATGCATCCTCTCCTCGCGAATTCGTCAATGCCCGCCAACTCGGCGCCACCGGCGACGGCAGAACCGATGACACCGCCGCCCTTCAACGGGCACTCGACGCCGCGGAAAAGACCAGTGGCGCTGTCTTTGCGCCGCCGGGAACCTATCTCTCCCGGGAACTCCATATGCGGTCAGGCACTGCTCTTATCGGCATTCCCGCATGGAATTACAGTGGGCCGGGCGGAACGGTGCTGCGCTTGGCGAGTGCGGATTCCAGTTGTTTACTGAATCTCACCGACGCACGAGGGGCCTCCATCGAGGGCCTGGCGCTCGACGGTCGCAACCTGGGCACGGGCATTCATGGAATCTTCGTCAACCGAACTGAATATCCCCGGCACGAAGACGGGTTTCGTATCGGCCATTGCCAGGTAGCACATTTCAGCGGGGATGGTGCGCACCTGGCCTGCGTTTGGTGCTTCAGCATCCGCCATTCGATGCTGGCCTACAACCGGGGCGATGGTCTCAACCTGCGGGGATGGGACGGCTTCATACTGGATAACTGGTTTTCAGGCAATGAACGAGCAGGCTTTGCGGCGCGCCATGAGAACGCCTCCATCACGTTCACCGGCAATCGCATCGAGTGGAACGGCGAGGAGAATATGCTCGTCGTAGGCGGGGACGGCTATCAGATCACCGGCAATTTCTTTGATCGCGCAGGAACCTGCGGAATTGCACTGCGAAAAGGCCGCGGGCCATGTGCGCAGTTCACCATTACCGGAAATTTCATCAAGCGCAGCGGCAAGCTGGCGGACCCTGAAAGCCACGACTCCGCGCAGATTCTGCTCGATGGATCGCAGGGCGTCACCTGCGTCGGGAACAGTCTTCAGTCGGGCCGCGACGACGGCGGCGGCGGCCCGCTCAGCCCCTCGTACGGAATCGTCTACAAGGGCCTCCAGAACTGTGTAATCCGCGACAATGTCCTGCACGATGGCGCCCTGCGCCAGCTACTGCTGGACCTGGGCGAACAGGGAGAAGGCGTTGTCGTAGGCGACAACCCAGGCAGGCTCTTGGTGGTCAAGCGGTAAGTCGACGCCGGTTGCCCCATCCTTGCGGCGTATTTGGCTTTACCGCAAGGGCGAGAATGCACGAAATCGCACGGTCAGAGGCCCGAATCCCCCGCCGGTTGCGCACGCAGTGCAGATACGTCGCGGCTCAGCGCATCCAGCCGCGCCAGCAACTCAGCGTGCCGCTTGTCGGCCAATGAGGGGTCAAAAGCCTCCACGTAAAAGGTGCCGTTGGGTTCCAGCTCGCACCTGCGCACCTGGTCGAGAGTTTCAAAGCCCTGGCGATGGATCACCTCCAGCAGCTCCTCGCGGGTGAGCGACTCGCGCTCCAGCGCCTTGCGGTCGACTTGCCCGTTGTGAACCAGCAGGGTGGAGCGGCCTTCCACGATCTTGGTGAGCCGGCTGGAGCGGAACAGCACGCGCACCACCAGCCAGTTGATGGCCAGCAGGCTGAACGCCCCGATAATGCCGCCGGTCACCGAATTATCGTCGCCGATGATGGCGTTCTGCACCGTGTTCGACAGCGACAGCAGAACCACCAGGTCGAAGGGGTTCAACTGCGCCAGTTCCCGCTTGCCAAACAGGCGCAGCAACAGCACCAGCACCAGGTAAACAATGACCGGACGCAGCAGCTTCTCCAGGATGGGAAGCGGCAACTGAAACATGTGGTCGAAGACGAGCGAATGCGGCATGCAATCGAGGATATTTGGCCGGGGTCCCGCTTTTCCAGCGTGATCGAACCTCATCGCCTGCAAAATGCGCGGCCGGACCACCACAGGAAGCCGCCGTCCCAGACTTTGCCGTCGTTTCCCCAGTGCACACCGCGCCTGCTCGTTCGAGTTTGTCCAAATTAGGCGTCGAAACGTGTGCATCCGGCCACACCTGGAATCTCGGGTCCAGGCAAAGAACCGCGAAGCCTTTTCGCGGGCTGACGTGTCAATCTTCTAACGTTGATACCTCTCTGCTACAGTTGAGGATGTGGGCATCGTGCGAGCGCTGTTCAGTTCCAGCGTAGGACGGCTGAAAGATGGGAGTAAATCGATTGTTCCAGAAAGCAGAGGCATTGCTGACGGGTGTCGGCCGGCCCTCCGTTTTTGTAGAGCTCTCTCCCTTTCTCATCGAGCCCAATTTTGTCGGCAAAGTGTGGGGTTACACTGACCTGCATCCCTGGTTTGACAAGGTCGCCACAGAGGATCCCATCGGAGAAGTTTGGCTTACCGGTGACCAGTGCCATGTGGCCTCCGGCAAGCACACCGGCAAAACCCTGGCCGCTCTCTTTCGCGAGGCCCCGCATCAGTTGCTTGGCAAGAAAGCTCCCCATGCCGGCTCGCCTCTGCTGATCAAAGTCCTCTTTGCCCAGGAAAAGCTGAGCGTCCAAGTACACCCAGACGATCGGATCGCCCGCAAATATGGCGAGCCCAACGGCAAATCGGAGTGCTGGTATGCGCTGGCGGCCCAACGCGACGCCAAGGTGGCCCTCGGCCTCAAGCGCGGTGTCACCCTCGATCAGGTCCGGGACGGCATGCTCAACGGCACCCTGGAAGAGAGCCTGAAGATCCTGTCTGTCGCCGCTGGAGACTTGCTCTTTGTGGATACCGGGACCGTGCACGCCATCTGGCCAGGGTCGGTGCTGCTGGAAACGCAGCAATACAGCGACCTGACCTACCGTATGTACGACTACGGCCGCGGCCGCGAATTGCACGTCGAGAAATCTCTTGAGGCCACACGGCTCGAGACCCGCGCGGGCAAGGTCCAGCCCCGGGTGCTGCCGGACAGGACCATTCTCGCTCTGGAAGATTACTTCTGTGTGGAGCGCATTCCCATAGAGGCAAGTAGGCCCAGCTCCACTCTGCCTGGCGAAGGCGAGCGCTCCCCCGGATTGTCCTTCCTGTTTGTTGCCTCCGGTAGCGGCAGGTTGGTCAGTCCCAGCTTCGGTTCCATCGAGCTGGCCCCGCGCAGCATCATCGCCGTGCCCGCCTCGTCGCCCATGTTTGCCGTCCACGATCTCGGCGGACTGGAGTTGATCCGCATTAGTCCGCGCTGGCCGGAGAAGTCGTGACCGAGGCCGGTTGGCGCGCCTCCGTGGTGGAATTTATCCGCGCCGAAGCGCAGCCGGTGGACAAGTTCGGTCACATGCCGCGGCTCTACGCCCTGTCCGCGCAACTGGGCCGGGACATTGACCACGATGACGACATCCTGTTTGCCGCCGCCTGGATGCATGACCTGGGCGTCTTTCTCGGGCACCGCCCCCTGGATCCGGACCAGTTGGCGCATTGGGACCACGTCCCCTATACCATTGCTCGCGCCCGGGACCTGCTGCCCCCATGGGGCTTTCCCGCCGCCAAACTAGACGCTGTCGCTGAGGTCATCCGAACCCACCAGCCACACGACGAGCCGGTATTGATCGAGGCCATCCTGCTGCGCGACGCCGATATCCTGGAGCAGCTTGGCGCTATCGGCGCACTGCGAGCACTGGCTAAAATCGGTCGCGATACCCGCTACCCCACTTTCTCTTCCGTTCTCCCCGTTCTCCGCCGCGCCGTGGATCAGCTACCTGGCAAGCTGCGTCTAAGTCGCGCCAGGAGCTTGGCCGAGCCGCGTGTTGCGCTTCTTCGCACTCTCATCGCCTCAATCGAAGAAGAAGCAGGCGAGTCTCTTCAATAGAGCGCCGGGTTTTCAACAGCATCCGGCTTGCCCTTCCTGCTCGAATGTCGATGCAAGTGAGGGTATAACAAGGACGAGCGTCCTCGAGTATCCTCCTTTTCGCATCCAACCCCTTTGAGGCACAATCAATAACGCTATGAGTTTTCGATTCGTAATACCCCAAGATCTTCGCGGCGCCGTGGATGCGGCCTCCGCCGACTGGCAAGCCAACAATAAGGTCGAGCGCTTCTGGAAGAAGGACCCTACGCTGTGGACCCGGGATGGCGAAGAAGCCTGGCTGGGCTGGATCGACATCGTTGAGCGCCAGCACCAGGACCTTGCAGCTTTTGCCGCGTTGTCCGGCGATGTCAAAGCCGCCGGCTTCAAGTCGGTGCTCCTATTGGGAATGGGCGGGTCTAGCCTATGTCCTGAGGTTTTGGCCGCTACCTTCGGCCAGCAGCCCGGCTTTCCCGAGCTGCGTATCGTTGACTCCACTAGTCCCGAGCAGGTCAAGGCCGCCCGCGACGAAGTCAACCTGGCCGAGACGCTCGTCGTCGTCGCCAGCAAGTCGGGCTCGACCCTTGAACCGAACGTCCTCAAGCAATATTTCTTCGCGGAGATGGAAAAGGTCCTGGGCGTAGGCAAAGCCGGCAGCAACTTTCTGGCCATCACCGACCCCGGCTCCAAAATGGAGCAGGTGGCCACATCCGACGGCTTCCGCCACATCTTTTACGGCGACCCGCAGATTGGTGGACGCTACTCCGCGCTCTCCAACTTCGGCGTGGTGGCCGCCGCCGTCGCCGGACTCGACACCACCAGGCTGCTCGCCGAAGCAGCCCGGGCCGTGGTATCGGCCAAGCTCGCACCCTCTGAAAATCCCGCTGTCGAACTTGGCCTCATTCTCGGCTCCGCCGCCAACGCCGGCCGCGACAAGATCACCATCTTCACCTCCCCTGAGATTTACGACCTGGGCGCGTGGATGGAGCAGTTGATTGCCGAATCCACCGGCAAGCTGGGCAAGGGCATCACCCCCGTGGATCGCGAAACCATCGCCGCCCCCGCCATCTACGGCAACGACCGCATCTTCGCCTACGTGCGCCTCGCGGGCACATTCGATTCCAGTCTCGACGCCAAGGTGGCGGCTCTGGAAGCCGCCGGTCATCCCGTTGTCCACTTTGAAATCGAGAACCTCTACGAGATCTTCGGCCAGTTCTTCACCTGGGAAATCGCCACCGCCGTAGCCGGGTCGGTGATGGGCATCAACCCCTTCAACCAGCCCGACGTGGAGTCGGCCAAGATCGAGACCCGCGCCTTGACCTCAGCCTATGAGCAGACCGGCAAGCTGCCGGAGCGCTCGCCCGTGCTGGTCGATGCTGGCATCGAGGTCTACGCCACCCCCGCCTACGCCGCCAAGCTCAAAGCTGCCGCGCCCACCCCGAACCTGGCCGGCTACCTGCGTGCGCATCTGGATCAGATTCACCCCGGCGACTATTTTGCCTCACTGGCCTTTCTGCCCATGTTCCCTGCGCACGAGGCCGCGATCCAGGGCCTGCGCCACAAGGTGCGCGACGCCAAACACGTAGCCACCTGCCTGGGCTTCGGCCCGCGCTTCCTCCACTCCACGGGCCAGGACTATAAGGGCGGTCCCAACACCGGAGTCTTTCTGCAGATCACCGCGGACCCCGCTGTCGATGTCGAGATTCCCGATCAGAAATTTAGCTTCGGTGTGGTCATTGCCGCGCAGGCCGCCGGTGATCTGGCGGTGTTGGAGTCCCGTGGCCGCCGCGCCCTCCGCGTCCACCTCGGTGCCGACGTAGCCGCAGGATTAAAGACCCTGACCGCCGCCGTGGATGCAGCGTTGGCGTAACCAGCCGCATGATTGGGTGCCCCAGGTTCCGCTTCCGGGACCTGGGAATCTATCAACCGCCATGCATTTTTTCCGCTAACGAATCAGCGGACTCTCCCAGATTTGCGCTAGCAGATCTTTGAACTCGGTAAAGCGCTTCGGTCCAAGTTCCGCGCGCCATTCGCGTTCGAGGTCGAGGAGTATCTCGTAGATCCTGGCGTAAGCGGCGTGGCCGCGCTTGGTAAAGCGCACAATCCGCGTGCGGCCCTCTTCGGGCACATCGGAGCGAACAATATAGCCAAGGCCTTCGAGGCTCCGCAGAAGCTGGTTCATGGCCTGCTTGCTCATGCCGGCGCGCTCCGCAAGCGTGCCCGGGCGAACCCCATCCGGACCGGGAAACTGCAGCACCGCGATATGCGGCATGCGCAAATCGTCAAATCCGGCCGCATTCAGCTCCTTGATAATGCGGCGATGAATCGCCTGGGCCGGAACGCGCAGCAATGCGCCGATGAGAATATCCTTCGTTTTGTGCCGCGAACTTTTTCCCGATGAAGGCATTGACACAGTCAGTAAACTACGTTTACCACTATAGCATTGGTAAACCAAATTTACTCATGGAAACCCAGGTGACACAGCAATCCACCGGCCTCCAGGCGAACTCCTCCGACGAGGCAATCCGCGTCGGGCCGGGGCAGGTCCTCTGCATTCCGTGCGGCAGCGTGCATCGCTTCGATAACCCCACAAGCCACGACGCGAAGGCGCTCTGCGTGATCACGCCAAGTATGCTCGGTCCGCAGTATTGCAGGCAAGTTGCCGCAGCGTTCAATGCGGCGGTTGGTGGTCGGGGGGATAAAGCAGAGATGATGGAGATCGTGCGCCGCCATGGCCTTACACCGGCTCCGCCTCCGCCGCAGGCGTAGCGGCTGACGCTTTCACCGTCACGACCGGCCAGGTGCGGATCGCGCCATCTTCCGCAATGGGGAACCTCGGCCCCGCCTTTCCCGTATGCATTCCCAGAGGCTGGGAATGCGAACGTTACGCCAGGATGTCCTATATGCGCTGCGGCAGATGCGCCTGTCGCCGATCTTCACGCTAACCGCTATGCTTACGCTCGCCCTGGGGATCGGCGCAACGACTGCAATCTTCTCTCTTATTCACACCGTCATGCTGAAGTCGCTGCCGGTAACGGATCCGGCTAGACTCTATCGTGTGGGCGACAGCAATGATTGCTGCGTCGAGGGCGGCCCGCAGGATAACTGGGGATTGTTTTCTTACCAGCTTTATCAACGCTTTATCGTCGCCGCGCCCGAATTTGAACAACTGGCGGCTTTTCAGGCCGCCCGGTCGCAATACAGCGTGCGCCGGGGAGAGACCAACCAACTGGCCAAGCCGTTGCGCGGTGAGTTCGTCTCCGGCAACTACTTCGCTACCTTCGGCATTCAGGCGTTTGCAGGCCGCACGCTTAAACCCGCCGATGACCAGCCCTCTGCACCGCCCGCCGCCATGCTCAGCCACCGCGCGTGGCAGCAGGAATATGCGGCCGATCCCAAAGTCATCGGCGCGAGCTTCGTGCTGGATGGCCATCCATTCACAATCATCGGCATCACGCCCCCCGGCTTCTATGGCGAAACACTGCAGAGCGACCCTCCGGAGATCTTCATACCCCTTCAGCAGGAGCCGCTGCTGCAGGGTCAAAGCTCGCTCCTGAAGCAGAGGAACTCCTGGCTGCGAATCATCGGCCGCCTGCGGCCTGGAGCCAAGCCGGATGGACTTGCCGCCCGTTTTACCACCATCATGCGGGAGTGGGTTGTGACCGACCTGGGTGCGGAGTTCCCCCAGTTCCTGCCCCAGATCAAGGTCATGCTGCCGAGGCAAACCATCCATGTGATCCCGGGCGGCTCCGGCGTGGCCGAGATGAAGTCCGGATACGAGGCCAGCTTGCGCATCCTCTTCGCGGTCTGCTGCCTTGTGCTGCTGATCGCTTGTGCGAATATCGCCAACCTGCTGCTTGCGCGGGGATCGGCGCGGAGATCGCAAACCGCGGTGCGACTAGCCCTGGGAGCGTCAAGAAAGCGCCTCATCCGCCAGTCGCTCACTGAAAGCATTGTGCTCTCAGTGATGGGCGGCGCGGCAGGCATCGTGATTGCCATTCTGGGAGTGAAGCTCATCGTGGCGCTGGCGTTCCGTTCCGCCCAATTCATGCCCATCGATGCGTCCCCGTCTCTGCCGGTTCTAGGCTTTGCTTTTGCCGTGGCCCTGGTCACCGGGCTGCTATTCGGCACCGTGCCCGCCTGGCTCACCTCTCACGCGGAACCTGCCGAGGCTCTGCGCGGCGCCAACCGCAGTACCCGCGACCACTCCTCTATTTCGCAAAAGTCGCTGGTCGTGGTGCAGGCGACTTTGTCGGTGGTACTTCTCACCGGGGCCGGCTTGCTCGCCCGCAGCCTGCAAAAGATGGAGCACCAGGACTTCGGCTTTGAGACAGACCATCGCGTCAGTCTCAGCGTCAACGCACCCTTTTCCAGCTATTCTCCTGAAAAACTGGATGCAACGTACCGCGCATTGCAGCAGCGCCTGCAACGCATTCCCGGGGTGCAGAGCGCAACTCTCGCACAATACACACCATTCACAGATAATTGGGGCGAATTGGTCGTCCGTCAGGGACAGGGAACGCCCAATGTCACCGACAACAGTAATCAATCTTCCTGGGATCACGTCGGACCCGGTTACCTTGAGGCGATGGGCCAGACGATTCTTCGCGGCCGCGGCATCACGGACCAGGACACGGCAACTACCCAGAAAATTGCCGTCGTCGATGAATCGTTCGTGCGCAAGTTCTTCAAGGCGGGCGAAGACCCCATCGGCACGCGCTTCGGCATCACCGACGTGAGGAACAGCGGAACCTATCTGATCGTCGGCGTTGTGCGCACCGCAAACTATACCGATCCGAGCGGTCACTGGAGATCTCCCTTGTTCTTTGTGCCGCTGGCGCAGCACGTGCACTATGACGACGCCATGGCGCAGATGGTTGATGACCGCAGTCACATGATCGAAAACGTCGTATTGCAATTGCACGGCACAATGGAAGGGCTGGAACCGCAAATCCGCGCAGCTTTCGCTGAGGTTGACCCGAATCTCACCCTTATCCGCGTGCGCACGATGCAACAACAGGTTGCAGACAGGCTCGACCAGGAGCGCACCGTAGCGCAATTGACCGGGCTTTTCGGCATCCTCGCGCTCATTCTGGCTGCAGTGGGCCTCTACGGTGTGACCGCCTACAGCGTGGAGCGGCGCACCAGTGAGATCGGTCTCCGCATTGCCATGGGCGCAAACCGGGGCAGCGTGGTTGGCTTGGTTTTGCGCGGCGCATTCCTGCAGGTTCTTATCGGATTGTTGATTGGCATTCCGGCTGCCATCGGATGCTCCCGGCTGATTGCATCGCAGTTGTACGAGGTCAAGGGCTGGGATCCGGTGGTCCTGGGCGGCTCTATCTTTGCGCTCGCGATCTGCGCCCTGATTGCAAGCATCGTTCCGGCACGGCGGGCGGCCTCAATCAACCCCGTCATCGCATTGCGAGTGGAGTAGGCCGGCAACCACCCCCCGCCGCATCCCTGTGCACCGCGCCTGCGCTGCCTCGTGCGTGATAGCCTTCTTGCAGCGCAGCCGAAGCCAAAAACGGCTGCCTCAAGCTCATTCCAGGCCTCCATCCTGGGGCGCTCTTTTGCCGATGGACGCGCCCGCTGGGCCAATCATCCAAAGGACATTCGATGAACCGTTTCTGCCATCTTTCTCTCCTGTTGCTGGCGACTGGAACCGTCCTTGCGCAGACGCCCGCGCCTTCCCCGAGTCCCGACGCAGCGCCCACCCCGCCTATCGCCGTCAAGAGCTTCGACCTCTCGGCCATCGACAAGACCGCCGATCCCTGCACCGACTTCTACCAGTACGCGTGCGGCAACTGGCTCAAGAGCAATCCCATTCCCGCCGACCAGACACGCTGGGTGCGGTCGTTTTCGTTACTCCAGGAGCGCAACCGTTACCTGCTGTGGCAGGAACTGGACGCTGCCGCCACCCACCCCGCCAACCCACTTGAAAAGCAGTATGGCGACTACTTTGCCGCCTGCATGAATACCGGCCTGGTCGAACAAAAGGGGCTGGCTCCGCTTGAACCCGCGCTCAAGCGTATCGCCGCCCTCAACGACGCGCACCAACTTGCCGTCCTGGTCGGCGAGCTGGCCACTCAGGGCGACCCCACGGCGCTGTTCCGGTTCAGTGTGGAGCAGGACGACAAGGACTCCTCCAAGCAGATTGCCGGCATCGGACAAGGCGGCCTCTCGCTGCCCGACCGGGACTACTACATCGTAGACAGCAAGCGCTTCCAGGAGATCCGCAAACAGTATGTGGAGCACGTAACGCGGATGTTCACCCTGGCAGGCGACACTCCGGAGCTGGCCGCCAAAGAAGCCGCCTCGGTGCTCGAAATCGAGACCGCCTTGGCCAAGGCCTCCACCAGCCGCACTGATCTGCGCCAGCCGGAGAATCGTTATCACATTTACACCGTCGCCGACTTCCAGAAGCTGGCCCCGGACTTCGATTTCACGGTCTACTTCAAGGCCGTCAAGGTGGGTCATTTCGATACCCTCAACGTGGCCACGCCCGCGTTCTTCAAGGCCCTCAACAGCCTCGTCGCCACCGAGCCGGCCGACGCATGGAAATCCTACTTCCGCTGGCACACGCTGCACGCCGCAGCCGCCGATTTGCCCAAAGCCTACTTCGACGAGAACTTCACTTTCTTCGGCAAGACCCTCGCCGGGCAGAAAGAACCTCCGCCGCGCTGGAAGCAGTGCACCTCGATGACCGACCGCGCCCTGGGCGAGGCGGTAGGCCAGGACTGGGTCAAAAAGAACTTTCCCCCCGCCGCCAAGGCCAGCATGGACAAGCTTGTGGCCGCCCTGGAAAAGTCTCTCGGCGACGACATCAAAACCCTGCCCTGGATGAGTGACGACACCAAGAAAGCCGCTGAGGAAAAACTGGCCATGATCCGCAACAAGATTGGCTACCCCGAGAAGTGGCGTGACTACTCCAGGCTCACGGTCCAGCGCGACGACCTCATCGGCAACACCCACCGTAGCGCGATCTTCGAGCGCAACTGGGAACTGGATCACTTGGGCAAGCCGGTCGACGAGAAGGAGTGGAACATGACGCCGCCTACCGTCAACGCCTACTACGACCCATCCTTCAACGACATCAACTTCCCCGCCGGCATCCTGCAGCCGCCATTCTTCGACTTCACCATCGACCCTGCAGTCAACTTTGGCGGTATCGGCGTCGTCATCGGTCACGAGATGACCCACGGATTCGACGACGAAGGCTCAAAGTACGACGGCAAAGGCAACCTGCGCGAGTGGCAAACCGTCGAGGACCGTAAGAAATTCGTCGAGCGGACCGACTGCGAAGCGGCTGAATACAGCGGCTTTGAGGCCGCCCCGGCACATGACGGTATACCGGCGCAGAATCTGAACGGCAAGCTCACCCTGGGCGAGAACACGGCTGACAACGGCGGCCTTCGCATCGCCTACATGGCTCTGCTTGACACCCTGGCGGCGCAGGGCAAATCCATCGACGACGAGATCGATGGCTACACCGAGGCCCAGCGCTACTTCCTCGGCTTTGCCCAGGTATGGTGCCAGAACCAGACCGAGCAGGTAGCTCGCCAGATGGCGTTGACTGATCCTCACTCGCCCGGCCGCTGGCGCGTGAATGGCACGGTGCAGAACTTCGACCAGTTCGGCAAGGCCTTTGGCTGCACCGCGGGCAAAGCCATGGTCCCGGTGAATTCCTGCCGGGTCTGGTAGCCGATTCCCGCCGCTCGTGAGCCCGGTCCGCCTCTGCACCCGGGCTCCGCGGCGCAGGCTTGGCCCCGGCGGCAAATAAACGTCTCGTGGCCCGGGTCGCTCTACGCAGTTCCCGGCTGGTTTGCGATGACATTTACCGCCGCTCCTGCGTCAAAACTTCAACCGAGCCAGAAGTTCAATCGCCAACCTGGAGCAAGCAGGGTCATCCATTGTCCAGGCCGGATTCAACGCAAGTCGATGCACGATTTTGGCCCATGCGGGACAGAAACTAGGCATAACCTGCCCTCGGCTTTTACAATGCAGCAGGGACCCATCCCAACCCAGCTCTGCTGCGGAACTAGCAAACTTGGCGGCACACGCCGGACCAGGATGAAGGAATCGCATGAAGTTCAAGAAATTCGGCAAGGCCCTTCTGTTGAGCGCGCTCTCAGCGGTTTCCGTACTCGGCATTACGTCTTGCATCAGGTCTTATTCGGTTGGATATTTGTTTGTGGTAGGAACCACGACGGCCGAATCCACCGGTAACGGCATTATCAGCGGCTTCAAGATTGATCACAATACGGGCAAGTTGAACCCTATCGCCGGACTACCTGTAAGTAGTGGTGGAGTCAATCCGGGACGGTCCATTCTGCTCCCCGGTGGGCGGTTTGTGTATGTGCTCAACCGCGGCAAGAACGCTGAGGGCACTGCCGACTGCACCACCATCGCAGACCCCTGCGTGGGCGCAAACATTACCCAGTTCGCAGTGGGCGGCAACGGCATCCTTACCCCGCAGGAAACCTTCTACACCCAGGGGATCAATCCCTTCCGCATGATCAACGACAGCTCGGGCAACTATATTTATGTGCTGGATCATGATTCGCCCTCCGGTGCGGCGTGTTCTCTGGTGCTCGGCACCGGCGTAAACTCCTGCGGTGACATCACAGCTTTCGCCGTCAACCAGACTACCGGCCGTCTCACCCTGGTGGTGAATGCCCAAGCCACCTCCGCCGGCGGCCAGGCGTTGTCGTACTTCCCGGTTCCAGCCAATCCCGTCGATTTCCTTCTCGTTTCGTCCTACATTCTGACCATGAGCGGAACCCCCACCACCGGGGATTCGGTCTTCCCCTACAACTGGGCCCAGGTCGGGGGGCAGTTGACCCTGAACCAGAACAGCTCGCAGCCGCTCAATATCCTCAACGGAACGGCCCTTGTGACCGGCTCTGGTGGCGGGGCCAATGTGGTTTACGTGCTGGACAACGATCCCATTACCTACATCCCGACGGGCCAATCTGCAGAGGTGACCGCGCCCAGCCAGATTCTCCCCTTTACCGTGGGAACCAACGGCGCGCTGCAGGCTGAGACGGGCGGCAGAATACCCGACGATCCGACTCTTTCCAACCCGATTTTTGCGCTCACGGTGAGCGTGTCCAAGGGAAGCGTACTTTACGTAGCCAACCAGGGGAACAATACCGATCCCAACAATGCCCAAAGTGGCATTGCGGGATACATCATCAACACGCCCTTTCAGCTAACTGAGCAGGCCGGCAGCCCGTTCGGCAGCGGGGCCGGTCCGCAGTGCATGGTCGAGGATCCCTCCAATCAATACATCTATACGGCCAACTTCAATGACTCGACGGTAACCGGCCGTTCCATCGATCAGAATGACGGCTACCTCAACCCGCTTCCCTCATCGGCCAATAAGAGCTACCCGCTGAATGGTCCGGCCACTTGGTGCATGGTAACGGGGCGCACCGGATAAAGCGCCTGGAAGTCGATTTGACCGGGTGGGCACTGGCCATTGCGCAGTTCCCACCCCAGGTTCCGGAAGCTTCGGACTCCTGCAAACGTAGCCGAATCGCAGACGTGATGGTTGCCTGCGCGCCCGCGATTCGATTCCAAAACCTGAGTTGTTTAGGGCTTGCTTTCCAGCCCGCTGACGAAAGATGCGCATGAAGTTCAACAGATCGAGACAGCTGGTGCTGGTCTCTGCGGTCAGCCTGCTGGCGGCCTCCCTCGTGACTGCCTGCGGCACACTCACTGTGGATTTTGTCTATGTAACCTGCGCCAAGGCCGCGGGACCCAATAATTACGGCGAAGTCGATGTCTTCGAGGTCAACTCGGAGTCCGGCCACATGCGCCAGATCCCCACCTCGCCTTTTCCCTCCGCCGGGCGCAATCCGGTTGCCGAAGCTGTCTCTGTCGACAACGCCAACCTCTATGTGATCAACGAGGACGACAACACTATCGTCCAGTTCGTCATCGGCAACGACGGCAAGCTCTATCCCCAAAACACCGTCAACACCCCCGGCGTCTTTCCCCTCGCGGTCGCGGTCACTCAATCCGACCTGTACGTGGTCGACACCTACCAGCCCCTACCCACCTGCTCGACTGTAGCGCCTTGCTCCGGCTCGGTAGCGGTCTTTCCCCTCGATTCCACCGATGCGCCGCAGGCGCCACTCGCGAATGGAAACTTGAACTACTGGCCACTGAATTTGCCTGGCAGCAGCGACGTGCTGACGCCCACTGCCATCACCCTTGCGGATTCGGGTGCGTACGCGTATGTGTCTGCGTATGACGCCAAAGCGGGCGCCGGCTATATCTTCGCCTTCGCAGTCAATTCTGGCGGAACCCTGTCGCCTCTCAACGGTGGCGTACCATTCGCGGCCGGGGTTCAGCCCTCTGCCGTCGCCAGCCCCTCCGGCGGCGGTTACCTCTATGTTGCGGATGCCGCGCAGAACGAGATTATCGCCTTCCAGATCAACAACGGACTGCTCACGCCTCTCCCTGGGAGCCCCTTCGCGTCCGGCCTGACGCCCGGAGCCATTGCTATCGACGCCTCGGGCAAGTATGCCTATGTGGCCAACTCGCAAGACTCCAACGTCACCGCCTACTCCATCTCCAGCGGTGCGCTGGTGCGCCTCGGCAGCTATGCTACGGGAACCCAGCCGGTGGCCATCGGCATCGATCCGTCCTTGAATCAGTACCTTTATACAGCCAATTTCCTCGGCAACACAGTATCCGGTTTTCAGTTGAGCGCTACGGATGGCTCGCTGCTTATCTCGCAGGGTTCTCCCTTCACCGCCAATGCCCAGCCCACGGCTGTCGCCGCCATACCGCACGGCAGTCAGAAGAAGTAGCAACACTCCGTATTGGCCTTTTACAATGCTTACGGGGCAACGAAAACAGTTTTTCTGGGGCTATCCACTCATGGCCCACGACGAAGGAAGCGAATGAAGTTCAGCAAATTGAGCCAGCTCTTTCTGGTCTCTGCCATCGGCCTTCTAGTGGCCTCTCTCTTGACTGCCTGCCAGCTTGTCAGTGTCGATTATGTGTTTCTGGCCGCCACCGCCGGTGTGGGAACCAGCACTGATGGCTCCATTGAGACCTTCGCGGTGGATTCTCAGTCCGGCGCTCTGCGCACCGGTCAGCCAGCCGTCGACTCCGGTGGCGTTGCCCCCGTTGCCATGGCGGTCTCGGCCCAGTACACCGATCTTTATGTCGCCCACCAGGGCGATAACTCTGTCGTCCATTTCGCCATCGGTTCCACTGGCGTGCTCGCCAAGAAGGACTCAATCACCCTGAGTGCCCCGCCCACCGCTCTGGCCGTGAATGCCGCCGGGACATACCTGTATGTGGTCTCCGGTTCCAACTCCGCCACACTCTCTGAATTTGCGTTGTCTTCTGGAACCATCGGTGCTGTAACCCAGCAGGAGAACCTCGTCGTCCCCGGCTACACCGGCGATGTGATCATTCCCACGGGAGTGACGGTGATTCCCAACAATAATGCGGTATACGTAGCTGCTTATGACCAGTCGGCCTACAACCCCGGAGGATCGACCACCAGTACCGCAAACCCAGGCTGGGTGTTCGGTTACGCCGTCGGTTCAGGCGGTGCGCTCACCCCGTCTCAGGGCAGCCCCTACCTCTCTGGCGTAAAGCCCAGCGCCCTGACCGCCGAACCCACAAACCGCTTTATCTACGTCACCGACTTCGCTTCCAACGAGCTCATCGGCTACTCGATTACGTCGGGCAGCTCATTGAACTTCCTGGTCAACGGACCCTTTAAGACCGGCAACGAGCCCTCCGCAGTGGCTATTGACCCGCGCGGCATCTATATTTATGTAACCAACACTCTGGACTCCACGGTTTCAAGCTACGCAATCACTCTGTCTACCGGTACTCCAACGGCCACCGTCAGTTCCTCGCAAACCCCTAGCAACGCCACGGATACAGCGCCGGTTGCCCTAGCAGTCGATCCGGCGTTGGGCCGGTTTGTCTACACCGCCAACTACCTGGGCAATTCCATCTCCGGTTTCCAGCTAACCCCCACTACGGGCGTACTGGCGCTGGCCCAGGCCTCCCCATACCCCGCGGCCGCCAAACCCACCGCGCTTGTCATTGTTCCCCACGGCAACCACTCCATTCAGTCCATCACGCCGTAGCGCCAAAAGCAGAGAAAGTGCAAACAGCCCAGCCACTCGGCTGGGCTGTTTTGTTGTCTGTTACACTCGTAGGCATCGTGTGCCGCCGCCTATAGCATTTCAGGAGGCTTCAGCCTCACAAACAGGACTTCGTCCCCAACGAGTCTGTCCTTCTAATCTCTGATCTCTGCCCCTCGCCTAGCTCCACAACTTCATCAGCTTGCGCAGTTGCTGCTGGGCTGGCTTTTCCACAAGGTGCAGCGCCGCCAGCGCCAGCGCCACCAGCAGCACGTAGCTGATCCATGGATCCAGCCCGTTCAGCCTCAGCCAGTTCAGCACATGCGAGTCGTGAATCAGGTTCCACATGTTGAAGTGGAGCAGGTAAAGGCAGTAGCTGGCCTGGCCCACAAACACCAGAGGCCGCACGCCCAATGCGCGCGAGAGCGGGTTGACCCCGGCCAGCCCCAGAATCACGCAGCCGAATAGCGGCATCAGCAGACCGTCGTGAAGAATCGCATACGGGATTTTCGGCGCCAGTGTCAGCAGCGTGAAGATGCCGGCAAAGCCGCTAATGCCCAGAAGAAGGCGCAGCTGGCCCAACCGCGGCACAATCTCGTCCAAATCTGCCAGCAGCACGCCGAAAACAAAGCTGGCCATGTGCGGCAGCGGTGTGTACTTCAGCGCCTGCAGCCACGGGCCATAGCTCCAGCGGTCGGGGCGGACAATGTTGTCGGGGTTGAATATGCAATAGAGGGTGCCCGGAATCAGCCCCAACATCCATACCCCGCCCATCTTCCAAAGGTGAGGTGCAAGCCGTTCCGGCTTCTTCCAGCGAGCCATCCACGGAAACAGAAGGTAGTAGAACGACTCCGCCGACATGGTCCACGCCGGGGTATTCAGGAACGTGGCAATGGGCGGAATCCAGCCCTGCAGCAGCAGCGGCGACAGCACCATGCCGGCCCAGAACATGCCGTGCGTATGCGCGCCCCACTCCCGCGGAATCATGCGCCAGGCCAGTATCAGGCTCAGAAAGTAGATGGGATAGAGCCGCGTGAAACGCGCCTCATAAAAGCGTAACCTATCCAGTTCTCCGGCCCGCGCCCGCGCATTGTAGTTGTAACCCAGCACGAACCCCGAGAGCAGAATGAAAAAGCTCACCGAGGCGTAGCCGGCGTTGACCACTGGCGCCAGCCAGCCAAACCACAAGGGATTGGAGAAATGAAATAAGACAATGTTGACAGCCGCAAAACTGCGCAGACCTGTCAATGCATTTAAACGGGCTGGCTTGCGAACTTCCACTCTCGATTAGACGTCTCCGGCCAGCCAGCGAACAAGCCGGGTAAGCCAAAGCCCCAACCCGGACACTGAAAAGGGACAGCTAACAGCCAACAGTCCACAGCAGACAGTGAAAAGCCGACCATCAGCAACTGTTCGCTATCAACGGCGTTTACGCCGTTACCAGCGAACCCACCTTTTCGCCCAGCACCACGCGCCGAATGTTCCCCGGCCGGTTCATGTTGAAGATGATCATGGGCAGGTTGTTGTCCTTGCACAGGCTCACCGCGGTCAGGTCCATCACCTTCAGCCCCAGGCGCAGGATCTCCATGTAAGTAATCTCGTCGTACTTCACGGCATCTTTCACCAGCACGGGGTCGGCGCTATAGACGCCCTCCACCTTGGTGGCCTTCAGCAGCACCTCCGCCTTGATCTCCATGGCGCGCAGGCTGGCTGCCGTGTCGGTGGAGAAGAATGGATTGCCGATGCCCGCTGCAAAGATCACCACGCGTCCCTTTTCCAGGTGCCGCACGGCCCGGCGGCGAATGTAGGGCTCCGCAATCTGGTTCATAAACACGGCGGACATCACCCGGCACTGCACCTCGCGCTGCTCCAGCGCATCCTGCAGGGCGATGGCGTTGATCACCGTGGACAACATGCCCATGTTGTCGGCGGCCACCCTGTCCATCTCCTTGGCCTGCTCGGTCACACCGCGAAAGAAGTTGCCGCCTCCCACCACGATGCCCACTTCGACGCCCAGGGCGTGCACATCCGCGATTTCAGAAGTGATTTCCGCCACTTTTGCAGCGTCTAGGCCAAACCCGCGTTCGCCGGCCAGCGCTTCACCCGAAAGCTTGAGAACAATACGCTTGTACATGCCTTTTTGAGTATCGCATAAGGGCCGCGCACCCGGAGTTTTCCACTGCATGACACTGTCGGTTCGCTCCTGCCCTTTGTGCAACAGTGGATCATTAAAATCCAACGAAGAAAACTGCTTCGCCGTCAGCCGCCACACCCCCTTGTGCAACAGCGTCATCCGCAGCCGCAACCGTCACCTGCAATTCGCCCGTCGCTGTGTCAGCAGTCTCGCCGCCCTTACCAACGTGCGCCTTATCCCCTTCCTTGCCTTGAACTATCGGCCCCCCAGGACCGACAATGTCATCTATTCCATTGCGTGAATCCGCACATAGGGGAAGGTCATTCGATGCGCCACCTGTCAAGCGGCTTTTTGTGTGCCGTTGTGAGGCCCGGTGCCCATCCGGGCATGGTTTTCCGCTGCGTGCGATCGCTGCGCATCTTACTTCTGCTTATCGTGACCGGCTTGGCTTGTGGCGCACTCCGTGCCCAGACCGCCGATCGAATTACCCAGGAGGTCGATCCCGCACAGAGCATCGCCCTGCCCCATCACCACCCTCTGTGGGCCAACGCGGCCAACGATGCAGGCTTGGTGTCCCCGTCTCTACCCCTGGAGCACCTGACCCTGGTGCTGGCGCGATCTCCCTGGCAGCAGTTGGCCTTTGAGACCTTTCTGGCCGACCAGCAAAATCCCGCTTCGCCCGGCTATCATCACTGGCTCACTCCCGCCCAGGTAGGCCAGCGCTTCGGGCTCTCCGATGCCGATCTTGCATCCCTCACCGGGTGGCTGCAATCGCAGGGTTTGCACGTCAACTGGGTCTCGCCCAGCCGCATCTTCATCGGGTTTGGCGGCACGGCGGGCGACGTCGGCCGCGCCTTCCAGACCGAGATGCACACCTACACCGTCGATGGCGTTCAGCGCATGTCTATC
The DNA here is from genome assembly GCA_003165075.1 of Acidobacteriaceae bacterium. Classification (GTDB taxonomy): domain Bacteria; phylum Acidobacteriota; class Terriglobia; order Terriglobales; family Acidobacteriaceae; genus Telmatobacter. Next base: position 12,494 of record PLSM01000175.1, on the reverse strand, counting down.
TCATCGGATCCGATAGTCCCCCGCGCCCTGGCACCCGCTCTCAAGGCCATTCATGGCCTCTACACCATTGAGGACCGTCCCGCACACCACATCACCGCGGTGCAATCGGCCTCGCCGCAAATGACGATCACCAGCGGTGGCCAAACCTACCACTTCATCACACCGGGAGATTTTCAGACTATTTACGATGTCCCGTACACCTACAACGGCTACGGGCAGACCATCGGTATCCTGGCCCGGTCGCGCACCGACTTTGCCGATTTCACCAGCTTCAGCAACCTGACTTCCCGCCCTTTTCAATCTCCCACTGAAGTTGTTCCTACCGCGTTCGGAGGTGTGGACCCAGGTCCCGCACTGACCGCTCCGCCATCCGGGAGCGTCTCCACTGGAGACCAGAGCGAAGCCACCCTGGATGTAACCCGCGCAGGCAGCATCGCTGACAACGCGAATCTCCTGCTGGTAGTTGCCTCCAATTCCAGTGGCGGCATCGAGGTGGATGCGCAATACCTGGTGCAAACCACGCCCGTTCCCGCACAGATCATGACCATCAGTTTCGGAGCGTGTGAGTCTGGGGCCGGACCGGCTGGAGTTGCCTTCTGGGACACGCTCTTTCAGCAGGCTGCGGCAGAGGGAATCTCATCCTTTGTTTCCTCAGGAGACTCCGGCGCGTCCGGTTGCGACCCGGCCTTTGCCACCCCGCCCTTCACTCCCTTGGCCAACAGCCCCAACTACATCTGCTCCTCGAGCTATGTCACCTGCGTGGGTGGAACCGAGTTCAACGACACCAGCAATCCCACCTACTACTGGGGTACGAGCGGAGGCATCGCCACTGCGCAACGCTATATTCCCGAAGGTGGATGGAACGAGCCGCTGAACTCCAATTCCAAGCCGCAAGTCGCCGCTTCCGGCGGCGGCGTCAGCACCGTCATCCCGACCCCTGCGTGGCAAACAGGAACCGGTGTGCCTGCCGCCAGATCCGGACGCTACACCCCCGACATCTCTTTCTCCGCATCCTGCCACGATGGCTATTTCGGTTGCATGGCTGCGGAGGGAGCTAGTTGCGTCGTCGGTGCCAATGGCAGCTATCAGTTTCTCGCGTTCTGTGGAACCTCAGCCGCCGCTCCCAGCATGGCCGGTGTGACCGCGCTCCTCGATTCGGAAATCGGATCGGCAACAGGTGTTGTTGGAGCGGCACAAGGCAATCTCAACCCCGGAATCTACCAGGTAGCAGCCAACGCCGTCTCTCCGTTCCACGACGCGGCCCCCTCCACCAGCGGTGTCACGACCTGCAGCATCAATACTCCCAGCATGTGCAATAACAGCATTCCCAGCAGCACCGGGCTCACTGGCGGCCAGGCAGGATATCCGCTGACCGCTGGGTTCGATGAGGTAACCGGCTTGGGTTCCCTCGACGTTGGCGCATTTCTCACCAGCTATTACGCGCTGAGGAGTACGCCAACTGTAAACGTGTCACCGTCCTCATCCAGCATCACTACGCTCCAGGCAGTAACGGTGACCGTCACTGTCAGCGGTCCCAGCGGTAGTCCCACCCCTACCGGGTCGGTAGTTCTCTCCGTCGGCAGCCACAACTATCCGTCAACCCCGCTCGTCGCCGGTGTCGCCACCTTCCAGATTCCCGCCAAAACCCTGCCCAGCGGAACATACTCGATCGCCGCAAACTACACGCCCGATACGGCCGGCGCCTCCACATACTACCCATCGACGGCCTGGGCCACCGTCCTTGTCACTCTGGTCGCTCCATCAATCACGCAAACTCTCTCATCCGCCGCCATCACCACTGCGCAAGCGCTGATAGATACCGTTGTTGTCAGCGGCGGCGCCAATCCCACGCCTGCCGGAACCGTGTACCTCAACGGCGGCGGCTATGGTGCATCCGCCACGCTCAACAGCGGCAGCGCCATCTTCAATATCGCCGCTGGGCTGTTGACTGCCGGCGATGATTCGCTGCAGGCCTACTACGTCCCGTCAACCCAGGGTTACGACATCTATTCCAACGCGGCGGTTTCGACCCCAGTCGCCGTGACTCCCACCGCGCAGTTTACGCCTCTTGTGACGGTCACGCCTTCGGCCACGACGACAGTCAAAGCGAATCCGCTCCAGGTGACGATCACGCTCAGCGGCGGCGCCAATCCCACCCCCACCGGCTCGGTTACACTCACCACCGGCGGCTATTCTTCCCCGTCCAGCCCGCTGGTCGGCGGCATCTCCTCCATCACCATCCCTGCCGAGACGCTGGCTGTCGGAGTTGACTCCCTCACCGCCATCTATGCCCCCGATGCGGCCAGCCTCTCCACCTATAACAACACTTCGGGATCGGCGCAGGTCACCGTCTACAACCCGGCGATCTCAACACCGGTCATCACATTCTTCCCCTCTTCGTCTACTATCACCACCGCGCAAATGCTCACTATGACGGTTACAGTCTCCAGTAACGCCGGGTATCCCATCACCACCACCGGCTCCGTCATCCTCAGCGGCGGCGGCTACGCCTCCGCGGCAACTCCACTCATCGCCAACAGCGCCACCTTTAGCGTCCCCGCCGGATCGCTCACCGTGGGCACTGACACCCTGACCGCCAGCTATACGCCCGATGTCAACAGCATGGCCATCTTCTTTGCCGCTTCGAGCAGCACCACCATCACCGTCACCACACCCGCTCCCAACACCTTCACCCTCACCGGTACCTCCATCTCCGTCTCGCCCGGTGCAACTACGGCGAACACCTCCACCATCACCGTGACGCCCTCCGGCAGCTTCATCGGCAGCGTCGCACTCACTGCCACCGTCACCTCCAGCCCCACCGGCGCACAGTTTCCGCCTACTCTCAGCTTCGGATCCACCGGCACGGTCAGTATCACCGGCGCCAACCCGGCCGCCGCCACGCTTACCATCTCCACCACCGCGGGCGGCGCAGCGCCATGCTCCGCGACCCTGCAACAGCGACCGGGAATTCCCTGGTACGGCAAAGGCGGAGCGGTCCTGGCGTGCTTCCTGTTCTTCGTCATTCCGGTGCGAGGTCGCAAGGGCCGCACACGGCTCGGCATGATGTTGCTGCTCGCAGTGCTCGTCAGCGGTGTGGTGTCCTGCGGCGGAGGAGGCGGCACGTCCTGCCCTAACATCGTCAGCACCGGCACCACGGCGGGAACCTACACCGTGACGGTGACCGGAACGTCGGGCGCCACCACCGCACAGAACACTTTCACCCTCACCGTGCAGTAGCCCAGGCACGAGCCGTCCCGCACGGAAGACTCTCCGCGCACCAACCGCTGACTCGCTGACTGCCGGGCGCCCCACGTCCCCCCTCTGGGACATGGGAGCCCACGAACCCAACAATGCGCGCTGCCGGTAATTGAGGGGAAGTGCAGATAAAGATCAGGCTTCGAAACCGCGTGGTGGTGCAGGCTGGCGCGCGTCTCATCGTGAAGCTTCCACCTGTTTCCAGGCGCACACCTGTTCGACGCGAACCTCACTCAGTGCGTTCTGATCGAAGTCTCCGTTCACTTCGCCTTCGAGTGCGGAGCCCCCGCACTCTGAGTCGCAATTGCGGCCTGTGCATATGGCGTCAGGACGACCGGCCCCAACAGGCCGTAATGTTGCACCAGCCCGCGTTTTGCCGTGCTGTCATCAATGCTGGCCAGCCGGTTATTCAGCGTCGTCGCTACACGCACGGCAATCGTGTTCCGTCCCGTCGTCAAATACCGGCCAACCTCGGCTTCTGCGCTCAGTTGATCCACCGGAACCAGTTTCCCGTTAACCGTCAAAGTAAACGAATCGAAGACATCGCCCAGGCTGAGAGTGGCGCCATCGCGGGCCGTCCATCCTGCCGGCAGGTCAAACGATGTGACATAGGTGCCAATCCCCGACGCATGTTGCAGCGCGGGAATCTCCGGCCAGGGTCTCAATCCGTCCAGTTCCACAGTCACCGGAGTCTTTCGTGTCTCTACCGCAGCGGTACCGAATGTAGTCGCATATGGATTCGCTGGCTGCCAGTCTTCCGCGCTCAACTCCCATTTCGCATTTGTCAGGTCGATCGCCGCGGGAACGTTGCCGACCGCGCTGCTCACCGTCTTGCCGTTGCTGAGCGTGGTTGTATACATCCCGGCTCTTTTTGCGCGAACCACAACCGCATTCCCTTCCGCAGTTGCGCCGTCCGCCGTGCTAGCAGCCACGTGCACTTGCGGCGCCGGTACCCCGAACCGCTTTGGTTCATCGCTCAGCGCAATTAGTTGGGCGTTATCTCGCGACAACCGCACGCGAACCATCACCCGGTCGTCAGTCGAAGTGTATTGAGCAATCGGCGTGATCGTGCCTGACCATGCATCCAGCAGATAGGGGCTGCCCCGCCCTTCGAGACTGACCTCGATATCGAGCGGCGTCCCCGTTGCCGGTTCAAAGAGATTGGCTGGTTCGCCCTTGGGACTGACGACCCCCTGGTTATAAAGGAAGTAATAGTCCGTTCTGGTAGCCAAATCCCTGCGGTGTACGCTCAACATAGCGGACGGCGACCCGGGCTCCGCCGCAGGATGAATTCCCAGAGACCGGAGCTTTTCGGGCACGTCGGATTCGTGCACCACCCTGTAAACATTCGGCTCGGCAAGCAGTTGACGGATAATCTTCTGTAACTCAGCGTCAGAACTTGGAGAGAGTCCCGGCGTTCGATCCGGCGCTGTTCCTACAACGATGATGGGCAATCCCGCCCGCGCATAGCCCAGGATCTTTCGTGCCACTTCCGCGGGCATTGAAGTCTTCACTGGATCGGTCGCGGGCTCCTGTTCGCTATCGATGATCAGCGCCTGATAGCCCGGTCCCTCGACGGCGAGGCGTTTCCCAGTCACCGTCGCATTGGGAAGATTGAGCAGGCTCGGGTCGAGGTAGTCCCGGGTATAGCCGGCCTCTTGCAACCCAGTATCGCGCCACATGCGGAACCCTGCCCCGCCTTTGACCATCTGCGGAAGCGGATACAGGTAGTTCTGCATGTAAACCGCGACGTCGGTTTTTGCTTCGCCCTGGGTCAGCACCTGGCCAATGCGCGCAAAGTAGTCGTTGTAAGTGCGCGCATCCCCCCAGATCGGGTTGCGCGGCCCCCATGCATTCGAAAATCCTGCCGGTGGAAAGTTGTGATATCCCGGCCACTTTGCAGTTGCGCTGTCCCTGTAGGCATACACGTGATACACCAGTTTCGTAATGCCGCCGACAAAGCTTTTGTGCATCCGGATGGTCACGTCCTGAAGCGTCTCGGCGTAGTTCATGTTGAGCGCTGCACAGCATTCGGTTGAGTACCACGAATTCCCCGTCATGTGGTTCGCGGATGCAATCGGCAGATAGTTGTCCACTTCATCGTTCGTAAACAGTGACTCATGCTCCGGCCGGTCGAGCGACGCCGCGGCCTGTACTTGCTCGTTGATCGGCGTCTTCGACGACATCTCGCCCTCGGGCTGGATGCGTAGCTTGTAGTTGTACCTTCGCGCCCAGGCTTCCAGCGGTTTCACCTGTTTCTCAATCCAGATGTCGCCTCGCACCGCGTAAAGATCATCGCGAACACGCGCCGCGCTGTCGTCGCTGAAGCTGAAGTTGTCTTGAAACAGCGCCGGTAGAGCCGGAATCAAATCGTAATTCCGCCGGCTGCGGAACTCCTCGGGCATCTTGTTCGTCCACAACTCATCGGGACTTCCGCGGTCCACGCTGTGCGAGTCATAGAAGATGTCGCCGCCGTTCGCCTTCATGAGTTCCTTGACCTCAGGGCTCAGGCCGGTCTCCATGCTCTGGATCAGTTCCTTGAGACCCTCATCGCTGAACGGATCGGGCTGGGCAAACACGCCGCGTGACCAAAACGAGATCAGTTGCCATTGAGCGCCCGCAGGAGATGCAGGAGCGGTCCAGCGGATACTTCCTGCGGTCGTGCCCTTCAGCACACCCTCAGTGTTCTTTCCACTCACGGTCGGGGTCAGGTCGATGACCGAGGAGCGGTCCAACTCTACGGGGCCGGTTGTCGCGCAGGGTAAAGCAGTGCATCGATAGGCCAGCACCGCGATGAGGGTGGTCCGGTGATGTTCCGGTGCCTCGGCAGCCGGAGGCGGTCCGCCAAACTGAGGCCGGACGGGAGGATGAGCCGGTGGGACCGGGCCCTCGAATGTCCCACCTGCATCTACCGCGGCATTGCCAAAAGCTAGCGTTTTTCGGGCGTTGTCCCCGTCCATCGAATATCCGGGCGGGTTCTGTGTCGGGCCATGGCTGAGGCTCACCTTGACCCCAAGCTCGTTCGCCTTCTTGAGCAACGCCACCAGTTGCTCATTATTGGGGAACGCACCCTGGCCCACTTCCACGCCGGCAATGCCTTTGTCGTACAGGTCCTGGACTTCCGCCTTGATCTCCGCTGGATCCGCACTCGCAGGCATGTTCAATCGCACCCACGGCCGATCGTTCGCGGGAGGTTCGGCAAAGGTTGACGCGCTCAGCGCCGTGACCGGATTGAACGCGGTCCACTGGGGCCGAATTGTGCTGTGCGGCTTGCTGTCTTGTCCCCAAACCATAGCTCCCAGCGAAATTGCAAACGTTGCGAATAGCTTCACCGTCGATGATCTTGCCACAATATGCTCCCAGATCCGCGGGCTAGGCGGATGCAACAATTCCCCTGAGTCTTGGTTGGCCTAGCCTATGGACTGTCGAAGGCGCTGGAAAGACTCAAGCACACGGTCTCAGAAGCTAATCTTCCCCGCCAATTGCAGAATCCGTGGCGACGACGCTCCCGTGATCTTTCCCGCCGTAGCCTCCGAATCATTTACCTCATTGTCGATGGTGTCGTTGCCTCCCGATCCGCTCACGATCAGCCCTCCCACGTCGCCGGAATACTGGTGATGATTGAAGGTGTTGAACGTGTCCACATTGATCTGGAAGTTGATCCGTTCGGTCAGGTGCACGCTTTTGGCGAAACCCATATTCCAGTTGTCGATCCCCGGTTGCCGCAGGAAGTTACGCGGCGAGTTGCCATACGTCGCCAGCGCCGGTTGCGCGAAGCACGCCATATTGAGTCGTTGGAACGGCTGCGTCAGTCCGCCATGAACACTGCAACCCGGCACAAGATTCGCACGCTGCGCAAAGGTCCCCTGCACTCCATGTATATCGCTGGCGCCGATGCTGAATGGGAACCCAGCCTGGAACGTGGTGATGCCGGTAACCTCCCAACCGCCGATCGCCAGGTCGGCTAATCTGCTCACTCCTCTGCCGATCTTCTTGCCCCGCCCGATGGGCAGGTTGTACACATAGCTGGCCACAAACCGCTGGCTCACGTCGAAGTCCGACTGACCGAAATCCCGATTCGCGTCGTGGTTATCCATAAAGCCCTGGTAGCCGGTGTTTGAGGCGCCCACCCCTGCCGCCGCCGACTTGTCATCCGTGCTGTGAGCCCACGAATAGACCGACGTAAACGACAAGTCCCCGGTGCGATGTTCCGCCTTCACGTTCATTGCGTTGTAGTGCGAATAGCCGTGAAAGTCGCTGTCGATGTAGTACCCGTTGAAGTTCGGATACGGCAGCCGGCTCGATATCGTGCACGGGGCAACCCCCAGGTTGATGTAGTTACCCGCCGCATCCGTCTGCTGGCAATACGCCACGCTCGCCGCCGCAACTGAGTAGGGCTGTGAGATATCGCGCCGGTCCAGCAGATGGATGGAATGGGTTCCGATGTAGTTCACTTCGAGCGATGTGCTTCTGCCCAGTTCGCGTTCCATCGACGCCGTCCACGATTGCACATAGGGATTCAGCGGATTCTCCGACTCGATCACCGCGATGAACGAAAGCGCCATTTCCGGGAGCGGCCCCAGCGTGGTGTAGCTGGGAAACATCTGGTTGCTCAACTTGGGCAGCGTGGGAACTGCAGTGGGAACCAGATTGTTGCGAATACTGTAGGGGTAGATGTCCGCTGAGTCGCCGATCTCGTGCCCTTCATAGGAGTCGTAGAAGATCCCATAGCCGCCGCGCAGCACCGTCTTGTCGTTGAACCGGTAGGCAAAACCGAACCGTGGCGCGAACGGTGTCTTGGGCCCGGGGTGCGGCACCGGGCCGCAATAGCGCAGGATCGGACCGCCATCCATGCCCACTCCCGGAGCCACTCCGTCGCTTGTCAGTTGCGGGTCGGCATAACACAGCCCGCCCTCCGCATTCTTGGTGTCCAGCCAGAAAAAGTGATTCGATGCTTCGTAGGTTGCGGCGCGAAAGTCCCAGCGAAGGCCAAGGTTCAGGGTCAGCTTTCTTGTGACCTTCCAATCGTCTTTCCCGTAGGGCGCGAAATAGCGAAACACGTGTGTCTGCGGGTTGCCCGCCTGTGTTTTGGTGCTCAACGGCCCGGGCACAAATCCGCTCGCGTCGCTGTAGTACCCCAGCATCATATCGGCCACTGCATTGCCGGTTCCGCACAGCGATGTGGGCGCCGCCCCGCCCACTGAAACCGGTGCGTTGCCGCAGCTGCTGGCTCCGCCCGCCGTGATCGGAAGATTGTTGTTCGTAATGGTCCCTGACGAAAAACCGAAGTCGCCATAGAAGTCGTCATCCGCATTGCGTGTCAGCGTATATGCGCGATAGTCCAGCCCGAATCCCAGCGTATGCTTTCCGTGCACCGTGGTGAACGAGTCGGCCCACTCCCACGCCGGGCTTGAGGATCCGCTGTAGGAGTTACCCGGGCCGCCCCCGCTGGCGTAGGTCGACAAGCTTACGTTCGGCCAGGTTTCCTGCAACGGCCCAAACTTGGTAAACACGCCCGTCTCCGCGAGCGCGCTGACTACCGCTGCGGGCGGAGCCACTGAGCCTTGTGGCGCCTCCGCGTAAAGATAGCCGAAGCGGAAGTTGTTTACCATGGCCCGCCCTATCTTGACGGTGTGCGACACTTCCCAGCTCTTCTCGTTCTCCAGCGTCTTCTCCATCCCGTAGTCGAACGATCCGGAGTTGTAGAGTGAGCTATTAGTGTGGTTCGCGTAGGTAATGCGGAAGAAGATTGTCCCCAGTTTCCCCAGCACCTGGTCGCCGCGGTAGGTCTGTTGGTTGGTGGTCAATGGCCCGGGGACCTGTTTGATCAGGTTGGTAATGCCTTCCGGCTGGTTGGCCAGCGTCGGCGTCCCCCAGAATTTGTTCGCCACCGCGACTTGCCCGATCCGGCTCGTGAATGCGGTCGATAGTATCCGATTGCTTTGGAATGCCTGTCCCGTTGTTGGATCCACCGGCATGCAGTTGAAGCCGTTGGCCAGCAGCGTCGCGCAATCCGATGTCCCATAGGCCGGCAACAGGCCGCCCGGCAGCCCGCCCACGCCCGGCGCATACGTCTCCGCTGAGAAATCGCCGCTGAGCACCGCCGGATTGGGAACTGTCTCGTACGCAATGCTGCCGTTATTGATGCGCCAGCCCTCGTAGTTGGCCATCCAGAAAGTTTTGCCGCGCCCGTTGTAGAGCTTGGGGATTTCCACCGGCCCGTCCATCACAAATCCGAACTGGTTCTGGCGCAGAATCGGGTTGGTCGTTGCCACGCCCGAGTTCAGATTCAGCACGGTTGCAAACGGCAGCGCATCGAATGCGTCGTTGCGGTTTGACTCGAACAGCGCCCCGTGGAATTCATTGCTGCCGCTCTTGCTCACAATGTTCACCTGGCTGGCGCTGAATCCGTATTCCGCCGGGTAGGTGCCGCTCTCCACCTTGAATTCCTGAATCGCATCCTGCGACAGAACCACCGCCGGCGTCACCAGCGCCGGATCGGTATTCACCAGTCCGTCCAGGGTATAGTTGTTGCCTTCCGGCCGACCCCCGTTCACGCTCACCGCGTCGCCTTCGCCCTGCCGCAGCGTGCCCTGTTCCCCGCCCACAGTCACCGCGCCCGCGCCCACCAGCAACAACTGCATGAAGTTGCGTCCGTTCAACGGCAGCTCTTCCACCTGCTGCCGGCTCACCAGTTGCGACAGCGCCGCGCTATCGGTGTCCAGCGCCACCGCCCGCGCCATCGCTGCCTCGGTCTCCGTCGCCGCGCCCGGCTTCAACCTCAGGTCCACGCGCACCACCTGATCCACCGTCAGCGTGAACCAGGTTGTGACTGATTTCTTGAATCCCTGCGCCTGAGCTGAAACCGAGTAGGTTCCAGGACTCAGTGCCGGCGCGAGATAATCGCCCGCGGAACTCGTAACCGTTTGAAAGGCGCTCCCCGTTGCGGTGTTGGTCACTGTCACTTGCACATTGGGCAGGATGGCGCCCGCGCCGTCCGTGATGGTCCCCAGAATCGAACCTGTCGCCCCCGCTTGTCCGAGCATTCTGCCGCTTGCAGCCAGCAGCAGAATCAGCCCGAAACAAATTCGGATCATGCGCATCATTCGCCTCTATGTAAGGATCCTCTTACCGTCAGCATCGGTAGAGCCGCCCTTAGAATGAAAGCAGCGGAAGCATACCACACTCCCTCTGCGGCGGACTGTGCTCTGCAGCTCCGGCTTTCACCTGCGAGCAGCCATTGCCCGGCGTGTAAGAACACTCGGTCCTGCGCCAACCGATCCCAGTCGTCCATCGAGATACGCACCACCCTCCCGTATCACCTGATATTGTGGTAGGTCCCCAAGTATCAGAACGCCGGGGAGGATCTACTTCGTGGAGAACGCTGCTTCGGGCTTGTTTGCGGGCATCGATTTCGGCGGTACCAAGGTCGCAGCGGTCATCGCCGATGCGCACGGCAACATCGTCGCCGAAGGAGTGATCCCCACCCTTGCCGAGGAAGGGCCGGCCCAGGCTGCGGAGAGAACTTGCCGCCTGCTTGACGATCTCTGTCTTCAGCACTCTTGCGAAATCCTGGCCATCGGCATCGGCTTGCCCGGCCTCGTCGATCGCGACGCGGGCGCCATTGTTTTCCTGCCCAACCTTCCCCCGCAATGGTCCGGCTTCCACATCGCCGAGGCGTTTGCTTCGCATTCGCACCGGCCCGTTTCGCTGTTGAACGACGCCCGCATGGCCGCCCTTGGTGAGTACACGTTCGGCAATGCCGGCGGCTCGCAGGACATGTTGTTCGTTACCGTCGGCACCGGCATCGGCGGAGGCCTGGTGCTCGATGGCCATTTGCGCCTGGGAGCCTTTGGCGCGGCAGGCGAAGTCGGCCACCACACCATTCTCCCCGACGGAGCACCTTGCAGTTGCGGCAGTCGCGGATGCCTTGAGACCCTGGTCAGCGGACCGGCCCTGGCAGCCGCAGGCAGAGACTTGATGCGCGCCGGCCGCGCGCCCCGCTTGAGTGAATTGGTAGCTGGCGATCCTGCCAAAGTTACTGCCACCCGCATGGCCGCTGCGGCCCGCAACGGAGATCAGGCGGTGGCCGACGCCATTCGTGTGGCGGCTGAGTATCTTGGCGTGGGCATCGCCAATGCCGTCAGCATCACCGCGGTCCGCACCGTGGTCATTGGCGGCGGCCTGTCTGTTCTCGGAGATTTATTGCTCGAACCCGTGCGCAGGGTCGTCAAAGAGCGCGTGCGGATGTTCCCATCGGAAGTGGTGCAGATAAGCTGCTCCACTCTGTTGGAAAAAAGCGGCGCGTTAGGCGGCGTCGCCCTGGCCGTCGAGGAATACAAACGGGCAGCCAGCAACACCTCAGCCTGATTCTGGAGATGAATCGTGACCAACTCATTTGATTACCAGGCAATCGCCAAGATGATCGACCACTCGCTGCTCAACCCCTCCCTGACCACCCGGGAGCTGGAAGACGGATGCGCGCTGGCAGCTCGATATGACGTGGCCAGTGTCTGCATCATGCCGTTCTACCTGGCCCGCTGCGCCCAACTGCTTGCCGGTACCACTGTCCACGCCAGCACCACCATCGGCTTTCCCCACGGAGGGCACACCACTGCGATCAAACTTGCTGAAGCCCGGCAGGCCCTGCAGGACGGCGGGCAAGAGCTGGACGTGGTCATCAACATCAGCAAGGCCTGCAGCGGGGATTGGCAGTATGTGCGCGATGAGCTCTCCGCGCTTGCCGACACGACTCACGCCGGCGGAGCAAAGATCAAAGTCATCTTCGAGAATGCCTATCATGACGATGCCGCCAAGATTCGCCTGTGCGGGATATGCGCGGAGATTGGCGCCGATTGGGTGAAGACCTCCACTGGCTACGCGCCCACCGGGGCCACGTTTCCCGACCTCGAACTGATGCGCCAGCATTCCCCGGCCAGCGTGCAAGTGAAAGCGGCGGGCGGCATTCGCGACCTCGATACACTGCTGAGGGTGCGCGCCATTGGCGTCAGCCGCGTGGGTGCCACGCGCACTCAAGCCATGCTGGAAGAATGCCGCAAACGCCTCGGACTGGCCCCCATCTCTTCCCCCGCCGCATAAGCAGCAGCGAATAGCCCCGCTCTCCTCGAACTCTGGTATCCACAAAATTGGGTGCCTCAGATCTCGATTTTGAGATCTGGGATCGCACGAACATCGAGCTCCAATATGAGTCTTAGGGAACCTCTGAACAAGCCCTG
>PLSM01000119.1 GCA_003165075.1 Acidobacteriaceae bacterium | reverse complement strand
AAACGCACTTTCCACGTTGTTCATTAAAGTGAAATCGAAAGATCTCGATTAAAGTGAAATTGAAATATCCCGATTCGCTCTTGTTACGTTCCGGTCGTATTACCGTCAACTCGTCAGTAACGAGTTCATCAACATTCCGGCCAGCCCCGACGGGGGATGATACTGCCCCCCCATGCCTCTAATCCGGTGGCGGGGTTCTGCTGTACCGGGCGGCGGCATAAGAGTGTATTGACTAGCGGCATAACAATGTATCAGGTGGCGGAATCGAGTGTAATCAGCATGAACTTCTGCAAGGGCTCTCTCAACTCACTTGAGAGAGGACGCCGCGTTTACTTTTCCGCCATCAGCGCCCGCAACGCCTCGGCGTAATGTGCGGGCAAGGACTTCTTGTTCAACTGGTCGTCGCAGACCACGTGGACCGTCTCGCCTTCGGCCAAGAGGAGCTCACGCTCTTTTCCTTCCTGGTTTGCCTTGCGGTAGATTCGATACGCAAACTTGAGCACCGAACCGCGCAACAGAGCCGGGCGCGTCTCGATCAAAATCTCATCGTCGTAGCGGGCGGGAGCGCGATAGCGGCAACTTGCCTCGACGACCGGCAGAATGCACTCGTGCTCGGTTTCCAATTGGCTATAGGCAAGGCCCAGCGAGCGCAACAGCTCGACACGGCCAATTTCGAACCAGACCAGGTAGTTGGCATAGTAGACGATACCCATCTGGTCGGTTTCAGCGTAGCGCACCCTCACCTGGGTGGTCACGGACATTCGCTTCGCTCCTATCAGTGAACAGTGGACAGTGAACAGTGGACGTTGGATCGTGGACAGTCGTCAGTGTTGGGTGGTCTTGAGGGATTTGAGCAGGACAAAGAGCATCTTTCCTACTTCATGGGACAAAACCTCAGCTTCATCGATCAGCTTGACGTCTCCGAGCCTAAGCGCACGAGCGATTTCCAGCTGGGTTTGCGACTCGCAATTTGAACCCCGTGCTACGCCGAGAAACTGGCGGAATTCGCCAGTATTCAGCCTTCCCTGTCCTTCCGCAATGTTGCTGGGTATCGAAACCGCTGAACGTCTGATCTGACTAGTCAGTCCGTAGAGTTCCTCAGGCGGGAAGTTCTGTGTCATCCGATAGACCGCAACCGTCAATTGCATTGACCTTTGCCAAACCTGCAGGTCACGAAACGATTGTACCGCCATGCTCGTACTGGGTCTTTCTACGGATCCCTGCCCACTGTTCACTGTCTTACTGTTCACTATCTTACGGTTTGAGGTGGGTGAAGATCGGCAGCTTGGTTACGTCGTTGAAGATGACGAAGACGAAAAACGCTATCAAAGCCACAAATGCAGCCTGGTAGATGCGTTCCTTGACGTTGATGTTGATGTCGTGGCGCAACACACTCTCAATGAGGAGCAGGAAAATCATTCCGCCATCGAGGATCGGGAATGGCAGCAGGTTCAGGATGCCCAGGTTGAGGCTGATCTCGGCGGCCAGTTCGAACTTGGGCTGCCAGCCTTTCATCTCTGCGGCATCACCGGCTATGCGGGCAATTCCAACTGGACCGGAAAGCTGCGAGGCGGGAACCCTGCGGGTGGCAATCCGCTCAAGCATCTGGAGAATGAGGGTGGAACCTTCTGCGCAGAACTTCCCTGACTTTGCCAGCGCCCGCGGGAGCGGCAAGGGAGAGTTGTGGAGAGGAATGGGAACCGCCGTAAACCCGAGCTTCCAGCCGGCATCGAGCTTGGCGGGATGGGCCACGAGGGGAGCGAGTGCGACGCCGTTGCGCAAGACTACCAGCGAAATCGGCTTGCCCTGCCCAGCTTGCATGTAAGCCAGCAACGAGCTGACAGAGTGGAGGGCGTGCCCATCGACGGACTGGATGAAGTCACCGTCCCGCAAGCCGGCCTGGGCTGCCGGCATTCCGGACGCCACTGACTTGATACCGATGGAGCCCGGCGTGTATTGAGGCAGCATGCCGGCCAGGTCAATCTCGGTGAGTTCCGCGGGTATGTGGATGGCAAGTTGCAGCGTCTGGCCACCGCGATCCACGGCGATGGGCACTGTCTGGTTGGGACTGAGCGCCATGCGCGAGACGACCGCATCCCAGGTTGGATTGTCTTCGGTATCGAAGTGCCGGATCACGTCGCCGGGGGCGAGGCCGGCCTGCGCCGCCGCGGAACCGGGTACCACCCATTCGATGGTGGTGGTCGTCACGTCATAGGCGGGAACTTCGTTGATCCAGCCGAAGTAGAAGACCATGGCGACGAACGCGAGGACAAAGTTTGCGGTGGGCCCGGCCACGCCAATGAGCATGCGCTGCCAGCGTGGGTGCGAGGTGAGCGCGCCTGGATCTTCCTTCAGCGCTTCTATCCCCGCTTTGCCCGCGCTCTCCAGCGACAGGTTCTCGCCGGTCAGCGTCTCGCCGGTCATCTTGACGTAGCCGCCAAGAAGGGTGGCAGAGACGCAGTAGTCGGTTTCGCCGATCTTGATGCCGAAGAGGCGGGGCGGAAAACCGAGCGAGAACTGCTCGACGCGGACGCCGCATAGCTTGGCCACCGCAAAATGACCGAACTCATGGACGACCACCATGACCCCGATGAGGACAATAAAGGCGACGGCGGAAACTAGAAACTCATGCATAAATGAAAAATCTGATCCTTCGTTGATACGCTCCAGGGAGGGAGCTGCGACAGCTCAGGCCACTAACGCACCAGCCATTCGACGCGCTTCCCTGTCCGCGGCGAGCACGTCCGCGATGGTAACCGGGTGCGCCTCCGGCGTCGATGCCAGTACTTGTTCAATTGTACGCGGGATTGCGGTGAAAGGAATGCGTCTTTCAAGGAAGGCCTCGACGGCCACCTCGTCGGCCGCATTGAGCGCGATGCAGTGGGCACCGCCCTTTTCCGCCGCCTGATAGGCCAAGGTCAGGCACGGGAAACGCTCAAAGTCGGGGGGTTCGAACTCCAGGTGGCGCAGGGCGGCCAGGTCAAAGGTAAGGGTGGAGGCCGGACGCTCAGGATAGGCCAGGGCATAGAGGATGGGAAGGCGCATGTCGGTCACGGAAATCTGCGCCAGGATGGAGCCGTCGACGTACTCCACCAGGGAGTGGATGGTGGATTGGGGATGGACGGTAACGCGCACCTGGCTGGGAGGCACGTCGAAAAGGCGACAGGCTTCAATAATCTCCAGCCCCTTGTTGAGCATGGTGGCGGAGTCGATGGTGATGCGGCGGCCCATGACCCACGTGGGGTGCTTAAGGGCCTGCTCGGGTGTGATGGCGTCAAACCGGTCGAGGGGAAGCGTGCGAAACGGGCCGCCTGAGGCGGTGAGCCAGATGGTTTTCACCTCAGCATGCGCGCCCACCCGCAAACATTGGTGGACGGCGTTGTGTTCGCTGTCGATAGGCAGGATGGGCACGTTGTGCTGGCGGGCGGCGGCGGTGAGGATCTCACCGGCGGCCACCATGCACTCCTTGTTGGCCAAGCCTACGGGCTTGCCGGCGAGGATGGCGGCGTGTGTGGCTTCAAGGCCAGCCACGCCAACGATGGCAGAGACGACGAAATCCGCTTCAGGCAAGGTGGAGCAGACCACTGTGCCTTCAGTGCCATACACCACACGGATGCCGGTGACACCCGCCTGGCGCAAGCGGGAGGAGAGATTGGAGGCCAACTCTTCAGTGGCCAGCGAGACAACCAAGGGCCGCCAGCGAACAGCCTGGGCAAAGGCTTCGTCCACGTTGCGGCCAGCGGCCAGGGCAGCAACCGCGAAGCGCTCAGGAAACTGCTCGACGATGGAGAGCGTACTCTTCCCGATTGAGCCGGTAGAACCGAGGATGGCGAGTCGCTTCAAAGGAGTCTTCAATGTTCAGGTATTTCCAGATGGAGCAGATATTAGAAAAACGGTGCACGTTGAATGATACTGCTTGGACCCACGGCGGAATCGGGACTTGGCTCTCCATAAGCATGTAAAGTCATATATATTCAATGATTTGCAGGTATGCTTGCGCCTCTGGAAGCAGCTAGCGAAGCACCTGGGCGTACCAGAGGACCGGAGCGGCCAGCAGAAGTGCGTCGATGCGGTCGAGCATGCCGCCGTGGCCGGGCAAAAGGTCGCCGGAATCCTTCACGCCGGCGGAGCGCTTTAGCGCCGACTCGGCCAGATCGCCCACCTGCGCAGCCACGTTGACCACTACGGCCAGCAACGGCCAGTACCACCAGACTTCGTCGGCAAACGAGAGCTTGACGAAGTTCCACTGAGCCAACAGAGCGCCTAACCAGAAGAGGGCGGCAGTGACCAGCAGGCTGCCCGCTACCGAGCCTATCGAGCCGACCCAGGTCTTGTTGGGGCTGAGTGTGGGAGCCAACTTTCGCTGTCCCCACCTTCGCCCTGAGTAGAGCGCCGCGATGTCTCCGGCCCACACTACGCAGAGCAGGAAGACTACCAGCGAAGGTCCATTGGCCTCCTCGCGGAGCATGGGCACGGCAATCAGGGTGAGCCCGGCGTAACACAGGCCGAAGATGCAGGTTGAGGCATCGAGCAGCATCCGCTCCACCGGAGAGCGGAAGGTGCAGTAGACCAGCAGGCCCAGGCTGAGCAACCCAAAGATGATTGCGGTCTGATCGGGCCATTGAAAGTTGCCCGCAAAGAGCGCGGCAATGGCCACCACAACCGCAATACGCGAAGGCTTGGCGCCGCAATGCTCGGCGAGGCCAAGAAACTCCCATCCAGCCAGCATGGCGATTGCGGCAACGGCGATTGCGATGAGCCACTTGGGCCCGAGGAACACCAAGGCAAGCACCAGTGGCGCCAGAATCAGAGCGGTAAGGACACGTTTCATTCAGGGTTGAGGATACACCGCCGGGGCTACAGTGGCCCGCAGGGGCTTCGGTCATTGGACGAAGGACAAGCGGTTGCCGCGGCGTCGCAGAGGAATTTTGGCCTAACTCGCGGCGATCTTGATTTGCTCGGGGTCTGCTTCCACTTCGCCGCAGCTTTCGCCGATGCCGCCGAAGCGGCGCTCGCGGCGCTGGAAATCGGCGATGGCCTCAAGGAGGTGGATGCCGCGAAAATCGGGCCAGAGGCGCTCGGTGACGAAAATTTCGGTATAGGCAATTTGCCAAAGCAAAAAGTTTGAAATGCGCATCTCGCCGGAGCTACGGATGAGCAGGTCCGGGTCGGGCATGTGCGCCGTGTAGAGATGGCGGTGAATATCCTCTTCGGTGATGCGGTCGGAGGGGAGGTGCTTGTCCTTCATTGCGGCGGCGAGGGAGCGGAAAGCATCCACCAGCTCCGAGCGACCGCCATAGTTGAGGGCCAGGGTAAGGGTGGTGCCAGTGTTGTGCGCCGTGGCTTCTTCAGCCCAGCGCATCTTGTCCTGGACCTCCGCCGGCAGCTCGTGGGTACGTCCGATGTAGCGGATACGAACGTTGTTGTCCATCATGCGCTGCAGGTTGCTCTCAAGGTAGGATTTGAGCAGGCGCATGAGGAAGCTGACCTCGGCCTTGGGCCGGCGCAGATTGTTTTCGAGCGAAAAGGCGTAGAGCGTGAGCCAGGGCAGGCCGATGCGGGAAGCGGTCTCAGTCACTAACTGGACACTCTTGGCGCCCTGCTGGTGGCCGAGGAAGCGCTTGAGTGAGCGGCGTCCGGCCCAGCGGCCGTTGCCGTCCATGATGATGGCTACGTGCTCGGGCAGGCGTTCCGGCTTGAGCGTGGCATAGACAGCGCGCTCCTCCGCAGTGAGTTCATGGATGCGCAGCGTGCCAGAAGGATACAAAGGGATGGCCTCTTCAACGCTTTTGCGGCTTCCAGGCCGGCGCACAGGAAGCATTGACTCGTGAAGCCCTATGATTTCGCACCCAGTCCGGATTGAGGAGCTGCCCGCTCTCCGCGCGAAACAACTTGTCTCCGGCAGCCGGAGATAAGTGGGGGCACCATCGAACCTAGCACATGCGCCCGAACCGCGCAAAGGCGGCGGCAGCCCGCCAGCTGCACGCAAGTGCGAGAGACCCGCAGCAGAAGGTCCACGCCAACCGCACAGACCGGGCGCGGCTGGCCCGCGTGGCACTCTTCCGCGCAAATTCTAGGCGGTGCGGCGGCGGCCGGTGGCCATGTCGCGCAGCGAGCCGTAGAACAGGGTGCGATGCAACGGGTCAAGCTGCGGCAGCAAGGCCGCGAGCTCGGCCAGAAAGGGGTCGGAGAGAATGGCATTGACCTCTTCTTCGCGGCGGCTGCGCGAGTCCCGAACCAACTGGCACACATTCACTTCCAACGCATCGGCCAACCGTTCCAGAGAGCCCAGCGTGGGGATGGCCTTGCCGTTTTCGATCTTGGAGATGTAGGTACGGGGGACTTGCATGCGTCCGGCCAACTGGCGCTGGCTCAGATGCCGGGCACGGCGGATCTCGCGCACCTGACCTGCAACCTGCAACCCGGCCTCAGTGGAAGCCGGCGGTGGCGGGGCGGCAACCAACTGGGGGGCCAGAGGAGCGGGCTCCTCAATGTCAAGGGGCCGGTGGCATTTTCTGCAGAGGGAGTTGCTGGTCCTGTACTGCACCAGGCTGCAATAGTCGCAGCGCACAACCTCACGCGTCTCTACGCTCGCAAGAGAGATAGTCATGGTCTGGGTGCGGAGCGCCAGAGCTGGGTCTCCGGGGTACCTCTCGATACCGCGATATGTGCTACTTTCGGAGGAGTGAACCATAATTGTCAAGTGGAAACTTAGGGTCAACCCTAAGATTTCCCCATCATACCCGGGAATTCCCGAAGAAGCACGAACCAAATGAAGCAACATGGAGGAAACAGGAATGAGCAGCGGCACAAGTGGCGAGGCGGAATACGGGCGCGAGCAAGCCTGGCAACTGCTGACCGAGTGGACCCAGAGCGAGAGCCTGCGCAAACACGCATTGGCCGTGGAGGTCTGCGTAACGGCGTGCGGCGAGGCGGAGGCCGACAGGTTGGGACTCGGCGGGGAGGAACGCGCGGCGTTTCTGCGCCTCTACACCACCACAGCGCTGCTGCATGACTTCGATTACGAGCGCCACCCCACCGCAGAGGAGCACCCGTTTGTGGGGGTACGCGAATTGGAGCGGCTGGGCTGGCCAGTGGAACTGCGCACAGCCATCCTGGGCCACGCTCAATACTCCGGAGTGCCGCGCGTGACGCATCTCGACAAAGCACTGTTTGCCTGCGATGAGCTGGCCGGCTTCCTGACTGCGTGTGCCCTGGTGAAACCCACGAAAGCGATTGCGGACGTGGAGGCGGCCGGGGTGCGCAAAAAGATGAAGGACAAGGCCTTTGCCCGCGGCGTGAACCGGGCGGACGTGATCCAGGGCGCGGCAGAGCTGGGCGTCGAACTGGACACGCATATAGGGTTCTGCCTGGAAGCGATGAAGAAGCGGGCCGGAGAGTTGGGGCTGTGAAGAGCAGCTTCCAGCCGCTAGCTCCTAGCTGGCCGAAGGTTACCGGCATCGTGTTGGGGAAATCGAAAGGCCGACTTTCATCCTCAGCCAATTTCGATGATTGGATGGTCTCAGTCGTCGATATCCACGTGTTGTAGCCGCGAGTTACGTCGCCGGCTGATCGGCGTGACCCGGATCACGTGCCGGATTTCGCGGTTTTGCGCTAGGATAAGCTTCGCTGCCGCAACATCTGTTCTGCGCGCGCTTGTTGCAGGAGGCCATATGACCCGCTTCAATTACATCCTTACCGCATCCTCTAACAGTGTCAGGACGATTACCCTGAACCGCCCGGACAAGCGCAATGCGCTAAGCCCGGAGCTGATTGAGGAACTGGCCGTGGCGCTGGGCGAGGCGGAGACCTGCGAGTGCGGCGTGGTCATCCTGACTGGCGCCGGTTCAGCCTTTTGCGCGGGCCTGGACCTGGAACAGCTGGAAACAATGTCCGCACGCACGCCGGAGGAAAACCGGCACGACTCAGAGAACATGGCCCGGGTGTTGCGCACCCTCTATGACTTTCCCAAGCCGGTGATCGCAGCGGTCAACGGTCCGGCCATCGCAGGCGGGATGGGCCTGGCCACAATCGCAGACTTTACGCTCGCTATTCCCGAAGCCAAGTTCGGCTATACCGAGGTCCGAGTGGGGTTTGTGCCGGCGATTGTGGCGTCGTTTCTGATACGCCAGGTGGGAGAAAAGCGCGCCCGCGACCTGCTGCTGACCGGCCGCCTGATAAAGGCCCATGAGGCACTGCAGATGGGGCTGGTAACCCAGATTGTGACGGCGGAAGAACTGATGCAGACGGCGCATGCACTGGCCCAGTCGCTGTTGCAGAACAGCCCCCAGGCCATGCAAGCGGTAAAGCGGCTACTGGCCAAGCACGCGCGCCGGCGGCTGGACGACGAGATTGAGGACGCCATCGTTGCCAACGCCCAGCAGCGCTCCACCGAGGACTTCAAGGAAGGCGTTGCCGCGTTTCTGCATCGGCGCCGCGCCGAATGGCCCAGCATGAAGGTAAAGGCTTAAGAAGGGTTGCTGCCACGGTAGAAAGCCTGGACGGTCTCACGTCAACGGTTTCTGTGCGCGCAGTTCGGCGACGATCTCGGCGGCGGCGGCGCGTGCCTTATCGGCCTGGTCAGGCGGAAAGCTAATGGCGCCTACACGGGCGTGGCCGCCACCGCCGTAGCGCTCGCAGACCGCAGCAAGATTGACCATCTTCGCCGGATCGGCCTTGGTCCAGGGGTTCGAACCCACGGATACCTTGGTGCGGAAGCTGGATTTGGAGAGTCCGATGGAGTAGGTGGCCTGGGGGTGCAGATAGTAGGGGATGAACTTGTTGAAGCCCTCCAGCGGATGGTCGGTAATGTCGAAGAAGATAGTTCCGTCGCGCTCCTCGCTGCGATCGCGAATAAGCTCGATAGCCTGCTGGTGGCGCTCAAGCAACGGGGCCAGCAAGCCGTTCACAAATGGCTGGCCAAGCACGGCTTCGAGGGGCATTTCGGTAAGCAGCGGGATGAGGCGGGGAATAAACGCCGGGTCCTGAGTGGACTCGATGATGAGGGTCAGCTTCATGGCCGGAGCGGCCATCTCCACGGCTGCATCCGCGCTTTCATAGAGCGCGCCGTCCACCATATTTGCCCAGTGAATCAGATCTGCGACCGGGGCTGCGTTAAAGCCGAAGCGAGTGGTGGCGATGTGGGCCAGGAAGCTGGTGCAGGAGGTGTACTTGGGGTCGAAGAACTTGTGCGCAGCACAGGCCGGGTCCTGCTGGCAGGCGAGAAAGTGCTGCTGATCCTGGGAAGTGAGGAATGCGGAAAGATGGTGGTCGAACCACCATGTGATGCGTGGCGAAGCGGAATACTTAAAATCGACGATGGCATTTTCGTCGCCGCTAAATTCGCTCTCGTCGAAGAGTGCACCGGCGCGATGGACCAGGCCGTGGTACTCGTAAGTGGCGTTGCCGTCGATGCACTCGCGGTGGAACCGTGTAAACAGCGAGGCTGAGCAAGCTCCGTCAAAGCACTTGTCGTGATAGAAGACGCGAACTCGCAAAATCTGAGGTCTCCCTGTCAAGTAAAGTCGAATAACCAGAACTGTTAAGCATCAAGCGCGGGGCTCAATGTGTCAAGGCGAGGACGAGGGGAAGGACGGCGAAGTTTGACCCCGGAACACAATCGCCTGTCCAGCCGTACTGGTTCTTGAGTAGAATTCTCCACACACGAAATCTGCAATCAACTCAAGGAGTGTTCATGGAGCCCGAAATACAGCCCCTGGCGCCGCAATCTGCGCAGGAAGCACAGCAGCCTCCCGACGCACCGGCCCCCGCGCCGGAAGGCGAAGCCTACCGAGGACTACGCTGGATCTTTATCGGCAGCCAGGGACTACGTGCGGGCTGGTCGGTAGCGGCGTTTATTCTGCTGCTGCTTCTGTTCGCCTTCGCGATAGGCACGGTGTTTTCAAGGGCTCACCTGATCGGCGGCAGAGAGACCTTCACCGCCAGGTCGGGGTTCTTTTCAGAACTGGTGGGATTTCTGGGGATGTTGGGCGCGGCGGCAATTGTGGCCCTTATCGAGCACAGGCGCATCCTGGATTACAACCTGACCGGTCCCCGCCGCGTCTCGCATTTCGTCAGCGGGCTGGTAGCAGGATTTGCGGCACTGTCGGCCCTGGTGGGCGCCCTGGCCTGGGGCGGTTGGCTGCACTTTGGCCCGATCGCGTTGAGCGGGCACCAGATCTTCACCTATGCCGGCTTGTGGGGTTGCGTTTTCCTACTCGTGGGCTGCGTGGAAGAAGGGACCATGCGCTGCTTCCTTCTGTACACCCTGACCAGAGGCATCAATTTCTGGTGGGCGCTGGGGCTGATCGGGGCAATTTGCATCGACCTCGTGGTGCGGGGCAAGGGCCAGGGTATCTGGGGTGTCTATGTGATTGCCGCGCTGGGGCTGATTCCCTGCTTCCTGCTGCACCTGAGAAAATCTCCCGTATCAGGCTTCTGGCAGGCGGCATGGGTGACTTCGACGTTCTTCGGATTTGGCCACACGGGCAACAACGGTGAAAACTGGATCGGCATTTTCACGGCTGCGTTTGTCGGCTTCGTTTTCTGCGTCAGTGTGAAGGTGACCGGCTCAGCCTGGTGGGCGATCGGCTGCCATGCGGCCTGGGATTGGGCGGAGACCTACTTCTATGGCGCAGCCGACAGCGGCAACGTGGCCACAGGCCACTACCTGACCACATCGCCAGTGGGAAACACCCTGTGGAGCGGCGGCGCGGATGGCCCCGAAGGCAGCCTGCTGGTTCTGCCAATCATCTTGCTACTGCTGGCGGTGCTGCTGCTTGCTTATGGCCGCAAGAGGCCTGCGACGCTTACCGCGCCCGTTACAGCGCAGGTGGCGGACTAAGGGAAAGCAATGCGGCTGTGGCTCAACCGAACGGCTGGAGTCTCACTGCGGGAGCAGTTGATGACGCATTTCGAACTGAGCATTCTGTGTCACGAACTGCTGCCGGGGTGTCGCTTGCCGAGTACCCGCAAGCTGGCGCGCAGATTCGGTATCCATTGCCACTCTGCCTTATCCTGATCGCCGCGTTTCGAGGGGAAGCGCCAACGGGACAACAGGCGGTCTTGCCGCAATGCTATGCAGTGGACTACTGGGTGAAATCAGCGACTAAGGTGAAGGTAACGGATCTGCCGCAATCTAACGTAAAGTCGGCGGTCCCAAATCTGGAAGGCTGCTCTTCGCTTATCGACGCGCACGCGAAGGCCCAGGCTTCGTCCTACTTGCAGGGCGTGAGATTTGAGTGATTCGCGAGGACCATGAGGCGACTGCACTCCACTCGCGACAATGGTCCGGGGCCTGGTGATGGCGCTATCCTGTTGATGACCGATGTCCAACCCCGCAAGCACTGACCCGTCATCGAATCTGACAACTGGAGCCAAACGGAGCCGCTGGCTCCGCCGCCTCCGCCGCCTGCTGTGGATCGTGGGCGGACTGCTCGTTCTGCTGCTGCTGGCTACGGGAATGGGTGTGCTGTGGCTGCGGTCCGCGGTAAAGGCTGCGTTGCCGGTAGTGGATGGCGACCTGCAACTGGCGGGGTTGACTGCGCCAGTGACGGTACGTCGCGACGCACACGGCGTACCGCACATTGATGCGGCGACGCAGGAAGACCTGTTCATGGCCCAGGGTTATGTAACCGCGCAGGATCGTCTGTGGCAGATGGACGCCTTCCGGCGCAATGCCAACGGCGAGTTGGCGGAAATCATGGGCCGCTCGCTGGTGAAACACGACCGGGCGCAACGGGTGCTGGGGTTTCGATTGACGGCGCGGCGCGTTTACGCCAATCAACCCGCGGCCGACCGGGTCCGTCTGGACGCCTATGCACGGGGTGTAAATCTCTACATCGAACAGCACCAGGACGCGCTGCCGCCGGAGTTCCGATTGCTGCACTACCGCCCCCAACCCTGGAGCGGCGCCGATTCCCTCTCCATCGGGATGATGATGGTGGAGACGCTGGACACACACTGGGACGTGAAGCTGTCGCGAGAGCGCGTCGCAGCCAAACTGAACAACTCCAAGCTCGAATCCGAATTGTATCCGGTGGGCTCATGGCGCGATCGCCCGCCCACAGGCGTGCTGTTGGACCTGAGCCAGCCCCACCCGGAGCCGCCGCCCTCGAGCGATGAGGATGAAGACGACGAGCGCACGCAGGCCAGTGGCGCGCAGGCCGACCGCGGTCTTGTTGTGCGATCCTCCCTTTCCAAGCCGGGTGAGGCGGAGGCCTTGGAAGAGATCAGTTCGCTGCGCGCAGTGCTCGGCCTGCCCGCCTGCATGGGGTGCGCATCGGGATCGAACAACTGGGTGATTGCCGGGCAACACACAGCGAGCGGCAAGCCGATGCTGTCGAACGACATGCACCTCGCGCTGAGCGTGCCGACTATCTGGTACATGGCGGATCTGCGCGCGCCGGGCTATCATGCCGCCGGGGTGACGCTGCCCGGCATGCCATTTGTGGTGGCCGGGCATAACGAGCACGTGGCGTGGGGATTCACCGCGCTGTTCGCCGACGTGCAGGACCTCTACATTGAGAAACTAGACGGCAAGGGCAACTACCAAGCGCGGGATGGATCGTGGAAGCCGCTGAGCGTGGAGCACGAGGTCATTCACGTCCGTGGCAGCAAGGATGTGACGGTGGATGTGCAATCCACTGCACACGGGCCGCTGGTGAACCCGATCTTGACCCGGGAGACGCGACCCATCGCGCTGCAGTGGACGCTTTACGACTCAACGCTCAATCAGATCCCACTCTACTCTATGAATGTAGCGACAAACTGGACAGAGTTCTCCGCGGCGATTGAGCAGTGGTGCTGGCCTACGCAGAACCTGGTCTACGCCGACGACCAGGGCCACATCGCCTACCACGCCGTGGGACGGGTTCCGATGCGACCGGGGGGTTTGGCGGGGGTGCCGATTCAGGATGGCCTACATGAGTGGCAGGGCTATATTCCGTTCGACAGCCTGCCTAGCGCGGTCGATCCGCCTTCGGGATTCCTGGCTACCGCGAACTCCCGCGTGACCAACGAAAAATCTCCCTACCCGCTTTCGCTGGAGTGGATCGATCCCTACCGCGCGGAGCGCGTCTACAAGATGCTGCAAGGACGGGATCAACTGACGCCCAAGGACCTGCTGGCGGTGCAGACAGACATCTATAGCGAGGTAGACCAGGAGCTGGCGCACCGCTTTGCTTACGCTATCGACCACGCGGCGGCAACCGACGAGCAGTTGCGCAAGGCTGCCGACCTGATGCGCAGTTGGGACGGCCGGCTGACAACGGACTCCGCCGCTGCCTCGCTGGTGACGGAGACCCGCAGCGCCCTTTGGCCGATGATTCTGGAGCCAAAGCTAGGCAAGGACGCCGAAGAGTATCACTGGGCGGAGTCGAACTTTGCCGAGGAAGAGATCGTGATGCGGGGCAGCAGCGACTGGCTGGCTCCGGGCTATGCAAACTGGGACGCGCTGCTGACTGAGGCGGTGCGGCGGAGCATGGCGCAGGGGAAGGCTCCCGAGCATGTGGGCCAGTGGACCTATGGGAGTTGGCACGTCATCGATATTGAGCACCCGCTGGCCGGCTTCCTGCCGCGGCTGGGGCGCATGGCCGGGACCGGTCCGCAGCCGCTGAGCGGCGACACCACCACAGTGAAGCAGGTGGGCCGCGACTTCGGCCCTTCGCAACGCTTCACGATGGACTGGAGCAACATCGACGGCTCGACGGAGAACATTGTGCTGGGTGAAAGTGGGAACCCTTTCAGCCCCTGGTTCCGCGACCAGTGGAACGACTGGTACGGGGGAACGACTTTTGCGCTCCCGTTCAGCCCGGCAGTGGTGGCTGCCCAAACACGCCACACATTGCGCCTGCTGCCATGAGTGCGACCTTGCCGAGCGGCTGGAAGCAGCTTGCCGGAAGACTGGCGCCGCGGTCGACTGGACCCGCGATCGTGCTGATGGCTGCCGTCGTGGCGACCGCGCCGCAACTGCTGCGAGGCACTACCTGCGGACACGACTTCGACTTTCATCTCGTGTCATGGCTCGATGCCCTGGGAAGTTGGCGGCAGGGGATTCTGTATCCGCACTGGGCGCCAAGCGCGAACCTCGGTGCGGGCGAGCCACGCTTCGTGTTCTATCCGCCGCTGACCTGGATGGCGGGTGCGGCGCTGGGGGCGGTGCTACCGTGGGTGGCGGTGCCGGTAGTGCTGACATTCCTGCTGCTGGCCGCGGGCGGGCTGGCCACGCGCGCGCTGGCTCGCACGATGTTGGCTGAAGGCGCGGCGACACTCGCCGGCTGCGCGGCAATGTTCTCAGGATATGCGCTGTTCACCGCCTATGAGCGCTCGGCATTTGGCGAGTTGGCCGGGGGCTTCTGGATTCCCATCTTGTTGCTGTTGGTCTTGCGCGACCGCAATCCCGAGGCACGGGTGTGGCGGCGGGCGTTTGACGGTTCAGCCGCTCCGCTGGCGCTGGTGGTGGCTGGGACGTGGCTGTCGAATGCGCCGCTGGGGGTGATGGCCTGCTACCTGCTGGCCGCTATGGCGCTGGTGATGGCGTTGCTGTGGCGCTCCTGGGCTCCGGTGCTGCGGGCCACTGCCGCGGCGGCGTTGGGCATGGGTCTGGCCGGCCTGTACCTGGTTCCCGCAGCCGTGGAGCAGGGCTGGGTGGATATTCGCCAGGCCATCGACGATCCCGGACTGCGGATTGAAGCGAGCTGGCTTTTCGGCCGTCACGGTGATCCGGCTTTGGAGTTGCATGACGCGGAACTGTTCAAGGTGTCGGTCATCGCGATCAGCATGATTGCGGTGGCCCTGGCTGGGGTGCTGATTAGTGGACGGCGCGGAACCCTCCCCGCCCAACGACGCTGGTGGATTTCCCTGGCGCTGATTCCAGTAGCGGTTCTGTTTCTGTTGCTGCCGATTTCGCTGCCGGTGTGGAATGCGCTGCCCAAGCTGCAATTTCTGCAGTTTCCCTGGCGCTGGCTGGTGGTGGTAGAGGCGCCCATGGGCATCTTTTTCGCCGCAGCAGTGTGGACGACGCGACCCCGACGGCGCACGGCCGTTGTGGGTATCTGCGCATTGATTTTCCTGGCCGCTACGATCGCGGCAGGGCTCAACTTCTTCCAACCTTGCGACGATGAGGACGCCGTGAAACCGATGTTGGAGGAGTACGGCAGCGGAGCCGGCTTTGAAGGAGTGGATGAATATGCGCCTCCGAGCGCCGACGATTCACTGCTGGCCACGGGCTTGCCGGACGCCTGCCTCAGCGATAGTCCCACAACTGTTCTGGGACAGGGTTCGGACGGCACTACCCCGGCCTGGGATCCGTCGCAAGGCAGCTGCGAAGCGACTTTCCAACGGCTGCTTCAACCCGGAAAGGCTGCTGCCGAACACCTGCGTATCGTTGCGGTTAGCCCCCGCGCTGGGGACTTGATTCTGCACCTGCGCAGCTACCCGGCATGGGAGATCAGGGTGAACGGCAAGCCTGCCGCAGATCTGCAGCGCAATGATGGGCTGATCGCCGTGCCGGTTCGCAAGGGACCGATGGACGTGAGCGTGGACTGGAGCACCACTGACGACGCGAGGACGGGGCGCTGGGCGAGCGCAATCGCGCTGGTGCTGATCGCAGGTCTTTATTTAATGGAACGAAAGCTGAGGTTGCCAGAGGGAAGCAACGCGCAGCCTCGGTTATGATGAGAGCGATGCCGACCGATGTGAAATCGTTGCGACAAGAAGCCACGGAGCTGACCGACCACGCTCTGGAAGCGTTGCTGCCCAGCGTGGAAACGGTTCCTGCTTCAATTCACGGGGCCATGCGCCACTCAACCTTTGCGGGGGGAAAACGGCTGCGGCCTCTATTGGCATACCAAGCCGCGGTGACTATTGCCGGCGCGCTGCCACGAGGCATTGAGCGGCTGGGCGCGGCGCTGGAGATGCTACACACTTATTCGCTGATTCACGACGACCTGCCGGCCCTGGACAACGACGACCTGCGGCGCGGCAAGCCTACCTGCCACGTGGCATTCGGCGAAGCGATCGCCATCCTGGCCGGAGACGCCTTGCAAACGCGCGCCTTCGAGGTGCTGGCGGGGCTGGATTCCCCACCAGCGGCCACGGTGCAGATCATCGGCTTGATTGCCAACGCCGTGGGCACGGTGGAAGGCATGATCGGCGGCCAGGTGCTGGATCTGGAAAGCGAGCATATGAAGCCGACACCGGAACTGGTGGAGGCGATTCATCGTGCCAAGACGGGGGCGTTGATCCGGGTAAGCGTAGTGGCAGGAGGGGTTTATGCCGGGGCCACCGCGGACGACGTGGCCCGTCTGGAAGTGTTTGGGCGCAAAGCAGGGTTGGCCTTCCAGATTGTGGACGATGTGCTGGACATGACGGTGGATTCCGCGCAACTGGGCAAGACCGCAGGCAAGGATCAGGCCACCGAAAAGGCCACCTGGCCGGCTGTCTACGGCATCGAGCAAAGCCAGCGCGATGCGGCAAGCCTGGTTGAGGAGGCCTTTGCCGCGCTGGCGCCCTACGGGAGCCGGGCCGAGGGGCTGAAGTCCGTGGCGCGGTACCTGGTGGAGCGGAAAAACTAGGGTGCTCTCAGAGGATGACATTCTGACTGCGCTACGCGATTGCTTCGATCCGGAAGTGAAGCTGAACCTGGTGGACCTGGGGCTGATTTACGGTGTGGCGACCGGTCCCGATGCGGATTCGACGCCGGCGTGGCCGCGCCAATGGGTGAAGGTGACCATGACCCTGACCACCCCGCAGTGCCCCGCTTCGGGGCTCATCCTGGAACAGGTACACAACCGGCTGGCCGGCATCCCGGACATAAGCAGGGTGGAGGTTGAGCTGGTTTGGGAACCCAAATGGACGCCCCACCGCATCAGCGAGGCGGGTCGGCAGCAGTTGGGAATCTAGCCTGCGTTTTCTGCTTTGTTCAGAACCTGCCGCAGCGACTCGCGCCGAACGGCAACCTCTTCCACAGTGTTCTGCACCTGGTCGACGAGGTGCTGCACCTGATCGACATAGCCGGGAAGCTGCTTCCACCACGCACTCAGCAGATCCTGCTGGTCGAGCATCGCCAATGCAGCGCCGGATACAGCCGCGACCAAGCCCGCGCGGCGCTGGCCGGTAAGCAGCAGCACACCGCTTGCGATGAGGGAACCGCAGGCTGCGTACTTGACCCACTCAATGCAGTCGGCCTGTGAAGTACTCACATCCACCGGGGATCTGCTTTCTTTCCTGGGAACTTGCGTAAGGCCCATGAACTCTTCTCCCCCTTGAAGCGCATTCGCCTGAGCTGTGCAGGCGGTGTCTCACATACTACTCGGATTCAGAGCAAATCCACACTGCGAATTGGGTGACCAAATGCACTTCAGTCAAGGTCGAAATCGCGCAGGGGCTTGCCTTCGGGCGCATCCTTGGCCTTGCGCAGGGCCTCGGCAAATTTCTTCTCCAGCAGGTCCGCCTTGTTCTTCTCCGCATCGACCGACTGGCGGAAAATCGACTCCTTGCGCTCATCCTGCTCTCGCATGGCCTTGGCAGCCGTTTCCAGGTCTTCAAACATGCGCTTGCGCGGAGCCGAAGTATGGCTCACCACCAGCCCGGTGGAGGCATCGATCCTGATCATCGCCCCGCAATCCGGGCAAGTAACTTCGAACGTGGTTTCTTTCGTTTTGGCCATCACACTGAGCATTGTAGGCGCTGGCCCGGGTGGTTGCACAGGCGGGTATCGCCTTACCGGCGAGCGTCCGCGGGGTGCACATGGAGAATGATGCGGCGATAGGACGTGAGGCGCGGCGTGCCTTCGTTGGTGACTGCCAGGATAATGTGCGCGACGCCGCCGCCTGTACAAGGAATGCGCGGAATCCACATCGGCCGGCATACTGCATCTGCCCGCACCTCGACGCGAGAGGTTTCCGCGGCTGTCAGAGTAACCGCGGCGAGGTTGCCATCCGCGCTGCCCGCCTCAGGATAGTGGAACCAGTGAAAATGCAACGGCTGCCTGTCGGGATCGGAACTGTCGCTCGCGTCAAGCTCGATCGACTTTCCGACCGTCAAATCCATTTCGATTGGCACGGTCCCCGCCTGGTGATTCACCACAGCGATCGGGTTGTGGTTGGCATGGGCAAAGTCGGCCACTGTCCACGTCATGCGCGCAGCAAAGTCGTTCTGGAATGCCTCGCGCCAACGCCAGATGGTGGCCTGATCGGAAACATGTTCAACACCGTCGGTACCCGTCACAGCGTCCTGCGAAGTGGCGCGTGCGATTTCATTTCCGCCCTGGGTCCAGATGGGATGCGTCTCACCATACGGTTGGCGATAGATATAGCGCCCACCCCAACCGCCCCAATCGGGCCTGCGAAAAGCGTTGAGACCGTTATCAATGAGCCCCAGAAACGACGGTGTGTCGCCCTCCATGATGAAGAGGAAGCGCGGATAGAGCTTTCCTAGCGGCCCCTTGCTGCGGATGTTGTCGTCCAGCCACTCATTGGTCACGGTGGTGAAGTCGGCGCCCGCGGCGTTGCGGTAGTAGGCGTCGCCGCTAATGCCTGTCCAAGTGGCGAAGTAATACTCGCCGCTGGTAGGTGTAGAGGGCGACACGATGTAGTTAAGGCCGGGAAACTCACGGCGTATCCACGGGCCGGCGTCGTCCTGGTCGGAGATAGAGTAGACGCGAAGCCTGGCGACAAGGCTGGCCACCTGGTCTGGGGTGCGCGTGGACCGGACCTCCTGAAGTGCCTGCGCCAATGTGTTGGCTCCGCCCCAGATGCAGATCCAGAGCGGCCGGGGGTCATCGCGGTCTACCGAGCGCACGATAGCGCGCGCTCCATCGGACAGATTACCGTTTCCGGTTGCGGCCATGCCGTATGCGGTCTGACCTGTAAAGACGCGACCTGCAAGTTCAGAGGCTTGAGGCCAGCCCTGGGCGTTGAGAAGCAGGTTTGGCCGCACTTGCCCGTAGGCGTCGATGAGGGCGTGCATCGTCTCGGGATGCGTAGCCGTCTTCTGCCACGTCGAAGTCGTGGCGATCATGGCTTCGATGTCCAGTTCGTTGGAGTAGAGCAGCAGGCGCACAAACGACATCTGGTCGTCGGGCTCGTTGCCAATATCGCTGAGGATGATTACCCGTGGGTGGCCGGTGAAGTTATCCACATGCGTGGGCGGAAGTGATTGCGCGGCCATGAGGCTCGCAGCAGCCAGTCCCCACCCGGCCAGATTTCCGACTCCCCTTACACGATTCATCACAGTTCTTTCTCTCGGTATCGTATTGCAAAATGAAAGACCCTGCTGCGGGAGCAGGGCCTCTCGAACTGAAGCGAATATTGGTGGTGCGGTCTTAGAGCGTTTTCGGCCTGACTGCTTACCGCCGAGACGGGCATCTGTGGTCTTCCATCCTTCTCGCAAAAGGGCGCGGAAAGGACGGGGCACCCGGGGTTCTGTTCACACTCAAATTGAAAATGTTCTAGTGCTTCTCTGCCGCCGTGGCCAGCTTGGCTTCAGCTTCGGCAATGACGCGCAAGGCCTCGGTGTACGCCTCTTCGCTATCGCCCGCCTCTTTCCATTCCTTCTGGCCGCGGTCCAGTTGCTGCTGGGCACGAGGCACGTCGATTTCCTCAGGCTTGAGCGCATCATTGGCGAGAATCGTGACCCGGTCGGGAAGCACCTCAACAAAACCCCAACTGACGTTGTAACGCTGGTCGCCGCCGGGAGCACCGTGCAGGGTGACGTCGCCCGCGCCCAGTTCGGCCATCAGCGGCGCGTGCCCGTAGAGAACCTCCATGTAACCGTTCTTCGCGGGCAACTCGACGGCATCCACGGGATGCTCGAAGAGGGTGCGCTCGGGGGTTACCAGCCGGACCCGCAGTTGATTTGTCGTGTCTGCCATAAGGTTCCTTCGGGACAGCTAACAGCTATCAGTTGACAGCTGACAGTCGAAAGCAAACAGTCAGAAACCGACAACTGTCCGCTGTTCGCCGTCAGCTTCGTTACACCGTCGCTTTCAGTTTCTCGGCAGTCTCGAGAACTTCCTCGATTGCGCCCTTCATGTAGAAGGCCTGCTCAGGGATGTCGTCGTACTTGCCTTCGATGATGCCCTTGAAGCTGCGCACCGTATCGGCAACCTTGACATACGCGCCGGGAATTCCGGTAAACGTCTCGGCCACGTGGAAGGGCTGAGACAGGAACTTCTGCACCTTGCGGGCGCGCGCCACAGTGGTCTTGTCTTCCTCAGAGAGTTCGTCAATTCCGAGGATGGCGATGATGTCTTGCAAGTCTTTGTAACGCTGCAAAATCCTCTTCACGCCCTGAGCCACGTCGTAGTGCTCGTCGCCCACGATGCGCGCCGACAGGATGCGCGAGCTGGACGCCAAAGGATCGACGGCAGGATAGATGCCGAGTTCCGACAGAGGGCGGCTCAACACGGTCTGGGCATCGAGGTGGGCGAAGGTGGTGGCAGGCGCGGGGTCAGTCAAATCGTCGGCGGGCACGTAGACAGCCTGCACACTGGTGACCGATCCCTTATTAGTGGAGGTGATGCGCTCTTGCAATTCGCCCATTTCGGTGGCGAGGTTGGGCTGGTAACCCACAGCCGAGGGCATGCGGCCGAGCAGCGTGGAAACCTCAGAGCCGGCCTGCGTAAAGCGGAAGATATTGTCAATAAAGAGCAGCGTGTCAGAGCCCTCGACGTCGCGGAAATACTCAGCGACGGTAAGCCCGGTGAGGGCCACGCGGAGGCGCGCTCCGGGCGGCTCGGTCATCTGGCCGTAGACCAGCGCGCATTTGGAGTTGGCAAAGTCGCCGGGCTTGATGACGCCAGACTCGGTCATTTCGAGCCACAGGTCGTTTCCCTCGCGGGTGCGTTCGCCCACACCGGCAAAGACTGAGTAGCCGCCGTGATTCTTGGCCACGTTGTTGATCAGTTCCATGATGACCACGGTCTTGCCCACGCCGNNACGCCGGCGCCGCCGAAGAGGCCGACCTTGCCGCCCTTGAGAAAGGGCTGGATGAGGTCGATGACCTTAATGCCGGTCTCAAACATCTCCTCGTGAGTGGACTGCTCGTCGAACAGCGGGGCGGGACGATGAATGGGCATGCGCTGGGTTTCGCCCACGGGACCGAGCTCGTCCACCGGCTCCCCGATGACGTTGATGACCCGGCCCAGGGTTTGCTTGCCCACCGGTACGCGGATTTGGCCGCCGAGGTCGATGGCCTTCATGCCGCGAACCATGCCGTCAGTGGCTTCCATGGCCACGGTGCGCACGCGGCCCTCGCCGAGGTGCTGCTGCACCTCGAGAATCACGTTGATAGGCGTGGACACGGTAAAGCCCTCGCTGGTGACGNNACTGCACGTCCACCGCGGGACCGGAAATCTGAATCACCTTGCCGATGTTCTCTGCCATTTTCTGCCTTCCGAAGTGCTTAGACAGCGGCGGCGCCGCTGACAATTTCAATGATTTCCTTGGTGATTGCGGCCTGCCGCACGCGGTTCATCTGCAGCGTGTAGGCGTCGATCATATCCGAGGCGTTGTTAGTAGCCGAATCCATTGCCGTCATGCGCGCCGCCTGCTCGGCGGCCACCGACTCGGTCATGGCGTGATAAAGCATGGACGATACGTACTGGGGCAGCAACCCGTTGAAGAGTTCCTCGGCCGGTTGCTCGTAGATGTAGTCCACCTGGGCGGTGCCGAACTTGCGCGACTCTTCGTCGGCCGCGGCGGTGTCGATGGGCTCCAAGGCGATGCCGGCACTGAGAGCAGCTTCGGCGGCGCGCTCCCGCTCGGCTTCGCTGGGCTCGACAGCGCCGGTAATCTGCGGAATGCCGATCTTCATCAACGGCAACAGGCGTTCCACAACCAGGCGCTGCGAGATGACCGACTTGAATTCGTTGTAGACGATGTAGGCGGCATCGATCTCTTCGTGGACATAGCGGGAGATGATGCTCTCGGCCAACTCGAAAACGCGAGCCGTCTCCAGCTTGCCGAGCAGGCCGGGATGCTCGCCCGTGATTTCAACGGGAACCTTACGCTCCCTCACCTTGCGGGCTGGCCCTTCGACCGCTGCGTCCTCAGCATAGACGGCGGCGGGATAACGGCGGCGCATCATATCGCGGCCTTTGCGGCCCACGGCCTCGACATCGACCTGCTTGTCGGGATTGCCGCCGATGAACTGGAAGGCAGTCTTGAAAATGTTGGCGTTGAACGCGCCGGCAAAGCCCTTATCGCCGCTGATGACCACCAGAAGCACCCGCTTCTCAGTGCGGGTAGCAAACAGCGGATGACGCAGGCTCCCGGTCTCCGGATCAAATATCTCGATACGGCGCGTAAGGGATTCAAGCACGCTGGTGATCATCTTGGCGTAGGGCCGGGCCGCCAGCGCCCGCTCCTGCGCGCGACGCAGCTTAGCCGCCGCCACCATCTTCATGGCCTTGGTGATCTGGCGCGTATTTTTCACGCTGCGTATGCGGCGCCGTAAATCGAGGACGTTTGCCATTACTTAGTTTCCAGTTCACAGCTAACAGTTGACAGCTATCAGTTGACAGTGGACAGCTAACAGTTAAGAACTAAAACTACGGGCGGTTCTGATTCAAGCGGGCCTGACTTGCGACTGTCAGCTGTCCGTTATGCCGTTACCGCCGCGGCTACTTCTGCCACAAAGCCTGCCTTGTACTCCTTCATCGCAGCGTGCATCCGGCTGCGCAGGTCGTCGTCGAGCGACTTCTTCTTCGTCAGGTCGTCGATCAACGCGGTCTGGGCGTTGCTGAAGTACTTGTACAGGCCATCTTCAAAGGCGCGAATCTCAGCCACCTGCAAGTCGTCAAGGTATCCCTGGGTGCCGGCAAACAGGATTACCACCTGCTGCTGCCATGTGAGGGGGTGGAACTGAGGCTGCTTCAAAAGTTCTGTGAGGCGCTGGCCACGATTGAGTTGTTTCAGGGTCAGCGGATCGAGGTCGGAACCGAACTGCGCAAAAGCGGCCAGTTCGCGGTACTGGGCCAAATCGAGCTTGAGGGTGGCGCCCACCTGCTTGGTGGCCTTGATGGCTGCCGAGAATCCTACGCGCGAAACGGAAAGGCCCACGTTGACCGCCGGACGGACGCCGGAGTTGAACAGATCGGTTTCTAAAAAGATCTGGCCATCGGTAATGGAAATGACATTGGTGGGAATGTAGGCCGACACGTCACCGGCCTGGGTTTCAATGACCGGAAGCGCGGTAAGCGAACCACCGCCGCGCTTGTCGCTGAGCTTGGAGGCGCGCTCCAAGAGACGGGAGTGGAGGTAGAAGACGTCGCCAGGATAGGCTTCGCGGCCTGGCGGACGGCGCAGCAGCAACGAGATCTCGCGATAGGCCATGGCATGCTTGGACAGATCGTCGTACATCACCAGAGCGTGCCGGCCGTTATCGCGGAAGTACTCGCCGATAGCGCAGGCCGCGTAGGGGGCGATGTAGAGCATGGGGGCGGGCTCGGAGGCCGAGGCGGCAACAATGACGGTGTGTCCCATGGCGCCCGCTTCGGTAAGGGTCTGCACCACCTGGGCGATGGAAGAGCGCTTCTGGCCAATCGCGCAATAGATGCAGATCAAGTCATTCTTGGCGTTATTGATGATGGTGTCGAGCAGCACGGCAGTCTTGCCGGTCTGGCGGTCGCCGATAATCAACTCGCGCTGTCCGCGGCCGATGGGAATCATGGCGTCGATGGCCTTGAGGCCGGTAGCCATGGGTTCCCGAACAGGCTGGCGATCGATGATACCGGGTGCCAGGCGCTCAATGGGAAGCGAGGAAGTAGAGGCGATGGGGCCCTTATCGTCAATAGGCTGGCCGAGCGCATCGACCACGCGGCCGATCATGCCGTCGCCCACCGGCACGCTCAAAATCTTGCCGGTACGCTTGACCTCGTCGCCTTCGCTGAGTTCGGTGTAGTCGCCCAGCACCACGGCGCCCACGGAATCTTCTTCGAGGCTGAGGGCCAGACCGGCAATGCCGTGCGGAAACGCGAGCAACTCGCCGGCCATAACTTTGTCGAGGCCGTGGAGGCGTGCGATGCCGTCGCCGAGGGAGGTGATGGTCCCCACTTCGTCCACCTGGACCTTCGCGTCGTAGTTCGCGATCTGCTCGCGAAGAAGCTGCGTAATTTCGTCTGCTTTGATCTGAGCCATTTCTGCTCTTCCTATCCTTGTAAGTCCTTGCTGCCGTGCAGCCGGAACGACCTATCCGGCGATCAATGCTTCCTTCAAGCGTTCCAGGCGCCCGCGCACCGAGCCGTCGTAAACCGTGGAGCCGATGCGCACCACTGTGCCGCCGAGGATCGATGTGTCGAGCTTGAAGCTGGGTTCAATGCGAGAACCGGCCAATTTGCCCACGCCGGTCACCAGACCGCTGCGCTCTTCGATGCTCAACTCGCGGGCGGTAACAATCTCTGCCTGTCGAATGCCCATGCGCTCCTGCAACTCCGCGCGGTAGGCCAAGGCCACCTCGTGCACCTGGCCGATGCGCTCATTGTTGATGAGCACCGCGAGCAGGTTGCGCAGTTCCTTCTGCAGGCCCAACTTTGCATTGAGCTTGTCCAGAATCGCGACCTTTTGCAACGTAGGCACGGCCGGATTGGCAAACAACTCGCGCAACTCGGCGCTTCCATCCCAGGTGGCCAGAAAATCGGTGAGCTGGCGATCCAGGGCAACTGTGTCCAGCTTTCCGGCGGTCACCACGTCGGCAAAAGCGCGCGCATATCGGGCAACGAATGCAGCCATTTAGTTCTGCCCTCCCTTGGCCGTATCACGCACAAACTCAGCGATCAGGGCGCGATCGGTTTCCGGCGTCAGGATCAATTGCTGGGCGGCCTGTTCGATGGCGAGGTCGGCGGCAAAATGGCGCAACCCGCGTTTGGCGTGCGCCGCGGCCGCGGCAAGCTCCTGCTCCGCGGCGGTCACTATGCGGACGCTCTCTTCCTCGATGGTGGCCTTGATGCGTGCTTCTTCCTGCTTGCTTTCGTCCTCGACGTGGCTACGAATCTGAGCAATCTCCTCGTCGATTTTGGCCAGCTTGGCCTCCACAGCGCTAAGCCGGGCGTTGGCATCCTGGGTCAACTTGCGCGCCGACTCCAAACTGTGGACCAAGGTCTGAGACCGCTTTCGGATGATGCGGGGCAGAATTTTAGCCAGGGGAATGCCGATGACCAGCGCGATGATGGCGAAATTGATGAACTCGAAGAGGCGTGCGGTAGTCTCCAGCGGCAGATGCATTAGTCTGGCAAGAGTCTGCACGATGGGAGCGTGGCGGTAGACGTCGTCCCCTTCGGCTTCCGACTTGGGCGCCTCTGGCTTTGCCGCATTTTCAGGCGAGCCCGCGGGAGTGGTCACG
Source organism: Acidobacteriaceae bacterium (assembly GCA_003165075.1). Taxonomy (GTDB): domain Bacteria; phylum Acidobacteriota; class Terriglobia; order Terriglobales; family Acidobacteriaceae; genus Telmatobacter. The sequence goes on along the minus strand of PLSM01000119.1, from coordinate 170,206 downwards.
GCTGGCTGGGATTGGGCTGTCGGCGCTGGCTCCTGCGCCTGAAGTCGCATGGGCGCTGCCACCAACACCAAGGCGAGCACAGCGAGCGGTGCAAAGCAGAGAATCCTGATGAAAAAGCGAGAAAGCGGAGTGAAATTTCTCAACGGGAACCCCCGGCGGCCATTGGCAATACCGCCCGGACCACCCGTTTGGCCAGATCGGCAGAGGAAGCCTGAATGGCCTGCCGCGCGTGGGCGGCCTCAGCTTCCAACTCGATTTTGGCCTGGCTCACTTTGAACCCTGCGGCCTGGCGCGCCACGTCAAGCGCAGCGTCGCGCTCCGCGTTCCACTGCTTTACCCGGTCTTCGCGCAACTTGTAGATCTGGGCGCGAGCCAAGCGGAGCTTTTCGGCGTACTCGGCGGCACGGGTCTCGGCCTGGGCGATGGCCTTATGGGCATCTTCGACCGCGCCCTCGGTAAGGGCGGTGCGCTGTTTCAGCGTCGCTGTAAGCGGGCCCTGAATCAGAAACTTGTAAGCCAGAACCAGCACGATGAAAAGCAGCATCGTGGGTACCGCTCCGAGCAAAAGAATCCCGACTTGTTGAATGATTTCTTGCATACTGATTCCGGGTTTTTCGTGTAGACAGTGTAGTTTTTCTTCACGAGTGGAACACTTTTTTGTATCAGGGGCAGACCCGCAAGTCAACGCAGATGAGGCTGATTGGACAGACTCCTGTGACTGCTGTCACGGATACGGAATTTGGCTCAAAAAAAGTGCTTGCAATCCCGCACAACAAGCCTAGACTAAAGATACCACCCAGACCCGGTTCAGGGTCCAGCGGGCAGCCGGTTTCGGGAAGTCCTTCCACTCCCGAAGCCGGTCGGCCCGCCTCTTCTTTTTTGGGGCAGTTTTTGCCGCCGCAAAGTAAATTTCCGGCCTGCCCCTCATCCTGCCGCACAAACACCCGTCTATCCCAAGTGAACGGCAATCCCGACAAGGAGACTTGACGGGAGAACTTGAGGGAACAGGTCATTTCAAACCCCGGCCTGTTTCTCGAGAAAACGTGGGAGGTTTTCGACTCATGCAAAACAGTCTTTTCACTCTTGCACTGGGCGGCATGCTCACACTCGGCATGACCGGCGCTGCCGTGGCCCAGGACAACACCGCACCGCCACCGGAGCAGGGCCAGCAGCAGGGTCGCGGGCCGTGGCGCATGGACCCGGACAGACAATTGGATCGACTGACCAGGCAATTGAGCCTAACGGCCGAACAGCAAAGCCAGATCAAGCCTTTGCTGGTGGATCGCCAGCAAAAGATGCAGGCACTGTTCCAGGAGCAGTCGCTCTCGCGTGAGGATCGGCGCGCCAGAGCCGAAACCATCGCGAGCGAAACCAAGGGCAAAATTGAAGCTGTGCTGAACGACCAGCAGAAGCAGAAATACGAAGCCATGCAGGAGCGTATGCGGCACGGTGGCGGGAACGGCGAGGGTGCACCGGCGGGAGGCTCCGCACCGCCGCAGTAACGGAATCCGCACCAGGGGTCTGCCTTGACGGGCAGACCCTACTGCGTCGCCTTGGCGATAAACGCTGCCAGATCGTCCTTTAGCTGGTGCAACGCGTCCACATTGAGATAGATCATGTGCCCGGACGGGTAGTAGCCGAACTGCAATGTGGAAGATTCCCCGCTCGGCCCACGCGTAACTCGCGCCTTATCTTGTTCCTGGGACCCGGGGACCGGCGATGGATTTGTCCACTGTGAGGAGCCCCTGGGCGCGCAGCCAGTTCTCCAGCAGATTGGGCCACTGGTCCAAAGCGGCGTCTCCCTTGCCCAGGCCGGTGCCGTGGGGTCCGCTAGCGAAGATGTGCGCCTCGGCTGGAACTCCCGCCTTGACCAGCGCCTCATAGAAGCGCAGCCCCTGCTCCACGGGAACGGTTTCGTCGTTGAAGGTGTGATACCAGAAAGTTGGCGGCGTTTCCTTGGTGACGAAAAGGTCGGGCGAGTACGCCTTGCGCAGTACCTCGCAACGATCCATCACGTTAAACAGCTTGCAATAGCTGAGATGGGAGGTGTCGCTGGAGATGGCGCCGATCCAGGGATAGCCGAGGACCAGGTAGTCCGGCCGGCTGGAAACGCGGTCGATGGCGTCTTCGGCATTGGGATCTCCGGGCACAAACTGGGTACCGGAGAGCGCGGCCAGATGGCCTCCGGCGGAGAAGCCAATCACCACAATGCGGTCGGGAGCGATGAAATAGTCTCTAGCCCGCGCCCGCACAGTCTGAATGGCACGCCGCGCGTCGAGGAGCGGCACCGGCAGCAGGTAGCCTTGGGAGCTGAGCCGATAGCTGAGGATGAAGGCGCGGAAGCCGCGCGCTGTGAACCAGTCAGCCACCTGACGGCCTTCCAGGTTGGCGGCCAGGCCGTAATAGGCGCCACCGGGAAAGATCACGACAGCGGAGCCGTTCCCATTGCCCGGATGGGGCTCGAAGATGGTCAGCGTGGGGATGTCTTCGCAGTTCTTCCCTTTGGCTTGCGGGGCCTCGCCGGGCCACAGACGGATGGTTTGAATGCCCAGGAAAGCATTGTCCTGATCGGGCGTCGTACAGGGCATTTTTGGCACCTGCGCCGACGCGCTGACCGCCAAACCCAAAGCCAATGCGAAAAAGAAACTCTTCACCGAAACCCCCATATTTCTTCGCGAGGATTATACGGCCTGCGCTGTGCCGACACTCGGTATGGACCTTGTTTGCGTTGTGCTAGAGCCACAGAGCCGCATGCCCAGCGCAGGAATCCTCGGCTTGTGCTGTGAGCCTCTCAGACAGCTCAAGACCATAGCGCGCAAAATAGTAGGCCGCGCCGTGGCTCCGCTCCTGGAGCACGCCGCCGGGGTAGAGCGCGTGGCTAATGGCCTCCGCGTGGCGCCCCAGCGAGGCCTCGCGCTGCAACTGGAAGTTGGCCGCCAGGCGCCGCAACCGGTTCATCTGGTAGCGCATTTTGCTGGCAGCGGTCTCCGCCGACCGGCCCAGCCCGGCGTCGAGCGCACGCATCCAGTCCATCAGCGGCACCAGTTCGGCATCCAGCGCGGAGCCCGCCGCAGCCAGTTTTCGCTTGCCCTCAACCGGCATGGCCCGCGCGGCCAGCAGTTGCGCCAGGGAGTCCGGACTCTGGGCAAAGACCTTCTCCAGTGTCAGTTCGTGGCGGCGCAGAAGGTCTGCGATGGCGGGCTCGATCAAGGTGGCGGAGAAACGCGGCTCCGCCGGCGTCATGCGCCCCAAAATGCGCTCGAAAAGCACCGCGGACTGGGCAAAGTAGGCCACCTCCGCGGGGCCGCCGATGGTGAGTGAGGTGGAGAGCAGAAAATCCTGAAAAAGGGGCCGCAGAAGGGCCGAAGGCGAGATACGTTCCGGTTCCGCATCGAGAATGCCGAGCAGATCGGCGGTGGACAAGGCCTGTCGACCGGCCTGCCACAGACCGGCAGGCTCAGTTGCGCTCGGCGACAGCCTCTTGAGGGCGAGGCGCGCGCCGGTTCGCAGGTCAATGAGAAACAGCAGGCTGGACTGCGCACCGACAGCCACCTGAACGTGATAGCCGGACGCCTCAAGCGCCCGGTTGCGTTCCAGCAGCGCGGCGTGGAATTCATCGGCGCGTTCGATGGCCGCGCGCAGCACAGGCGCACCAATGCGGTGAAACGCGCGCCCCCCGGCATCCAGCACCAGCAGCCCCTGGGCGGCGAAGACCCGGGAATAGAACGCCGCAAAAGCCTGGGCGAAAGTATGGCCCGGCTGATAGGCCGCGGCCAGCGCCTCCGTGGCTTCGGAATAGCCAAGCAACTCGGATGCCGCGTCGACGAGAGCCGTAATCGAATCGTCCAGAGGGATGGCGCCTACGGGACGGGGCGCCGGGGGCGCACTTGTGTACTCCAGCTTGCGCAACTCACGGTGGGCGGGAAAGGTGACGTGGTTGATCTCTGCAAAGTCGTGATCTTCAGTGGCCAGCCAGAAAATGGCGGCGTGAGGACGACCGGCCTTTGTGGCCTGGCGGGCACGAGCCAGCGCAGTGGCCGCTTTGAAGGGCGTGAATAGCGGCCCGCCAAATAGTCCCACCTGTTGGCCGGTCAACACCGTGCCTGCCCCGGACCGAAGCGCGTCAAGCGCAGGCGCTGCGGATGCGGAGGGATTCTGTGCGGCCAGCAGAGTGACCAGTTCCGGCCAGTGGGTGGGAACCGGAGGGCGAGCCTGCCAACCGCTTGCCGGCAAATTCAGGGCGTAGAACCGCCGCGCCGCCTCATCGCCGGCACAGTAGTCCAGAAAGAGGCGGCTCAATCCGGGCGCCTCGGGAATGGGATGGCAGTCTGCGATCGACAACGCGCCCGCTTTCAATTCGCTTGCCCTTGGGAATCCTCGGCAAAGCGACCGGTTAGAAACGGCTGTGATAAGGATGCCACGGCGAGGGCAATCGATGCACAAGAGCGGACAGGATGAAGGCGGCACAATGCGTATACTTTCTCTGATTGCGAATTGAGGAGAAAGATCCGAATGCCCAAAAAAGAAAAGGCTGTGAAGCCAGTCCTGCGAAAGAATGCAAAAGCTGTGAAGGCGAAGGCCGCGAAGGGGAAGACCGCCCAGTCCGATGTGGCCGAAAAAGCAAAACTGCTCAGCTCCGTGGTGGTGTACCAGGGGCCGCTGTTCCGCGTGCTGCACGACAAACTGATTGAGCCCGGCGGCAAGAAGAGCGAGCGCGACGTGATCCGCCACAACGGCAGCGTGGTCATCCTGGCGCTGGACAACTCAAAGAGCAAGAAGGATCCCTGGGTGGTGATCGAACGCCAGTATCGCCACGCCGCCAACCAGTTTCTGTGGGAACTGCCCGCGGGAAAGCTCGATGCGGGCGAAGAGGCCCTGGCCGGCGCGCAGCGGGAGTTGGTAGAGGAGACGGGCTACCGCGCGAAGAAGTGGAAGCCTCTGGTGGAGTACTACGCCAGTCCGGGCTTTCTGGGTGAATCGATGAAGGTCTTCGTGGCCGAGGGGCTGATGGCAGGCGACGCTCACCCCGAGGACGATGAAGATATCGAGTTCCGCCTGGTGAGGCTTTCAGAGGTCATCAAGATGATCGACAGAGGAGCCATTCTGGACGGCAAGACCCTTACCAGCGTGCTGCTTTATGCGCGGCGATTGGCGAAAAAGCGCAAGAAGTGAATTCTGCTTGCGTGGTATCGGTTGCATTGAATCAATATCCTCCAGACCTGGTGATCCTTTTGCGGATCGGGCTGTCCCACTTTATGGGCTTCGGTTCTGAAGAAGAATCAACCTTTCCCGCGGTTTCGGCGTCTTACTAGGTATCGGTGGGCATTTCCCTGTGCCTTGCTCACCGCCAAACACCAAGTCAGCAAGAAAGGCAAGCCTGTGGCTCAGTACAAAGGCAAAGTCAAGTGGTTCAACAACGCCAAGGGCTACGGATTCATCGGACGTGAAGACGGGCCAGATGTATTCGTCCATTACTCGGCAATTCAGCTGGACGGTTACAAGACTCTGAAAGAGGGCGATGACGTAGAGTTCGACATCGTCCAAGGCCAGAAAGGTCCCCAGGCGGACGTGGTTGTCCGGCTCAAGGACGCAGCCGCCCACAACGCCGCGTAGTACCGTAGACAACAGGGCGTGAGCGCAAGGCCGCCGCCAGGTGGTTCGGGATGGGCGCGCCCAATCGTCAGGCCCATATCACAATTCCATCCAGCCAGGAGACCGCCGCTCGCGGCGCTTCCAGCTGTTGACTTTGTTCGTCTGCGGTCCAGGCTGCACTCCCCTTTCCCCACCGTCATCGCTGATACTGTTCGCGGAGACATATCCGATGGACAATTCCACCATGTCGCGCTTGCTGGCGGAGACCGCTGACCTGTTGGAGATCGACGGCGGCGACAGCTTTCGCATTCGCAGCTACCGCCGCGCCGCCGAGGCCGTGGAGCAGACTACCGTGGATCTGGCTGCCGCGGCATCTGACACCGCGCGCCTGCTTGAGATTCCGGGCATCGGCAAGAGTATGGCGGCGAACCTGCAAGCCATTGCCGCCACCGGCACGCTTCCGCTGCGCGATGAACTGCTTGCCCGGTATGGCTCCGGACTGTTGGAGTTGCTGAAGCTGCCCGGAATGGGCCCCAAGACCGTGGCCCTGCTGTGGGACGCGGCCAAGATCGCAAGCATCGACCAGCTAGCCGAGGCCATCGAAGCAGGCCGCCTGGCCGGGTTGCCGCGCATGGGCGCGAAGCAGATTGAAAAGCTGCGCAAGGGTATCGAAGACTATCGGCGCAGCGCAGGCCGCTTCCGCATTGACGAGGCCGAAGAGGCAGCGGCGCGTCTCTCGGCCTACCTGCTGGCCTTCAAGGGGATCGAGAAGGTGACGCCCGCGGGCAGCCTGCGCCGCGGACGTGAGACCGCCGGGGATCTGGACCTGCTGGTGACCGGTCCGGCGTGCGGGCTCGAGAACTCCGCCGCCGCAGTGGACTACGTAGCCGCTTACCCCGGCATCCACGACATGATTGCAAAGGGTGAAAACAAGGTGAGTTTTCACCTGAGCAACAGCTTACAGGTGGACGTGCGCCTGCTGCCGTCGGACTGCTATGGCGCTGCGCTGCAGTACTTTACCGGCTCCAAAGCGCACAATGTATCGCTGCGGCAGCGGGCACTGAAGATGGGTTATACGCTGAGCGAATGGGCGCTGGCGCGCCTGGACGACAACACCACCGTGGCCGCCGCCACCGAAGAGGAAATCTACTCCGCGCTGGGCATGGACTGGATGCCTCCAGAACTGCGCGAGAACCTGGGCGAGATCGAGGCTGCCGCCCGCCACGAGCTGCCCCGGCTCATCGAGCAGGCCGATCTGCAGGGTGACGTACACATGCACACCACCGCTACCGACGGCCACAACAGTATCCGCGAGATGGCCGAGGCGGCCTTGAAGCGCGGTTACCAGTACATTGCCATCACCGACCACTCAAAGAACCTGGCCATGACCAACGGCCTGGATGAGAAGCGGGCGCTTGAACACATGAAACGCATCCGCGAAGTGGACAAGCAGATGGAGGGCCGCATCCGCGTCTTTACTGGAATTGAGGTTGACATACTGGGCGACGGCGCACTGGACCTGGACGACGAGGTGCTGGCCCAGATGGACGTAGTGATCGCCAGCGTGCACACCCGCTTTGAACAGAGCCGCGAGGAGATGACGGGCCGTGTGTTGCGCGCCATCGAGAACCCCAACACACGGATTCTTGGTCATCCAACCGGGCGCCTGCTGTTGCGCCGCGAGGCTTTTTCGCTGGACCTGGGCGCGGTGCTGCGCCGCGCGGCCGAGCTGGGCGTAGCCATGGAACACAACGCCGCCCCGGAACGGCTCGACCTGAACGACCGCGACCTGCGCCTGGCCAAGGAACTGGGCTGCCGCATTGTGGTGAGCACCGACGCCCACGACACGCGCCATGTGGGCAAGATGGAATACGGACTGCGCCAACTGCGGCGCGCCTGGCTGGGGCCCGACGATGTGCTGAATACGAAGGGGGCGGACGAATTCCTGGCTGCGTTGCGCGCACGACCGCAAAGCCGGAATGGTAGACAGTAACAGGGATGCAGCCACAGACAGCGCTCTTAGTCGACAGGCACAAGTGTTTCCATGCGGTGCGCCCAGGATTTCATCGCCCATGCGGCAGGGATGAGCATAAGATAATTGCGTCATGAGTATGCTGCATCAGGAATCCCCGGAAGAAGTGGACGGCGCAGCCCAAGGCGAGTCGTACACCAAAGGCTCCAGTCACGTGGTCATTGCGGGCATCGCGGCCACTTTCGTGATCACTACCGCCGTGGCAATCTATGTGCTGGCGGGGCAAAAGCCTCCGGCCGCGACGGGGCAGATCCTGGAGGTGTGGGCGCACCCCATGCACACCGCCACTGCGGGTTTCGACGCCAATGGCGCATCCATGCCGCAGGAGACCTTTGACCAGGTGCTGGTCTTCTCTCACGTGCGGCTGCACAACCAGAGCGACAAGCCGCTCTTCATGCACCAGATCATGACGAATGTGACACTGGATGACGCCATCCACACCAGCTATGCCGCCATGCCGGGCGATTACCAGAGGATTTTCGTGGCCTATCCCGACCTGGCAGCGTGGCGCGGAACGCCCCTGTCGCCGGAAACGACCATCGACGCGGGACAGACGGCGGAGGGGATCTTCGTCTCTGCCTTTCGCCTTTCGAAGGAGCAATGGGACGCCCGCAAAAGCCTGAATTACACCTTCGGCTTCCGCTACCTGCCCAGCCTCACGCTAGCGCCCCAGATTGCGGTCACTGAGCACTAGTCTTGGGTGTGGATAGATACCCCGAGATCTGGTTCTTTGAGTTGATGGTGTTTACCACGATCTCATAGAGCGCCGGTACCTTACCGCTGTAGAACTGCAGCGGCTCGTTCACATTCCGGTCCTTCTTTTCGTAGCTTCTGTCGTCGGCGAAGACGGTCAGGGTGAAGCGGCTCTTCTTCAAGTCAGCCTTTTTCAATTGCAGGCTGACTGTGCCTACCGGCTTCCTGTCGCCCTTATTGAGCGTGAATTCGTAATAACTGCGGTCGCCTCTGTGCTTGAGGATTTCCAGTTCATCGTGGTTGCGGGCGATCAGGCTGGAGTGGTCGCTCAAGTCACCCTTCATCGACGTCAACTGGGCCACGGCGCTGGCCAGGTCGCTCTGCGTTTTGGCCACATCGGTCTTTACGCCGCCCACGTCGGTCTTGACGCTGGAGACATCGCTGGCTACGGCGGTAACCTGCTGCGCAGTCTGTTTCTGGGCAGCCTCAAGCCGCTGATTGGCCACGTCTTCGCGGTGAATGATCTCCTCGGCCCGCTGGTCCATCTGCTTCTGCGTCAACCCCATCGACTTGCCCAATTCGTCCGCAGCCACTGTCAGGCGGGCGTTGGTTTCGCGCAGTTGGGCGGCCATTTTCACGTTTTGCGCGTTTGCGTCCGACAGCGCCGCTTCCTGGCGCGTCACGCGGCCGCTGAGCGTGTAGGTCCAGATCAGACCGCCAATGGCCAACAGCAGGGCCACGGCAAGCACCCCCAGCAGTGCGCCGGAATAGGTTCTAGGAGTTTCGTCAATTTCACTCATATGCACCTCTCTCTTCCATGGCGGCTCTCTACAAATGCCGCATTTTTTGTGAAGGCGTTCTCCATCCGTTTAGATGCCACAACGGTTTTTTTTATTGGGAGTCTCCACTCCCCCAGGAAATGGGAGCCCAGATTTCGCGAAGTGGAGAACTTGCTCCACGCACCAATGAAGATTCTACAGAATATAGAAAAATGGCGCTGTTTTGTTGGAAAACCCGCGTGGTCCGTGGCTTCCGGCGCGATAATTACGCTCGTTTCTGTCGCCGCGAATCCCACCCACCGTGACAAGGTTGGAACCGCTACGCTATAAAGAACTTTACTGTATTTTGTGCGCCGGGCTCTTATTCAGAGCCGGGACGATGGCCAAAATCGCCAAGGAACAATCGCAAGGGGGATCCGAAGGCTATGTCGACTGCGGTCGCTGGGAAGGGCCTGGAAGGAATTGTGGCAGCGAACTCCGGGATCTGCTGGATCGACGGAGAAGCGGGCGTGCTGGCCTATCGGGGCATCGATATTCACGAGCTGGCCGTGAATTCGACTTTTGAGGAAACCACGTACCTGCTGTGGAATGGCCACCTGCCCAACCAGCTCGCTCTGCGCGAATTCCAATCGCAACTAGCGCTGGCCCGGTCGATCGACCAGGGCATCGTGGACATGATGCGCAGGTTTCCCCCGACCGCTTCGCCCATGGAGGTGCTGCGCACTGCGGTCTCGGCTTTGAGCTTTTACGATGCCGACGAGAAGGATTGCTCCCACGACGCCAATGTGCGCAAGAGTTATAACCTGACCGCGCAGATCTCCATGATCGTGGCCATCTATGAGCGGCTGCGCAAAGGATTGGAGATTGTACCGCCCGACCGCTCGCTGAGCCACGCAGGAAATTTTCTGTGGATGCTGAATGGCGTCAAGCCCTCCGAGACGGCGACCCGCACTCTGGATATCGCGCTGATCCTGCACGCCGACCACGAGTTGAATGCGTCCACCTTCGCCGCCCGAGTCATCGCGGCCACCCTCTCCGATATTCACTCCGCCATCACCGGAGCCATCGGCGCCCTGAAAGGACCTCTGCACGGGGGCGCCAATGAAGGCGTCATGCGCCTGCTCCACTTGATCGACAAAGCCGGCGCCGACCCGGTGGAATATGTAAAGGGCATGCTGGCCGCCAAGCAGAAAATCTCCGGATTCGGACACCGGGTCTACAAGACTGAGGATCCGCGCGCCACCCACCTGCGCAAGATGAGCGAGCAACTGGGCAAGGATTCCGGCCAGCCCAAGTGGTTTGAGATGTCGCGGGCCATCGAACTCTATATCAACCAGGACAAGAAACTCAACGCCAACGTGGACTTCTACTCCGCCTCAACCTATGCCACCCTGGGCATCGACATTGACCTCTACACGCCCATCTTCGCCATCAGCCGCATCGCCGGCTGGACAGCGCACGTCATTGAGCAATTGGACGACAATCGCCTGATTCGTCCGCGCGCGGAGTACATCGGCCCGGTCTACCCGTCGCACTGGATTCCGATCGAGGAGCGGCCGTAAGCGGGAGGCAGCAAACATGCACTCGTTTGCTCGTTCCAACGTCCACTCGGCGATACGCATCGCCCGCGGCGGCAAACTCCTTGTGCCTTGCTACCGGCGCCGTGCATTCCACATCTGATACAGTCCCCATGCGGCAATTGTGCTGGCGTCGCGAATGGCTCCGGTGAGCATCATCTGCTCAAACTCCTCCACTGGAACTGAGTGGATGACCAGGTCATGCTCCTCGTCGTCGCGATCAGTCCCGGTGGGGCTGAGGCCGGTGGCGAGATACACGTGCTGCTTTTGCCGTGTAAAGCCATAAGCAATCCACAGCGTTCCCAGATAGGTCATCTCCGCGGCTTCAAGGCCTAGTTCCTCTTTCAGTTCGCCGCGCGCAAGTTCCTCAGGTTTGTCTACTTCCATCTCCCATCCACCCTGGGGCAGCTCCAAGGCGCGTTCCTGGATGGTGTAGCGAAACTGTTCCACCAGCCACACTCTTCCGTTTTCGAGGGGCAGAATAACGGCGCAGTCGTGTTTCTCAATCACGCTGTAAATGCCCTTGTGGCCATTGGAGCGCAGGATTTCGTCCTCGCGCAGGCGCAGCCAGTGATTGCGATAGATCTCGCGGCTGGAGAGAGTGGTAATAGAGGGGCCCTCGTCGGCAGGGACCGGGTTCATGAAATCTCCTTCGAGCCCAGATGATCGATGGGTGGTTTGTTGGTGCGGAATTCGGACATAGTCCTCGCATTTTCATCATAGGCGATTGGAGAAAATCCCATGACAGGAACTGGGTTCGAAGTGCGCTTGCTCGGCAGCCAAGGGTTTCTACGGAAGTGAAGGTAGAAAAGGCTGCTCAATGCACGCGACGACTAGCTCACACGTTGAGAAGTACGGTAGATCCGTCGGGTGGCGGCGGTGAATGGAGACACATCCATCCGTTTCTCCTGCGGATTTGTCCTTGATCACGAAAAAGTGAGGGCAACCTGGATAGGCGGGGTCTTCAATGTCAAAGGGGAAGTGTGGCAACACATGATTCAACCACCGCCGGAACGAACAGCAAGCTAATCGCCCCGCTGCCGGTACCGGCGTAACCGCCCCACCAGCGAAGCGGGTCCACTCACGGTGAGGCGAACGAGATTGCCCTCGTATTTCCGCTGCCGCACAACCATCCCCGCATCGATGGCAGCCAGCACGGCACCTTCCTGCTGAGGAACACAGAGCTCGGCTTCGACCACGGGATCGGAAAAGAGGGCGCGGTCAATGGCCTCGCGCAGCGCGTCCATTCCCTCCCCCGTGCGCGCCGAGACCATCACCTCGCCGGCGCCCTTGCGGGTTTGGAGCCCCGTGCGCTCGTGGTCAGTGAGCAGGTCGGCCTTATTCAGTACCTCGATGCGCGGCTTGCCCAGCGCCTCCAGTTCGGCCAGCACCTTTTCCACCTGCGTTTTCTGCTCCTCGCCATAGGTGGAGTTGGCGTCGCGCACGTGCAGCAGCACCTCGGCCTGCTGCACCTCTTCCAGCGTGGCTCGAAAGCTGGTGACCAGGGTATGCGGCAAGTTGCGGATAAAGCCAACCGTATCGGAGAGGAGAACTTTGCGCCGACTCGGCAATTCGATGGCGCGAAGTTTGGGGTCGAGGGTGGCAAACATGCGCGGCGATTGCAGAACCCCGGCGCCAGACAGGCGGTTGAAGAGCGTGCTCTTGCCGGCGTTGGTATAGCCCACCAGAGCTACCGTGGGCACCGGAACCGACTCCCGCCGCTGGCGCTGCTGTTTACGGACACGCCGTACCGATTCCAGATCAAGCTTGAGCTGGTCGATGCGGCGCTGGATTTGACGGCGGTCGGTTTCGAGCTTGGTTTCGCCAGGACCGCGGGTACCGATGCCGCCGCCCAACTGGGACATGGCCTTGCCCCTGCCGGTGAGCCTGGGCAGCATGTATTCAAGCTGCGCCAGTTCCACCTGCAACTGGCCTTCGCGGGTGCGCGCATGGCGAGCAAAGATGTCCAGAATCAGCTGCGTACGATCCAGCACACGGCACGGCAGGGCGGCTTCAAGGTTACGGAGCTGGGTGGGCGTCAGGTCATGGTCGAAGAGCACCAGGTCGGCGTTGACTGAGGCGGCAACCCCAGCCACCTCTTCCACCTTGCCGGCGCCGATCAGCGTGGCTGGGTCAGGACGGGCACGACGCTGCAGCAGCTCGGCTGCGACCTCGCCGCCAGCGCTCGCTACCAGTTCACGAAACTCGGCCAGGGACTCTTCGGTGTCCAAACCCGTGCCAGCACCCCTGGCAGCTTGTGCTGCGGGGGCTTGCACGGCGCGTGGCTCCAGCGCGGAGGTCGTGGGCGCATCGGCAGGATTGTCTTGACGGTCGGAACACACTGCCGCACAGCGCGCCCCTGCGACGCCGTAGCGTGTGCTGCGCGAGCTGCCCCCCAGGTCAACCCCCACGAGAACCGCGCGTTCCTGTCCGCCACCCCAGCGACCAGAACCCGTCGCCGGAAATCCCGAACGGCCGCCTGTGCCGCCTTCAACAGCCGTCAATTGAGGGCGCTCCCGCGTATTATCTCTGCTCCGCGGTGGCAGGAATCGGGGCGACCGCCGGCACTGCCGCCGGGCCCATTCCGGTGAGCGCAGTCGGACGATGCTCTGTATGCATCACGGCGCGGTTGCTCACCACGGTCGAAATGGCGTGCTTGAAGATCAGTTGCTCCTGACTGTTGTTCTCCAGCAGCACGGAGTACTTGTCAAAGGAGCGGATCTTTCCGGTAAGCTTGACGCCGCTGACCAGATAAATCGTAATGGGGGTTTTGTCCTTGCGGACCGTATTCAGGAAGGTGTCCTGAATATTCTGTGCCGGCTTGTTCTCCATATGCCGATCTCCCTCTCTCTGTTGGGGGGTAGTTTGGGTGCAACCAGTTTGCACCTGAATGTGCATACAAATCAGCGGGGACGGCGCTGGAAACCCCAAAGCCGGAAAATCCCGCAATGTGACAACATTATAGAAGCTTATCGGCCATTTCAACTGAATCCCGCTGCCAGAAACCTCCCTTGGGCACTCAAACGGTGGGATAGCGCCTCCTCATCGGCTGATACCATGGTCAGGTGAAAAGGACAGCCAAATCTGCAGTACCTCCGGCAGAGCCAGCACTTCCGGCTTGCGAGGCCCAAGATGTGCCCATGCTGGACCTTAAGCGCCAATACCAGCCGCTCCATGAGGAACTGCTGGAGGCCGTTGGCCATGTACTTGAGACGCAGCAATTCATTCTTGGCGAGCCGGTAGCCGCCTTTGAGCAGGCCGCGGCGAAGCGGGTGGGCGTAGCCCACGCCATCGGATGCTCTTCAGGCACCGACGCCTTATGGCTGGCCCTGACCGCGGCGGGCGTCAGCCCCGGAATGGCCGTGGTGACCACCCCTTTCAGCTTCTTTGCCTCGGTGAGCAGTATTCTGCGCGCCGGCGCCACCCCGGTGCTGGCCGACATCGAGGCCGCCACCTTCAACCTGGATCCGACAGCCGTCGAAGCGGTTCTGGAAGGGCCGCGCGGCGCAGATGTACGCGCCATTCTGCCAGTGCATCTGTTTGGCCAGTGCGCCGACTGGTACTCCTTTGTCCGGATCGAAGTGGAACACAAACTGGCCCTGATCGAGGATGCTGCTCAGGCCTGGGGCGCGGAGTGGAACGGAGTGAAGGCAGGAGCCCTGGGCGACGCCGCGGCTTTCAGCTTTTATCCCACCAAGAACCTGAGCGCCTGCGGCGACGCCGGGATGGTAACCACCGACTCGGATAAGCTGGACGAGCGGGCGCGCATGCTGCGCCAGCACGGCATGCGCCGCCGCTACTACCACGACGAGATGGGTTGGAACACCCGCATGGATGGTTTTCAGGCAGCCCTTCTTCAGGTCAAGCTCAAGTACGTCGACGGCTGGAACGAGGCTCGCCGAAAGTTGGCCACCCGCTACCACGAGTTGTTTACCGCCGCCGGACTGGCCGAACCCGGCACCTGTCCCATCCATGGCGTGATCCTGCCCCAGGAGGTACCGGGCAGCCGCCACGTATGGCACCAGTACGTCATACGCACCGTCCGCCGCAATACCCTGCGGGAGTTTCTAACCGCGCGCGGCATTGGCTCGGAGATTTTCTACCCCGTCCCGCTCCACCTGCAGGACGCGCTAAAGGGACTGGGCTACGTGCAGGGCAGCTTCCCCCAAGCCGAGCGCGCGGCACGCGAAGTGCTCGCTCTGCCCATGTTCCCCGAACTGCGCGAGGACGAGCAGCAAGCGGTGGTCAGCGCCATTGCGGAGTTCCTGAGTTAGGCCCTAGCGGAACAAGTTGGTGCGGGCAAGGTCAACGATCTCGTCTCCGCGTCCGTTCAGAATGGCCCTCATCATGTACAGGTTGAAGTCGACAATCTGATCCAGCTTCAGCGATGGCGGCATGGCCAGTTCCTGCCGGTTTACCGCAATATCGATCAGCGCCGGGCCGTTATGTGCCAAGGCCTTCTGGAGCGTGGGACGAACCTGCTCCGGGTCATCCACGTGCAGGCCCAGGATTCCCGTCCCTTCTGCGATCTTTGAAAAATCAGGATTAACCAGGTCAGTGGCATGGCTCAGGAATCCGGTAGCCTTCATCTCCAACTCCACAAAGCCCAGCGATCCATTATTGAAAATTACCAGCTTCACGGGGAGATTCAGTTGCCGGAGTGAGAGCAAGTCGCCCATCAGCATGGAGACGCCGCCATCGCCGGAGAGCGTGATGACCTGGCGGCCGGGATGAGAGACCTGCGCTCCAATAGCCTGCGGCAAAGCATTGGCCATGGACCCGTGATTGAACGAGCCCAACAACCGCCGCTTTCCGTTCATGGTGAGGTAGCGCGCCGCCCAAATCACGGGAGTGCCCACATCCACGGTAAAGACAGCGTCCTCCGCGGCTACTTCATTCAGCACCTTGGCCACATACTGCGGATGGATGGGGACCTGACCGGGCTTTCCCGTCGCCAGATCGTCCAGGCCCTTGCGCGCCTCGCGATAGTGTTTGAGCGAGGCGTCCAGGTGAGCGCGATGGCGCTTTTGCCCGATGGCCGGAAGCAGTGCGCGCAGAGTCTCTGCAATGCCGCCCACAACACCCAGGTCAAGGCGGCTGCGGCGTCCCAACTGCTCCTGGCGGAGGTCGATCTGCACAATGCGCGCCTTCTTCGGATAGAACTGCTGGTAGGGGAAATCGGTGCCCAGCATCAGCAGCGTGTCGCAATTCATCATGGCGTGGTAGCCGGACGAAAATCCGAGCAGGCCGGTCATGCCCACGTCGTAGGGGTTGTCATATTCGATGAATTCCTTGCCCCGGATGGCGTGAACGATAGGGGCCTGCAGCTTGCCTGCCAGCGCCACTAACTCGTCATGTGCTCCAGCGCATCCGGCCCCCGCCAGGATGGTCACCTTTTGTGCCTTATTCAGCTCCGTGGCCAGGCGCTCAAGCTCTTCCGGCCGGGGAGTTACGTCGGACCGCACATAGCTGAAGTTGACGCGCCGCTCAGGGTTGACGGCATCGGAGAGAGCCACATCGCCAGGGATGACGACCACGGCGACGCCCTGCTTCGAGATGGCAGTCTGCATCGCGATCTCCAGCGTGCGCGGCATCTGCGAGGGATGGGAAACCAACTCGCAGTAATGGCTGCACTCCTTGAAGATGTGCTCGGGGTGCGTCTCCTGAAAGTATCTGCTGCCGATTTCCTGAGAGGGAATGTGGGCTGCAATGGCCAGAACCGGCACGCGACTGCGCTGGCAATCGTAGAGGCCGTTGATGAGGTGCAGATTGCCGGGCCCGCAACTTCCCGCGCAGACGGCCAGCTTTCCGGTCAGCGCGGCTTCGGCTCCGGCAGCGAAGGCAGCCGTCTCCTCATGTCGCACACCCACCCACTCGATGCCATTGCGCACCCTGACCGAGTCGGTGATGCCGTTGAGCGAATCGCCCGCCACGCCGTAGATGCGCTCTACGCCGGCAGCCGCAAGAACTTCAACAAATAACTCCGCAACTTTCTTGGCCAATTTTTCAGATTCTTCTGCCGGCTCAGAGAGAAGACAGGAACCACCTCTTCCTTGGCTTGCAGAAGCCTTTCTTATCCTGTAGATGCAAACGCTCTGGCAGCGATGCTTGACCATGGTCCAATCATTACGGAGCGTGGGATGGGTTTGGCTTCATGCTTTGCCAGGCAAATGAGACCGGAGAGCGTAATCCACTTTCCAGCCGCCTCCGGGCCCGGCTATGATGGCACACCATGTTCCCCTACGACCCCACGCTCGTGACCGCAGTTCGATCCACCCCGCAATCGGTTGCGGACGTGGTCCAGATCATGCAGGCCATCGAGACCAATTGCGCGGATGGCGACGGCCTGAAGTGGTTCAACTGGCTTTATCTCGAGGTGACCCAGGCAGTGGAGGCACGGGTGAGCGCGGGCGAATTTGGCGATCCTGCGTGGATGGCCGCGCTCGACGTCCAGTTCGCACGCTTCTACTTTGACGCGATCCAGACCTCTCTCACGGGCCAGGCAACACCCGGCTGCTGGCAGACTCTCTTCGATCAGCGCAATCAGCCTATGATTGCGCGCATCCAGTTTGCCATGGCGGGCATGAACGCCCATATCAACCACGACCTGCCGCAGGCCATCGTCGCCATTTGCCAGGCCGCAGGCGTTGCACCAGCGCACGGCAGCACGCATTACAACGACTACACCGCGCTCAACGCCACGCTCGACAGCCTGATCGACGCGGCCAAGCAGACGTTGCGCGTGCGCCTGCCCGGCGATGCGCTGCCGCCGGTCTCGCAGCTCGACGACACCCTGGCGGCGTGGAGCATGTCTGCAGCGCGGGAGGCAGCCTGGAACAACGCTGAACTGCTTTGGCACCTGGCCGACGCGCCACAAATTGCCAACGCCTTTCTCGACACCCTGGACGGACTGACCGCCGTGGCGGGCAAGACGCTGCTGGTTCCTGTTCAGTGAACACTGCCACGCGATCCCATCCTTGCCGTAGAATCAACGTGGCATGAAGTGTCCCTATTGCGGCTTCGGGCAGGATCGCGTGGTGGACTCGCGCGAAAGCAAGGAGGCCGACTCCATTCGGCGGCGGCGCGAGTGCGAGAGCTGCAACCGGCGCTTCACCACCTACGAGCGCATCGACGAGATTCCCTACATGGTGGTGAAGAAGGATGGCCGCCGGGAGCGCTTCGACCGGCAAAAGGTTCTGAGCGGACTGCTGCGCGCCTGCGAAAAGCGGCCTGTGCCTTCAATCAAGCTGGAGGCCATCGTGGACTCGACGGAGAGCTTTCTCATGGAAGCTCCGGAGCGCGAGCGCACTACGAACGAGATTGGCGAGCTGATCATGAAGCATCTGAAAGGCCTGGACACGGTGGCTTATATCCGCTTCGCCTCGGTCTATCGGGACTTCAAGGATGTGCGCGAGTTCAAAGAAGAACTGGAAGGACTGCTGGACAGCCATCGAACAAGCAAGGGGAAAAAATAATGGCGGAGACAAAGACCCACAAAGTAACGCTGATTCCCGGCGACGGCATTGGGCCGGAGGTGACGCAGGCGGTGGTTCGCATCCTCGAGGCCACGGGCGTGAAGTGGGAGTGGGAACGCTTTGCCGCCGGGGCCGAGGCCTTTGAAATCTTCGGCGAATACATTCCCACCGCGCTCTACGAATCGATCGAGCGCAACCGCGTGGCCCTGAAGGGGCCCGTGACCACACCCATCGGCGGGGGCTTCAAAAGCATCAACGTGACCCTGCGCAAGAAGTTCGACCTCTACGCGAACTTCCGCCCCATCAAGAATCTTCCCGGCCTGGAAACAAAATGGCCCGGGGTGGACCTGATCATCGTGCGCGAGAACACGGAGGGCGAGTACGTTGGGCTGGAGCATGAAGTGGTTCCCGGCGTGGTGGAGAGCATCAAGGTCATCACCGAGAAGGGCTCCACGCGCATTGCCAAGTTCGCGTTCGAATATGCGCGCAAGCATGGGCGCAAGAAGATTCACTCCATCCACAAAGCCAACATCATGAAGCTCTCCGACGGGCTGTTTCTGCGCTGCGCGCGCAAGGTGGCGGAGGGATTTCCGGATGTGCTCTACGGCGAGCACCTGATCGACAACACCTGCATGCAACTGGTGATGAATCCGTATCAGTACGACACGCTGCTGCTGGAAAATCTTTACGGCGACATCGTGAGCGATTTGTGCTCGGCGTTTGTGGGCGGGCTGGGGCTGGTGCCAGGGGCGAACCTGGGCACCGAATGCGCCATCTTTGAAGCGGTGCATGGCTCGGCCCCGGACATCGCGGGCAAGGACATCGCCAACCCCACGGCGCTGCTGCAGTCCGCGATTCTGATGCTGCGCCACCTGGACGAGGCAGCCGTCGCAGACAAGGTGCAAAAGGCGCTGGAGACGGTCTACCAGGAGCGCAAGACGCTGACCCGCGACGTGGGCGGCAAAGCGGGGACCAGCCAGTTTGCCGACGCGGTGCTGGCGGCGCTGGGTTAGAGGGCACGACCCGCTTCAGATTGGCCACCATCCGCCCAGGATTAACAATTGCATGCCCGGGTGCTATACTCCGCCTTACGAGGGCTGGCCATGCGGCGGACGACCCTGCTCTGCTTGTTTGCGCTCCTTGCGGTGAGTGTGGCGAACGAGGCCTGCGCCCAGCGCCGCGGCGGTGCCGGGCCTGGTTTCGCCCGTCATGGCAACGGTTTCAGCCGCGCCCGGGCCCGCTCGCCCTACGGATTAGGCTACCCTTACCTGCCCTACGACTCCGGCGACGCGTATATGGACGCGCCTCCGCCGGTCCTTGTTGTTCAGCAGCGACCGCCCTACGTTCAGCCGCCTGCGCCGCCCGTCGTCGAGCCGCTGCAGGGGCATGCTGTGATCCTGGAATACAAATGGCCCGCCGCAGACGCAACTTCTTCCCCCTCCGCGCCCTCGCCAACCTCCGAACTACCGGCCTTTGCCATTGTCCTCAGGGACGGTTCGACCCTCTCGGCCGTGACCGTCTTCGCCTCTGACGACGGCCTGCACTACGTCGATCCCGATGACAAGCACCTGCGCATTTCCATGAGCGAGATCGACCGTGCCGCGACTCTCAAGCTCAACCGCGCCAGAAACCTGAATCTGTATCTTCCTGCCGGACAGTGAGCCGCTCGCTCTCCTGGCGATTTGTCGACGGTGTTTGCTGACAGCATATTTATGAATTTATTGCCATTTACCTCCTAAGCCGGACCGGAAGTGCGCTCAGGAATCGGCCGTATTCCGTGGAGAGGCGCGGGGTTGAGGTTCGCGCTTTCCCGGGTCTCATGAACAATGCAGGGGGCACATCTTCGTGTTGCTCGATTGCAACGGTTAATATCAGTGCAACTTTCCCGCCGTAGAGGAGGCCGACGTGAGTAACTACCATCAAAGAGACCAGAAGTGGTATTTGTCCATTTGGGAACATCCATTGATGCTCCTGCTGATCGGCAGCACTCTATCGTGCCTGTTGGTTCCCTGGATCAGCGAGAATTCGTCGCATCGGCGTGTCCTGCAGGAACAGCGGGTCAGCGAGGCACGCGACATCCTGAAGCAGTCTCTCGCCGACGACGCGCAGCTCAACGCAATCGTGACCTCTATCGAGATGTTCAACAAGGAAGCTGAGTCCAATCCCAAGGGCTACAAGGCCGCCCAGGCCGAGCATGAGCGATCCTTCGGCAAACAATATCTCGAGTTCGATCAGCATGCGTGGTGGTGGGGTCATGATCTGCCCGTGCAAAGCGGACTTCTTGAGCTGCCGTCCGGAAGCAAAGGCGAGATCGAGAACTTAAATCAGGCCTATGCGAAAAGCCTCTTGGGCTCAGTGCAGCAAATTGAAGTGCTGAGAAAGCAGTTCCTCGGCAAGGATTACGTACCCAGAGCCCCGCACAATGCCGAGGTCCTGCTCGCGGCGCGGAAGGCGCTGAATGATCTGGCGGTCACTCGCGGAAGTATCATCAGTCAACTGGCCGGCAAATTCATGCCGCCCGGGATCAATTGGTAGTGCCCCTCTGAGTTTCCCTTTCCAGGAAGCACCCAACCGTGCCAGGCGGATTGGCAACCTGGATCTCGCACCGCGCGAGCAGGTATTTTGCTGGTTCTCCGCACGGCCTCCTGTACACTGGAGTGTTCAAGGTCATGCAAAAAAAATATCCCATCGGCATCCTCGGCGCGACCGGAATGGTCGGCCAACGCTTCATTCAGCTGGTTGAGAACCACCCGTGGTTCGAGATCGCGTGGCTGGCGGCCAGCGACCGCTCCAGCGGCAAGCTCTACGGCGAGGCCGCGAAGTGGCGGCTGGATACTCCCCTGCCCCCGCGCATCGCCAAGATGACCGTGGCGCCGGCCGATCCCGCAGGCGCGCCGAAGATTATTTTTGCCGCGCTGGACGCCGCTATCGCCCGCGAACTGGAGCCTCGATTTGCCAACGCGGGCTGCGCGGTCATTTCGAACTCCAGCGCTTATCGGATGGCTCCCAACGTGCCGCTGGTGATTCCCGAAATCAACGCCGACCACCTGCACCTGATCGAGGAGCAGCCGTCGCGGCGGGAGTCTGGGGGCTACATGGTGACTAACCCCAACTGCTCCACCATTGGCCTGGTGATGGCGCTGAAGCCGATCGAGGAGCGCTTCGGCATCGAGCAGATTCTTGTGACCACCATGCAGGCCATCAGCGGCGCGGGCTACCCCGGCGTGCCGTCGATGGACATCCTGGGCAACGTGGTGCCCTACATCGGCAGCGAAGAGGAAAAGATGGAGGCCGAGACCCTGAAGCTGCTGGGCCGGCTGGAGGGCCACGCCGTAACGCCGCTGGCGGCGCGCATCAGCGCCCACTGCAATCGTGTAGCGGTGGAGGACGGCCACACGGAAAGCGTGAGCATCAAGCTGGGGAACAAGCTGGGCAGGCCGGCCACGCGCGAAGACATTCTGGCTGCATGGGCGGAATTTCGCCCGCTGACCGGGCAGGGATTGCCCATGGCCCCGGATCAGCCCATCGAGTGGGCTCCAGAAAACGACCGACCGCAACCGCGCCTGGACCGCAACCGCGGCCGCGGCATGGCGGTGACCGTGGGCCGGCTGCGTCCCTGCAACGTGCTGGACTGGAAGTTTACTGCGCTCAGCCACAATACGATTCGCGGAGCAGCAGGCGCGGCGATTCTGAATGCCGAACTATTGGCAAGTCTGGGCAAATTGGAACCTGCTGCAGAGGCCGCCGCGCGCGCCTGAGACACCTGCGCAAGCCGTTTGACCTTACACTGCAACAATGGGAAGACTCGCATGAGCCTGGTGGTGATGAAGTTCGGCGGCACGTCGGTAGAGGACCAGACAGCCATCTCGCGCACCGCGGCCATCGTGGCCGGACGGGTGGCGCAGGGTAAACAACCGGTGGTGGTGGTGAGCGCGCTGGCGAGAGTCACCGACCAGTTGCTACGCGCCGCCTCGGCCGCTGCGCAAGGTGACCGCACAGGCGCCCTGGCCATCAGTTCCCGGCTGCGTTCGCGGCATCGCGACACCGCCTGTGCGCTGATCAAAGACCCCAAGAACTCCGCCGCGCTGGTCAACCTGATCGATCAGAAATTCGACTCGCTGGACGAGATTTTGCGCGGCCTGGCGGCCATTCTGGAGCTGACACCGCGCATCTCGGACCTGATCGTCAGCTACGGCGAGCGTATCTCAAGCCGCATGGTCGCGGCGGCTTTTTGCGAGCATGGCATGGATGCCGCGCATGTGGACGCACGCGAAATCATCCTGACCGACTCGCAGTATCAGAAGGCGACTCCGCTCGAAGCCGTGATCGAAAAGCGCGCGGCTGAAAAATTGCGCCCGCTGCTCAACCAGGGCAAGGTGCCGGTGATGGGCGGCTTTATCGCATCCAACGAGGCCGGCATCACCACCACGCTGGGCCGCGGCGGTTCCGACTTAAGCGGCGCGCTGGTGGGCGGCGCGCTGACTGCGGACGCCATTGAAATCTGGACCGATGTGGACGGCATCATGACCTGCGATCCGCGCGTGTGCCCGGACGCCCTGCGGGTGAGGGTAATCAGCTTTGAGGAAGCGTCGGAGCTGGCTTACTTCGGCGCCAAGGTGCTGCACCCGGCTACGATTCTGCCCGCGGTCAAGAAGAACATCCCGGTGCTGGTGCTCAACAGCCGCAACCCCTCCAACGAGGGCACGCGCATCATCTCGCTGGCGCCGCACTGCAAGAGCCCATTCAAATCGATCGCGGTGAAGAAGAAGCTTTCCATCATCGACGTGGTGGCGAGCCGCATGCTGATGACCCACGGCTACCTGAGCGAAATTTTCGCCATCTTCGACAAGCACAAGTGCCCCGTGGACATGGTTTCGACCAGCGAAGTGTCAGTGTCGCTGACCGTGGACTCCAACGATAAGCTGCCGTTGATCGCCGCCGACCTGAGCAAGCACGCGGACGTGAAATACGAAGGCAAGAAGGCGCTGGTGTGCATGGTGGGCGAAGACATTCGCGGACAGAACGGGATTGCCGCACAGGTGTTCGCTGCCATCCGTCACATCAACGTGCGCATGATCTCGCAAGGGGCCAGCGAAATCAACATGAGTTTCATGATTGAAGAGGAAGACGCAGACGAGGCCGTGCGCTCGCTGCACGCAGCATTCTTTAAAGAACCCGATCCGGAAATCTTCGACGTGGAAGCGCACAAGATGGCCGCCGAACCCACGAGGTAATCATGCTGTTCCTGGTATTGGGCAAGGGAAAAACCGGCAGCCTGGTGGCGGAAGTGGCCCGCGAGCGCGGACACGGCGTGCGCACCCTGGACATCCAAGAGAACCAGCACGCCTCGGCGCTGACCGCGCCCAACCTGGCCGGCGTGGACGTGGTGATCGATTTCACCGCGCCCGAAGCCGCAGTGGAAAACATGCGCGCTGTGCTGGCGCTCGGTGGGCGCATTGTGGTGGGAACGACGGGATGGTACGCGCATGTGGCCAACATGAAAGCCCTGGCGCACAGGCGCGACGGCGCACTGCTCTACGGCAGCAATTTTTCAATTGGGGTGCAAAAGCTGTTCCGGCTGACTGGCGAACTGGCCAGGCTCGAAGGCTACAAGTTTTCGATCAACGAGACACACCACACCTCAAAGCTCGACGCTCCCTCGGGCACCGCGCTGACTCTCAAAGAGATCATCCTGGCGGCGCAGCCGGGCATCGAGATTCCGGTCACGTCGCACCGCGTGGGCGACGCCAAGGGCGAACACATTGTGACCGCCGCCGGACCGGACGATTATCTGGAGCTAAAGCACGACGCCTATTCGCGGCGCGGCTTTGCCCTGGGTGCGATTCGCGGCGCCGAGTGGCTGGCCGGGAAATCCGGCGCCTGGGAGTTCCGCGAGATCTTCGACCAGTTGTAGCGCTCGGAACTCAGCCTTGGCAGGACGCAAATTCCGCATAGCCGCTTCCGCTTGCCTGACGTAAAATCGCGTAGCGTGTCTGAGCGCGCGCGATACGCCAACCTCAACCCTGCGGAGTATCCCATGGGAGAAGAAATCAAAAACCTGGAGCAGGGCGCCAAAAAGGCGTGGCCTGTCGTCATGGGCTGGGTGGGCGGCATCACCGCGCTCATTGGGCTGTTCGCCACACTCGGCGGCGGAGTCACGTGGCTTGTGAACCATCACAAAGCAAAGACGGAACGGCAGGTGAAGTTGGCGCTAGCCGAGACACAGGCAAGTCAGCAGGACTATCAGGCCGCTGTGCAGACCTACGGCGACCTTCTCAAGGCCGACCCCCTGGACCGGCCAGTGCTCGATTTGCAATTGAACACAGCCATGCAATGGGCTGAGAACTTTCACGTGACCGTCCGGGAAGACCAGCACGCAGAAGACCTCGCCGGGCCGGCACTGGACCAGATCTTTGCCATACTCGAAGCCGGGCTGACGCGGACCAAAGGATCGCAGGCCGCGGACGTGCAGGCGCACCTGGGCTGGGCGCATTGGCTCAACCAGCACACTGCGGAACGGGAGTTCGGCCCCGCCGCCGAGCAGAACCTTCGCGCCGCGCTGGCAGCAGACCCCTCCAATGTGTATGCGAACGCGATGCTGGGCAACTGGATGCTGCAGAACGGAGGCAACTTCAGCGAGGCGATACATCATTTCGACGTCGCTGTCTCCACCGGCAAGGCGCGCCCCCTGGTAAGAAAGATGCAGATCGGCGGACTCCTCCATCTCGACGAGCCGGGAGCGAGGGCTGCACAGATCAAGGCCGCCAACGACATGCGCAAAGCGGGCGAGCCGCTTGACGAAGCGTACAAGAGCCGCATCCTGAGCTTCTGCCTTGACCCCCTGGTTACGGATCACAAGGAGCTGACGGAGTCCCTTTCCGCCGTTCCTCCGAATGAAGCCTGGCAAACCTATTTATGGCTTGACGACAACACAAGCGAGGCAGAGGTCCACAACCTGAATCACGACTTCATCCATGCCAACCTGCTGGAGATCAGCGGGAAGCGAGAGGAGTCGCTGGAGAAATATCGCCTGCTTCAACAGGAGCTAAAAAATTCCTCCGGCACAATGAAGGATTCCGTCGATGCCGCGGTGGCAAGACTGTCGCATGGCTAGAGGGCACGGTACGCGGTCATGCGGAGGGTGGGTCGCGCCTGCAATCTCGCAAAGAAACAAGTGCCCCGATCCCGCTTCTGAAACGGTGATTCCTATCAACAGAAATACCGAACATTGACAAAGCCTGTTATTCGGCCCAGCATCATAGACAGGAGATTATTCCCCATGAATGTTTCACTGACCCCCGAGTTGGACAAGTTCGTCTCAGCCAAAGTCGAATCAGGCCGGTACAACTCGGCCAGCGAGGTCATCCGCGAAGCGCTGCGGCTGCTCGAAGAGCATGACCGGGCACGGGCGGTCCAGCTTGCCGCCTTCAACCAGGAACTTGGGGCCAGGCTGGCTTCGCTCGATCGTGGCGAGTTCGCCGAACCGGATGCAGTGCGGAAGCGGCTCGAGCAAAGATCCCGCACGCGGAGAAAGATCAGCGCATGAAGAAGTACGTTCTCGGCATCGGCGCCGAGCAAGACCTGGACGAGATTTGGGAGTACATTGCCGAGGACAACATCGACGCCGCCGACCGCTGGATCGAAAGGCTCTTTGATGCGTTCGACGCTCTTGCCCGAGCCCCTGGGATGGGACACAAGCGGGAAGACCTGACCGCGTACCCAATCCTCTTCTGGCCGGTGGGTACGTACCTGATTCTTTACCGAGTCAAAAGGGAGCGAATCGAGATTGTGGCTGTGACCCAGGGCGCGCGGGATATTCCGGCATTTCTGCGTGAACGAACCTGATAGAGGACGAGGCACGAGAGCGCAGGCTGCGGGATTTGAGGCGGGAAGGCCGCGTGGCCGCCGTTCGTTATACACTCACCTGTGATGGAAACTACGGGTTGCGGTACGGCAATCGTCACGCCATTCAAGGCAGACGGCTCGCTCGACGAAGCGGCGCTCAGGGCGCTGGTGAACTGGCAGATTGACTCGGGCATCGATTTTCTGGTGGCCTGCGGCTCCACGGGCGAGGCGGCCACACTGGACGAAGACGAGTGGCTGCATACCATTCACTTGGTGGTGGATGCGGCCGGCGGTCGGGTGCCGGTGTGGGCCGGATGCACGCACAACTCCACGCGCACGCTGCTACGCCAGGCCGCGCTGCTGCGCCAAGTGCGCGGCGTAGATGCGATTCTGTCGGCCAATCCCTACTACAACAAACCTACGCAGGAAGGGCAATTTCAGCACTTTCTGGCCCTGGCCAAGGCGGTGGCGCCCATCCCGGTAACGCTTTATAACGTGCCCGGGCGGACGGCGGCGAATCTGGAGCCGGCGACGGTGGTACGGCTGGCCGAGGCAGCGCCGAATATTGAAGCCATCAAGGAAGCCAGCGGCAAGCTGCCCCAGATTGCCGAGTTGGTGCACTCCCTGCCGAAGGGTTTCAGGATCTTTTCAGGCGACGACAATCTGGCCCTGGCGGCCATTGGCGTGGGCGCCTGCGGCCTGATCAGCGTAGCGTCGAATGAAGCTCCGGCTGAAGTGGGCCGCATGATCCGCGCCGCCGTGCATAACGACTGGGCCACAGCGAGGGACCTGGAACGGCGCTTTGGAAGGTTGTTCGAGGCCAACTTCTGGGAGTCGAATCCCGGCCCTGTGAAGACAGTGTTGAACCTGATGGGCCGCACGACCGACGTGGTGCGGCTGCCGCTGGTTCCCCCCACGGCGGCCACGCGCGCCCGGCTCGAGCGCCTGGCCGGCGAACTCGGCCTGCTGAAGTTTGCTCCTCCGCCCGAGGGCAATATGCGGATGTTCTGAGGGATCAGAGATCAGAGAATAGTAGCCCGAACAAGAGGCGAAGTTTCTACGTGCACCTGGTGTAGGATGCAGGGCTGCGATTGCAAGAGGCGAACAGGATTTTCGGATAGGAGATAGGCTGATGGGCAAGAGACGGCGGAATGCGCGCATTGCAATGGCAATGGCGGCGATTTTTGCGATGCAGACCGGCTACGGGACGCGGGCCCTGGCACAGGCACAGCCGGGGAGCAACAGTGAGCCAAATCGCGCGACGCTGGTGAAAGCCAAGCCTGACATCTCGGGGATACGGAACGGTGCATTCATCGAGCCGGATCCGATGGACTTTGCCAACCACAGCGGCTACACGGCGATTTTTGACGGCAAGACTCTAACCGATTGGGACGGCATGCCAGGTGTGTGGAGCGTGGAAGACGGCGCGATTGTGGGGCAATCGACCAAGCAGAAGAATGCCGGCAACAGCTTTATCGTGTACCACGGGGCCGAGGCCAAGGATTTCGACCTAAAGCTCGAAATTAAAGTGGAGTGGGGCGGAGGCAGCGGCATCCAGTACCGCAGCAGCACCGGCATTCCGCCGGGGCGGGTGGCCGGCAGGGGCGAGGCTCCGCTCGATCCGCGCTGGGTGATGATTGGCCCCCAGGCCGATTTCTGGTACCCGGTAGGCGCGCAAGAAAAGCAGTACAGTGGACAGCTCTACTCGCAAAACACTTCGCGTGGAATCGTGGTGTGGCGGGGCCAGGTGGTGCAAACACTGCCGGGAAAATTGCCGCTGCTGGTGGGCGTGATCGGGGACCGCAACAAGCTGGGTGCGTATGTGAAAGACGGCCAGTGGAACCAGTACACGATCATTGCCCGCGGGGGCGTGATTATGCATATTCTGAACGGCCAGTTGGTGGCGGTGCTGGTGGATGACGATCCGGCCTCGTCAAATAACGTCTCAGGGCTGATCGGCTTGCAGATTGAAGGCATACCCTGCAAAGTGTCGTTCCGCAATTTGTGGCTGAGAAAGATCGACTGAGTTTACGGCGCCGGTGAAGCGGCGGGCGCCGCTGTTCATTCACCAAGTGCAGGCGAGGTTGCCTAAAGTCCATTTCCGAGCCTCTGCCGAGAGAACAGCGAGTTCGCTGCTGAGGCCATTTTGTCGTCTTTTCCCCACGTCCAGTACATGCCAACGTAAGCGTAGTTCTCAGTTTGTCCAGCGACAGAGTGCCCATACGCAAAGAGGAATTGCGTATGGGGATTCTTGAAGTGGTAATACCCGCCTGCGTCAATCATGGTGGACGATTCAGTTTGCGGTGTCGCCGCGCCTTCGCGTCCGTGAGCAAAGACTTCGGCCGCCAACTCGAGTTTCTCGCCGAAGGCACGTTTCAGCAGAAATCCGCCATAAGGGAAGTTGCGGTAATCGGTTTGCGGAACGACCTGATAACCGGCGCCGCCGTCCGCTGTCCAATGGCCCCAATTCTTCTGCGCCCACAGGGGGAGTTTGTACCATACTTTTCCCACCCCGAGGCCCTTGTCGTAGTTTCCGGTAGGCATCTCGAACATGGTGAAGGGGCCGATTTGGGGGACATGTTTGGTTTCCTTAATGAGGGCCAACTTCACGCCCAGTTCCATATCCGTAAGGCCGAATGCACTGGGGCCTGTGCCGGAGGGCAGATAAATGGGATTGTTCGACGGGAAGATGCCTCCCGACGGCAAGATGGCGTGAAGCTGGACCCTGGGAATCGCGCCCCAGTTGAACTCAACGGCCGGTCCGGTTGAATCCATTTCAACCGGTGTGCCATCCGCAGCGCCGAAGATATAGAACTCGAAATGGTGAAGGTCAACCGGAACCGGATCGTCGATCTGAAAGGGCGGCCCCTGCGCCCACAACCGGGGAACAGCGAGCACGACCAAAAAGAAGAGGGCCAACTTGTAGAGACTTGAAGCGACCTTCATCGACGATCCTCGAAGGGAAACAAGCGCCGGAATAAGGCTGATATTTGAATGGCCGCTACGACAGACGCGGTGCACAGCGGACCTGCCCGGGGAAGGTGCGGATCGCGCTCAACAGCTCCGATGTCTTTTTGATGCAAATGGCTGGTGCGTAATAGGTCTTTCGAGAACAAGTATTAGAACTCAGCCGGAGAGTCGTCTACCCATTTCCGGAGAAATTCATTTGGCATTAACCTGCCAACTCCTTCTTTACCAACTCGCTGACGATGCGGCCCTCGGCGCGGAGGCCGGCGGCCTGCAGTTTGACCTGAACCGCTTTAATGATCGGGCCCATATCCCTGGGACCGGGCTTTTGGCCGGAGGCGGCGGCGTGTTCGGCAGCAGCTTCTGCGACGAGGGCATGGAGGGCGGTTTCGTCGAGCGCCTTGGGCAGAAACTCCTCGATAACGACGATTTCGGCGGCCTCTTTGGCGGCCAGTTCGGGACGGTTGCCCTTGGTGAACTGGTCGATGGAGTCGCGGCGCTGCTTGACCATGGTAGCCAGCGCCTGCTGCTCTTCAGCGGGCGTGAGGAATGCGCGCTTTTCGATAGCCTTGTTCTTGAGCGCGTTCTTGATGAGGCGCAGGGTGCCGGTGCGTTCGGCGTCGTGGGCCTTCATTGCGGTGATGATCTGCTGGGTGATTCTGGCTTCAAGTGCGCCTGCGTCGGTCATGACTTCCATTCTAAAGCGCAGGCTTGAGCCAGCGGTCGAGCCAGTCGAAGGCATCCTCCTGCATGTCGAGGCCGAAGATGTGGGGCCGGTCGTAAAAGCGGCTGAGGAACTTGTCCGTCGCACCCGCCTTGGCGTAAATGGCTCCAAGTTTGGTCACCGCTTCTTTCATGCCTTCCATCGGAAATAGCTCGTCGCGTGAACATTCCTGCACCATGAGCGGCTTGGGAACCCTGCAGCCCAGGACGTCGGGCAAATCGACAAAGCTGGTGAGACCGGAAAGAAAATGCATGAAGCTGTGGGTATCGACGTGGGCGCGAATCATGGGGCGCAAGGTGGACATCCAACCCACGGCCACCGCGCACTGGATGCGGTCGTCGAGGCCGGCGAGAAAATCGGAGCGCCATCCGCCCATGGATATGCCGACACAGCCAACTCGCGAGGGGTCCACTTCGGGGCGGGTAACCAGGTAGTCCACTGTGCGCATGTCGTCCCAACTGGCAATTCCCTGCCAGGTGACGCCAGCCCAGCAGAGGGACTTGGCCAGCGTTGCTTCGCCGGCACTGGCTCGGTGATTCAAATGCTCCACATCTTCGACGGAATACTTCAACTGGCTGACGCCGTACTTTTGAGCATCGTCTCCGAAGAGAGTTCTGCGCTCGCCGAAATAGAAACAGTCGATCGAGATCACCACGTATCCACGGCGGCACAGGGCTAACGAGGTGGGGCGGCCTTCGTAATTCTCGATGCGGAACTTGGTGAGAGCGGCAGAATCTCCGCCGCGCACGGGCATGACTTTTTCTTTTCCAAAGACAAACGAGCCGCCATGCGAATGAACATCCACGATGGCCGGGCGAGGGCCCTTTCGCCCTTTAGGGATGAGTACATAAGCGGGAACACGAAACCAGGGGGTGGTGGAGAAGAGGATCTTTTCCTGAACGTACTCCGGCGTTTCCCATCGATCGACCACTTCAGGAGCCGGATCCACCGGTGGAGGCGCGTAGTGGAATAGCTCGAGCACCTTTTCGCGGACGGCGCGACGATATGCCTCGGGTCCGGAATAGTCGCGCTCCAGCCAGGAAAGCGGATAGCGGCACTGGTCCGCCAGCCCTTTGATTGCGGGGAAGAGGGTTCCTATGTCGCTTTCTCCCTTGTGCATTTCAGTCTGCCCTCCGGCGGGGTTGGACGCGGCGGCGCACGGGACACCAGCGAGCGCGAGTACCCCTAAGGACTTCAAGCATGTTCGGCGGTCAACCGAATTGGCCGCACGATCGATTTTTTGCTCTTTCATAGGATCTTCCTTGCATTGGCGGGGCGACGGCAGGCGACGATCCCGGCCCGGAACAAACTTCGTGAGAATTGTACTGATCTTTGCTGTATCGAGAGGGCAGATTTGCACAGGAAAATAATTCACAGAAACCACATAAATGTGTATTCTGTGAGTGGCGGCCGGTTTGATTCCTACTCCCGGCCCAAAACGAGGAAAAAAGATGATTCGCAAAACGCGCCTTTTTACACCCGGTCCGACACCGCTGCTTCCGGCGGCCCAGTTTGCCATGGCCGCCGCAGACATGCACCACCGCACGCCGGAGTTTCGCGCCCTGTTCCAGCGGGTACTTGGCCAGCTGAAGGTCTTTGTCGGCACCAGGAACGATGTGCTGCTGCTGTCGAGTTCGGGGACCGGGGCCATGGAAGCGTCCGTTTCGAATCTGACTTCGCCGGGAGACAAGGTGCTGGTGCTTTCCGCGGGCAAGTTTGGCGAGCGCTGGGTGGGGCTGGCAAAGGCGTTTGGCTGCGAAGTGGACGTGGTGAGCGCGCCCTATGGCGAGACATTCGACCTGGAGGCGGTGCGGGCGGCGCTGAAGCCGGAATACAAGGTGGTTTACATGCAGGCCACCGAGACCTCAACCGCGGTGCGCCACGATGTGGAGGCAGTGGCGAAGCTATTGAAAGCAGCCGAGAGTGAGGCGCTGCTGGTGGTGGATGGGATTACCGGGCTGGGCACCACGCACTTCGATGTGGACGGCTGGGGAATCGACGTGCTGATTGGCGGTTCGCAGAAAGCGGTGATGATTCCGCCGGGGCTGGCCTACCTGAGTGTGAGCGAGAAGGCGTGGGCGGAGATGGAGAAGTCGAAGAATCCGCGCTACTACTTTGACCTGCGCAAGGAGCGGAAGAACGCGGCGAAGGGCGAAAGCGCGTATACGCCAGCGGTGGCATTGATTGCAGGACTGGGCGCGGCGCTGGACTACATTGCCGGGCAGGCCGGCGGGGATCTGGAAAAAGGACGCATCGCGCTGGTGGACAACGCGCAGGTGAATGCGGCGGCAACGCGTGCCGGGCTGGTGGCACTGGGCTTTACGCTTTTTGCGCCTAAGTCTCCGGCGGCGGCCGCTACAGCAGTCGCGGTGCCGGAGGGAATGAATTCGGGCGACGTAGTGAAGGCGCTGAAGACGCGCTTTGCTCTGGTGACGGCCAACGGGCAGGGCGAGATGCAGGGAAAGATCTTCCGTGTGGCGCACCTGGGATTCTTCGACTATCTGGACACGGTGGCGCTGCTGGGAGCGATGGAGCACATTGCCAAGGACACGCTGGGGCTGCCGGTGGTGTATGGGCAGGCGGTAGCGGCGGCACAGCAGGTCTATGCGAAGGCAGTGAACAGTGGACAGTGAACAGTTGTTGCCATTCGCTGCAGGCTGCAGGCTATTGATCGTTAGCCGTTCACTGGCCACTGTCCACTGTTCACTAGCTGGGAGCTGTTTTTATGGCTGAACTGAGTTTTGGAGAGAAGCTGCTGATCGCACGCAAGCAGCTGGACCTCTATCAATACGAGATGGCCGAGCGGCTGGGCGTGCATCCCAACTCGGTCACCAAGTATGAGCGGGGCGAAGGCAAGCCGCATGCGGCGGTGGTGCGAATGTTCGAGCTGCTGTGTGAGAAGCACGGCATCCGCTTTGACGAGTATGAAGCCGCAGCGCAAACCAAGGGAGACACGATGAAAATTGTTCTGGGAGAGAAGGTTTCTCCGGCGACGCTGGCCGTATTTGCGGCCGAGCCGGGGTGGGAAGTGCTGACGCACGACAAGCTGCCCGATGGGCTGGCGGCGGCGCTGGCCGACGCAGATGCGCTGGTGGTGCGCTCGGCGGTGCAGGTGGATGACGCGTTGATGGAGCAGGCACCGAAGTTGCGCGTGATTGGCCGGGCCGGGGTGGGCGTGGACAACATCGATGCCGATGCAGCCACGCGGCGAGGCATTGTGGTGATGAATACACCGGGCGCGAATGCCGTGGCGGTGGCGGAGTTGACCATTGCCCTGATGCTGGCGCTGGCGCGCAAGCTGCCCGCGGCCAACACCACCATGCACGCCGGGAAGTGGGAGAAGAAGAGCCTGCAAGGAGCCGAGCTGCGAGGCAAGACGCTGGGCATCCTGGGGCTGGGACGAATCGGGCTGGAAGTGGCCAAGCGGGCGCGGGGCTTTGGGCTGGAAATCATGGGCTGCGACCCGTTTGTATCGGCAGCCGTGGCGCGCGAAAACGGCATCAAGCTGGTGACACTGGAGGAGCTAATTGCGGGCGCGGACTACATCACCCTGCATGTGGGACTCACACCGCAGACGACCGGAGTCATCAACGCCAAGACGCTGGCGGCGATGAAAAAGGGAGTGCGCATCATCAACTGCGCGCGCGGCGAACTGGTGGACGATGCGGCGCTGGTGGCGGCGCTGAAGAGCGGGCAGGTGGCGGGCGCGGCGCTGGATGTATTTGTGGAGGAGCCGGCCAAGAACACGCCGTATGCGGAATTGGAGAACGTGATTCTGACCCCGCACATTGCCGGGTCGACTGCCGAGGCGCAGGAGGCGGTGGGGATTCAGATTGCCTGCCAGGTGCGGGAGTATCTGAAGCTGGGGGTGGTGCAGAATGCTGTGAATCTTCCCTCGCTGAGCCACGAAGAGTATGTGCAACTGGCGCCTTACATCGACCTGGCGGGACGGCTGGGATCGTTTCTGGCGCAGGCCGGCAAGAGCGGAATCGAAGGCATCGACCTGGTGTATGGAGGCGCGCTGGCCGAGGCCAAGACCGACCTGGTGCGCAATGCGGCAATCGAGGGGCTTTTGCAAGGCTCGGAAAATGTGAACCGCATCAACGCGGCGGCGGTAGCGGAAGAACGCGGCATCCGCATTCACGAGGAGAAACAGGACAGTCATCGCGGCGGCGCGGTCACGGTGCTGGCCATCAAGCTGCACACGGCGGGTGGCACAAGTCACGCCACGGCAACCGTGATTCACGGCGAGCAGCCGCGGCTGCTGGAGTTCGACGGCATTGACATCGAAGCACCGCTGGAGGGCAATCTGCTGGTGTGCCGCAACCTGGACGTGCCGGGCGTGATTGGCAGAATCGGAACCATTCTGGGCGAGCAAGGCGTGAATATTGCCAACTTCGCCCTGGGCCGCGAGCGCGCGGGGATCAAGCCGATCAAGGCGTTGGCCGTGGTGCAGGTGGATGCGCCTGTGTCAGATAAAGTGCTGGAAGCGCTGGACACCATCGAGGCGCTGCTGGAGGCGAGGCTGGTGCAGTTGTAACGGCCGCTGATTTGAGCCTGGGGCATCCCGCTGCCCTATTTGCCGCGGGAAAAAATAATGGGACACCGCGCAAAAGCGAAATGCCGGAGCGTTTGCCCCGGCATCGATGATAGAAAGCAGTCACTTCAGGCGCGGCTGAGGTAGGCGCCTTCGCTGGTGTCGACGCGGATTTTTTCGCCTTCGTTGATGAAGGCCGGGACCTGGACCACGAGCCCGGTTTCTGTCTTGGCGGGCTTGGTGACGCTGGAGGCAGTGGCCGACTTAAGGCCCGGCTCGGTCTCCACAACTTCGAGTTCGACTGACGATGGCAGCTCGATGCCCACAGCCTGACCGTCGTGATAGCTCACTTTGATTTGCAGATTGGGGGTAAGGTATTCGACCGCGTCGCCCAGCGTTGAACCCTTCAGCACAGTCTGCTCAAAGTCCACGGGGTTCATGAAGTAGTAGTCGTCGCCGTCGGCATAAAGAAAGTCCATGGAAATCTCGTCCACGACAACCTTCTCAATGGCGTCTGCGGAGCGGAAGCGGTGTTCGAACATGGCGCCCGACTTGAGGTTGCGCAATTTGGCCTGAATAAAGGCGCGCAGATTGCCGGGCGTGCGGTGCTCCACCTTGAAGACCAGATGCAGCTGTTCGTTGTGCTTGATGATCATTCCTGGACGTAATTGGGTGGCGGAAATCGCCATAAGAGTTGAAGCTCCTTGCTGTAAATGCGGTCACTCCGCGAAATAGAAGGGCCTTGGCCCAATCTCCATTGTAGCTTAGGGTGCTTCGAGCGATTCCGCAATTCACTTGGCCTCGCCGCCCGGGGGTTTGGGTCAGAGCGATTTTGGAACCGCTGCAGAGCCGATGTGTTTTGATCGGAAGCATGAAGACGAATTGGTTCCGTCGAGCACGGGCCGGACTAAGTCCCTTGGCGGGATTGCTGCTTCTTTGTCTTCTATGGTCGCTCGGCGCAGTGCGATCCGATCTGCTACCGGCTCCGGTTCCAAATCTGGCGCCGCCAATGGAAAGGCAGGCGCTGCCTTTTGCAATGCTGGCGGTGGCATCGGCAGTGTTCGCGGTGGCGCGACGGACGGTGTGGCCGCGAATGCGAGGAGCCGGGGCCGCAGTGCTGATTGGCCTGGGACTGTTTGTGGCGCCCGCCGAGTTGGTGCTGATCTCGCGTGGATGGGTTAGTGAGCTGACCCGGGTGGCGCTGTTCTCGCTTGCGCCCCTATTTGCAGTGGTCTTTGAGCCCTACATGGGGAGAAGCGTTGGCCTGCAAAGCCGGAGTGGTCTGCTCGCCGCCCTGGTGGCGGTGGCTGGGACACTGCTTGTGTTTCCGGTGGACCTGCCTGGTTCGATTGAAAGTGGGGGCGCCTTTTGCGCAGTGATTCTGGCGGCGGCCTGCGTGGCTGCGGCCAACTGCGGCGCGGTGAAGGTGGCGCACGAACTGCCCGCAAACTCCATCGCTTCGCTCGCGGTGATGGCGGGCGGGACCGCAGCGACGGGGTTCGCAGCGCAGAGTGCTCTTACTGAGCAAATGGTTTGGAGGTGGAACGCGATTTCACCGGAGTTGGCATGGTCGGCTGCAGTGGAGTTGCCATCGTTGCTGCTGCTCTTCTGGCTGATGCGGCGGTTGTCTGCGACACGCATGACGATGCGCTTTGTGCTGGCGCCCCTGATGACGCTTCTGATGGGATTCATATTGCAACGGCCCGCGATCGAGCCACGCGCGTGGCTGGGACTTTTCCTGATGACGGCCGGGGCGTTTGGGATTCTGTTCGCGCCTGAAGATGAGCCGGAAGTTGGTTCATCGATCTTGAAGCTGGACCGCAAGTAGATGGATGGGGTAGGTGGGGCGGGAAGCGCCTTACCGCTGAGGCGGCTGGTAGGGCTCTGCGCGCAGCATGTCAGAGAGAATGCCCCGCTCCTCAGGGCTGAAGGCGCCCTGATAACGGCTGGAGTTGAGCACCATGGGGCGCTGGTCCGGCGGCACCGCGCGCAGGTCCTGGAAGGCGCCTTTCATCATGGCCTGGCGATCGGGCGGTAGCGTGGTCCAGCGGCGCGACGAGTTGTTCACCTGCGCCCGCTCCTGCGGCGACAGACGCTCCAGGGCCTCAGTGCGGGCCAGGCGGCGCTGGCGCTGCGCGTCGGGCAACTGGTCAACCTGATGCAACTGCTGCACCAGCCGCTGCTGGTCAGACTGCGGAAGCCGGTTGAAGCTGGGATCGCTGCGCAGCATCCGTTCCTGGTCCTGAACCGGGGTACCGCGATGCTCGTTGAGCCACGCGCCCAAGTGGCCTGCGGGAGCGTAGCCGGGTTGGGCATTGCCAGAATAGCCGGGACGGGCGTAGCCGGGCTGAGAAGCGCCAGGGTAGGTTGGGCGGCCATAACCCTGTCCCTGGTAGGGAGAAGCCGGATAAGCCGGACGCGCCTGATTCATCGGCGTCTGGCGCATGCCGGGGTTCTGGCCCGGCATCCCCGGCGAGTAGCGCTGCTGGCCCTGGTTTGCCGTATACCCGCCGCGGTACTGCGGGTATTGCTGAACGGGACGGCCGTAGCTTTGCGGCCTTCCCTGCTGCTGCCTTGGAGCCTGCTGCCCGGAGGGCTGCGACCGCGGCGCGGAATAGCTCGGCCGCGAAGAAGGAGCCGGGCGAGAAGAATTATGCTGTGCGAAAGCCCAGGGGATGCACACAACCAGGGTGGCGGCTGCTACAGCCGCGCGCAGCGTCGTTCCCGCGTTGGTTGCCCCGATCATGGTCCCCCCCAAGCCCCTGCCGATTGTATCTCTCAATGGAAAAGCATCTGACCCTAATTCTGGTTGTTGTCGTTGCTTGAAAGCGCCTCAAGCTGGTCAAGCAATTGGGCGTTGTTATCAAGCAATTGCAGGTCGTTGACCACGGCCGCCTGTCCCGGCGCGGCAGCCGGCTGGTCCCAGTTGGTGACGCCCAGGTAGGTTCCACCGCCCAGCAGCACCATTACCGTCAGCGCCATAGCCGCCAGCGGACGCACATGCATTTGAGGGCCGTAGGCGAGGCGTGCGCGCAGCCGCTCAAGCCAGCCGGCCGGCTGCGCCTGGCGCTCCTCGTCCAGCCGCGCATTCAGGCGGGTCATGAAGTACGGACTGGGCTCCGGGCTCTCCCAGGTATCCAGCAGAGCCATGGTCGCGCGCAAATCCTCCAGCTCCTCACGGCAGCGGTCACACTCCGCAACATGAGCCGTAACCTTGGCAGGCGCCGCGCCCGGATCGAGCAGCATGTCGGCCAGCTTGCGATCCATTGCTGTGCATTTGTTCATTGTCCGTTCCATGGATACCACCCCACTCCCTGCCGGTCGAATCCGGCTATTTTTACTTACACAAAATCCTTCAGCTTGTCGCGCAGAGTCTGGTAGGCGCGGAAGAGCAGCGACTTGGTCGCCGACTCGCTCAGTTTCAGCACCTCCCCGATCTGCCGGTAATCCATCTCCTGATACTTGTGCATCAGCACCGCCAAGCGCTGCCGCTCAGGCAAGGCCATCACATGGGTACGAATGGCCTTCATGCGCTCCTCTTGCAGTAGTTGCTGCTCCGCCGACGGCTCGTCGTCGGCCACGTCCGGGGTCGTCCCGGTTTCCTCGTCGGGCGCGTCCAGATGCACAGTTTGCGCGGCCCGTTCGTGGCGGGTGTCGCGCGCATAGTTTACCGCCAGGTTGGTCGCGATCCGGTAGAGCCAGGTGGTGAACTTGGCCTCTGCCCGGTAGCTCTCGCGCGAGCGGTAAACGCGCAGAAACACCTCCTGCGCCATTTCCTCTGCAATCGCCTCGTTCCGCACCATGCGGAACAGGAAGTGAATCATAGCCCGGTGATACTTTTCCACCAGGTAGTTGAAGCCCGATTCATCGCCTGCGGCCACGCGCAGCATAATGGCGGCGTCGCTCGACTCGTCCGCGCCGTAGTTGCGGCCGCGGGATGCGCCGGGTGTCACGCCTGGCTGCGAAGCCTGACCAGCGCCCATGCCCGGGTTGTCCAGGACCAGGGTTGCCATATCTTCTTCAACCCCGCCCCCGCCGGAAGGTTGCGCAGGGTTAGCGGTTTCCGCGCCGGAATTTGGGTCTTCTGGGGGCTCCTGGCCGGGGGCTGGATCAGGGTTTGCGCCGGGCCGGTTTCCGCCGGAGCGTGCGTGCGCAAGAGGCAAACTGAAGCCGGAGGCGCCGGAGCCGGCAAGACGGGACATCCCCGGGCCCGCGCCGGCCAGTTCCATGCCGCCAAGCCCGGAAACGGGGCGCAACACAGCCTCGCCGTCGGGTGCGGACTCGCTCGAGTTACGGATCGATCTGGCTCTCCAGCGCATTAGGCGTGTCGTGGGTCTGGGCAGCCCCGGCGGAGGTTCCGTGCGGGTTGGCCGTAAAGCCCTGCTGGTGTTACTCTAACCCATGGGATGCCCCTCTGGCGCGACTTCCGCCATCCCTCCCAGGGGCGCTTAACTCAGCGGTAGAGTGCCACCTTCACACGGTGGAAGTCGCAGGTTCGAATCCTGCAGCGCCCACCATAAGATCCTTACAATTGAATGATTTGACGGCGGCTCATCAACCGCTCATCCATCTATACGCCACTGGCTGGCCCGAGCGCTTTCTTACGCCACTCCGTCCGGCAATGCTCTTCCCTTCGAACCCCGAGAATGGCTGCCCTTTTGCATTGAATCAAGTACACGCGGCGCATAATTGGATTTGAGTGGATCGCCGAGAAGTCGATGGCAAGAGCGGGAAGCATCGCCAATCGGCCCACCCGTTGTGAACCGGCGCGCGGACGGGCGCAGAAGAGTGCTTGTCTTCCTGAATCTGCGAAGCCAACAATCCGCCGCGTCCCAAAAACGCGGCCTAACTCTTTTAGTTTCTATATTCTGCCGGCAACTCTTGCAGAATCAATATTTTGCCGCGCAACCCCTACCCTAAACGCATGAAAATAAGGAATTTACCCACAGAATAGGGGGATGGGGGGCGGGGTTACTCATCGGTAAACCAGTGACCGTCGCCGTGCTGCTCGTTGCTCCCCCGGTGTCGGCCAAGTGTCCCCGCGCGGCCGTCGCTCGCTTTTGAGTCAGGCGGCAGTGATTCCCTCGTGCGGGTCAAGATACGCGGTCACATATTTTCTGACCCCGTCTTCGAGTGAGGTAAACGGCTGGGCATATCCGGCAGCCCGCATTCTCGCCATCCTGGCCTGGGTAAAGTACTGATACTTTCCTCGCAACGATTCCGGCATCTCAATGAACTCAATTACGGGCGGCAGGTCCAGCGCAGAAAACACGGCAGTTGCCAGGTCCTTCCAGCTTCGCGCCTTTCCGGTTCCGCAATTGAACAACCCGCTTGGGATTCGGTTCTCAAGGAAGAACAGCGTCATCGCCACGGCATCCTTGACGAAGATGAAATCGCGCAACTGTTCCCCGTCTGCGTATTCCGGCCGATAGGACTTGAACAGTTTGACGACGCCGGTATTCCTGATTTGCTGGTAGGACTTGTGCACCACCGAGCGCATGTCTTCCTTGTGATCTTCATAGGGGCCGTAGACGTTGAAATACTTCAAGCCCACGATACGGTTGAAGAATCCATACCTGTGTGCCCACAGGTCGAACATGTGCTTCGAGTAGCCATACATGTTGAGCGGTTGCAGCCGATCCAAAGCCGCCAGGTCGTCGTCGTAGCCCTGGCTGCCGTCGCCGTAGGTGGCCGCGCTTGAGGCGTAGATGAACCGGACCTTGTGCCGCAAGGTCCATTCACAAAGCGTTCGTGTGTAGTGGTAGTTGTTCCGCAACAGGAATCCGGCATCGCGTTCGGTGGTCGCACTGCATGCTCCCAGGTGAATTACGCCTTCAATTCCGGGAAGAGTGTCGGCCTGCAAGCGGGCAAGAAAATCTTGAGACTCGATAATATCTTCGTAGTGGAGCCCGACGAGATTGCGCCATTTCTCGTCGCGGCCCAGATTGTCGACCAGCAAAAGGTCATCGCGGCCGCGAAGGTTCAATTCCGCTACCACATTGCGGCCTATGAAACCGGCTGCACCAGTGACGACGATCATGTTACTCATGGGCATTTCCCCCCTGTCCATAGGTCTTTACGATGCGCTGAATCGTATTTGTCGTAGAGCGCCCTTCAACCAAATCCGCCAGCACCACCCTGCCACCGTGACTCTCCACGATCTCCCTGCCGCTGACATAGTGTGCCCAATCGCTGCCTTTCACAAGAACCTGGGGCAGAATCCTGGCAACGATTTCCTTCGGCTCATCGTCGCCAAACAGAACAACGTAATCGACAGCTCGCAATGATCCGAGCACAAAAGCGCGGTCCTGTTCAGAGTTGATAGGCCGGTCCGGTCCCTTATTCGCCTTGACCGACGCATCCGTATTCAAGCCGACCACCAGCGCATCGCCCTGATTGCGCGCGAAGGTCAGGTAAGTGACGTGGCCCCGGTGAAGGATGTCGAAGCAGCCGTTTGTAAAAACGAGCGTCTTGCCCTGGGCAACGATCCTGTCGCGTTCCGCACGCATCTCTTCAACGCTGAAGATTTTTGGATTCTCGATCTGCACTCCTATGCACCCCCCATTCCCTGCTTTGCCGGCTGCGCTAAGCGAGATTCATCACCCGCAGCAGTGCGGGCAACTGACTGAAGTCAGGAACTATCAACTGGGCTCCGGCGCGGATCAGCCGTGCACGCTTGGCCAGGTTCCAGCCGAATCTGCGAACCTCATCGCTCGCCACACCGATACAGAGTCCGCCGCGCTTCCGTGTTTCTCTCATCTCGACCGGGCCGTCTCCGATGGTCGCAAACTGATGCCCGCCAAGGTTGTACTCGCGAATGATGCGCTCCAGAACCAGCTTCTTGGATTCAATATTGACGTCACCCACGGAGCCGAAGATTCTGCCCTCGAACATGTCAGCGTAACCCAGTGCCCTGGCTTCGGCAATCGCATCGACCTCGTCTGTGCCGCTGGCCAGATACAGCTTGACGTGACGCTTGTACAGTTCCTCCACAAGAGTTCGTGCGTTCTTCATCTGGAAATCCGCGGGCGCCAGTTCTCCAGCTTCAAGCTTTTTCAATCTCCCTCGCACCATATTCAACAGGTCTTCATTGAAGATCTGTTTGTACCCATGCTCATCGAGGATCTCCTCGTCAGATACAAAGCCGGCCTGCCTTACGAGGTCAACCAGTCCCTTCATCTGGACCAGTGTCTGAATGCCGGTAGTAGCATCGATGAAGCTTCTGACCTCGCTTGATATGCGCATGAACAGTGCAGATGTGGCCGTTGCATAGTGCGAGCCCAGGATCGCGCGCACCATCATCGGCTCCATGATCTTCTCCCAACCCTCTCGCAGGGTCGAGAGAGTTCCATCATGGTCAAAGATGCAGTGTTGGATCTGCAGGTCGTCCCGCAGTTCTCCTACCAGCTCAATGTCCGTTCCCTCGGCGAATCGCGCAAGGTGTGGACCATCCGCGAGGTCCGGTTCATATATATAATCCGGCTCTGGACCTATGGCCAACATCTCTGCCGGCGTGGCTGTTCCTGTTTGCTGTAGTTTGCGCACGGTGACGGTGGCGGCGATATTGGCCAGTCTGGCGGCTACAAAAGGACTTTGACCACTTCCCAGGGCAGCCGTGATGGCAGACACGACCGTATCGCCGGCTCCCACCGGATCAGTCTTCCCCAGAACCTGAATCCCAGGAATCTCTTCAACCGCATCCCCACTCGCCACCACAATTCCGCGATCAGCACAGGTGATGAATGCAGGCTTGCTGGTCACGCGTGAGACGCTGCGGGCAAGTTCTCGAACCTGCTTCATCGAGAGGGGTTCTTCTGCTGCCTCATTCAAGAGGCGTCTTGCTTCGCTCACATTCACTTTCAATGCTGCCTGGTGATAGAGTTCCGCGCGATGCCGCGCGTCAACAATAAAGTGAGTGCGTGGATGTTTCGCGATGACCTCGTTGATTCGAGCGATCACAGCCGTACTGCTGACTCCACCCGGAACCTGCTGATTGAGAATCACGGCGTCACTCTCAGCGGAGGCCCGATGCAAGGCTGCAATCAGCGCGTCGATCGCCGTCTCCTGAAGCGCATTGAAAGCGCCGAAGTCGATGCGGCTCTCCTCCTCCTGTCCACGGCATGGCTTGGCATAGACCATGGTCTGCCAGAGTTCATCTGTGATCATCCCGGGCTGGGTTTCGGCTCCGCAGGCGTCCAGCAAGTGCAGCATTTCCTTGCCAAAGAGGTCCGGTCCTACAACGCCGACCGCCTGCACCCGGCGAACACCGAGAGCGACGAGGTTGGCGGCAACATTGCCTGCGCCGCCAAGACTGTAGCGCTGGCTACGCACTCGCCTGACGGGCAATGCTGTCTCGACGGACAACTCATCCGCGCCTGTATCCAGCAACCAATAGGCGTCCAGACAAAAGTCTCCAAACACCGTAACGCTTGTCTCTGAAAGCTGAGCAATGGCTGAATCGAGCCAGGAAGCTTGCGTTGAATCAGTAGACATCAATTGGAATTCCTCGCGCAATGTTGTTATAGCAACCTGATCTCTTTGAATTCAGGGCGGAATCTCCAAGAAGGTCGATCCGAGAGGAAGTATACTTTACGGCCGCGAAGCGCAAGGCGGCGCACTCGATCGCGCAAACAGCAAGCACAAGTTCGCCGCAACTGAACCTAGCGCGTGCTACCTCCGATTACGATCTATCTGGCGGTAATCGATGCGCACGGTGTTGATGGAGAAGGGATCGACGGTAAGGTTGATGTTTCCGCCCTGGCGATGCACGAGGCCTCGCTGCGCGGCGTCTTCATCGTTCTTCTCCATGAGATGGGTGACGTATGCGGCGGTTGCGCCGGAAGGCACCTCGATACGCGCCGCAGTCTTCTGGGCCGCCCATTCATAGAAGCGCAGAATGAGCCCGTCGCCATCCCCGGCCTTCTTCATTGCCGTCAGCACCAGGTTGGACGGCTCCACGCGCACAAACGAGTGGCTCGCAGGCAACAACCCAGAGTGGGATTGCGCCGCTCGCGCTGCAGCTTGATGAGTGAAGCGAGACGTATGCGCTGTGGCCGGCGCACACCGAGGCAGCGGCTACGCCCGGGAATGGACTTGCTCTCGCGCCGGCTGCTCTACTGCTCTTCCGCCTCATAGCAGGCGCGTGAGGGTGTGCAGCGGGAGAGGTGGACGTAGTGTTCGTCGGGGCCTGCGGGGCCCATGGTGCGCAGGCACCAGTAGCTCGATGTGGTTTCGACCCCGGGAAGCCAGGACTCGACATTCTGCGGCGTGGTGCCATACGGGTTCTTGGTACGCAGGCACTGGCAGGGTTGCGGAGGCCGTTCGGTGGTAGCGCTCATAAGGGCTCCCTTTCTGCGTTTGCCGCGCAACCGCGCGGGCGAGTATCGCGGTTAACCGGCGGCACTTGGGTCGCGGTCCATTTGTCCGGCAGCCAGCAAGACCGTGCGGTAGATGGCGACAGGAAAAAGCTGCACCTTGTAACCATTCATCGAGAGCGGCATGGCGTTGGTCATGGACGCCTTTCCGGCGGCGCGCGCGGTCTCAGGCGTGATGGGCTTGCCGGTAAGCACGGCTTCGGCTTCATGGGAGCGGCGCACCACGGGCGAAGCCGCACCCATGGCGACCACGGCGCGGCGGCAGATGTTGCCGTCCATTTCAAGGAGGATGCCGGCGTCGGCGATGGCCCAATCGTGGCTCTCCTTTTCGCCGTATTTCTGATAAGCCGAGCGGGTGCCGGGCGCGAGCTTGGGAATATGAATGGCGGTGAGCAACTCATCGTCGGCCATCACGTGGAAGCGGTGCGGATTGGCGTCGGGCTGCACGTAAAAGTCCTTGATGGCCACGGTGCGCTTGCCCCTGGCGGCCGACGTGAGTTCCACACTGGCGTCGAGGGCGAGCAGCGCCACTGCCCCCGAGGAGGGCGCAACGGACGGGCAGCCGCCGTAATCCATGATGGCGTGGTACTGGTTGAGGCCGGAGAAAGCGAAGCAGATGTCCTTGCCTTTGCGCAGGCATTGGAAGTCGGCGGAGCGATAGTACCAACACTGCAATTGCTGGAGCAGATTGCCGCCAAGAGTGGCCATGTTGCGAATGTGCGGTGTGGCGGCGTGGCCGCAGGCATCGGCCAGCAGCGTATATTGCGACCGGATGGTTGGGTCGTCGGCAACTTCAGCAAGGGTGGTCAAAGCGCCAATGGTCAGACCCTGGTCAGTGGGATGAATGCCGCGCAGCGCAGCAATGTTACGAATGTTGACCAGACGCGCCGGCGTGTCGGTGCCGTTCTTCATGCGGTCAAGAAGATCGACACCGCCGGCTTTCACGACTGCGCCATCTTTGAGCTGAGAGAGCGCGGCCTCGACGGTGGAGCAATCGGCA
The DNA here is from genome assembly GCA_003165075.1 of Acidobacteriaceae bacterium. GTDB lineage: Bacteria > Acidobacteriota > Terriglobia > Terriglobales > Acidobacteriaceae > Telmatobacter. Next base: position 125,611 of record PLSM01000119.1, on the reverse strand, counting down.
AGAGCGAAGGAATTCATAGGGACTCCATCGACGGTTGGGGCTGGTTGAGGGCTGCGAGCACGACGGCAGGCGTCATGGGCAACTGGCGGATGCGGACGCCCGTGGCGTTGTGAAAGGCGTTGCCGATAGCCGCCCCGACGGAGATGATGCCGGCGGCCTCGCCAATACCCGACGCATCGGTCGAGCTTTGGCCAATGTAGGACTCCGTAAGCTGGACCTCGACCTGGGGCACTTCATACGAGCCGGCGATCTTGTACTTGTCGAGATTGGCATTGACCATCAGGCCATAGTTGGGATCGAGGAGACGGTGTTCGAAAAGGGTGTACGAGATGCCTTGAATGACGCCGCCGTTAATCTGACTGATGACCTGGGCGGGGTTGATGGGACGGCCGCAATCGTGTACGGAAAGGACATGTTTCACGTGGATGCGGCCGGCCTCGGTATCGACCGCGACCTCGGCGACATCGATTCCGCCATAGGTGTCGTACTTCTTGGGGTCGTAGTCGGGAATGCGCTTGGCCTGGGCGGAAACTTCATCGACATTCATTTTGGCAGCGGCTGCGCGGAAGGCAAGGGGCTGAAATTTGCCGGACGCACTGCGCACCATGCCTCCGCTCAGGGTGAGGTCGGATGGCATCGCGCCCAAAGCCGGAGCTACACTGGCGAGGAATTTTCGTGCGGCCTGCCAAGCCGCGTCGCGCACCGCGGGGGTGAGAGACGCGGTGGTCACGCTGCCGCCGGAGTTGGGGCCCACGGGATAATTGGTGTCGCCGATTTTGACGGAGATTTTGGCCGCCTCCACGCCAAACTGCTCGGCGAGAATCTGCGCCAGAACGGTCTTGATTCCGCTGCCGATATCCTGCACGGCAGAGAGGACTTCAACGGAGCCGTCCTTGTGAACGCGTACCTCTGCGCCGCAGTTCATGGTGAGGTGACGGTACCAGATGGATTGGGAGAGGCCGACGCCGCGCTTAATGGGACCGGGGTCGGCGTTGGGCCGGGGATTGCGGGACTTCCAGATGGCACTTTCGCGAATAATCTTGCGCTGCACGCGGCGAACCGGATTTTCATCGATGCGATCGCGCAGGTCGAGGGGCTCCATGTTGAGGCGGGCCGCCAGTTCGTCAATGGATTGCTCCAGAGCGAAGGCTCCCTGGGGATGGCCGGGAGCACGAAATGCCGCTGCCGGGCCTGCGTTGATGAAGACGTCGTTTTCCTCGACGTGCAGAGTGGCCCACTTGTACAGATTGGTGGCAGGGCCGGCACAGCCCGCGCCGGTGCCGCACCCGGCGGTACCAAAGCTGATGAGCTGAATCGCGGTAATGGTTCCGTCCTTCTTTGCGCCGATGCGCAGGCGCTGGTCGGAGCTGGGACGATTGCCGACCGACAGATGCTCCTCCTCACGGTCGAGCATGAGGCGAACCGGGGCTCCGGTCTTGCGCGAAAGCGTGGCCGCAACCACGCCTGGATTGCCCGCACCAAACTTGGCGCCGAAACCGCCGCCCATGTACTCGGTAATGACGCGCACCTGGGATTTGGGAATCTTGAAGTAGCCGGCAAGTTCTTCGCGGACGCTGGCGGTCCCCTGGGTGGAGGCATACACGGTGAGCAGATCGGGCTTCCAGTCAGCGACCACGCCGTGGGTCTCGAGCGCGGAGTGGGTTTGCACCTGGGTGGTGTAGCGGGCATCCACGATCACGTCGGCGTCCTTGAATCCCTGTTCGGCATCGCCTTGTTTGCGCACCGCCGGTCCGTGGACATTTCCCGTCTGGGGGATGCCGCCTTCGCTCCCTCCTCCGCCCGCAGTTCCAGCCTGATCGGCCGCACCGGGAAAGACGAGGGGTGCATTGGGTTCGCGAGCCAGGTCGGCATCTACAACGAAAGGCAACGGTTCATACTTCACTTTGACCTTTGCCGCAGCCTCCTCGGCCGCCTGGGGCGAGACAGCGGCTACAGCGGCGATCGGCTGTCCAGCGTAGCGAACGATGGGCAACTTCGAGCGCTCCAGCGAAGGATCGCGCAACACGGCATTGCCAAAAACCTGCTCGATAACGTGCACCCCTTTCACTCCGGGATGGCTTTCAGCGGCGGTGGTGTCAACGGAAAGAACCCGGGCGTGAGGGAGCGAGGAATTGACAAAGCAGGCGTAGAGCATACCAGGCAACTGCACGTCGGCGGTGTATCGAGCGCTGCCGGTAACCTTGGCACGGCCGTCCCAGCGCGGGAGCGATTTGCCGATGAAGTTGAGATCGCTGTTGACGGGCAGAACGGGCGGCTCGGAAGCAGGAACGGTGCGCTGTTCCTCGTGCAGAGTGTAGCCGGGAATGCCAATCGGCATGGAGACGATTTTGGTGGCAGCAGCGGCTTCTGTAGCGGCGCTGAGGGGGGCATCGGGAAGCGAATGCGGGGTATGGGTCGCCATGAAATTCTCTCCTACGCCTTGCTTGCGAGCTGGCCCGCCGCGTCGAGCGTGGCCGCAAAAACCTTGGGGTAGGTGCCGCAGCGGCAAAGATTGCCAGAGACGGCGTAGCGCACATCGGCTTCAGTGGGATGAGGATTCTTCTCAAGCAGGGCCGCACAGCTCATGACCATGCCTGGAGTGCAGAAGCCGCACTGCAATGCGTCATGGCGTACGAAGGCGGCCTGTACCGGATGCATCTCGTCCGCGGCAGAGATGCCTTCGATGGTGGTGACGTGATGGCCAACCGCATCGATGGCCAGTGTCATGCAGCTGTTCACGGGCATCTTGTCGAGCCAGACGGTGCAACTGGAACAGACGCCGCGGTCGCAGCTCACCTTGGTGCCGGTCATGTTGAGCTGGATGCGCAGAGCCTCGGCGAGCGTGGTGCGCGGCTCGATCTGGAGAGCGTGCGCCTTGCCGTTGATCTGCAATGTGACTGGAAAGGGCTCAGGGCCGAATTCCTTCACATTCTGGGGAGCGGCGGCGACGGCCTCGCGCTGAAATACCTGGACGCCTTCAATGAGCGCGGTTCCGGCGGCGGTGATGCCCGCGCCCTTGAGGAATCCGCGACGGGTGATACCGGCAGGGGTTAAAGCGGTAGACGGAGCCTCTGGCAGATCCTTCGGCGGAGTCTGGTGCTGTGACATGCCTTTCTCCTTTGGCTGACGGAACAAGAGAATCGGAATTCCCGATCAGTATTCGAGTCGGCGTTACGAGCGGGAAGAGGAAAAATGCGCGTGCCTGGCCAATGAAAGGCTTCTAAATCGGGATTACTGGATCTTCGATGTGCCGGTCAATGTGAGTGTGGCGCGGGGAAGCCGCGAGGCATGACATTAGTATAGGCGAGCTTGAGGGAGCCCCAAAGGAGCATTTTCATCCTGTGAAAAACCAATCCAATCGGAGAGAACGACTGGCAAGACTAGAGCCGCGCATTCAGATTGAAACGAAGGAAGTTGCGCAAAAAATGAACGGTCACGGCGCCTAATAAACGAAATTCCACCTGGGAGAGTGCGCGCTGAAGTCTACAGAGCCGATCACCTGGCCGGTCTCAAATGGATTCGACCAGACACTTCATTTTCTCTTCCTGCTGTTCGATGGATTCGATCAGTTTGAATTGCGTTCGGCAGCGGTCAAGATTGTGTCCTTCGCGATGCACCTTGAAGTACGTGTCGCCGGCCAAATAATCCGTGAGAAACCGGATGCCAATCTCGAAGGTGATCAATTTGCCCGCGAAGGCAAGATATTGCTTTTCCTCTTTGGTGAGGAAACCGCCGGCCGAGGCGAGATAACCGCGCGCCAGCGCCTCGAACATGGGAAACTGCATGGTCACCTTGGACAGATCCTGCTCGTCTTCCCTGGTGGAACTGGTCGTGGTGCGCACCATGTCGCCGAAGTCGTAAGCCACCAGTCCGGGCATCACCGTGTCGAGGTCAATCACGCAGATCCCTTCGCCGGAAGCGTCATCGAGCATGACGTTGTTGAACTTGGTGTCGTTGTGGGTGACACGCTCCGGCAGGTTTGCGTCGAGCAGGACGCCGGTGATGGATTGACGGGCGAGGGCGAATTCAATTTCCGGTTTTGCAAGGATTGCGCGGCCTGCCACGTCCGCGGCGATGGCCTGCTGCAAAGCAGCAAATCGCTTCGGCGTGTGGTGAAAATCCGGGATCGTATCGTGCAAACGCGGCGTGGGCAGGCCAACGAGCAGCCTCTGGAAATGCCCGAAAGCCTTGCCCGCCTGAAACGCCTGTTCCGTGGACTCGACGGCATCATAGGTGCGGGCATTGTCAATGAAATGATAGGCGCGCCAATGGCCGGCCTCCGCATCCACATGCCAGGAGCGCCCGTCCCGCGTGGGAATGAGTGAGAGCACGCGCCGCCGACTGTCCGGCTCACCCGCCACCTGCGCGGCCAGATGGTCTGTAACGCGCTGGATGTTTTCCATGACCGCGGCAGGGTTCTTGAAGATATTGGAATTAATGCGCTGCAGGATGTAGTGCGCGGACACCCCGGCATGGCGGAACTCAGCGCGGTAGGTGTCGTTAATGTGGCCGCTGCCATAGGGCATAGCGTTGCAGAATTCGCCGCATATCTGAAACTGGCGTGCGGCGGCGCCAACATTGTGGTCTTTATTCATATCCAGAGTCTCTCTGGATAATAACCGGACTGGATAAGGCCGCGTACGCTTGCGACGACGCGTGGGTGGTCCTCCCGGTAGGTAACGCCAAACCAGGAATCATTGGTAGGCAGAACCTTGACCCGGGCACGTCCTGCAGAAATGTAATGAGTGACCGTGTGGGGTATGAAGCACTCTGCCCGCAGATCCGAGCCACTGTGCTCCAGAAACTTCTGAAAGTCTTCCCGCAGCTGTTCAAATATCCGGGGAGTGAATCCCCACATATTCATCGAAACCACTTCGTCCCCCGTGAGATGGGTCACCTCGCCGGCCGGATCGGTGTTCTTGGCATGCACGCCGTCTCGCTCGACCTTTAATAATTCAACAACGCTCTCGAGAAAGCCGCTGCTATCGACCCGGCTCACTCCCCGGGCCACCGTGCCGAACTCGGAGAGGGTGTTGCGCAATACAAATCCGACCATCGCGTAGTCGTCGGTGCCGGACTGCAAATGTTGCGCCAGCAGGCGAAAACCCTGAGCACCGTAAAAGTCGTCGGCGTTGATGACGGCAAAGGGTTCATGAATGGCGCTGCCGGCGACCAGTATCGCGTGGGTTGTGCCCCAGGGTCTGGTTCGGCCGGCCGGCACATGGAACCCCGGCGGAAGAGCGTCGAGTTCCTGAAACACATATTCGACCGCGATGCGTTTTTCAAAGCGCGCGCCGACGATCTCTCGGAAGGCCTGTTCAATGTCCTTGCGGATAACGAAAACAAGCTTGCCAAATCCCGCGCGGAGGGCATCGTAGACGGAGTAGTCGATGATGGTTTCGCCACCAGGGCCTACAGGATCAATTTGCTTCAAACCGCCGTACCGGCTGCCGATGCCGGCCGCCAGGACGAGCAGAGTTGGGGTTGTCATTGGTTTCATTTAATCAGTTAGAGGGCAGGTCGTGTCCAGCCCGGCAGGTAAGGCAACTCCCTATTCCATGGGCTCGAGGCGCGCGGTAAAGTGGCGCAGGAACGGCGCTTCGTAGGTCAGGCGCATGCCTTTGAGCTTTTCGCGGTTCTTCCAGACCTGTAAAATCACTTCGACCAGATAGTCAATGTGGCTCTGCGTGTAGACGCGGCGGGGAATGGCCAGGCGCACAAGGTCCATCTGCGCAGCGGCGGCAAACATCAGGGTGCCGATTTCGACGGAGCGAACACCGCCTTCGAGGTAAAGCTCCGCAGCCAGCGCGACCCCGGGAAACTGATCTGTGGGGATGTGCGGCAAGAATGCACGGGCGTCAAGATAGATGGCATGCCCGCCCGGCGGCTGAACGATCGGCACTCCTTCCGCTGCAATGTGATTGCCAAGATACGCGGTGGAGGCAATGCGGTAGCGCAGGTAGTCCTCTTCCAGCGCCTCCTGCAGTCCTACGGCAATGGCCTCGAGATCGCGGCCGGCCAAACCGCCATAGGTGGGATAGCCCTCGGTGAGAATCAGCAGGTCCTTTTCCTGTTGTGCAAGGAGATCGTCATTGGTGCAGAGAAAACCGCCGATATTGGCCATGCCGTCCTTCTTGGCCGACATGGTGCACCCGTCTCCGTAGCCAAACATTTCCTGCGCAATCTCTTTGGGCGTTTTATTCTCGTATCCCTTCTCGCGCAGCTTGATGAACCATGCATTTTCTGCAAAGCGGCAGGCATCGAAGTAGAGGGGGATACGGTGGCGTTTGCACACCGCACTTACCTGGCGCACGTTTTCCATGGAAACGGGCTGGCCGCCGCCGGAGTTGTTGGTGACCGTGAGCATCACCAGCGGAATGCGTTCACGGCCCACTTGGTCGATGAGAGCTTCCAGCGCCGCGACGTCCATATTGCCTTTGAATGGGTGTTGCAAGGCAGGTTGGCGGCCTTCGGCGATCACCAGATCGACGGCCTCGGCGCCGACAAACTCCACGTTGGCGCGGGTGGTGTCGAAATGGGTGTTGTTAGGAACGATGTCGCCCTTTTTACAGGCCACCCCGAACAGGATGCGTTCGGCAGCACGTCCCTGGTGGGTGGGAATCACATGCTTGTAGCCGAAGATGTCCTGAATGGAGTTGCGGAAACGGTCAAAGCTGCGGCTGCCCGCATAACTCTCGTCGCCTTCCATGATGGCGGCCCATTGGTGCGTAGACATGGCTCCGGTGCCCGAGTCAGTGAGCAGATCAATCAGAACGTCGTCTGCAGGCAGCAGGAACAGGTTGTAATGCGCGGCCTGCAGCAGCTTCACGCGTTGTTCGCGGGTGGTCCAGCGAATCGGCTCAACACTCTTGATCCGGAATGGCTCGATGATGGTCTTGACTGGCATGGCGGCCCTCCCTGGGCTCGGACACGTCCAGCATTGCATGATGGCCGCGCCTCACAAAGTCTAACTCCGCGATGGGTAGCGAGGCGCTGGTCCATCTCGCGCTGGGCGGAGCGAGACTGATGCCCGACACAGGTTCCGCATCGCATGGGAAGCTGCGGCGATTATGATTGCTCTCATGTCGAAGAAGATTCGCTGGGGAGTTCTCAGTACCGCCAACATCGGCCTCAAGAAGGTTCTGCCGGGCATGCTGCAGGGCCAGCACACCAGTGTGACTGCCATCGCTTCGCGCGATCTGGCCAGGGCCCAGGAAGCAGCCAAAGCTCTGGGCATCGCCACCGCGTACGGATCGTATGAAGAGCTGCTCGCCGACCCGGCAATCGACGCCGTTTACATCCCCCTGCCCAACCACCTGCACGTGCCGTGGACCATTAAGGCGGCTGAAGCGGGCAAGCACGTGCTTTGCGAGAAGCCGCTCAGCCTGACTGTAGCGGAGGCTGAAACTCTGCTCGCCGTGCGTGCGCGCACCGGTGTCAAGATCGGCGAAGCATTCATGATCCGCAGTCATCCGCAGTGGCTGCGGCTGCGAGAGCTGCTTGACGCGGGCCGTATCGGACAACTCCGTTCTGTAATCGGCGCGTTCAGCTACTTCAACGCCGACCCGAACAATATTCGCAACCATGTGGAATACGGTGGGGGCGCTCTCTACGACATCGGCTGCTACATGATCCAGGCGTCACGCTATGGATTTGCGCAGGAACCGACGCGAGTGGTGGCCCTGATTAATCGCGACCCGGAGATGCAAACCGACCGGCTGACTTCTGCAATTCTCGATTTCCCCGGCGGCCAGGCGGTCTTCACGTGTAGCACGCAACTGATCCCGTACCAGCGCGTCAGCTTTCTGGGCACGCAGGGACGCATCGAGATCGAGATTCCCTTCAATGCGCCCAAGGACCGTCCGACGCGGCTGTTCATCGACCAGGACGGCGACCTGTTTGGCGGCGGCACGGTCACAGAGACTTTCCCTGTGTGCGACCAATACACACTGCAGGGAGACGCCTTCTCCAAGGCCGTTTTGGATGGCACGGAAGTGCCCGTTCCGCTGGAAGAAGCTATCCGGAATATGGCGGTGATCGAAGCCTTGTTTCGCTCGGGCGAAACGGGACAATGGGAGTCGACGCGGCGGTAAGCAAATGCCGCAGAGCTTAGTTTGAACCCAAAGATAATCCGCCACGACGAAGAGGTCCGCCGTGGCGGGTAAAACGCTAGCACCGAGTCGCCGCTTCAGGCGGTGGTCAGGATGCGGTGAACGATTTCGGCGTTCTCCTTAACTTCATCCTTGCGCTTGGGGAACATTCCCACATACACACCATCGATGGGCTTGATGCTTGCATACGCGGTGCGGAATGCCTCCTCGACGGCCGGGTCGTCGATGCGCCCGGCAGCCAGAATCTTGAAGGCAAAGCAGGGCTTTGTGGTTTGCCGCATTACCTTGTACATGCGCTCCGGATCGCTGCGCAGGTAGATATCGTGGGGCATTTCAAGCATCTCGCCATGGAAAAGCTGCTTCCACTCCGCCTCGGTCCGGGTACGGTTGTAGACGCAGCCGGAATAGAAGTCCACGTCCCATCCCTTCTCCTCTACGTACTCGATCACTTCCGGCTTGTGGGTGCCGACGCCCACCAGCACGCCCATATCCCGCACTTGTTTACACCACTCCTTGACGGTATCCATGGTGCCATTGCGGAATTCCACATCGACAACTTCGCCCTGCCTTTGCAGAGCCAGCGGCTTCAGGTTCTTGACCATGGAGGCCGCGTCGTCGTGAGCCGTCACCTGGGCAATCAGGTGCATCTTGCCGCCTTCGGCCTGGAAGCGCGCCAGATACTCCGGTGCGCCCGCCCAGTTAAGGTAGTTGAATGCGTTGATGCCATAGCTGTTGGCGCGGTGCAGCACTTCGCAGATTTTGTCTGGCGTGTACCAATCAGTCATTGCTTTGCCGAAGTTGGCGTTGTAGTGTGCGAATCCATGGAACTGGTTGCTACCCAGGACCAGGCGGCTGATTTCAACGCTGCCGAATTTCATCCTTGGCACCTGGACCTGGGCAACACTGCCGGATCCGGTGGTGGCCGGGGTCTGGGCCGCCAAGGCGGGCTCCCCCCTCAACTCCGTTGCCGCACCACCCATCAGCCCTACCGCCAGAGCCGCACTGGTCTGCAAGAATTCCCGACGCGTATTGGACATAGAAATCCCCTCTTTCTCTCACCGAACCGGCTCCTTGGGGGTCCGGCGTTGAAAATACACGGACTTAGCAGCAGGAATCTGCGCTTCTGCCATCCCCTTCTTCTCCGGCCTGGAGCAGTTCATCCCACATTCGACCAGGCAAGGCTCTTCGCGCTGTGGGCTGGATCACACTTCGCACATGGGAGCGGAGGTGTAAACTTCGACTCGTTGTTTCAAATGCCTGGAATATGCCTGTTGAAGAGATGCTTTCCACACTGAGTTACACTTGCGGTTCCCGCCATCCCCTGCTGGAGCTGACCATTGGCGACCTGCTGCATCGGACTGCCAGCCGCTTCCCCGACCGCCTGGCGGTGGCCTCGCGCCACCAGTCGCGGCGGATGACCTGGGGCGAGTTGAGCCTGGCGGCCGATCGCGTGGCGCGCGGACTGTGGGCGCTGGGCATCCGACGGGGCGATCGCGTGGGGCTGTGGTCCACCAACTGCATTGAGTGGATCATGCTGCACATGGGCTGCGCGCGCGCCGGAGCCGCATTGGTGAACGTGAACCCGGCCTACCGCTCGCATGAGCTGGGGTACACGCTGAACCGGTCACAGATGAAGGCCATGTTTCTGTGGCACACGGATAAGCGCGCCGATTATGAGGAGATCCTGGGTCGTGCGCGGCATGGGCAGACGCTCGCGCTGGAGCACACCATCTACTTCGACTCTCCCGATTGGACGGCGCTGCTCGACGCCGAGGGCCGGCTGCCGGACCACGTGGACGTCGACGATGTAGCCAACATCCAGTACACCAGCGGCACGACCGGCCTGCCCAAAGGCGTACTGCTGAGCCACCACAACGTGGTGAACAACGGACAGTTTCTGGCCCAGGGATTCCACTACACAGAGCAGGACCGGATTGTTGTGCCGGTGCCGCTCTTTCACTGCTATGGCTGCGTTATCGGCACTATGAGCGCGGTTAATTCGGGCGCGGCCATCCTGCTGCCCAACTGGACTTTTGACGCGCGCGCGACCCTGCAGGCGGTGCACGATGAAAAGGCCACCTCGGTCTACGGCGTGCCGGCCATGTATGTGGCGGAGTTCGGGCTGCCGGACTTTGCCGGCTTCGACCTGACCAGCCTGCGCACGGGCATGATGAGCGGAGCGCCGTGCCCGGTGGAGCTGATGAAGCGGGTACTGAACGAGATGCACATCGGCGAGTTGGTGATTGCCTACGGGCAGACCGAGACTTCGCCGGTGGTGACGATGAGCGACGCAGGCGACTCAATTGAGATTCGCGTCAACACGGTGGGACGCGCCATGCCGCAGACGGAGATTTGCGTGATCTCAAGAGTGACCGGCGAAATGCTTCCCTTCGGCGAGCAGGGCGAGATCTGCGCTCGCGGCTACGCGGTGATGAAGGGCTACGATGGCGATCCGGAGGGCACCGCACAGGTGATCCAGCCGGACGGCTGGCTGCGGACGGGCGACCTGGGCATCATGCGGCAGGACGGCTGCATCCACCTTACCGGCCGATCGCGCGACGTGATTATCCGTGGCGGCGAGAACATCTATCCCCGGGAGGTGGAGGAGTTCCTTTACACCCACCCCAAAGTGGGCGAGGTGCAGGTAGTGGGCATTCCCAATGCGCGGCTGGGCGAGATAGTGGTGGCCTGGGTGCGCCTGCGACCCGGCCAGGAAGCCACCGAAGAGGAGATTCGCGTCTTCTGCCAGAGCCAGATCGCTTACTACAAGATCCCCGAGCATGTGCGGTTTGTAGACGACTTTCCGGCCACGCTTTCAGGCAAGATTCAGAAGTACAAGATTCGCGAGTTCGAGATTGAGGCACGGGGATTGCAGGCTGTGGCCAAGACGGCCACGGCGTAAGCAGGCCCGATGTGTTCTAGCGCGTTTCCCCGGTGCGCAGGGCGGCTTTAATCTGCCGGCTGTAGTGGCCGGTGAGGGCGTTCCAGCGGATGATGGCCAGCTCTTTCAGCATCTGCATGCCGTCTTTCAGATAGCTCATACGAGTGCGCTCGTCGTGAGCCCAGCTAACCGGAACCTCTACCACCGTGAATCCGCGCTTGAGCGCAATAAATAGAATTTCGGGGTCAAAGCCCCAGCGTTCGATAGTCTGAAGTTGGAAGACGGTCTGGGCCGCGGCGCGGGTAAAGGCCTTGAATCCGCACTGCGTATCGGCAAAGTGAAGGCCCATGACGGCGCGGGTGACGGCGTTGAAGCAGCGGCCGAAGAACTGGCGATAAAGCGGCTGGCGGTGGGTCTGGCGGCCTCGCTCGAGCCAGCGGGAGCCGATGGCGATGTCGGCGCCGGCGGCGATGGCTGCAAACAGGCGCTCGGCTTCCTCAATGGGCGCGGACAGATCGGAGTCAGTGAACATGACCACGTCGCCTGAGGCCTGCAAGATGCCGGAGCGCACGCTGTAGCCCTTGCCGCGGTTGCCGGGGTTCTCAACCAACCGTACCTCGGGCGCCTGGCGGGCAAAGTCGCGCACCACCTTGGCCGTTGCGTCGGTCGAGCCGTCGTTGACCACGATGACCTCAGCAGACCACGCATTTGCGCGGATGCAGGTGACCACCGACTGGAGCGTGGCGGGAATGCGCGCACCTTCGTTGAAGGCCGGAATCACGATGCTGTACTTCGGATAGTGCGGCACGGCTATGCTCCCTCCCCGGGCCTCCCGGATGAGCTTGATTGCAGGGGAAAGACTCTGCACATCATAACCCGGCCGGAGGACTTTGACCCAGCCGCCCGGCCAGATCGTCTACCATGCCTCCAAGCCGCTGATGTAAAAGGCTCAATTCCCACAGGGGAACGCTTTTTTTTCAGTCATTTGGGGCGAATGCGTTTATGCTGTGAGCGGAGGCCTAGAGGATATGACCAAGGCAGATCTGGTGGAAAAGGTCACCCGGCTGGGTGACCTGACGCGCCGCGACGGTGAAGTAATTGTGGAAACCGTCTTCGATTCGGTGATTTCAGCGCTGCAGAGCGGCGACAAGATCGAGATTCGCGGCTTCGGCTCTTTTCGCATCCGCCAACGTAATCCCCGCATTGGCCGGAACCCCAAGACCGGAGAACGTGTGGAAGTGCCAGCCAAGCGCGTACCCTACTTCAAGCCTTCAAAGGAACTACGCGACTTGGTGAACCCCGGCGAGGCGATAAGCGCTTCGTAGCTGCACCATTGTGCAATAGGCGGTCCGCTGCCGACACCCCCAGTCGAGGCCAGCTAGGGATGTTGTGCCGTTTGCCTCCCGGCGGTGCGGGCGTGCGGGACGAATGGCAGCGGGCTCATCGCGGCCGGATGCCGATTACGCTCATCATGCGCCCAGCATGACCGCGCGACGCGCGATGCGAGAAAAACAACTCCGGCTGGCAGCTTGTGCAGCCCCCTACTACCTTGATCGCGCGTGGCTTGATGCCCGCATCCAGCAGCTGGCGGCGATTGGCCTCCATCAGGTCCAGGTGCGGGCTGGGGCCGATGGGCGAGTGGCCGGGCGCACGCTGGGTGAGAAAAAGCATGGGGTATTTGGCGCGCACCGCGTCGGAGTCGTACACGTCGTGGAAAAGTTCGCGGGCGTAGCTGAATTGAGACTCGAAGGCGGAGAGCACCTCTTCGCCCACGGCGTAGCAGCAGGCGCCGATACCGGGGCCGATGGCTGCTACCAGGTTCTCAGGCCGGGAGCCAAATTCGAGGCGCATGCGGCCCACGCCTGATTCCACAATGCGCTTGACGGTTCCCCGCCAGCCCGCATGGAAGGCAGCCACAGCGCGGCCTTTGCGGTCAGCCACCAGGACGGGGATGCAGTCGGCGGTCTGGATGGCAAGCAGCAGACCGGGCTCGGCTGTCATCAGAGCGTCTCCCTTCCACCCCAGCGACGAAGACCTGTCACGGGAGGCTTCGGCTACGCCGGCAATCACGACGAGATTGGAATGTATCTGGCGTAATGTGACCAGCGGAGTGGAAGCATCTCCAGTGACCGCTTCGGCCAGCAGGCAGCGATTGCGGACCACGGATTCGCGCTCATCCTGGGCCGTAAACCCCAGATTCAGCTCGCCGGGAGCTCCTTCAGTGGAATAGGCCTTGCTGACGCCGCCGCGACGGGTGCTGAAACCGTGCCAAAGCCACCCCATTCGCTGCCAGCCGGGAACCGCCAGCCACTCCACACCATTGGCAGCCAACTGGGGCGCCGGCGCCGTAACCAGGAGCTCCTCAGGGAGCGCAGGGTCGGAGCGCAACTGACGCGTGATGCCCGCAGGACTGGTGCGGCGGCTGCGCGTCAGGCCTCCAGTCTCAAAAAGGGAGTCGATTGCCTGCAGATTCGAGCTGGCCGGCACATTTGAGGAAAATTGTGACCGCTTCACAGGTTGATTGTAACGGGACGAAAGGCGGTCGACTGCGGAAGGGTGAGCTAGTGGGCCTGCCTTCCGGCAGGCCCGCTCGAGAGGCGTTTTTGGGTGGGGGGTCCTGAAGGGGTCGAGGGAAGGGGTCCGTAAGGACCATCAAAAAGGAGTGGGTACCTTTCGTGGAAGGGTCATAATTCGGGGAAGCCTCTGCTTATTACAAGATTAGAAGCAAACAGCGGAAAAAGGTTGCACTCTTCGAACTGTTTTAAGCAACAGCGACGTGCGCCCGGGGCCGCCCCGGCGAGAATGCCGATCCAGGACTTGGCTACGCCCCATCATCTAGATCTTTCTCGGGTTGCGAGAGCCGGGTTCTACTGCTTCGGCTCCTCTTCCTGCTTCACCTCGGGTCCCTCGTCGGGGAAGGGCCAGTTTTTGTCGAGCAGAATTTCTTTTTCACGCTGCTCCCTGGGCACTTTATCGATGGTCAGGTTCTCAAAGAAGTGCACGCCGGTCTTTCCGGCGGTGACGATGTCTTTATCTCCGTCCCCATCCATGTCTTGAACAACGAACTGCGTGCCGGCGGCCGCCGTGCCATTGACCGAAATGGGATAGCGGGTGAATGTGCCCGTCTTGCGGTCGATTTTGTAGTAGTAGACGACCAGCGGATCGTAGGAGCCGGGGTCATTGCCGTTGTGACCGCGGTAGCGCTTGCCGGCCAGCAGTTCCATCTGGCCGTCATCGTCCAGATCCACAAGGTCCAGTGCATGCACCTGGGAGAAGCTTTCATCGATGGTGTGCTTGACCCAGACGTGGCTGTCGGCCTCGCCCTGATGTTCGAGCCAATAGATTCCGTAACTGTGGCCATGGCTATAGATGATGTCGGTCTTGCCGTCTCCGTTCACGTCGTAGCCGATGATGGGAAAACCCGCGTCGCCCATCTGCCAGTCCGCATGCCACTCCCATTCGTCCTTGTCGGCGTCGATCTGGCGAAACCAGCCGTTCGGGGTAAGGATGTCGGCCTTGCCGTCGCTGTCCACGTCGGCCACGCCGATGCCGTGCCCGTCCTGCTCGCGGCCGCCGACCTTGTGCACCTTGGGCGTAGGGCCGGAGAAATCAATCCAGAGGACTCCCGAGTGATTGTAGTGGGCAAAAATCAGGTCAGGCTTGCCGTCACCGTTGATGTCGGCCATCCAGCCGCCTTCGGTGTCATAGCTGTTGGTTATGAAGTGCCGCTTCCACTCCGCGCCCAGTTTATTGGGGTTCTCGTACCACCAGATGCCGTTAGTCATCCAGCCAGCCGTCACCACGTCCGGCGCTCCGTCGTGGTTCACGTCGATTGTCCATTCGCCGCAATCGGAGACGAATTCGCCCATCGTGCCTGCCGTCCGGTACTGATGGCGCTTCCACTCGCCGCCTTTGGGGCCGGGATTCTCATACCAGTAAGCGCCGCTGAGAATGTCGGGGTAGCCGTCGCCGTTCATGTCCAGCGTGGTGACTCCCTCGGCGTGGTCAGTGCCCAGGCGGTGTACGAAAAAGGTGGTCTGCGCAACCCCCGCGGGGCCGGCGCCGGGGGTGGTCTTGTGCTCGGGCTGGGACAAGGCAATGAGGCTCAATGCGGCAGAGGCGAGCAGAACAGACGCAACTCGCAGACTGATCTTCATGGCAGACCTCCTATGCGGCGGCCCCTATTTTAGCGGGTATAGCTTGATATTGCGGAAGAAGACTTCGGCGCCTTCCGACTGGACGAGAATCTTTCCGCTGGCCGGAAACGCATCGGTGCCCTCATTGGCCAGCTTGCCGTTCACGTAATACCACACGTGCCCATCGCGGTTGACCAGCTCCACCACATTCCACTCGCCGTGCGGCTTCTCCAACTCGTTGGTAGGGTCGCGAAAGCCCACTTCATTTTTGACTTCGCCTTTGTTGAAGCGGTCGATCTTCAATCCGCCGCCGGCCGGTCCGGCCACGTGCGTCCCGTTCTTGCCAGTAAGAGCCGCACCGTCGGTGACCCAAACGTCGCCCGTGCAGCCCTCGTTGATTTGGAACTCAATCGACTGCGGCCACACCTTGTTCGGCCCCTGAATGTTGTAGAGAATGCCGCTGTCGCGCGCCTGGCCCTGGCGCGGAGCGAAGGTGCCTTCACCCCACTTGAACTCGGCACGCAGATAGTAGTTCTTGTATTCCTGCTTGGTGATCAGGTAGCCGAACTGCGTGCCCGAGATGTGAATCTGGCCCTTCTCAACCTGGAAGACGTGGCTGGGGTCAGCGTTGAGCCCGTCGTTGCGCAAAAACGAGTCAAACTGGTTTAAGTCCCGTCCATCGAATAAGACCACTGCCGGTCCATGTTTGGGAATCTTCCTGGCCTGTGCCCAACCGAACGAGACACCGATCAATCCAGTAACAAGTAGTAAGCCTATCGTACGAAAGCGGAGTCGCATGTGATGAAATCCTTTCCCCCGCCATTCTCTTCCCAGCGTCGCCGTACCGCAAGTGATCTCAGGCGGGACTCACCGGAGGCCGTGCGGCTTTTTCAATCAGGCGCGTGAGGAGACCGACGGGGAGAAAGCGTACGAGAAAGGCCGTGAATCGTCCGCCGAAGTAGGGAACGATAGTGCGCTGGCCCCGCGCCAGTGCCTCGACTGCCAGACGCGCCACGTCTGCCGTCGGCTGCACCCCGCGGCCTTTGAACGCGCCGGCACGAGCAACATCGAAGAACTCGCTCTCGGTGGGCCCAGGACAAAGCGCAGTAACCTTGACGCCGAAGCGGGCTACCTCCGCCGCGATTCCCAGCGCAAAGAAGCGGTCGAAGGCTTTGGTAGCCGCATAGGTAGAAAGATAGGGTACCGGCTGGAAGCTGGCTGTAGAAGCCAGCACCAGCACCCAGCCGCGACCACGCTCCACCATGCGCGGGAGGAAGAGCCGCGACAGCCGCACCACCGCCTCGCAGTTGACGCGCACCTGGCTCAGCTCCTGCTCGGCGGGGCTTTCGCAGAAGGCGCCGTACTGGCCCAGCCCGGCGTTGTTGACCAGAATGTCTACTTCGAGTCCGGCGCCTTCCGTGGCGTCCCATATTTCCAGGGGCGCGGCGGGATCAATGAGGTTCGCCGGAATTACGCGAACCTCTGTACCTTTTGCGGTGAGTTCCGCGGCCAGAGATTCAAGCCGCTCCTTGCGCCGTGCGGTGAGGATGAGTTTTGCCCCGTGGGCTGCCAACTCCCGCGCCAGCGCCACGCCAATACCCGAGCTGGCCCCGGTGACCAGTGCCCATTTGCCGCGAAAATCCTGTGTGCTTGCCATTGCGGCTCCATCATAGCGGAAGACGCCTTGCCTACCGCAGCCGCACGGAAGTTTGAGATCCGTTTTGAATTGGATTGAGACTCTGGCTATTTCTTCAGCAGCTTGAATGCATGCGACCACTCATTGATGCTTCGCGGGTTTGGAAGTTGCGGAGGCCTGTCGTTTTGTTGGAGCCCGCCTGTCTCTGACAGTCTTCTGGTTCTTTTCGATGCGTAGTTTCCATGCCGTGCGCAATGCGCCTCTCAGCACGTCTTCATCGGCCGCGGCGAGCCGGATATGGGTCATGCCCATGCGGCCCCAACCGCCTGCGATGGGCAGAAAGATATCAGGCTCCTCCTCGATGAATGCCGCCTGCTGTTCGGGCGTGAGCATCAGGTTGCCGTAGCCCTGGCTCTCTGAGGCAAGCGTGGCGAAGATGTGGCCGCCGACGCGAAAATCAGGCGCACCCATGTGCGATTTCTCCTCCGCGCCCTCGAGGCTCAGCGCGATGCGGCGAAAGTCAGATGCGGTCATCATGCGGCTCCAGGCACCGCCGCTTCAAACTCCTCATTCAGCCACTTGGAGAAGGCGGCAAACTCTTCGTCGCGACCGAGGAAGTCGCGCACCATCTGGCGGCCAGGCTTCGATCCGCCTTGTTCGAGAACGGCTCTGCGGTAACGCGCACCGGCGTCGCAATCCAGCAGATTACCCGGGTCGAACTGGGCGAAAAAGTCCAGTGCGATCACCTTATCGAAGGCGTAGGTGTAGTAGTTCGACGAGTAGCCGGTGAGATGGCCGAAGCTGGCGTACATGCGGCTTCCCTCCAGCCACGTCCAGGGTTGCAATGACTGATAGAGCTGCCTGGCGATGTGATCGAGATCCATGCCCGCAGGGTCCTGGTCGTGCAGATCGAGCGAAAGGGTGGTGTAGTAGAGCTGTGCGCGCACCCAGTCGGCACGGCCAAACGCTCCTGCCAGTTTCATATGTTGGATGAGATATGAGGGTAGGACGTCGCCCGTCTGGTAGTGCTTTGCGAAGGCCTGGAGTAGTTTTTCGTCGCGGAAGAACTCTTCCAGCATCTGCGACGGGACCTCGATAAAGTCGCCCTCGGTGGCAAAGCCGGAAAGCCCCGCCCACTCCGTGTGACCGCCGAGAATGGCATGCATCAAGTGCCCAAACTCGTGGAAGAAGGTAACCACATCGTTGTACTGAAGCAGGCCGGGGTCCTTGTCGTCTCCGCCGGGGAAATTGCAGATGAGCGCAGCTTCAGGCAGGTAACGCCCGCGTACACCCGTGACCACCGGCGCGGCGGAGAACCACTTGTCCTTGCCCTCGCGGGGATGCATGTCGAGATAGAAGCGGCCTACGGGATGGCCGCCATCGAAGACATCAAAAACCGAGACCGCCGGATCCCAGCCAGGGGCCGTTGAGCGCCGGAATTCGACCTTGAAGAGCCGCGCCGCGGTCTCAAGCACACCCGCCTCGACCTGCGCATAGGGGAAATAGGGGCGGACGGATTGGGAGTCAAAGTCAAAGGCCGAGCGCCGGTACTGCTCATACCAGAATGCGCGGCTAGTGATATCGATGGCCACCAGGCCCGGCTCGCGTCCGCGGGCAAAATCGAGAATCAGCCTCAACTCCCGTTGGGCGCCTTCACGGCTGGCCTCGTTGAGCTTGGCCAGGAAGGTCCGTACGTTGGCCGCCGAACCCATCATCTGGTCAGCAGTAGCCAGGTCGGCCCAACTGCGGAAGCCGAGAACTGTCGCGATCTCCTGCCGCGTGGCCAGCAAGTCAAGAAGAATCTGCCGGTTGGCTGGATAGGCGCGGGTGTTGTAGGCCAGGTACATGCGCTCCCGCAGCGCTCCGCTCGTGGCGAAGGTCATCACCGGTTGCATGTCGGGCGGGTCGGTGGTGAGGGTCACTCGTCCTTCGGCGTCTGCCGGGTGGCGTGCCAAATAATCCGCGGGCAGGCCCTCCAACTCGTTCGCCGCGGCCTCAATGGTCTTTGCGCCCTCCTGGATGTTGCGCGCGAATTCGAGCGACAGCCGCGTAGCCTTCTCGTGCAACGTCTGCAGGTGGGTGCGCGTAGTCTCGTCCTTGTCCACGCCAGCCAGGCGGTAGCTAAGCAGGGTGCGCTCGACATAGTGCGTGGTCGCCGGGCCTGCGCCTTCAAGGTTCATTGCGGCCAGAGCCTCGTAGACCTGACGATTCAGGCTGAGAGCACTCCCTGCCATCGCCACGCGCTGGGCTTCCTGCTGCGCCTGGTCACGCACCGCTTTGTCGGCGGCTACGGAGTTGAGCACGCCGGCCTGCGATCCGGCCAGATTGAGCTGCTCGATGGCTGCATCATAGAGCCGCAGCGAGTTTTCCGGGGTACGCGGCCCTTCAACCGCCAAAAGAGCAGCCAGCGCCGCCTCGTGGGCAGCGAGCCGGGCGCCAACCCATGCGGCAAGCGCCTCGGCGGATTGAGCTCCACCCGCCTCCCACGCGTGAAGGTCTTCCGTGATGGCGGCAGCAATGGTTTCAACAGACATGATGTGCACAACCCTCCAGAGTTCTAGGGTGCCACAGCGGAGGCTGGTCTGGGTGCACAGGATGAGGAATGTTGCAGGCTTGCGCTTTCGGCAGTTGCATCCCAAGGAGGGACCATCTAATATGCGTCAATTGACGCATATGCCCCTCGCTGCCTCCATTACGGCTCCTGCCCTGCCCGTCGGCGCTCGCCGGCGCCTGAGCAAGCTGTGTGTGGCCATCCAAGGCGCTTCACCGGAAGGGATGATAGAAAGGGCCGGGGCGGCGCTCAAGGACGCTAAGTTCTTTGAATTCAGGCTGGATTCGCTACCGAAGCCCGCGACGGCGTTGCCGCTGCTCAACCAGTTTCTGACCCGGAACAGGGAGGTCACCGCCATCGCCACCTGTCGGCGCAAGCAGAATGGCGGCAATTTCGCGGGGGCGCTGGCGGCAGAGCTGGATCTACTGGCCAAGGCCGCGCAGGCCGGCTGCCAGATTGTGGACCTGGAGGTGGAGTCGGCCGAAGAGGCCAAGCCGGCTCAGCTGGCCAAACTGAGGGCCGCGGGCGCGGCGCTCATGGTCAGTTTTCACGACTTTATGCGCACCCGGAGCTTAGAAGCCGCAGCGGACCGGATTGCCGTCTTCAAGCCCGACTATGTGAAAGTGGTTTCAACCGCCCGGTCGCTGGCCGACAACCTGGCCATTTTGCGGCTCATCGAGGATCGCTCGCTCTCAGCGCATGTAGTGGCCATTGCCATGGGCGAAGAAGGCATTGTGAGCCGCGTGCTGGGCGTCAGGGCAGGCGCGGCGTTTACCTTTGCGTCCTTCTCCGACGGAACCGAGACCGCCCCCGGCCAGGTGGCCGTGCGCACGCTGCTCGACATGTACCGGGTAGAGCATCTTGACCAGGCAACGCGTGTCTTTGGGGTGGCCGGCAATCCGATTGCCCACTCGCTTTCTCCGCTGATGCAGAACACGGCTTTCCGGCGCGAAAACGTGAATGCTGTACTGCTGCCCTTGAAGGTACGCACGCTCGCTGACCTGCTGACCCTCACGCAGGAACTGCCGCTGGCAGGCGTAGCCGTGACCATGCCCCTGAAGCAGGAGGTGCTGCCTCACCTGGCCAACATGGACCCGCTCACGGGCCGCATTGGCGCCTGTAACACGCTGCGGACCGGTGTGGACGGCAAGCTCTACGGATTCAACACGGACGTGGCTGGAATAGTGAGGCCACTCGAAAAGAGGCTGCGCCTGAAGGGCGCGCGCATTGCCGTGCTGGGCGCGGGAGGCGCGGCGCGTGCAGCTGTCTTTGGGCTGGTGGATCAGGGTGCGGAGGTGTTTGTGGTCAACCGCACTCACGAGCATGCTGTAACCCTGGCCCGCCAGGCCAAGGCCAAGTCGCTCAAGCACGAGTTGTTTGCAAAGCAGCATTTCAATGTGCTCATCAACGCCACTCCCTGCGGCATGAAGGGCGCTAAGCAGACCCTGCCAATCGCCGAGAACGAACTGAATGCGGACCTGGTCTTCGACATGGTCTACAACCCGCTTGAGACGCCGCTGCTCGCGTTGGCACGGGCGCGCGGCATTCCCGTCATTGGCGGTGTAGAGATGTTTGTGCAGCAGGGCGCACGGCAGTTTGAGATATGGACGGGCAAGCCCGCTCCTGAAACCGAGATGCTGCGCGTGGTGGAACACGAGTTGCGCAAGCGGGGGTGATCGAGCGCACGTCTTCTCTTCGCCGACCTGGCCCGGCATTTCGAATGATCGCGTCCCCGGCTAATGCACTTTCACCGAGCGGAAACGAGTGTCTTGACCGCTTGCAACAACTGAACGGTTAAGTGAATTTTGAAGTTCAATTTTGAGAATGTCATACATTTTCTCTCATCCGCTTATTGGTTGCATCTAACAATTACATTTGCGTGACATACCGCGGCCTATTCTGTCTAAGTTGGAAATGCCGACGGCGAAAGGCTCTCCCGGCAGATAAGCCACAATGACAACCGCATACATCAATCGCATTGCGACCGCAGTTCCCCAGCACGACGTGCACCGGCCTTTCATCGATTTTGCCGACAGCATGCTCGCTGAGGGCACCATGCGCAATTTGTTTCGCCGCATGGTGCGCATGTCCGCTATCGAGCACCGCTATTCCTTCCTGCAGGCCATCGCTTCGGCCGACGGCAATTGGAGAGATGCGGAGGATTTTTATCTGCCCGGCAGCTTTCCTGGCACCGCACGCCGCATGGAGGCGTTTGAGCGCTTTGCCCCGCTGCTGGCGCAAGCGGCCCTGGACAAGCTGGCGCTGACTGAAGAGGAACGGCGCGGCATTACGCACGTGATCGTAACTTCATGTACCGGGCTCTACGCGCCGGGCCTGGACTTTGAGGTGGTCAACCATCTCGGTCTCAACTCCTCGGTGGAACGTACGATGATCGGCTTCATGGGCTGCTACGCCGCCATGAATGCTTTGAAATCTGCGCGTCATATCGTTCGCTCTGAGGCAGGTTCGACCGTATTAGTGTTAAGCCTTGAGCTCTGTACATTGCACTTCCAGGAGACGCGGGATCTGGAACAGATGCTCTCGTTTCTGCTCTTCGCCGATGGTTGCGCCGCGTATCTTGTCAGCGCCCAGCCGGCGGGGCTCGCCATCGACAGCTTTTTGGCGATCCGCATCCCTGACACCAGCCACCTGATTACGTGGCGCATTCGCGAACTCGGCTTCGACATGCAGCTTTCCGGCCAGGTTCCAGCCGCGATCGCTCGCGCCATAAAGGAGGCGGGTGGCCAGATCACGCGTGGAAAAGATCCCTTATCAATCGATCTTTGGGCCATTCACCCCGGAGGGCGCACAATCCTGGACTCCGTGGAGAAGGGCTTCGGCCTGCCTGCGGACGCGCTCTCGTACTCGCGCGATATTCTGGCGCGCTTCGGCAACATGTCCTCCGCCACGGTGATGTTCGTTCTGGAGCAGGTATTGCACCACGCGCAGGCCGGCCAACAAGGCTGTGCGATGTCGTTTGGGCCGGGGGTGACGGCGGAAACCATGCTCTTCCATGCCGCATAACGCGCTGGATTTTCGGCATCGCGCGCAGCTCACCGAGCGCATGGACGAACCCTGCAGCCGCGAGCAGTTGCGCGCATGCCTCCGTGACCTCGCCCGGCTGAACCGCTGGTTCATGGCTTATCGGCCTTTGCTCCATTGGCTCAACGCCGTTGTACCGCCCCCGAAAGAGCCGCTCCACATCCTCGATGTGGGCTGCGGCTACGGAGACGGTTTGCGGCGCATCGAGCAATGGGCAACTGCGCGCGGCATTGCCGTTGACCTGACAGGGCTCGACCTGAACCCGGATGCGGTGGCCATTGCCGCGGAGACCAGCCCGGCAACAAGCCGTATCCTGTGGGCCAGTGCGGACGTGTTTGCCTATACCCCGGCGAAGCCCATTCACCTGGTGATCAGCTCTCTCTTCACCCATCATCTTGCCGACGCCGAAGTGATTCGATTCCTGCTGTGGATGGAACAGCATGCCCGGCTCGGATGGTTCATCAACGATCTTTCCCGCGCTGCAATTCCCTATCATTTGCTTCGCGTTTTCTCACGGGTCGCGGGTCTCGATCCGTTGGTGCAGCATGACGGCCCTGTCTCCATCGCCCGGTCGTTTGTACCCGGTGACTGGCAAAGGATGTGCGGCGCTGCAGGGCTCCGCGACCAGGACGTGCGGATTCGGGGATTCGCACCGGCACGCCTATGTGTCGCACGGAGTAAACCGCAGTGAATACGCACCCTAAAACCGTGGAGAACCTGGTGATTGGCGGAGGCCCAGCCGGCTCCATGCTGGCCATGCAGCTTGCCGATGCGGGCCGCAACGTTACGCTGCTGGAGAAGGAGCACGGCGCTCATCACAAGGTCTGCGGTGAGTTTCTGAGCCGCGAAGCCGTGGAGTATCTGCACCAGGCAAGAGTCGCGCCTAGCGATCTTGGCGCGGCGCCGATTCACCTTGTACACCTCTCCTCAGGGCGCGTGGTGGCAGAAGCGGCTCTACCTTTTCGCGCCCTTTCGCTCTCACGGTATGTTCTGGATGCAGCCCTCCTTGCGCGCGCACAGCAGCGAGGATGCGAAGTGCGGCGTGGCGTGAAGGTGGAGAGACTGACAGCGCAGCGCGATGCGTGGCTAATTGAACTGCGTGGCGGCGAATCGCTGAGTGCGCAGACCGTGTTTCTGGCCAGCGGGAAGCACGACCTGCATGGATGGGCTCGGAAGGGCGGCGAGCAAACCAACCTGGTGGGCTTCAAATTGCATTTGCAATTGGCTCCGGCTCAGACCGAAGCGTTGCGCGACTCTATGGAGCTTTTTCTCTTTCCCTGCGGATATGGTGGGCTCTCGCTGGTGGAAGGGGATGTGGCAAATCTCTGCCTGGTAGTGCGGCGCTCCCGGCTGCGCAAGCTGGGTGGATGGACTGAGTTGCTGGCGGCAGTGCTGGCGGAAAACCCGCGCCTGCGGCGGTTCCTGCAAAGTGCAACCGCCTTGTGGGAGCGGCCCCTGGCCGTCTCTCCAATTCCCTATGGCTATCTTGCACTACGGCCATGTGGCCTCTGGTGTGTGGGCGATCAAGCGGCCGTGATCCCCTCTTTTACGGGGGATGGCATGTCGATCGCATTGCACAGCGCAGTTCTTGCGGCACAAATGTATCTGGCCGGCAAGACCGCTGATGCATACAACTGCAAGCTGCATACGCAGCTCGCGCGAGGGATGCGGCTGGCGACATGGCTCTCACGGGCCATGGTCACAGGACCTGGCCGAAGTCTCGCTCCCCTCGGCCTGGCGCTCTTTCCCGGCGTGATGGGGTGGATCGCCGCTTCCACACGGATTCCGGAAGAAGCACTGCTTTTTCCGCCGGAAGGCCCCGGCCCACAGCCCGCAGTTCAAGCTACACGCAGCGCGTAAGAGCCTTTACTTGCGCTTCTTTTTTCCCGCCTGGCCGGGCTTGGATTTCTCTCCCGGCGCGTGGGTGATGGGAATGGGCCCGAGGTCGGAGCCTGTGCGGCGGACCTGCGTGTCGCGCATGGCGAAGGAGACCGTGCGCGGCGCGAGCGGGCGCGCGATGCCGGTGTCGGGATCGACGGTCAGGCTCTGCGAGTCGGCAACCTGGAAGCTGAAGACTGGCTCTGTGCCGCCCGGCCCAGGTTGGGACGTGATGCGCAACGGCAGGTATCCCTGGATGGGATGCAGACGGTAGGCCGTCTCATAGCGGTGACGCTTGACGCTCCAGGTAAAGACGCGAATCTGGTCGAAGTCAAAGGGCAGGCCGGATTTGGGGGGACCGAGCGCCGTCACGTATTCCGGAACCAGGTGATCGGGCGTGGCGGCCTCGTCGTCGGCGACCTTGGCGATGACGTAGGCACCCACGATGCGCTGGCCCTCAGCATACTGTGCGATCTCGTCGGGCACGTCCACATCGACGCGGCCAGACAGCAGCCAGCCGGCACGGCCCTGGCCGTCGCGGACCAGCCACCAGTCTTCCATCACCACCGGCGGCGTCTCAGGCTCGCTCGGAGCCGTTTCCGCTGGACCGGGTGGGGCGGTGCGTTGGCTGCGGGACGCAGGAGGACTTTTTGCCGGGGCCGGCGCCGCGGGCCGGGGCTGGGGTACGATCAGCGGCGTCTTCGGCGCGGAGGCACGCACCAGCAACTGAACCTTGGCGTTGGCGGGTAGCAGATAGAAACGGTCTGTCTCGCGTCCCGGCTTCAGGTGCAGATAGACGTCGTCGCGAATTGTGCCAGTGGCGATGACCGGATCTTCTTTGTTCTGTTTGGCGAGCCCGACAAACGCATCGTAGATGGTGCCGTCGATGACCGCGCGCTCCTCGATCCAGCCAATCTCGTTTTTCTGGGTTTTGACCTTCAGAAAGCGGCGGCCGTGCTCCAGGACTTCTAACTGCTGGCCGTTCACCACCTCGGCCACGCGATTGGAAACGGCGGCGACACGGTCGTGCAGATACATCTGGCGGGCCCAGAGGTACACCGTGTCATGCTTCTCCTGGCGAAAGCGGCTACACCCGCCGGCGAGAGCAAGAAGGCACACGGCAAGCACGCAGCAAATCCAGGTCTTGGAACGTCGGCCGAAAGGGACAAGTGAGATTGGGAGTCGCGTGAGCACAGCCAGTGGCGGTCCTCTTGAGCATAGCACCGCGGGAAACGGGAATCAGGAAACCGGCTGCCGCATTGCAGTCATTGCGTCTCACTCCGGCAACAACCAACGCCTCAAGATCACACGCACGACAAGAAGGAAGAACCGGCAGGATTCAACCTCTCGAGCGATCGCCGTCTCAATGCATTGCGGCTATGGCGCTGGCCTGCACCGGGTCAGTCCCGGTGGACTCGGAGACCACCGCATCAAGATAACCAACATTGGTGGTGTCGAATACATATCCCTTCAGGTCGGGGCTGCCTGCATAATCCACAGCAAAGATAAACGCGCCGGTGTTGTCCTCAGCCAAAGCAACCGGGTTGGTCCCCACCGTAAATGTGCTGCCCAGGGCAGTGAGCGAGTAGACACCGCTGGTATCGGTAATAGAGAACCCCGCGATGACCCCGGTGGAGCTGCCGCTGACCTGACGGTTGACCACATAAACGTAATCGCCGGTGGAGATGGGCAGAATGGAGTAGGGAGCCAGGCCGCTGATGGCATATGGAGAGTTGGCAAGCTCAGTGAATGCAGGAAAGTCGAAGACGCGCAAACCGCCGGTACGCAAACCGCCGGTATTGGTGCCGGTAGTGGCTACTGTTTCACCCACATAGAGGAGCCGGTTGGTGGGATCTACCGCTACGGAGAGGGCGGCGCCGGCGGAATTCTTGAGCGCAATGTTCCCCGCGGTTCCAAGGGGATTGGTGTTCGCCGCATTAAAGGGGACCGTGGCTGTACCGCCGGAGCCCATGGCGACAAAGGCGTAGGTATTGTCGGGCGAGATGGCTACCTGCTGAATGGTGGAAGCAGGCAGAGTCGCGTGCTGTTCGATGGTGGAAGTGGTGGCGCCGGTGGTAGGACTGATGGCAACGGCATAGAGGGTCGGAGAGCCGGAGACGGCCTCCACCAGCCAGGAGTTGGTTGCGTCCACCTGCATGCTGGCAGCAGGGTCTGAGGAAATGGGCGACGAGCTGTTGCCCAGCGTGAGCGCGCCGCTGGAGGCGATGGTGTAGACGTAGATGCCGTTGATGGTGCTGACATAGAGAAAGGCATTATTGGGGGCCACGGTAATGGCAAGAGGAGCAGCGACCAATGTGTACGGGCTGCCGGTGAGTTCGGTGAGAGTTCCGGCGTTCACGTAAAAGCCGGCAATCTGCTTGGTCTCGACATTGACAACGTAAAAGTTGCCGCTGGTTGCGGTGGTAGTTCCCGTGCCGCCGGTACTGGTATATGGATCCTGCCAGAAGCTTCCGCAGCCTGCCAGGAGCGGCATCGCCGCCAGCACCACTCGTGCCCACCTGCCTATCCTCATTCAAGTGTCCCCCATCAATGCTTCTCTGGCTCCGCTTACAGGGTACCGCTTCTGGGCGACGCCCGGCCTGCCGGCACCCGCTTCCGCGGGCGGCGCAGCACACCCCACACTTATGACGCAACTAGCCCGCCCGGCGCTTGCAGCCGCTGTGCCCTCTGGGCACAGCGGCGCGGCCTTTCTATTCTGCAATGTACATGGGCTGGTTGTCTTGACGCTGGAAGCGTCCGCCGACGGCTTAGTTGGGCCTCCCGCCGGAGTTGGAACGGCGGCGGAAGCGTTCATCGAGCGGCTGACGACCCTGAAAACCAGCCTCGACGGTGTGCCAATGTTCGATGGCGGTTTCACCCATGCGCCAGCAGAGCAGCACCACCTGGTCGTCTAGGCGGCAGGGAAAATCGAGCAGGCCGGCTTCCAGATCTTTTACCTGCACGCCTATGGCGTCGATCTCGGCAACACTCTCGCGAACCCGCTGCAGGTGGCCGTCCATCTCGGCGCGCAGCTTTGACACCTTGCCCACGTCCACGAACATGCCGCCAGCCAGGTAGATGCGCCGTGCCAGCTCGGTCAGGCCTGACTCCACCTCTTCCGCCGCCTTCTTGCTCTCAATGGCGCGCTTCAGCAGCGACTCCATCACCGGGAGCAAGGACTGCGCTTCGTCGAGAGTGAAGGTCTTCATGGGGGAATGCCTGCTGATTCAGGATACGCCGGAATGGCGTAACCCAGGAAAGGAGAAGTGGCGGGACAGGAATCAGGAGTAACAGGCTGCACTGGACAAAGATCGTGCCGAATGCTCGGTGCTCGAGCCCTCTTTATCCCAGTTCCAACATCCGGTCCAGAGCCACGTGCGCCCAATATTTGACCCCGGGCCGCACCTGGATTCGGTTAACCACGCGGCCTTCGACCAGATTCTCCAGCGCCCAGGCCAGGTGATGCGGGCTGATTCGGTACATGGTGGTGCAAAGGCAGCCCGTATCGTCGAGGGTGATGATCCGCTTGCCTTCAGAGGCAAAACGGCGGGCCATGCGGTTGACGAGGTGAATCTCTGTGCCGATGGCGAACATGGTCCCTTCAGGAGCCTTCTCAACCGCCGCGATGATCCCTTCGGTTGAGCCGAGAGCGTCGGCCTTCTGGCAGACCTCCCAGCGGCACTCAGGGTGAACGATGACCTGGATGCCGGGGTATTTTGCGCGTACCTGATCGACGTGGCTGGGCAAAAAGCGCTGATGAACCGAGCAGTGGCCCTTCCAAAGCAGGACGCGGCTGGCGGCAAGCTGATCCGCTGTCTGCCCCCCCTGGATGGCCCACGGATCCCACACCGCCATCTGGTCCAGCGGAATATCCATGGCGAACCCGGTATTGCGGCCGAGGTGCTGGTCAGGCAGGAACAGTATGCGCTTGCCGCGGGCAAATGCCCACTCGAAGGCCGCGCGGGCGTTGGACGAGGTGCAGACCAACCCGCCCCGCTCGCCACAGAATGCCTTGATGGCGGCAGCGGAGTTCATGTAAGTCAGCGGTATGGTCTGGTCCGCAAGATGAAGGCGCGTAAGCACTTCCCAGCAGGCTTCAACTTGCGAAATTTCTGCCATGTCGGCCATCGAGCAGCCTGCGTTCAAGTCGGGCAGGATCACCTGTTGGCCGTCGCGCCCCAGCACATCGGCGCTCTCTGCCATAAAATGCACGCCGCAAAAGACGATGTATTTGGCGCCGGTTTCAGCGGCGGCCTTGGAGAGTTTATAGCTGTCGCCGGTAAAGTCAGCAAAGCGAATGACTTCGTCGCGCTGGTAGTGGTGGCCGAGCACAATCGCGGTCGACCCGAGCCGGGCGCGCGCTGTGGCGATGCGGGCATCCATCAAGTGATCGGGGAGCGCGAGATAGTTTTCAAGGCTGCAAGCGCTGCCAGCCTCCGGCGAGATCGCCGTAACGTCGTCAATAAGCAGGTTCACCGTATTCCGCCTTCAGCCCAACCCATCCCTTCGTAGGATGGCGGGCGGGGATGTTGAAAGCTAACCGCGGCTGCAGTGGATGCGTCCACCCCTGGCTCGGACTTCCATCCAAGACCAGAAAGAACCATCCACGGGGTTGTTGCAGCCCATTCACACTTAGGATGCGGCCCCAGCCCTGAGGATTCCTGGAATCCGCAGAGTACGGGCCACAGCCAATGCAGAATAGTGTAACAAAGCTGTAATAGTCGATGCTGAATGGCCACGGCGACCCAAGGGACACCGCTCTCAGATCGTGCCTTCCAGCCGCTATTTTCCGGAGAATATAGCTGGTAAAGCGGTTGCCGAGCTTTACTAGGTTCTGCTTCGCGTTTGTGAGCGCCCTGCGCGGGCAGGTATCATGATCCTTCATGGTTACGCCGCAAACAATTCAATGTGCCAGCCTGGGCATGGCCGACTCCCTCATCCTCATGGTGCTGGCGCTGGTAGTCTTTGGACCGCGGCGGCTGCCGCAGATCGGCCGCCAGTTGGGCAAGCTGATGTACGAGTTTCGCAAAGCCTCGAACGACTTCAAGTTCCAGATGGAAGAGGAATTGCGACTGGCCGAGGAGGCCGACCGCCGCAAGAAGGAAGAAGCGGAGCGGCAGCGCACACTGGGGCTTGCACCGCCGGCGCAGGAAACCGTTTCGGCGGAGCTGCCGGCTGCGGTCAGCGCTCCCGAATCGCCTTATCCGGGAGAAGAAGTGTACCCTCCCGTGACACCGGTGGCCCCCGAGCCTCCCCAGGAAGAATCCTATCCGCGCATTCAGCCGCCCTCGACAGGCGAGACGGTGCCTGCGGAGCGACCCTCGCAGCCGGTAGAGAACGAGAGCGAAACCGATATTGCAACCACACCCAACAGCCCTGAAGAGGCTAGCGGTGAGGATGTCCCGAACCCGGATGCGACCGCCGAGCAGCCAGCCACGGAACAGGCTCCAGCGGAACAGGTCGTAGCAGAGCAAGCCGCGGCGGAACCGGCCGCCCCCGCCCCGGAGGCTGTAAGTCACAATGGTTGACCCCGCGGAAGAAATCCGGAAGGCACGAGAGGCGGTGACGTCGCGCGCGGAGCTCCCCGGCATGAGCCTGATGGAGCATCTGGACGAGCTGCGCAAGCGCATTGTTCGTTCGGCTCTTTTTCTCTGCATCGGGTTTCTCGTGGCCTACATCTTCCACGAGCGGCTCTACGGCTTTGTGCAGGCCCCGCTGGACCGGCTGCACATCAAGCTGAACTACACGCACCCAATGGACCCCTTGAACCTGTATCTGCAGGTGTCGCTGATCGGTGGAGCGATTCTGGCCTCGCCTTTCATCCTCTACCAGGTGTGGCTGTTCATTGCGCCGGGACTCTACCAGAAGGAACGGCGATTCGTGGTGCCGTTTATGGGAGCCACGGTGGGACTGTTTCTGCTGGGAGCCGGGTTTGGTTATTTCTATGTATTGCCTGGGGCGCTCAAGATCCTCATCATTGACTTTGGCAGCAAGTTCAACCCCATGGTCACCATCGAGGAGTACACCGGCTTCTTTCTGTCGATCATTCTGGGCCTGGGAATCAGTTTTGAGATGCCCATACTTATTTTCTTTCTGGCCTTATTCGGCATTGTGAGTCCGCGCTTCCTGTGGAAGAACATTCGCTATGCCATCCTGGCAGTTTTTCTGGTCGCGGCCATCATCACCCCCAGCCCCGATCCGTGGACCATGTGCATCTATGCGGTTCCAATGTTGGGGCTGTACTTGGTGGGTATAGGCGTAGCCTGGTGGGTTCACCCCTCGCGGCGCAAAGCCAAGGAGGCCAAGGCTTCATGATTCCTTCCCCATGCTGGAAATGGGCGGCGGCAGCGTTGCTACTGTGGGCTGCGCTCGGAGCCCAGGCCCAGCCGCACTTTAACGGCGCCAAAGCCTACGCCTATGCCCGCGAGTTTGTAGCCATTGGCCCGCGCTGGCCCACCAGCCCGGGACACGCGAAAGCCGAGGAGTTTCTGCGGAGCCAGTTCAAGCACGACCAGCTCGAGGAAGATGCCTTCACCGCCAACACGCCCATCGGTGCGGTCGCCATGCGCAACTTCATCGTGCGTTTCCCCGGCAAGAAAGACGGCATCATCGTGCTGGCCACCCACTACGAGACCAACTACTGGCTCAGGAACATCAACTTCGTCGGCGCCAACGACGGCGGCTCGACGACCGGCCTTTTGCTGGCCATTGGCGATCAGTTGCGCATGCAGACCAACGGCGGCAAGAAGCTGGACGGCTACTCGGTCTGGTTGCTCTTCGACGATGGCGAAGAGTCGATTCAACCCACCTGGACCGACTCCGACTCGACTTACGGCACCCGCCACCTGGCCGCCCGCTGGGGCCGCGACGGGACCCTGCGCAAGGTCAAGGCCTTTATTCTGGCCGACATGATCGGCGATAAGGACCTCGACATCCAGCGCGAAAGCCGCTCCGCGGACTGGCTGGTGGCACTGGTGCGGCAAGCGGCCAAGAAATTCGGTTACGATCGCTACTTCTTTCAACGGGAGGGGCCGGTCGAGGACGATCACTTGCCATTTGTTGAGCGTGGCGTGTCTTCGATTGATGTAATCGACCTGGACTACGGACCCAACAACAGCTATCACCACACCGCGCAGGACACGCTGGACAAGATCAGCGCCCACAGCCTGACCATCGACGGCGACGTGTTTATGGAAACTATCCGGCTCATTGGACAGCGGTGAAATGGCAGTCTTCAGTTTTCAGTCGCCGGCAATCGATCGGGCAACCGAACAACAGCTCTCACGGGCTGACACATTGAAGCTGAACAATAACAACAGTCTTGGGTCGGCCTCCAAATTATGATTGCCGGCGTTTCGTGGGTCTGGTGGCTGGGGTTTCACGCGGCTGTGGCTGCACTGCTCCTGATCGACGCGTTCTTGCCTGGCCACCGCCGCGAAACGCATCACGCTCAGTTGGTCGCGTGGCTATGGACAGCCGTGCTGGCTGTGGCCGCAGCAGTCTTCGCGGGTTGGATTGCCGTCGTGCAGGGTCGCCAACCGGCGCTTGAATTTGTAGCCGGCTACACGATTGAAACCTCCCTCAGCGTAGATAACCTGTTCGTCTTCCTCATCCTCTTTCAAGGCTTTCGCATCAGCGCGCGGCGCCAGCACACGGCTTTGCTTTGGGGCGTGGGAGGAGCCGTGGTGCTTCGCGCGCTATTTATCGCCGCAGGCGTCACGCTGCTTGCGCGATTCCAGTGGATAACCTGGATCTTCGGCCTGTTCCTGCTCTATGCGGCGTGGCGGCTGGTGCGCGGCGGCTCAGCCCGCGCGGCTATTCCAATGTGGATTCGGCGCTTACAACCTGCGAGAGGGTCATTGCTGCCGGTGATCCTGGCCGTCGAATTCACTGACTTGCTCTTCGCCGTCGACTCCATTCCCGCGGTGCTGGCCGTCTCGCACAATCCGTTCGTTGTCTACACCTCGAACATCGCGGCTATTCTGGGGTTGCGCTCGCTCTACTTCGCGCTGGCAGCGCTGCTCGACCGCTTCCGCTATCTGCACTACGGCTTGGGTGCGCTGCTGTCCTTCGTGGCGCTCAAGATGCTCACTGCCCGCTTGATCGAGGTGCCCATCGTGCTTTCACTGGCGGTGATCGGCGCAATCTTGACGGTATGCGCGGTGGCGTCGTGGGTGGCAGGGAACAGGGATCAGGGATCGGTTGCCCGGCACTAAGGGCGCAGGTCCAGTGTCCGACCCATCTCCGAAACCATGTCTTGTGAAGATTCCCGGAGAAACTCACCACTCTTCGAACCGGACAAGGCCATCACGGCCCAGCACGGAATGCTTGTGGAATCGCGCATCGTCGCGCAGCGGGTAGTCGATGCGGAAGTGCGCTCCGCGGCTCTCAGTGCGGGCCAGAGCCGAGCGCAGAATGACGCTGGCCACCGCACTCATGGCGTACGCCTCGACAAGGCGGCGGCTTCCCTTCCCTTGCCGTGTCAGCCGGTCCAGAGCCGCATCGCACTCGGCTTGTGCGGCAAGTCCCTGGTGCAAAGTGGACTCCTCCCGCAGCAGCCCCGCATAGTCCCACATGGACCTTTGCAGGCCGGCGATGACCTGTTCCAGATGCGCCTCTTCCTGTTCCGCCAAAACTGCAAGGCCGCTCCCCGACTCCTCGGCGGCCACCACCAGCGGCAGCTCGTCAGCGAGCATCGACTCCGCGGCACGTGCACCGAACACCAGCCCCTCGAGCAGCGAGTTGGAGGCGAGACGGTTGGCGCCGTGGACGCCAGTACAAGCCGCC
Organism: Acidobacteriaceae bacterium; assembly: GCA_003165075.1. GTDB lineage: Bacteria > Acidobacteriota > Terriglobia > Terriglobales > Acidobacteriaceae > Telmatobacter. Next base: position 92,589 of record PLSM01000119.1, on the reverse strand, counting down.
TCACCCGCGGCATAGAGGCCACGCAGACTGGTGCGGCCAGCAAGATCCGTGCGAATACCGCCCATCAGGTAATGCGCCGCGGGCCGCACGGGGATGAGGTCGCGATGGAGATCGAGCCCGTACCGGGTCAGAAAGGCGCTGATGCCTGGAAACCGCTGATGCAGGTCCAAGCCCTTGACATGGCGCATGTCCAAATACACAACGCGAATCTCGCCAGGCGTCGCGCCCATGCCTTCGCGGGTAATGGCGCGGGCGACCACGTCGCGGGGCGCGAGTTCGAGCAGCGGGTGATAGCGCTCCATAAAGCGCTCACCCTTGTCGTTGCGCAGGTACGCGCCCTCGCCACGGAGGGCCTCGGAGAGCAGGAAGCGCGGCGCGCCCGGAAGTGAAAACGCGGTGGGGTGGAACTGGTAGAACTCCATGTCAGCCAGCTCGGCGCCCGCCCGGGCGGCCAGTGCGATGCCGTCGCCGGTGGCTACCGCGGGATTGGTAGTGTCAGAGTAGACCTGGCCGGCGCCGCCCGCGGCAATGAGCACGGATCGCGCGCTCACTCGCTGGAGCCGGTTGTCATGATCGAGCAAATCGGCAGCAATTACGCGGCCATCAGCCTCCACAAGGCCGGTCACAGTAGCCCACTCGACAAAGTGGATGCGCGGATGGGCAAGGGCGAAGGCCACCAGCGAACGGCTGATTTCCGCGCCTGTGGCGTCGCCGTTGGCGTGCAGAATGCGCGGCAACGAGTGCGCTCCTTCACGTGTGCGCACCAATTGGTTGCCTTTGCGATCGAACTTTGCGCCCCATTCGATCAGTTCGGCCACGCGCAACGGCCCCTCGGCTACCAAAACCTGCGCGGCGCCCCTGTTGACAAGGCCATCGCCGGCGGCGACGGTGTCCTTCAGGTGCAGCGCAACGTCTTCGTCGCCCTCCAAAGCGACGGCAATGCCGCCTTGCGCGTAATGCGTATTCGACTCGCCCAGCGACTCCTTGGTGACCACCAGAACATCGCCGTGATCCGCCAGTTCAACAGCCGCCCGCAACCCGGCCACGCCCGCGCCCACCACCAGAAAATCCACCTGCCGTGCAAATTCCATAAACTCTGAGGCTATCACTGAGAGCTGGGGCAGCGGGCGAAACCTAGGCTTCGGAGTTAGAGAACTGCGACACCTGGCCGCGACACGGTGTAAGCTGTCTGGCAGGCTAATCGGAGAACTGACCACGCGTGATTGTGCCACTACCGTCTGCACTTGCGCCGGATTGACGGCCAAGGTTCGGCTGCAGGGAGACCAATCCAAGGACCGACTCTGATGGAGATCTACAACCTATTACCTCCGGAGGCTGTCAAGATCGTTCTGGTTTTGTTCCTTTCATTCCTGATCGGGCTGGAGCGAGAGGAGCATAAGGCGGCGGGAGGCACTTACTCCTTCGGAGGAGTGCGCACATTCCCGCTGATTGGCCTCATCGGTTATTCCATCGCTCTTGTCTCCGGCACACAATTGCTGCCGTTGACCATCGGATTCCTGGTCATCGCCGCGTTCCTGCTCTTGTCCTACTGGCACAAAATCTCCACTTCGCAGACCGCGGGAGTGACTACGGAAATGTCTGGGCTGGCCACCTTTCTGGTAGGGGCGCTGGTCTGTTACGGACATCTCTGGATCGCTACAACCTTGAGTGTTGCCAGCCTGCTGTTGCTCGATCTGAAGGCCGGCCTTGAAAAGCTCGCCGTCCGCATCGCTCCGCACGAGATTCTTACCTTCGCCAAGTTTCTCCTTTTGACCGGGGTTATTCTGCCCGCACTGCCGAACCAGGAATTCAGCCAATTTCATATCAATCCCTTCAGGACATGGCTGGTTGTGGTCGCGATCAGCACTATCTCCTATGTCAGTTATGTTTTGCAAAAGGTGACGAAGGCGAAGGGAGGGGTGGTGCTGGCTGCGCTGCTTGGTGGCGCATATTCATCCACCGTGACCACGGTTGTGTTTGCACGCCGCGCCGCACGCGAAGAGCGGCCCCACCTCTTTGCAGGCAGTATCCTGATTGCTTCCGGTGTAATGTATCTGCGCCTGGTGATGCTTCTGGCACTATTCAACCGGCAATTGATGTTCCTGCTTCTCGTTCCGTTTCTTGTGCTCACTTTTGCCGCAGTCGCTTTTGGCTGGATTTGGACGCGCCGAGCGGATGCGAGTGCTCAAGCAATACACCGGGAGTTCGAACCCAAGAATCCGCTGGATCTGCTCACGGCGTTTCTGTTTGCCGCGTTGTTTCTCGGATTGCTGGTTGCTACCCAGTTAGCCGTCACTTATCTCGGAAAAGGCGGCTTGAATACTCTCGCCGCAATTATGGGAGTCAGCGACGTCGATCCGTTCATCATGGGTCTGACCCAGGCGGCAGGTACGATCACGCCATTGAAGGTTGCGGCAGGCGCAATCCTCATCGCCGCGGCAAGCAACAACATCGTTAAAGGGATTTACGCGTACAGCCTGGCCGACCGGAAGACCGGCTTGCAGAGTTTGATATTCCTGATCATGCTGGCCGCTGCCGGCCTTGTTCCGCTGTTTTGGCTAGGATACTGAGCGGCAGGGCCAACCAGCGAGAACCACATTCGCACACCTGCCGCAGACTCAGCGTTTCGTCAATTGCCCGATGGAAAACTCGCGCGCGTTGCCTTGGGGCTCAGTAGAGATTCTGACCCTTAGTTCGCCGTTTGCGTCGCAGGTGTATTCTTCGCGAACGGTCAGGCCGTTGGCGTCGCCAAGCGGCCTTACCGCTTCCGCAGACAGGTCTTCACGCCCCCATAATTGGGGATCGAACGGGAACTGGATCTGGTCCCAGTTGGAGATTTCGCCGATGGGCTGTCCGTGTGCATCGAGCCGGGAGCACTCCAGGTAGCGGAAGTGGCCAATGTTATGCGCGGGCTGGTAAACGCGCTCCAGACGCAGTGGTGGCTCATCGGGGCCGGGCAGCGGCGCACCCCGTGGAAAGATGAGGTCGAATACGATGGTCCCGCCAGAATCAGCTTCGCGCCAGATGCCAAAATTCTGGTTGAATTGCTCCACCAGCCGGTCCGATGCGGCGGCGGCGCGAATGGCGAGGCCTATGGCGCTGGCCGAACGCATATAGGCGGAACGGCGCACCTTACGTCCGAAGCTCTCGCGGAGGATGCGCGCCACCGGGGGCAACTCCGATCCGCCGCCGGTCACATAGAGGGTGTCAAGCGCGCTGTGGGGATGCGCAGCCAGGAGATTCTCCACGACAGCCCTGGTTGATTCGATCAGGGGGCGGCAGCGCTCGTAGTAGGCCTCTACTGGAATCGTCACCTGCTCCCAATCCGGGCGCACCCGTTCCATATCGATGGCGACTTTGCGCGTATTGGGATTGAGCGACTCTTTCTTTTCCCGGCATTCGTCCAGCAAAAGACGCCGTTCAAATGGAGTGAGGGTCGGACCCGGTGTGGCGTATTCCAGCGCCAAACCGGCCAACAGCTCGTCAAAGTCATCTCCTCCCACATTCGGAATCCCATCCGAAGCCTCGACGACGTGTTCATGCTCGCCCAGACTCAGCAGCGAAACATCGAAAGTGCCGCCTCCCAGGTCGTAGACCAGCAGCCCGCTGCCGGCCCGGCTCTTGCGCTCGGCGCTGTTTCTGTAGGCAAACTCGATGGCCGCGGCCGAAGGCTCGTTCAACACGCCCAGCACCGAAAAGCCCGCTGCCTGTGCCGCTTCCTCAGTAAGGAAGCGCTGGTTGCTGTTGGCGTTGGCCGGCACGCCCAGCATCACCTCAAGAGGTTCGTCCGGACCCGCGCCTAGATTTGAGCGCTCCAGCAATTGCGCCCGCAGGGCCGCCATCATCTCCGCCATGAGCAGCCGCAGGGACAAAGATTGGCCGCCGACGCGCAGCTCTGTATGCGGCCCCGCGGTACGCAGCCAGCGCTTTAGAGACCGAACAAGCGTCCAGCGCGCATCGTCCTGTACCGCGACGGCTTCCCAACCATAAAGGCGGGCGTCGCCGTTCACCGCCGCCAAGGGAGGAAACCAGTCGCGCATCTGCGTGTCCGGGGCTTCGAAATGCACCAGGGGGAAGTTGCCGCGGTCAGCTACTGCGACCACGACCCGTGTGGTTCCGAAATCGATTCCGATTTGCATACTCTCAAGTTTACCAAGGGGTGAATTCGCACCAAGGATGGAGCAGGATACAGGCAGCCGGTTCCTTTAGGATGGAAACAGAGTGCAGACCATACGAGTAGAGACACCATCGGCCAAATATGACGTGACAGCGGGCAGCGGCCTGATACGGACGCTGGTTCCGCGCATCGAGCGCATTGCGGGCAGATTGCCGCGCCGGGTTTTCGTGATTACTTCGCCGCAAATCTGGGCTCTGTGGGGCACGACATTCCTCACTTCCTTTACCGAGCCGCCGATTACGCTGTTTTTGCCCGCGGGCGAGCAGCACAAGACCATGGCCAGCGTGGCGCGACTGCTGCGCGAGATGGTTGTTGCCGGCGGCGATCGCGGGTCGCTGCTGATCGCCTTCGGCGGCGGCATCGTGGGAGACGTGGGCGGATTTCTGGCGGCGGTTTTCATGCGCGGAATCCCGTATATCCAGGTGCCCACCACCTTCCTGGCGCAAGTGGACTCGTCCGTGGGCGGGAAGACGGGTGTGAACGTGCCCGAGGGCAAGAATCTTGTGGGCAGCTTTCATCATCCGCTGGCCGTGTTTGCAGACATCGAGGTGCTGGGTACGCTGCCGGATCGCGAGTTGCGCGCCGGGCTGATGGAGAGCGTGAAAGCTGGAATCATCCGGGACCGCGCGCTGGTGCGTTTCATGGAAGAGCACGTAGATGAGGTGCTGGGGCGCGACGGGAAAGCTCTGGAAAAAGTGATTGCCGCCTCCATCCGCATGAAAGCCGGGGTGGTGAATCGGGACGAGCGAGAGAGCGGCTTGCGCATGATTCTGAACCTGGGCCACACCGTGGGTCATGCCATTGAACAGGCCACCCGCTACAAGGCGCTGCTGCACGGCGAGGCAGTGGGCTGGGGAATGGTGGCCGCGCTCTACCTGGCCCGGCATCGGGGGACGATTTCAAGCCGGCAGGCGGAGCGGATGGAAAGTTTGATTCATCTCTATGGGCCGCTGCCTCCGCTCAAGGTGCGCGCGACCAAGCTGATGGCGGCCACGGGCGGCGACAAGAAGAATGTGGGCGGGGTGCGAAGGTTTGTGCTGCCGGTGGGCATCGGCGACGCGGGCGTGGTCGAGGATGTGACGCCAGCCGAGTTGGTGGCCGCGATGAACTATATGCTCGTACAGGCAAGGGAGCGTCGCGCCTGATGCCCGCCACCGGGGCCAAGCCGACGGGCGTGGAGGACGAAGCCAGCGCTGCGCAAACTGTGCGGCAAATGTTTAATGCGATCGCTCCGCGCTACGACCTCTTGAATCATCTGCTGTCGGCCAACGTGGACCGGTTGTGGTGGAACCGGACGGCGCGATCCTTTCGCCCCGTGTTGGCGAATCCAGATGCGGCCGTCCTGGACATCTGCTGCGGCACGGGCGACATGACAATGGCCCTGCTGAGGCGCCGGCCTCGGGGAGCGCGGCCCATTCTGGCGGCAGACTTTGCGCGTAGTATGTTGAGCCGGGGAGCTCGAAAATTTGATGCGCGCAAGCCTGGGGAACCGGGCGCTGTTGCGTTGGAGGCCGACGCTCTGCATCTGCCGCTCCGTCCTGCCTCGCTGGACCTGGTTGTGACCGCCTTCGGCTTCAGGAATCTAGCCAACTACGAGGCTGGACTACGCGAGTTTCATCGCGTGCTCAGGCCGGGCGGGCAGTTGGGCATTCTTGATTTCAGCGAGCCCGGCGGCATTGTGGGCAAGGCCTATGCGATTTACTTCCGCCGTGTGCTGCCGGCCATCGGACGATTAATCTGCGGCAGGGACGGCCCTTACAGTTATCTGCCCGCTTCAGTAGAGAGATTTCCGCAGCCACCGGAGATGCTGGCTCTCATGAGCACAGCCGGCTACAACGAGTGCGCATGGCAGCCGTATACCTTCGGTATCGCAGGGTTGTACACGGGTACGCGGGCCGCGGTAGCCTAGGTAAGCAATGACATCCACCGTCGCCAGTCTGGCCGATCGCTCCGCAGAAAAGCGGCAGGTAGCGCTGCACTCCATGACGGCGGCTGCAGCCATGACACTGCTGAAACTGGCGGCAGGGCTGTTCTCGGGCTCGCTTGGAATCCTGTCAGACGCCGCGCACTCCGCACTGGATCTGATTGGCGTGACGTTGACGTTCTTCTCGGTACAAGTCTCCGACAAGCCGGCCGACGAGGACCACACCTACGGCCACGCCAAGTTCGAGAATCTCTCGGCTTTCGGTGAGGCTGGCCTGATGGCCATCTCCTGCGCCTGGATTATCTGGGAGGCGATGCAGAGAATCATTGCCCACCGGGTGGAACTGCGCCACTCGATTTGGCCGGTGCTGGTGCTGCTGACGTCGATCGCGGTGGACTTCTGGCGCTCGCGGCGGCTGCGCGCGGTGGCTGAACGCACCGGTTCGGCGGCACTGGCCACCGACGCCTTCCACTTTGCCTCCGACATCTGGTCCACAGTGGCAGTGCTCGCCGGGCTCGGCGCCACCTGGGTGGGCGCCCGCTTGGGCATTAGCTGGCTCAGCTACGCCGACCCTTTTGCGGCGGTGATAGTTTCGCTCATGATTCTGCGCATGACCTTGCACCTGAGCCGCGAAACGCTGGCAGTGCTGTCAGACCAGGTTCCGGCCGAGACCAGGAGCCGCATTCTGCGCGAAGTGGAACAGGTAGCGGGCGTGCTGGCGGTGGAACAGGTGCGTGTGCGGCGCGCTGGAGCTGGGCACTTTGCGGATCTGACGCTGGCGCTGCCGCGGCGATATACCTTCGAACACACCGGGGAGCTGGTGCGCGCGGCCACTGAGGCTGTGCACCGCGCTCTGCCCGAGGCCGACGTGGTCATCCACACTGTGCCCCGCCAAGCCCAGGCCGAGAGCATATTCGACCGGGTCCGCGCCGTCGCCGCGCGCAACAATGTAAGTGTGCACGAGTTGAGCGTGCAGTCGCATCACGGGCGGCTGCGTGTGGAGCAACACTTAGAGTTGGACGAGACTATGCCCCTGCTCCAGGCGCACAACTTCGTCACTTCCATGGAGGCGGAGATCCTGAGCGAGACACCGGAGGTCGACTCCGTGCTGACCCATATCGAAAGTGAGCCGGCCACCATCGAACAGCCCGATGAAATGGTCGAAGAAGATCGCAAAATCGAGCAGGAGCTACGCGCCGCAGCCAGTCTCTTCCCTGAGATTGCGGATGTGCATGAAATCATCGTAGGACGCGCCGGCGAACACATCTCTCTCTCCTGCCACTGCACGCTGCCTGACGATTTGACCATGGCGCGTGTCCACGAGGTAATGACCGCGCTCGAAGACCGGTTCAAGTTGGAGTGCCCCGAGGTCTACCGGGTGACGATTCACCCTGAGCCGGTGACGGACAATTTGCGCTAGAGCAATGGAGAATTCAGCAGAATGATCGCGTTCAGCGACTGGAAGCACGGCAATGTTTTCGAGGGTGTCTCGGAGAATGGCAACAAGGTTGCCTTCGACGCCGACCCCGCCCGCACCCATGGACCAAGCCCCATGGAGGTGGTGCTGATGGCGCTGTGCAGTTGCACGAGTGTGGATGTCGTGTCCATTCTCAAAAAGAAGCGTCAGACGCTTACCGGCCTGCGCGTAATGGCCACTGCAACGCGGGCTGAGACCGCACCGCGCGTCTTTACGCGCATCATGCTGACTTACGTGGTGCACGGCCGCCTGAGCCGCAAGGCCGTGGAAGATGCCGTGGCCCTATCCAAGAACAAGTACTGCTCGGTGTCGAAGATGCTCGAAAAAGCGGCAAAGATTGAATGTGAAATTGTCTATGCCGATGGGGAGCCCGAGCCATGAATGGACACTTCTTCATCCGGTTCTTCCGCATGGCCTCAATAGTGATGCTGCTGGTGGCCGTGGCCCTGCTGGCGGCAATTGCCACGATGCATTTTGCAATTCACGGCGCTGAGGTAGAAGTGCCCGCCCTCAAAGGTATGACTGTGGCCGAGGCGCGCAGCCAGGCCGCGGGCATGGGACTGAACCTGAACGTGGACAACCGCTATTATTCGGGCGATGTGGCGGCGGGGCACATTCTTTCGCAGTCGCCGGCAGCAGGCACAGTGGTGCGCCACGAGTGGCGTGTGCGCGTGGCGGAAAGCCTGGGTCCACAAAAGGTGGATGTGCCGGATACAGTGGGCAGCGAGGAGCGCGTAGCAGGCTTGCAATTGCGGCGCGCAGGCCTGGAGGTGGGTGTCACCGCGCACCTTCCCGATGGCGGCGCGGCTGAAGGAACGGTGCTTGCGCAGGACCCTCCCGCGCACGCACAGGGGATTGCGCAGCCCAGCATCAACCTGCTGGTAGCCGTGCCGGACGATCAGACACCCGACGGCTACGTAATGCCCGACATGGTTGGCCTGCCCGTGGTAACTGCACAGGCGCAATTGACCCGGGAGGGCCTCGAGTTGGCACAGCCTTTATTTGCAGATGTGCACGTGGCGCCAGTCGGAACTGGAAGCGCGCCTCCCGTTCCGCCTGTTGTGCCGGGGTCAGTAATTGCGCAGCAGCCTCCAGCCGGCGCACGCGTGGACCTGAAAACGCAGGTGAAACTGACGGTTGCCAAGTAGAGAGATTCCGCTCCGCGGGTCTACAGCATCAAACCATGTAGTGTAATGATGACCAAAACCAGAACGTCACAGCGCGAGTCGATTGCCGCGGCCGGGGATTTCTCGCACGCCTGGCGAGCTCTGCGCCATCGTAACTTCCGCCTTTTTTTCGGTGGACAAAGCATCTCGCTGATTGGCACCTGGATGACCCGCATCGCCACGTCCTGGCTGGTGTATCGGCTCACCAAATCTCCGCTGCTGCTGGGCACAGTGGGCTTTGCCGGGCAGATTCCCACATTTCTGCTGGCGCCGCTGGCCGGTGTCATTGTCGACCGCATCGACCGGCGCAAGGTGTTGGTGTGGACCCAGACGCTGGCCATGGTGCAGTCGCTTTTGCTCGCATGGCTCACGCTCTCGCATCGCATTACGATCGCCGAGGTGCTGGCGCTAAGCGCGATGCAGGGAGTGATCAACGCATTCGATATGCCCGGCCGGCAGTCGTTCATGGTAAAGATGGTCGAGGATCGAGGCGACCTCTCCAACGCCATCGCCATCAACTCGTCAATGGTCAACACGGCGCGGCTGATCGGCCCCTCGCTGGCGGGACTGGTGATTGCAGCCAGCAACGAGGGCTGGTGTTTTCTGGTGGATGGCATCAGTTACATCGCGGTGATCGCCTCACTGATAATGATGCGCCTTCCGGCAATGAACGAGCAGCGCGCAACTACCACGATGCTTGTACAAATGCGCGAGGGTTGGGCCTATGTGTCAGGCTTTGCGCCTATCCGCACCATCCTGCTGTTGTTTGCGCTGCTGAGCCTGATGGGTTGGCCGTTCATGGTGCTGATGCCGGTCTTTGCCGCGCAGGTGTTGCACGGCGGTCCGCACACGCTGGGATTCCTGATGGGCGCAGTGGGCGTGGGCTCGCTCATTTCGGCACTGGCCATGGTGATGCGTCGCTCGGTGCGCGGACTGACCAAGATGATTCCCATTGCCGCGACAGCGTTTGGCGTAGGCCTCATCTGCTTTGGGCTCTCCCGGTCTTTTTGGCTCTCCATGCCGCTGATGCTGCTCACCGGCTTTGGGATGATGCAGGGCCTGACGGCCAGCAACACCATTGTGCAGACCCTGGTGGACGAAAAAATGCGCGGTCGCGTGATGAGTTACTACACCATGGCGTTTGTAGGCATGGCGCCCTTCGGCAGTTTACTGGCCGGCGGACTGGCCCACGTCATGGGCGCGCCGCACACCGTCATCGTCAGTGGCGTTGCCTGCATTCTGGGAGCACTGTGGTTCTGGTCCAGGCTTGCCGCGATTCGCAAGCAGATGCGCCCCATCTATGTGCGCCTGGGCATTGTGCCGCAGGCCAATCTGGCTGCAGAGGAGAGCACGGAAAGTTGAGGCGCGACTGGATGCTGCCGGGCGTCTGACCCGTCCGCATTATGATGACAGGGGCAGAAGGAGACACCGCCGGATGGGATGGAACGAGGACCTCGAACAAATTGCACTGCAGGAACATGAGCTTGTGTTGGAAAATCTGGACACTGAAACGGCGTGGGACCTGGGGTTGCGCCTGAGGACATTGGCGAAAGAACGCGGACTAGGTGTGGTAATCGATGTGCGGCGTTTCGGACAGCCGCTCTTTTACGCAGCTCTTGAGGGCACCACGCCGGACCATGTGGAGTGGGTGCGGCGCAAGAGCAACGTGGTGGCTCGGTTCCATTGCAGCTCGTACGCGATCGGCCTGAAGGAGAAGATCAAGAACGAGACTCTTTTCCAGTCCCAGGGCCTGCCGGTGGCCGATTATGCCACGCACGGCGGGTCGTTTCCCCTCACGGTTACCGGCGCCGGAGTGGTGGGAAGCGTAACCGTCTCCGGCCTGCCGCAGCGCGCAGATCACGAACTGGTTGTGGAAGCGCTGTGCGCGGTGCTAGGCCGTGACTATGCGGCGCTCAAACTGGCGGCAGAGTAACTACGGGAGCGAGCCGGGAAATAAAAATCTTATCTGCCTAAGTTGTTTTCTCGATCATCGCGATAAAGAAGCCGTCAGTGTGGAACACGCCGGGAACCAGCCGCAGGAAACCCTCAGCCGTGAGACTGGGTCGCAGCCGCTCTGCGCCGGAGGCGGTGAGAACGCCATCGCTGAGCATTTCTTCTATTCGGAAATTGAGGGGGACCGTATGTGCGCGCGGGAATTGCGCGAGCGCAGCGGCGACAACCTCGTCGTTCTCTTCGGGCTCCAGCGAGCAGGTGGAGTAGATCACACGCCCGCCAGGGCAGACAGCGCGCACGGCTGAGGCAAGAATTGCCCGCTGGCGCCCCGCCTGGCGCGGCAAATCTCCGAGTCGCAGGCGGTGACGAATCTCCGGGTTGCGGCTCAGCGTACCGGTGCCGCTACACGGCACGTCGGCCAGCACAAGATCGTAGATCGAGTCGCCGGCCAGCGAGGTTGCGTCCGCGAGGCGGCATTCAACGCGATCACCAAGCGGAGCGAGGCGCTTGCGAAGCTGGGCGAGCCGCTGCGGGCTGAACTCACAGGCGACAATCCGGGCATGCGGCATGCGCTCAGCAAGTATCAAAGTCTTGCCCCCGGGTGCAGCGCAGGCATCGAGGATGCTCTTGTCTTTTTGGTCGAGTTTGCCTCCGCTCAAGCTCGCAATCTCGGCAACCAACTGCGAGCCCTCATCTTGGAGCCGCACGCGGCCTTCGTTGAAAGCAACTGTAGCTCCAGGATCGCCAGAGACGACCGTGCGCGCGGCCGACAGCATTTCGCCGGGTTCAAGGCGAACTCCAGTCGCGGAGAGTTCTTCTTCGAGAGCGAGACTTTCAAGTCGAATCGTGAGCGCTGGTTGGCTTTGTCCGTGGAGGCAGATGGCGCGCGCTGCATCCAGGCCATAAAAACTGGCCCAGCGCTCGACCATCCACGCCGGATGCGCCTGCGCCAGCGACAATGCTTCCGGTGTCTCCTCAGAGAAGCGAAAGTGCGAAGCCTCGCCGCTCGCGAGCTTGCGAAGAACCGCGTTGACCATGCCCGACGCAAAATGATGGCCTGCCTGCTTCGTCAACTCCACACTTTCATCGATGGCGGCGCGGGCGGGGATACGGTCAAGATGCAGCAGTTGAAAGGCGCCCAGGCGCAGAGCGATGCGCACCTCGAGGTCGGGCTTGGCGCGAGGCCGGGAAAGCAGTGCTTGTAGCTGGCTGTCGAGTTGGATTTGCCAACGCAGCGCGCCCAGCACTAACGCCGTGGCCAGATTACGGTCCGTCGCACCAAGTGCGTTGACAGCTTTGCCGCGCAGTAAATCGTCGGAATGCGACAGGCCGCGTTCGACGGCGACGAGGACTTGGAAGGCAGCTTTACGGGCCGGCGCGACAGTTGTCATCTGCATCAACCCAACCGCGCGCCGGTGACCAACGCCGCTCCGCGCAGGAATTCGATGGCCATGAGCCGCTTCTTGCCTTCGAGTTGCAACTCAGTCAGTTCCAGCCAGGTGTTCACGGCACAGCGTACCAGCAGGCGATGGTTCTCGATATGAATTTCACCGGGTTCAGCAGAGCCCGCTACGGGGGTGCTCAATGGCTCAGAAACATCCATGCGATGAACGATCAGCTTTTTGCCGTCGAGCATGGTGAACGCACCGGGCCAGGGTTGAAAGCCGCGCCAGTGATTTTTCAACTCCACCGCTGTGCACACCGCAAAATCCATGCGCCCATCTTCGCGGCTGAGCAGCGGAGCGAGCGTGGCCAGAGAGTTGTCCTGCGGCTTGGGCTGGACGGTCCCGTCGGCCAGGCCAACCATCGTCTCGACCACAAGCGGCGCGCCGGCCTGGGCCAGCACATCAAAGAGGTCCGCCGCGGTCTGGTCCGGACTGACCTTCACTTGCTGCTGCAATAAAATCGGGCCTGTATCGAGGCCTTCTTCCAGCAGCATGGTCGTATTTCCGGTAACCATTTCGCCCATGGCCACGGCCCATTGGATAGGCGCGGCGCCGCGATACCTGGGCAGCAAAGAGCCGTGCAAATTGATGCACCCCAGGTGCGGTAAAGTCAGCATCCACGGCGGAATGATGCGCCCATAGGCAACCACGACAATCGCGTCGGGAGCAATCGACTCCAACTGCGCGCGGAAGTCCAGGTTGTTGCGGATATTTTCAGGTTGTGTAACTGCGAGGCCTGCGGCCAGCGCGGTCTGCTTCACGGGTGGCGCTGCAAGCTGCTGTTTGCGGCCGACGGGTCGGTCGGGCTGTGTGACCACGAGAGCGATTTCGTGGCCCGCCGCGAGCAGTGCCTCCAGCGTGGGCACGGCAAAGCGGGGAGTGCCGCAAAATATAAGCTTCACTTTTCTACCACACGCCGTCGCGCTGCATCTTGCGGATCTTGCGCAGATTCAGGTCGCGCTTCAGTGCGCTCATGCGGAAGATGAACAGCATCCCGTCGAGATGATCTATTTCGTGCTGGAAGGCGCGCGCCAGCAGATCTTCGCCGTCCATCTCGAACCACTTGCCATTCTCGTCCTGGGCACGAATACGCACCTTGGCTGCGCGCACCACTTTCTCGCGAATCTCGGGAAAGCTGAGGCAGCCTTCCTCCTCGTATTGCTTTCCCTCGCGAAAGATGATTTCAGGATTGATGATTACCAGTTTTTGCGCGGGGTCCTTGGCCTGGCTCAGGTCAATGACCGTAACCCTTTTGCACACGCCGACCTGCTGCGCAGCGAGACCGATGCCCTGGGAAGCGTACATGGTCTCGAACATGTCGGCCACCAGTTGACGCAACTCTGCATCGAATTCGGCCACCGGCTCGCCGGGTTGTTGCAACATTGGATCAGGAAACTTCACGATCTTACGAATCATTTCTGTCTCTAATAGCTCCGTATCTGTTCGATGTAGCCATCAAAATTTCGTTTCATTTCCAGGGCTGAGTCGCCGCCAAACTTCTGCTGCGCCAGACCGGCTACGGTGAGGGCAACCATGGCCTCGGCAGCCACGCCCGCAGCGGGTACGACGCAAATGTCTGACCTCTCGTAACTTGCGCTGGTAGCCGCACGAGTGTCGAAGCGGACCGACTCAAGCGGCCGGCGCAACGTGGAGATGGGCTTCAAGTAGCCGCGTACAACAATGTCTTCGCCGTTGGAGACGCCGCCCTCGATGCCGCCTGCATTGTTTTGTTCGCGGGTAAAGCGGGTTGGTCTGCCGGTGGGTTCGGTGGCGTAGTGAATCGCGTCGTGAACCTTGGAGCCGAAAGACTCGGCGGCTGTGATGCCGCGGCCAATCTCAACCGCTTTCACCGCCTGCAGGCTCATCACCGACCAAGCCAGCAAACCGTCAAGCCGCTCGTCCCAGTTGGCATAGGTACCCAAGCCGGCGGGCGCGCCGTGAACCACTACCTCAAACACTCCGCCCACCGTATCGCCGGTGCGGGAGGCCTGCTCGACCTCCTCCTTCATGCGGGCTTCGGTGGCTGCATCCACGCAACTAAGCACGATTTCGTCGCGAGCAACGACGGAGACGATTTCCTCCCACGCAGCGGTGCGGTCGAGTTCCACCCTGCCCACGCGGATGACATGGCTGGCCACCTCGATGCCCAGGTGCCGCAGCAGCAGCTTGGCAAAGGCCCCACCGGCCACGCGGGCCGTGGACTCGCGGGCCGAAGCGCGCTCGAGGACGTACCGGGCATCGGGAAAATTGAACTTGAGGGCGCCGGCAAGGTCGGCGTGCCCGGGCCGCGGCGAGGCTACAGGCTGATGCTTGCCGGGGTCGCCGGCCTCGACTGGCAGCTTCTCTTCCCAGTTCTTCCAGTCGCGGTTCACAATCTCAATGGCGATGGGCGAGCCGATAGTCTTGCCATGGCGCACGCCTGAGAGCACATGAGCCTTATCGGTCTCAATCTTCATGCGGCCGCCACGGCCGTAGCCCTGCTGGCGGCGCCACAGTTCGTGGTTTACGAAGTCGAGATCGACAGGCACGCCGGCCGGCATCCCGGAGATCAGCGCAATCAGCGCCTCCCCGTGCGACTCCCCGGCGGTTGAGAAACGAATCATAACTATTTGATTGTACCGGGGAAGCGCAGAGAATAGGGAGAACTCAACACAGATCCGGGGAACCCCAATTGCGAGATAATGCAGTGTTGCCCTCGATCAGGTGAATCTTCGTGCGGATTGGGAAATTCAGAATCGCTTGCCTCGTGCTCATTTGTCTGCTTGCTGTGGGGCTGGAACTGCGACATCTCCGCGTTGCGCCCCTCCCGGCTCCGACCCGGAACGATCATCTCAAACACATGCCGCGGCCGGATTTCGCGCTACTTCCCGAGACCGAGGCGACAGCCTACGCCAAGCTCTTTGGGGGCGATTCCAAAACCAAGGTGCAAAGCTGGGAGCCTACCGTGGGCGATATAGAGGGCCTTGAGGCAAATTTGTCCCAAATCCCCGCTCTCATACCAAACGGAGAGAAGCCGAGCAGACATATCGAGGATCCCAACCAATATGTCAGGCAATACCTGGCGATTGTGCAGGATGGGAACCCCCGGATATTCGTCAACGCGCTATGCAGCATCGACGCGGGCGATTCTAATAAATGGCGTAAGCACCTTGAACTGGCTGCCGACGGAGGAACCTGCTTTTGGCAAGCATGGTACGATCCATCCACGCAGAAATTCTCAAATCTGAGTATCAACGGCGTCGGCTAACTGACCCGTTAGGATCGGTCATCCTATTCCTTCCCTATTCCCTCCTCTCTCGCCTACCATGAACGACATGAACTACTTCCTCTTCAAATCCGAGCCCGGCGTTTATTCCTTCGACGACTTCGAGCGCGACCAGGAGACACTCTGGGATGGCGTGACCAACCCCACAGCCGTTAAGCATCTGCGCGAAATGAAGGCGGGGACAAAGTGGATTTTTTACCATACCGGCGATGAGCGCACCGCCGTGGGCACAGGGACGGTAGTCAGCGTGGATGCCGGCGACCCCAAGGTGCCCATTGTTCGGGTGAAAGCGGGCAAGCGCCTGAAAAAGCCGAAGACGCTGGCCTCGATCAAAGCCGAGAAACTGTTTGCAAAATCGCCACTGCTCCTCATTGGACGGCTTTCAGTAGTGCCGCTGACCAAAGAGCAGTGGGACTGGTTTGTGGGTTGATTCGCTTCGCTGGAAATCCCCGAAAGAATGCTGGACATACCGGAGCCGACACATTTGAGGAAAGACGATCCTCGCCTGTTCCCTACTCCTCATCTTCCCCCAGCCACCCGCGCGTATTCAGCAATTGGCGTTGATCCAGCGCCCACACCTTGCCGGTCAACTCGTCAGCGGCTCTTCCCTCACGAGCCGACTTCTGGAACTCGCTGGCCATTGCCTGCATCTTGGCGTCGAGGTCGTCGAGAAAGTTGAGCACCAGGGCCTCAGGAATCATAGGCAGCTTCGGGGAGCCGAACTCGAGTTTCCCGTGGTGCGACAGAATCATGTGCAGCACCAGCGTCTTGAGGCGCGGCGGGAAATCAGGCAGACTGTCGATGGTTTTCTCCACGAGCGCCGTTCCCATCTGAATGTGGCCCAGCAGAGTGCCTTCGACGGTGTACTCGAAGCCTACGTCCCACGCCAGTTCCTGCACCTTGCCGATGTCGTGGAGAATTACGCCTGTAAGCAGCAAGTCGCGATGCAGGATCGGATAATGAGGGGCAACGCGATCGGCCAGCGTGATCAGGCTAACCACATGCTCCAGCAGGCCGCCGAGCCACGCGTGGTGCAGTTGCCGGGCAGCGGGAGCCTCACGGTAAGCCTGCGCCAGGGCCGGATCGCCGAGCAAGACAGTCAACAGGCGTTTCAGATCGGGATCAGTAAAACTCTCCACACACGCCTGAAGCTGACGCCACAGATCGTTCACGTCATACTCGGTCGAGGGCAGCAGGTCGGTCCTGTCCGCTTCGCCGGCCGCAGCCTTGCGCAATTGATCGACCTTCATCTGCAGGCGATCGTCGAAACGCGCCACACTGCCGCGCGCCTTCACAATGTCGCCCTGGTCAACGTCCTTGCCGATGCGCGGATCGCCGGGATCCCAGACGCGGCCTTCAAGCTGACCGGTTTTGTCGCCCAGAATCAGATTCAGGTAGGGCTTGTTGGACTTCGTGGTTCGGTGCTGCTTCAAAAGAACCAGAAAGTAGCTGTCAAAGACCGTGCCTTCATCGAAACCCGCGAGATCGGCGATATAAATGTCTTTCATAGCGCGACGCAGTCAAAACCGGCGGCAAGATTTGCGCTCAATGCACGAAGCCTGGGAACCGAAAAGAACATACACTCACTCCTCAACATGAGCGGCCCCGCAGGTTACCACGACTCCGATCAACGTCGTCGCCCGCCATGCGGGTCAAGCATATCACGGTTGCCAACGCCTTCCAGTCGCGGATCACGAACCACAAAGATTGCGCACTCCGCACATAGCGGCAAGCAGACTTTCGCTCGCTCGTAGCAGAGTGTCGCGAGCGCGGTAAGATGGATTGCGGCGAAAATATCAAGAACCGCGCAGCGGAATTTGATTGGTTGCTTGCGCGCGCAGTGTGAAGAGAAGCTCAGGTTGAATTGTCTTAGAGGCATGAATCCTTGCACCCCGCCTTGCATTTCCGCCCTAATTGCGCCCGTTGCATCTTGGTTTTGCATCTGTCGCGCAGAGGGAGTTAGCAGTGGATCGCAAATTTTATCTTGAGCTCGCCGGTCGCGGCTTGCGCATGCCTATCGGCACCGATCTGGTGATGCACGAAGAGACTGAACCCGAAAAGGTTCGCAACAATGGCGCGGCGCTGGGTCGAGTGATCGAACGGGCGGCACGGCGTTGGGGCACGCCGCTTGCAGTTCCACTTATGGACCTGCGTTTGGAAAAGATCGATCTGCTGGCGCTGGCCGGAATCTCGGCGACCGAGGCGGAGAGCTATCACGTGACTGCGCCGCTGGAGGAAACTGCGCTCGCAACAATGTGCGGGGAGCAGACCGTGCCGCTGTGCCCAGGCAGTTCTGCCCGTGACGAAGCGCTCACCTACATTCGCACGCAACAGGATCTGATTCCGGTGGGAATGGCCATAGGACCGTTCTCGTTGACCACTCGGCTGCTGGCAGACCCCATCACTGCCGCGGCGATGGCAGGATCGGGGGTTGATGCACGCCAATCGGACGAAGTCCGGCTGCTGTGGCAATGCCTGCGCGTCTCGGAGGCTGCAGTACTGCGTTCCGTGCGCAGCCAGATCCGGCACGGCGCCCGGGCCATCATGATCTGCGAGCCGACAGCGTCGATTGCCTTCATCTCACCCCGCCAAATGAAGGCTGGTTCGAATCTCTTTGAACGTTTAGTGATGGAGCCCAATCTGCGCGTGAAGGCCGCGCTGGAGGAGGCTGGCTGCGATCTCATCTTCCACGATTGCGGCGAACTGATCGATCCGATGGTGGAGGCATTCGCAAACCGGCTTCATCCTGTCATTCTCAGCCTGGGCAGTTCACGCAAGCTCTGGGAAGACACCCGACTTGTTCCCAAAGACGTGGTTCTCTACGGCAACCTTCCCTCCAAGTCCTTCTACTCCGATGGCGCCATGCCGGTTGAAGAGGTCGTCCGCCGCACCGGGGAGTTGGTTGCAAAGATGAAGGCCTGCGGTCACCCGCACATTGTGGGTTCAGAGTGTGATGTGTTGTTCGTGCCCGACGCGCAGGATGCGATCCGGAAAAAAGTGGACGCGATGATACACGGGGCGCCTGTCGCTTAATCGTGCGCGAGACCGTGCGTAGAGAAGCAGCCAGAACACCACGGTGCAGCGTCCGCGCAAGCTGATCGATTCACATGCCTCCGGGAAACGCAAGCGCCGCCGCAGGCTCCAATGAGAATTGAGAAACATAGCGAGGATCCGGCAGGCCCTCCGTACAAGTCTTTGACAAGCAAGGAGGGGCGGCGTATTGTCAGGATACAAGAAAATTCATGCCCGCATATTTATGCACAGACGGAGCCAAACATGAGTGACGCCGGAAATTTGAACAGCGAAGATCGTCTCGCGGAAAAGGCTCAATGGCTGCAGCATCAGGCCAATCTGATCCGGTTCAGTGCGATGACCATGACCAACCATTCCGGTCTTGGACACACCGGCGGCGACCTGTCTTCCTCTGATATTCTCGCGACCCTTTATCTTGGAGGTGTTCTGCGGCTGGATCCGGCCAATCCGGCATGGCCGCGACGCGACCGCTTCATTATGAGCAAGGGCCATTGCTCCGGAGCATTCTATTCGACCCTGGCCTTCAAAGGTTTTTTCCCCAGGCAGATGCTCGGAACCTTCATGGACCCGCTCTCCAAACTCAACGGACATCCGGACCGGAACAAGCTTCCTGGAGTGGAAGCCAACACCGGCCCACTCGGACATGGACTGCCCATCGCGGTGGGTGCGGCGTTGGCCGCGCGCATGCGGAACGAGAGTTGGAGAGTTTTCGTGCTGACCGGCGACGGCGAATTGCAGGAAGGCTCCAATTGGGAGGCGGCCATGACAGCCCAGCAATACGGGCTTGACAACCTCGTGGTTATCGTCGATCGCAACCGGATTCAGCAGGGCGACTTTACTGAAAAAACAATTCGCATGGATCCGCTGGCGCCCAAGTGGGCTGCGTTTGGCTTCGCAGTAGTGGAGATCGACGGGCACGATCACGCGGCTTTGATGAAGCGATTTTCAAATCTCCCGCTCGAACCCGGCAAGCCTTCATGCATCATTGCGAACACTATCAAGGGCAAGGGCGTCTCCTTCGCCGAGAACAAACCCGCATGGCATCATGGCGTGCCGACCAGGGAGCAGCTTGTCCTGGCAGCCGCGGAACTGGGTATCGAGGTGAATGGATGAGCACTACACCTCCCCTGCAATCGACAACCGCAAGTGCTACTCCTCCCCGGCTCTTTGACTGCCGGGAAGCGTATGCCCAGGCCCTTGAGGCGATGGCGGAGGCCGACCAACGTGTGTGCGCGGTGGTCAATGACTCCGTGTCTTCGGCGAAACTCAAGAACTTTGGCGCCAGGTTTCCCGGCCGGTTTGTGAACGTCGGAATCGCCGAGCAGAACATGATTGGTGTGGGCGCGGGCCTTGCCAACGGCGGCATGGTTCCCTATGTTTGCGGTGCATCCTGTTTTCTAACCGCGCGCGCGATGGAACAGATCAAAGTCGATCTCGGCTATTCAAACTCCAACGTAAAGCTTTGTGGAATGTCGTCAGGAATGGCTTATGGCCAGTTAGGACCGACGCATCACTCCATCGAGGATCTGGCCTGGACCCGCATCATCCCCAATCTTTCCGTGGTTGTTCCCGCCGATCCGCTTGAGACCGCCGCTGCGATGCATTACTCGCTTGAACATGTTGGCCCCATGTTTCTTCGCATCAGCCGCATGCCGGTCCGCGAGGTACATGCAAAGGACTTCCAGTTCACCCTGGGTAAGGCGCCTGTACTTCGCGAAGGCGACGACGTCACGCTGATGGCCAATGGTGTCTTGGTCTCGCGCGCGCTCGATGCGGCGGAATCTCTGGCCAGTATCGGTATTCACGCACGCGTCCTGAACATGAGCAGCATGAAACCGATGGATGCGGATGCCGTTCTGCACGCAGCGCGCACCACGCGCGGCATCGTGACGGCTGAGGAAGCTCTGGCGGCCGGAGGGCTGGGTGGTGCAGTGGCCGAACTCCTGGCGCTCCACCATCCTGCCCGGATGCGTATATTGGGTGTGCCCGGAGTTTTTGCGCCCACCGGTTCGGCCGAATTCCTGCTGCAGCACTTTGGCCTCACTGCAGAGGGGATTCACAATGCGGCGGTTGATCTGTTAAGGGAGAGCAAGTAGATGCCGGCCGGTTTGATTCTGGCTATCGACCAAGGCACCACCAACACCAAGGCCCTGCTGGTAGACCGTTCCGGCAAGCCCTTGTTTCGCGCATCGTCGCCTGTTGCATTGATTTATCCCCGGCGAGGATTTGTCGAGCAGTCGCCCCAACTCGTGTGGGAGTCGGTGCTGAAGGTGATGAGTGAGTGTAAGAACCACGCCGACCAGGCCGGCGCAATGATCGAAGGCATCGCGATTTCGAATCAGCGCGAAAGTGCTGTAGCCTGGCATGCCGCGACAGGCGAGCCATTGGCCAACGTGATCAGTTGGCAGTGTGGTCGCTCCGCCGGGATATGCACCCGACTCTCACCCCATGCGCCCTCGATCCGCCGAAAGACAGGCCTTCCTCTCGCCCCGCTGATCACCGCCGGCAAATGGACCTGGCTCCTTGAGAACAATCCTGAAGTCCGTGCTCTTGCCGAGAAGAGCAAGCTGTGTCTGGGAACGGTGGATTCCTGGATTGTGTACCAACTCACGCGTGGCGCAACGCACGCCACGGATCTTTCCAATGCATCGCGCACCGGGCTTCTTAATCTCGACAGCCTCTCGTGGGATGGCGAACTTCTGACGACGTTCGGTATTCCGCCGAATGCATTGCCGGAATTGCGCTCTTCCTCGGGCGCGTTCGGCGCGTGTGCGGCGGTTCCGGAACTTGCTGGTGTCCCTGTGCTGGCAGTCATCGGCGACTCGCACGCCGCAATGTTCGGCCACGGCCACTACTCCGCTGGAACTGTCAAGGCAACTTACGGGACCGGGTCATCCCTGATGGCGCTCACCGCATCGCTTGCGCTGGAAACCTCTGCGCTGGCGCGCACCATCGCATGGACCATTGGCGGAAAAACCCAGTTTGCCCTCGAGGGCAACATTGCGATGACTGGCTCCGCAGTGGAATGGGTGGGCCAGTTTCTCCGCTTGGCAGAACCAGCGCCAGACGCCGCCGCTCTTGCGGCTACGGTGCCCGATGCGGATGGGGTCTGCTTTGTTCCCGCCATGGTCGGGCTCGGCGCGCCCTATTGGGATTCTGACGCGCGGGGCACCATCACGGGACTTGGCAGATCGCATACGTCCGCCCATCTGGCGCGCGCCGCCGTCGACGCCATTGCGTATCAGGTAGCGGATGTATTCTTTGCCATCGAACAGGCGGCCGGCGTGCGGATTCGCGAATTGCATGCGGATGGAGGAGCCACGCGCAACGCCGCGCTTATGCAGTTTCAGGCAGATATTCTGGAGCGCCCGGTTCTTCGCTCGTCGAATGAAGAACTCTCCGCGCTCGGAGCCGCATGGCTTGCCGGCCTTGCTCTTGGCTGGTGGAGTTGTCTCGCGGATCTGGAGGCACTGCCTCACAACGCGGATACCTTTGCGCCAATGCTTGAGCACACACAACGTGACCGTCTCTATCGCGGTTGGGAGCAGGCCGTGCGCCGCGCGCGCCTGACCCCGGAGCCCAAGCCATGAACACGGCTGCAACCGAGATCGTTCTTGAAGCGCGTGCCATCACCAAGCGCTATCCGGGCACTATCGCGCTCGATCGCGTCACATTCCGCGTGCACAGGAATCAGGTCAACGTGCTCATTGGCGAAAATGGAGCGGGCAAGTCCACGCTGATGCGCATCCTGGCCGGCGTTGAGGCCGCAGACGAGGGCGAGTTGTTGCTCGATGGAGCCACGATTTCCGTGAGGTCGCCGCGTGAGGCCGCATCGCACGGAATCTCGATTGTGCACCAGGAGCTTTCCACGCTTCCCAATCTCGACATCAGCGAAAACATTTTTGCCGGACGCGAACTGGTCAAGGCAGCAATCCTGGTGGATCGCCCGGCGCAAGATCTCCGCTCTGCCGCTGCATTGCGCAAGCTGAGAAGGCCAATGCCGGTCAGGACGCCCGCAGCGCAGCTTTCGCTGGGCTGTCGCCAGATTGCGGAGGCTGCCCGCACTCTCGACCAGGGCGCCAGGATTCTGATTTTGGATGAGCCGACCTCGGCGCTCTCGACAGCCGAGGCCGATTCGCTCTTCCATGTCATCGCCGACCTGAAGCGGGCTGGCGTCACCATCATCTATATTTCCCACCGGCTCAACGAGCTCTTGCATCTCGGCGATTGTTTCACGGTTCTTCGGTCGGGCCGCGTTGTCGGCGAAGCCCTCCGCGCGGAAGTCTCGCGGCAGTGGATTGTGGAGCGCATGTCGGGGAACGCCGGCGCCGGCGAAGTCCAGACACGAGTGCCCGCTGCCGGCGCGCCGGAACTGCTGGTGGTCAAAGGGCTGTCGCTTGCGGCCTCCGGCACAGACGAGGCTGCCCAGGCGCCACTACATGATCTGAGCTTCACACTGCACCGGAGAGAGATCCTTGGCGTCTACGGCCTGCTCGGAGCGGGGCGAACGGAGTTGCTCGAATCGCTTGCCGGAAGCAGACCATCTTTTGCAGGACAAATTATCCTTGGCGGCAAACAGCTTCACATCTCCACTGTCGCGGATGCGGTGAAGGCCGGCATCGTCCTGGTTCCGGAAGACCGCCAACGGGATGGTCTCATTCCCGAAATGTCGATCCGCGAGAACATATCCCTCGGGTCTGAAACGGGTTTCTTCCTCTCTCGCGCGCGGGAAACCCTACGCGTACGGGAACTGGCCGGCGAATTGAACATCGCTACCAGAGATCTGGAGCTGCCGGTCACGACGCTCTCCGGTGGCAATCAGCAGAAGGCGCTCATCGCCCGTTGCATGATGCGTTCTCCCTCTCTTCTTTTGCTCGACGAACCAACCCGCGGCGTCGATGCCGTGGCTAAAGTGGAGGTCTACCGTATCCTTCGAGGCCTTGCGGCTAAGGGACTTGGCATTCTTTTCACATCGTCGGAGATAGAAGAGACGCGTATGCTTGCAGACCGCGTTCTTGTCCTGTGCCAGGGTCGGATCTCTGCGAAGTTCTCCTTCGCCGAGCTCACCGACGAAACGCTTTTCGCTGCCGCGAGTCCCGCCGTATCCACTGCACACTCATCACAATCCTCGGAGCTGCGCTCGCATGACTGAACACTTGAGTTCACCTGGCCGTTCGGATCGTCTTGCCACGTCTTCAGTGCGCGCACTTCTCTTTCTCCTCCGCGCTCGCGCCGTTTTCGTGCTGTTGCTGTTGCTCATCCTGTTCTCCGCGTTGGCGCCGTCCTTCCTCACCGCCAATAATCTCTCCATTCTGTCGAAACACGTCGCCATCTCCGCGATCCTCGCGATTGGCATGACGTTCGTCGTCCTGACGGGAGGCATCGATCTCTCTGTCGGCTCCGTCGCAGGGCTGGGCGGGATGGTGGCAGGCTACCTGTTGACACAAGGCCTCACCTTCGGCGGTTCCGTTCATTACCCTGGCGTCCTGATCGCAATTCTCATCGCACTCGCTGTCTGTTTTGCCGTTGGCCTCCTGAACGGTTGGCTGGTTGCGAAGGCCGGTGTTGCTCCGTTCATTGCGACACTGGGAACACTCTACATAGCGCGAGGCGCCGCGTTGCTCTTGTCGAACGGCAAGACCTTTCCCAATCTCGGCGGCCAGGCGGTTCGCGGCAATACAGGCTTCCCTCTGCTCGGACAGAGCTTTCTTCTCGGCATCCCACTTCCCGTCTGGATCATGCTGGCGCTCTTCGCCGTCGTCGCCCTGGTGGCCGCAAAGACTCCGCTTGGGCGTCATGTATATGCGGTCGGTGGCAACGAACGCGCCGCGCGGCTGGCCGGTATTCGTGTGCCGCGCGTTAAGCTGGTCACCTATCTTGTCTCATCTCTTTGCGCCGCATTGGTAGGCCTTATCATCGCCTCACAACTCGAGGCCGCGCACCCTGCTACGGGCGAAAGCTTCGAGCTCAACGCAATCGCCGCCGTGGTGCTGGGCGGCACATCGCTCATGGGCGGCCGCGGTTCGGTCACAGGTTCGCTCATCGGTGCGTTCGTCATCGGCGTACTGTCCGATGGCCTGGTCATGCTGGGAGTTTCGGAGTTCTGGCAAATGGTCATCAAGGGCACCGTCATTGTGCTGGCCGTCGCAATCGACCAGCTGCAGTCGAGGTTGCAGGCGAAATTCCTGCCTTATCTATTGAGTTCGAGCCCTGAGGACGGCCAGTGATGCGGCGTCCGTTCCATTTTCTTGCGGCAGCGGGAACCCTGCTGTTGCTGGTCGCCGGCGGCTGCCATCGCGCCGACATGAGCAGGCCGCTCATTTGCATCGTCGTACCCTCACAGGACAACCCCTTCTTCAAGATTGAGGCCGACGCAGCCTCCGCACGTGCGCTGGCATTAGGCTACCGCGTGCGCGTCGACGCGCACGACGACGATGCCTACCGCCAGGACAATCTGATTGACGCCGCCATCGCATCCAATGCCGCGGCGCTTATTCTCGATAACGCCGGCGCCGATTCTTCAATCGCCGCTGTGCGCCGAGCCACAAAGGCCGGAATTCCGTGTTTCCTGATTGATCGGGAGATTCACGCCAGTGGGATTGCGAAGGCGCAGATTATCGCTGACAACGATCAGGGAGCCCGAGTTGTTGCCGCAGAATTTGTTCGTGCGATGGGTCCGCAGGGTGGCGAGTATGTGGAGTTACTGGGCCGTGAGTCCGACACAAATGCGCAGGTTCGAACCAAGGGGTTTCATGCAGTTCTGGACCGCCAGCCCGCATTGAAGCGCGTCTCGGCCCAGGCCGCCAACTGGTCTCAAGCCGAGGCCTTCCAAAAGACTGAGACGATGTTGCAGGCGCATGAAAACATTCGCGGAATCATTTCCGGCAACGACACCATGGCCCTGGGCGCAGTAGCGGCCGTCAAGTCCTCGGGGCTGACGAATATTCTCATTACCGGATTCGATGGCAGCCCCGATGCGTTGCAGGCCATCCGTTCCGGTAGCCTCAGGGCTACCACACTGCAGCCGGCCGTCTTCATCGCGCGACTCGCGGTCGATGAGGCCAATCAATTTTTGAAGTCCGGCAACACGGGCAAGCCTGAGCGCCAGATCGTCCCATGCGACCTGGTCACCCAGAGCAATGTTGACGATTACACAGATTTTGAGAAGGTAAGGTGAACCGATATGTCAATCACACTCGGTGTTCTTCTGGGCAACCGCGACTTCTTCCCGGACGTGCTCATCACCGAAGCGCGGCGCGACCTGAACAAGCTGTTCAACGAACTCTCAGTGGAGCCGGTCTGGCTGACTGAAGCGGACTCAAAACTCGGCGCCGTCGAAACCTGGGCAGATGCCGTCAAATGCAGCGACCTGTTTCGCGCCAACCGCCATCGCATCGATGGCGTCCTTGTCTGCCTGCCTAATTTTGGGGATGAGAAAGGGGTAGCCGATACCATTCGTCTCTCGGAGTTGAATGTGCCCATCCTGGTGCAGGCCTGCCCCGACGACCTGGATCAGTTTGGACTCGCACGCCGGCGCGACGCCTTCTGCGGCAAGATTTCAGTCTGCAACAATCTTCGTCAATACGGGCTCAGGTTCTCGCTGACGCGCGATCACACGACCGCGATTCTCTCCGGCGGTTTCCGCGACGATCTTCTGAATTTCTTCTCCGTCTGCCGCGTCGTTCGCGGAATGCGCCGCGTGCGCATTGGCGCGGTAGGCGCGCGCCCCAATGCATTCAACACAACGCGGTTCAGTGAAAAGCTGTTGGAGGCCGCGGGAATCTCGGTGAACACCATCGACCTGTCTGAGGTCCTCGGCTCCGCAGCCCTCATTGCCGACAACGATCCGAAAGTGAAGAGCCGCATCGACCAGATTCGCTCTTATGCCGACAGCTCTGCCGCTCCCGAGGAGTCGTTGCGCAAGATGGCCAAGTTCGCGATCGTCGTCGACGATTGGATGGCTTCACTGGGCCTGACGGCAACTGCGATTCAGTGCTGGAGTTCGATGCAAAAGAACTACGGCGTCAATGTTTGCACGGTCATGAGCATGATGTCGGAGCAGATGCTGCCTTCCGCCTGCGAGATGGATATTGCCGGCGTCGTGAGCATGTATGCCCTTCAGCTTGCCAGTGGAAGACCGAGTGCGCTGGTGGACTGGAACAACAACTACGGCAGTGACCCGGATAAGTGTGTCCTGTTCCACTGCGGAAATTGGGCGAAGGATTTTCTCCCCGACATCCGGATCGGCACCGCGCCCATTCTTGGCACCATGCTCGGCGAAGAGAACACGGTGGGCGCGCTCGAAGGCCGCACGCCCGCAGGGCCAATGACCTTCGGCAGGGTCAGCACGGATGATTCTTCCGGCAAGATTCGCGCATTCTTCGGCGATGGGCAATTTACCGACGATCCGTTGGACACGTTTGGAACCCGCGCTGTAGTCAAGGTTCACAGGTTGCAAGAGCTCATGCAGTTCATCTGCCTTAATGGGTTCGAGCACCATGCGGCGATGAACGCCAGCCACTGTGCCGCACCCACTGCAGAAGCCTTGAGCAAGTACCTCGGCTGGGAAGTTTACCTTCATCCTTCAGGTCAGCGCTAGCCGCTTTCCATTCCGCAGCGGCGCGCTTGCCGCTGCAGCGAAGCTTCGAGCGCATCAGGGGTCGGGAGAGTGTTCTGCATGTCGCGATTGGAAGAGTTGAGGCTGATGGCCAAGGTCGCAAGGATGTACTACGACCAGGGAATTCGTCAGCAGGAGATTACCGAGAGACTCAATATTCACCAATCCAAAGTGTCGCGTCTTCTCAAGCGCGCGCGGCAAGCTGACATCGTCCGCATCAGCGTGGCTACTCCTGCCGGATCTTTCCCTGACTTGGAAGATGCGCTTGAAGCCATGTTTCAGCTCAAGCAATCCGTAGTCATCGACTCGGACGGCGGCGAAGAGAGGATCGTTCGCGACCTCGGCGCCGCCGCTGCTTATTATGTCGAGACAACCGTCAAGCAGAACATGGTGATTGGCATATCCTCCTGGAGCCGGTCGTTGTTTGCAATGGTGGAGACTCTGCATCCGAGCGATTGCGGCCACGGGGGCAAGGTAGTACAGATTCTCGGCGGTGTCGGGAACGCCAGCACGCAATACCAGGCCACGCTCCTCGCCCAGAGGATGGCCGGCCTTATCGGTGCATCTCCAGTTCTGCTTCAGGCGCCCGGAGTGGTTGGCTCCGCCGAGGCAAGGGCTGTGCTGGTGCGCGACCCCGCGGTCAAAGAAGCATCCAAACTGTTTAAGAAATTGGATGTGGCCCTTGTTGGCATTGGATCGCTTGAGCCTTCGAGTCTTCTTGCGAGCAGCGGAAACATCTTCTCCTTGCAAGAGCGGGAGGAGCTAAGCCACCAGGGCGCCGTGGGTGACATCTGCTTTCAATTCATCAACAAGGACGGCGCGCCGATCGACTCTCCGCTGATGCGCCGCGTCATCGGTATCGATCTAGCCACTCTTAAGCGCGCCCGCCGGGTTGTGGGGATCGCCGGCGGAGCGCAGAAGATTCCAGCAATTCTGGCAGTGCTCAAGGGCGGATGGATTCACGTGCTGATCACCGACCGCAATACAGCGCAACGGCTGATCGCTCTCGAAAAGGAGTCCGGGACCAGCGAACGCGTTCGAATAACTTCACCGAGGAAAATTGATCGCACGTCCGCCTCATGACTCGTATCTTCTTGTTGGGGCAATCTTCTGCCTTAAAGAACCCAAAAGATCGTTCCGGATAATGGCGATTCACACGTCTCTTCATAGCCCTGCGTTTGGCTCTTGGCGGGTGGCCCACCCGCCAGGCGCTGAACAACCTACTGCACCGGGCGCGCCGCCCGCATCCGGCAGTACACTAGAGGAGAAATGAACCCACTACCTGCGCCTCCCGTTCCCGGCAAGACTGAAGCCGAACGCTTCGACAACGCCGTCCGCAAGGCGTTCACCGTCTCGAAAGGGGAGATGCAGCGCCGGGAAGCGGAGTGGCAGCGAACGCACGGCATACAACGGCCAGCTAAACCCGGAAACTAGGTTACGTAGGTGCCGAGGGTGGTGCTGATGCCCTTGAATGCGGTGTTAAGGCCCGTGGCCAAGCTCTTCATGCCGGCGGTAGCGCCGAAGGCGATCATAGCGATGAGCAATGCATATTCAACCAAATCCTGACCTTCTTCGGAGCCGATTAGGATTTGGAGCCTCATGTGCAGCTTATACATCCCGATCATCTGACTAACCTTCCCACTAACCGACTATAGGTTGCGTGGCGTCGGTCGCATATCCCTCAATAGTATGACAAGGGGGACCGAAAAGGGGGGCGGATCAGATAAGCGTCGTTTTATGAAGTATATTATTACCCTCTTCAGTAACCGGAAGACCCGGTTTTCGCACACAAAAGCGGCCTTTTTGACGTCTTTTTCGGCGATTTTAGGGTTCGCGATGGAGCGAAAACGCCAATTGAGACCAAATAGCAAACCGGACCGGGGAGTGAAATCCCAGGTCCGGCGGCCTTGTGTACGAGTTTTAGCTCTTACTGCTGAGGAGCCGGGGCCGGCGCCTGGGGCGCGGGTGCCGATGGTGTTTCGCTTGGGGCGGGCTGCTGCGTCTCTTCGGCCGGTTTCTTGTTCTTGTCGCTCAGTCGGGTCTTGTCGCCAGAGGTCGTGGACTTCTTTTTCTTCTTGGTAGCGGTGTCGCCTGCCAGGCCCAACGGCGCGGCCTGCGTTTGGCGGTCGGCAACCTCAGCGGCGTCAGGCGCAGCGGGAGCTAAAGCATCCTTCTGCAGCAATGACTTTGCTTTTGGCTGTTTGGGCTCTTTGGCGCGCTCGCTGAAGCGTGTCTTCTTCTCAGGCTTGGCCGGTTCCAGCGGATTCACCGGCTCTGGCTCGGTATTCGCGGCTACCTGCGGCATTGCGCCCGCATCTTCGGTCTGGCTTGAAGCCGCCTTGGGCAACGTCTCCTGTGGCGCCTTGCCGAAGCGGATCTTCTCCTTCTTGCCCGGCTTCATCGACGCCGTTTCTGTGCCGCTGGCATTCTTCTTGCCCTTCTTCTGCGGCTGCGGCGGCGGAGCTGTTGCCTGCGCATCCTGAGAAGCGGCTTGCGGCGATTTCTGGCGGAAACTGTGTGTGGTCTCACGGAAACGGGTGCGAACCACCTTCTTCTTCTTCTTGGGCGAGGGCGGCGTATACGCGGAGTAGGCGATTGGAAAAACCCGCTTGTTGGGGCTGGCGCCGGAATCCACAAAGCCAGGCTTGATCTCCAGGTACGAGTCCTCGCGCATCTTGGTCAGGTAGTCGCGCATGGCCGGCTCCATCTTGCTGGTGTAGTAGGCCTGCTCCACATCCTGTTCCACATCTTTGAATTCAGGAATGCCGCCGGGAATGTGTTCGATCATCTTAAGAATCACATAACCCTGCTTGGTGCGAATTGGCGCCGTATACTCTCCGGCCTTGAGCCCAAAGGTTTGATCTTCCAGCACTTTGGGCAAGGCTCCGCGGCGATACTGGCCAAGATCACCGCCTTCGGCCGCAGTAGAACCGTCGCTGAAGCTCTTCGCCAACTGGCTAAAATCGCCGCCCGAGTGGAGCCTGGCTTCGATATCGTCCGCCTTGGCCTTGGCTTCGGCCAGTTTCTGTGGGTCGTCCGGCTGCGAGCCCGAAGCAGTGGCCGATGGTGCAGCAGCGCTAGTGGAGACAAGAATCTCGGCCAGCCGCACGCTCTCCTGCTGCGTGTACTCCTGCTTGTGCTCCTCGAAGTAGCGTTGCACCTCGCCAGGCGTAATGGAAACCCTCCGGCCTACCTCCTCGCGCATCACATCCTGGGTGATGATGCCGTTGCGGATATTGGCTTTGAAGTCCTCATAGGAGACGCCCTGTTCCTGGGCGGCCTTTTCCAGGTCTTCCAAGGTGGCCATGTTGTACTGCTTGCGGATCTCGTTCAGGCGGGTCACCAGCTCGGTTTCGCCTGTAATGCCCAGTTCCTTGCCCTTGGAGAGCCAGAGCTGCTGGTCGATGAGGTTGCGCAGCAAGTCCTTGTGCGCCTCTGACATCTCCTGCATGCTGGTGCCCTGCTGGCGCTTTTCCTGGTCAAGGTCCTTCATGGCGCGGTCATAGTCCGTCCGGGTGATGACCTGGTCGTTGATGCGGGCGATGATGTCCTCAACCGTGGTGCCACCGTAGGGACTCTCGGGCGCGGTGGCGCGCGTTTGCGCCAGGACAGAACTTGCAAGCAGCACCGTGCCAAACACGAAAGCCGCGGGAGTGCGAAGGATTCTCAGGGTCATAGGTCGGCGCAACTCAGGCGGCAATTGTTCTCCACCTGAGGCATAGACGTCATTGTAAATGCCAGGAGAGCAGGAATGCGATTCGGAGAGGGAATTGCCGTGAATCGAGGAAGCGGAATAGGGTGAGAAACCGCTGCTGCAAGGGGCAACCGATGCTTGCTGGCGACCTCTGGCTACCGGAACGGCGGCGAAGAGAGTCCAATATGCCAATGGTATACTTTAGCCTGAGACAGCCCTGCGAGGCCCCATTACGACGCTTACCGCACCCGCCGTCCGGAGGTTCCCCAAGTTTATGACTCCCCGCACCCGCAGGGCCATATTTTCACTAGTTCTCTTTTTTGCTGTATGCGCCGTTGTGGGCAGCATTCTGCAACGCAAGGTCGGAGCGCAGTCGTCCCAGGATGAAAGCCAAATCCGCGACAGCCTGAAGTCGTTCACCGACGTGTATGCACAGGTAGAAGAGAACTATGCCGAGCCTATTACCGGCGACCGGGCCGACACGGCCATTTATGACGGGGCCATCCCCGGCATGCTGCGAGTGCTGGACCCGCACTCCAACTTCTACGACCCCAAGGCCTACGCGAAAATGCAGGAGGACCAGCGCGGCCACTATTACGGCGTGGGCATGGTCATCCAGGAGCAGAACAAGAAGGTCTACGTCATTACGCCCTACGAGAACACGCCCTCGTTCCGGGCCGGCATCCGACCCGGCGATATCATCTCCGCCATCGACGGTAAGTCAACCGACGGCATGACCTCAGACCTTGTGGCCAAGTCATTGAAAGGTCCCAAGGGCACTCATGTTCAGGTAGCGACGATCCGCGAGGGCCAGTCCAAGCCCCTAGTCTTCGACCTGATTCGCGACGAGATTCCCCACCCTTCCGTGGATCTTTCCTACGAGATTCGACCCGGCGTCGGCTACATCCACCTCACCCAGTTCCAGGAGACCACCGCACAAGAGGTCAACGATGCAATCGATGGCTTTGGCAACCCCAAGGGGTTGATCCTGGATCTACGCCGCAACCCGGGCGGCCTGCTCAGTCAGGCGGTAGAGGTCTGCGACCACCTGCTCAGCAAAGGCCAGACCATCGTTTCCCAGCGCGGGCGCGCGTTTCCCGATCAGGTGTATACGGCCAACAAGGGAAACGGCGGCAAGACCTTTCCCATCGTAGTGCTGGTGAGCCGTGACACGGCCTCAGCAGCGGAGATTGTGAGCGGCGCGCTGCAGGACCACGACCGAGCCCTGATTGTGGGCGAAACCACCTTTGGCAAGGGACTGGTTCAGACCGTCTACAGGCTCAGTGAGAACACCGGTCTGGCCCTCACTACTTATCACTACTACACGCCCTCCGGCCGGCTCATTCAGCGTAACTACGAAGGTATTTCGCTCTACGACTATTACTACAACCATGCCGGCGCCCTGCCCTCCAACTCGACCAACCGCGAGGTTAAGTTCACCGACGGGGGCCGCACAGTCTACGGCGGCGGCGGCATCACGCCGGACGAGAAGATCGATAGCCCCAAGAGTAGTGACTTCCAGGATGAGTTGATCTATCGCTCGGTGTTCTTCCACTATGCCGCGCACTACCTGGCCAACCGCACCGTGGACAAAAACTTCCAGGTGGACGATGCGGTGATCAAAGATTTCAAGGACTACCTGACCAGCCAGAGCATTCCCTGGAATGAGACCGAATTGAATGGAGCGATGGACTGGCTAAGAGTCAGCATCAAGGAATACATTGTCACCAGCCAGTTTGGGCAATTGCAGGGCTTGCGGGTGCTGGCCGACTGGGATCCAATGATCCAGAAGGCGCTCACGTTCCTGCCAGAGGCCCAGGCGCTAGAGGACACCGCCCATAAGGTGCTGGCACAGAAAGCGCAGGCGCGCAACACTGGAGTTGAAGGCGTACCTGTTCAGCCTTAGAGAGGCACGTTAAACCTAATCCCTGTTCTGAATATGGGCCATCCTTCGCGGATGGCCTTTTATTTGTAGCGGTCGTCACAGCATTATGGCTGCGTCACTTGTAGGCTTTGAACCGAGCTTGGGGAGAGAAATCGATGTTAGAAGTCGCTTCGGAAAACGCAATAAACATTGAGAACCTGCTGGCAGCCTATGAAGGCGAGTCGAACGCGCACGCCAAATACACCGCCTTTGCCGTCAAGGCCGATGCAGACGGCTGGCACGGAGCAGCCAGTCTCTTCCGCGCCGCCGGACGTGCCGAACAGATTCACGCCACCAATCACGCCCGCGTCATCAAGCAGCTGGGTGGCGAGGCAAAGTGCGAAATTCATCCGGTCGAAGTCAAATCCACCCTTGAAAACCTGAGGGCCGCTTTGGCTGGTGAACAGTATGAAGTCAACACTATGTACCCCGACTTCATTAAGGCCGCGGGAAAGAATGCTGCTGCCCTCCGCACCTTTACCTGGGCAATGGAGGCCGAAAAGACGCACGCCCGCCTCTATGCCGAAGTCATCGCCCTGGTCGGAGCCGGGATGAAGGATTCCTGGGCGGCGACGGCGCGCGACTTCTACGTGTGCGCAGTGTGCGGCTACACCTCGGAAACCGAGGAGGAGCATGAGCGCTGCCCCGTGTGCAATTTGTCCTGGGATAAGTTCGAAGTGATTCGATAGCTTCGTTCTTCTGTCGCTGACTGGCCTCTCCCGCGGCAACCCGCCGGTTGAACTCCGCCGACTGGTTGCGCGGCACGCTCTTTGAATGCCACAGATGAAGGCCTGACGCTGCAATTACGGCTCGTCGCGGTAGATCCCCACCTCTATCTTTCCGCCTTCCACTTGCCGCGCCCGGAACATACCCGGCGTGTTGTAGCTCCAGGCCATCTGCCCATCTGGAGTGATTGCAATGATCCCGCCGTCGCCGTGCAACGCCTCCAGTTCCTTGTGAATCACCTCATCCGCGGCCTGCTGCAGCGGCATGCCCTTAAACAACACCAGGTTGCAGACCTCTCGCGCCACGCCCAAGCGAATGAAGTACTCACCGGTGCCGGTAGCGGAGACGGCGCAGGACTGATTGGACGCATAGGTGCCGGCGCCGATGATGGGCGAGTCGCCCACCCGTCCCCAGCGCTTACCCCCCACCCCACCGGTCGAGGTGCCGGCGGCAATATTGCCCTGCTTGTCCAGTGCCACCACACCCACCGTGCCCCATTTGTGCGTGTCGGGCGGCTCCATTGCAGCTACCGGAACCACCGGCTCCGGTGGCGCACCTGCCGGACGCGGCGGAATCGGCCTGCCCTCTTTCTTGAGTTGCCTCACCAGCGCCTGCCATTGACGCTCGGTGAAGAAGAAGCTGGGATCCACCTGCTCCAGTCCCACTTCTGCGGCAAAGCTGTCCGCGCCCGCGCCGATGAGCATCACATGTGGCGACTTGTCCATCACAGCGCGTGCCAGGCTGATGGGGTGGCGGGTACGCGTCACTCCGGCTACCGCACCCGCCTTCAAAGTGGCGCCGTCCATGATGGCCGAGTCCAGTTCGTTCCTGCCCTCGGCGGTAAAGACCGCGCCACGGCCCGCATTAAAATGCGGATCGTCTTCTAGTATGCGGATGGCTGCTTCCACCGCGTCGAGCGACGACCCGCCTTTGTCGAGCACCTTGGCTCCTGCTTCGATAGCCTCGGTAAGCGCTGCACGGTAGACCGCTTCGGTCTTGGGGTCCATATTGGCGCGTTCAATCACCCCCGCGCCGCCGTGCAGCACAATGGCCCAATGATGAGCCGCCTGCTGCGCTCGGGCCGTCGCAGCCACCACCGCCAGCGCCACGGCCAAGGCGAATGCGCAACGGATTCTCCCCATCTTCAAACCCTCCCGGCTCACTTCGCTTCACTTTTTCGGAATCGTCAACTCTGCGCCTTCGCCTACCTTGTAGGTCTCAGAGAAGTTACCTTGGTTGATCCCAATCGATAGCCGCCCCCGCGAATCGATGAAAAAAAGATTCTTGCCTACCGGCACATCACTGAATGTCTTCACAAGCGGAATAGTATAGCCCTTGCCGCCCAGCGTAATCGGCACCTGGTCTCC
Organism: Acidobacteriaceae bacterium; assembly: GCA_003165075.1. Classification (GTDB taxonomy): domain Bacteria; phylum Acidobacteriota; class Terriglobia; order Terriglobales; family Acidobacteriaceae; genus Telmatobacter. Next base: position 57,821 of record PLSM01000119.1, on the reverse strand, counting down.
GAGTTTGTAGCCTAGTTGCGCAAACGTCTCCGCAGGCACGTTGAGCACCAGGTTCCCAAAGGGTCCGTCGGTGCCGAGCACTTGTCCATGCAGGCCTTTTTCATCGACGATTGCGCTCTTCAGGTCTAGCCGCACCAGTTTGCTCACGTCTAGTGCCGGGCCCGCCTGCGTCCAGTCATCTCCTCGCGCCAAGTGCGCCCCGGCAGGCGAAAATATGTCGCGACCGTGAAAAGTCGATGAGATGCCGGAGCCGATCATCCATTTCGGATTCGTGATCTGGTGCGCCTCCGCAATACCATCTCGATCCTGCACAAGCGTGAGCAGCCCGTTGTCTGGGAGCACAAAGAGCTGGCCCAGGCGCGATTTGGCGATGATCGCTTTGCGCGTGGAACCTACGCCGGGATCGATGACCACGACAAAGACTGCGTCTTTAGGAAAGTACGGCGCAGAGCCCGCAAGCAATCGCGCGCCCATGGCGATGTTGTATGGCTCGGTCTGATGGGTGATATCGATAATGCGAACACCGGGAGCAACTCCGTCCATGACCGCCTTGCAGATACCCACTGCGTCGTCTTTCACGTCAAAGTCGGTCATAAAGCCAACGACTTTCAACGGCTGTTGAGCCAGTGCCGGCGATATCCACGCTGCGAGTGTCATCACCGCCGCAATCAAAAATCTGGTTGTCCTTTGCACGCGTCTCACCTCGAACATCCTTCCTATGGTATAACCCGACAATTCGATCGTGCCGATTGCCCTTTTTCCTGCTCTTCTCGGGTACCATCGCAATCAATGATGATTCGCGCACGCACTCTTGCTGGCCTGCTGGGGCTGATCGCCGTCGCATCCGTCGCCACTGCCAAACCACATCCGATTCCAGTGAAGGTGGTGGTGGTCGCCATGTTCGAGTTGGGCGCCGACACGGGCGACGAACCCGGCGAATTGCAATATTGGGTCGAGCGCGACCACCTGGACCGCGTGTACCCGCTCCCTGCCGGTTACCACGCCGTACGCATGAACGGAGAGGGCGAGATGGCGGTGCTGACGGGTCAAGGTACTGCACACGCCGCGGCCACCATCATGGCGCTCGGCTTGGACCCACGCTTTGACCTGAGACACGCCTATTGGATCATTGCCGGAATTGCCGGTGCCACACCCGAGCGAGCTTCGCTGGGTTCGGCAGTGTGGACACGCTGGGTAGTGGATGGCGACTTGGGCTACGAGATCGATGCCAGAGAGATGCCACCCGATTGGACCACCGGCTACGTTCCGCTGCGCAAGGCGCGTCCTTTTGAACCGCCGGCCGTGCCGCTCGAGGGCCAGGTGCATGCGCTGAACACGGGCCTCGCTGAGTGGGCATTCAACCTGACACGCGCTACCCCGCTCCCGGACTCGGAAAAGTTGAAGAACATTCGCGCGCAGTTTGACGGCATCGCCGCCCAGCGTCCGCCGTTTGTGACCATCGGCGACGAGCTCTCTTCGTCAACCTACTGGCACGGCAAGCTCTATGATGCCTGGGCCGCACAGTGGGTGAGTTACTTTACCGGTGGGCAAGGGCAGTTTGTGACCACGGCCATGGAAGATACGGGCACGCTGCTCTCGCTAAAAGGACTGGCCCAAGCGGGCCGGGTAGACTGGCAGCGCATCCTGGTACTGCGGGTGGTCAGCAATTTCGACCAGCAACCGCGCGGCATGAGCGCCGCCGACAGTCTGGCCGCGCAACGCACCAGCCAGTTCGGCGCCTATCTGCCTTCGCTGGAAGACGCATATGCTGTGGGAAACGTGGTGGTAAACGAGCTTCTTTCCCAATGGTCAAAATACGCAGGCGCGACGATTGGCGCGGATCATCCCACACCGTCTAAGCCATAACTGCGTGGTTTAAGCGTTTGCTGTCTGCGAAGAGCCTTGGCGAGGGCAGGCCTGACAGTGCAGAATGCAAAGGTTCCGCGAATCGATCGTTTGTGCGCGCTTTGCCGGATTCCGGAGCTGTTCCGGCCACCTGGCAGAGGCCACCGGGCAGAATAGACGCGCGAAGGAAGCCTTGATGCATTCAGTTTGGTTTGGCGAGTTTCTGGGTACGCTGGTCCTTGTGCTGCTGGGCAATGGCGTGGGCGCTAACGTAACTCTACGCAAGTCCTACGCAGCCGACGCCGGATGGATGGTGATTACCACCGGTTGGGCATTGGGCGTGCTGTGTGGCGTGTTGGTGGCGCAGGCCTTCGGCAGCCCCGGCGCCAACCTGAATCCCGCCATCACGCTGGCCAGCGCTGTTTCCAGCGGAAACTATGCGAACTTGCCGAGCATGTGGCTGGCGCAATTGCTGGGTGCCATGGGTGGTGCGTCGCTGGTGGCGCTGCACTTTGGACCGCATTGGAAACTTTCGCCTGACCCGGCAGCCAAGCTGGGCATCTTCTGTACCAACGCAGCGGTGCGCAGCCCATTGTTCAACATCATCAGCGAGGCTCTGGGCACTGCGGTTCTGGTGGTGGTGGCCGGAGCCATCGGCTCGCATGGAGTTTCTGCGACCGGTCCAGCGGGGGGCGTCGGTCCCTGGCTAGTAGCCAGTCTGGTGTGGGGCATTGGCCTCTCGCTGGGCGGCACCACTGGCTACGCCATCAACCCCGCGCGCGACCTGGGTCCACGTATCGCCCATGCGCTTCTGCCCATACCGGGCAAAGGTGGCTCTAACTGGAGCTATGCGCCCATCCCCATCATCGGCGATCTTGCAGGAGGCGCGCTGGCCGGTCTGCTATTGCACTATGCACGCCTATGATGGACCCAACTCGCGCCTGCGAATCGTGACCGCGCTGCACGCCCATTCTTGAAGCCAAGGAGCAACGATGAAGAAAACCGACATGATCTGCGCAGGGATTCTGGTGCTGTCTGCCATTGGCCATGCTTTCGGATCGTACATCGCTTACAAGTCGGATCCTATGACCCTCTTGTGGGCCCTGAGCGCCAGCTTTGCGGTTCTGTTGCTGGCCGCCATAAATCTTCTTCGCGCAAATCGACATGGGGATAGGTCGCTGTCGTGGACCTGCTTTTTCGGCAATCTGGCATGGCTGGCAGCCTGTATCACACTTGCCAGACTGCTCGGCAATCCATTCGACATCCGTGCTGACCTTCAGGGTGTCGCCGTGCTGGCTCTGACTGGCTTCAGTGTCAAGAGCGCGCTCAGCGCACGGCCGGCGCGCTCCTGAACCAATGCCAATCTTCAGCTAACCCGAGCTTCCAATCATCGCTCACGTGCAGATCTGAGCATCAACAGACGCGTTGGAATCCGATGCCCATCAAGGCCGCAGCCTTCTCCAGCGTGGCCGTCACGTGCCCCACACCTACCGCACAGTGGTGCGCCGCTGCTTGCGCATTCCATGCGTTGACAAAGCCGCGCGCGCCCAGCGGGAAACGGTAACGGCTGTTGGTGTTGCCGATCTCAAGAATCGCACCGGGCACACACTCACCCTCTGCAGCGACCAGCTTGAAGCCCGTCTTCGCATCCTCAGCCACAGAAAGCAGCGTCACAGGGCCGTGCTTCACGCTCATCTCCACACTGACACCTCGGCCCACTTTGCCGTGGTAGACCTTGAGCGGACGCACCTTGGTCTTGCCCTCACAAATAGCGATGTGGCCAGGACCATCGTGGCCCATCAGCACCAGGTCGTCTTTGAAGTCCATTGCATAGTATTCGGTAAACGAGCCGCCGGCGCCGATTACATCCATGATCTTCATGGCCACCACGTTCTTTACCTCGTACTCGCCAGCCACGGGAACGTGCCGCGCGGTCAGGAGAGAGGTGCCGAGGATGATGGAACTCATGGTATCTTCGTTTGCCGGCACGCCAGAGCCCATATAGTAGTAGGCCATGGCGTCCATCTCGTGGCGCTCGACAAATCTGTCCAGGGCCACCGAAGTGCGTGCGGCGCGGCGCAGTTCGTCTGGCGGACAGTCGGGCTGCACATCGAAGCTCTCGAAAAATTCTTTGACACGACGCTCGAGGGCGGCCTCCTCGACTTCGGCCACCAGGGCGCTCAACTCGTCCACTTCTACAATCTCAACGTGCGAGCCAAAGACGATCGAGACCAGCGTCACATCGGTCATGATGTCAAGCATGCCGCTGTAGTAGTGGCCCATCAGGCCCAGGCGAGCCGAAGCCAATGTGGAACGCACGCGTGCCGCGGCAAGCCATTCTTCGATTTCCTTCCAGGTCGCGGCTTCGTCCAGCACGCCGGTTACCTGGTGGAAAGGAATGCGCGCCCGCGTCATTACGTTGGAGATCTCTGGAACGGGGCACGCCGAACAGAAAGCGAGCCAGTCGCCGGTCATTGCCGTCCGATCCCCCAGCCGATTGAAGGCCGCGTAATCGATGGCGGCCTCGGGCTGCAGGTTCAGGACAATAACCGGTACACCGGCTCGCTGGACCAACGGCAGTACGGTATTCGAAAGCGCATAGGTAGTGACATACAAAAATAGAACGTCAATGTCTTCACGGCGGCACTGGTGGCCCGCCTCATAGGAGCGCTGCGGCGAATCCACCAGGCCCAGGTTAACCACTTCGACGCCGGGACGAGCGAGACGCTCCGCCACGTGTGCCACGTATCCTTCAAGCCGCTTCTCGAGTCCCGCGAACTGAGGCCAATAAGCATCCAGGCCAATTCCGCAGAGTCCCACGCGCAAGGCTCTCTTGCTTGTCATGGTTCCTCTTCTCTGTTTGGCGGGGAGCCGTTGGTCCCCGGCATCCCTTACGGCATGTAGAAGACTTCTTTCATCATCGGAAAGCGCTCACCGGGAAGCAAGCCTTCATTGGGCGCAAACAGCGGCTCCATCGTCGCCTGCCAGCGCAGATTGACGGGATCGTTGTCGAACTGGCTCCAGGTCGCTTCAAAGTCCACCGCCTTGAAAGTGAGGAACAGCAGTTCGTCTCTGCGGAAGATGGAGTACTCGTGGATGCCGCCTTTTTTCAGCATGGCCAGCATCTCGGGCCACACTGCGGCGTGCGCTTTTTCATAAGCTTCGGCAACGCCCGGGCGCAGCCGCAGGATGAAGGCGAACCGCTTCAGCGGCTCGCCTTCTGCAGAATGAGTAGTCGGATTCATATTCACCAGGTCACCACCGTAACAGCAAATGCTTCGAGTTTAATCTTCCCACCCGCCGGTTTCACAGTGCGGGCCGGTCCATCGCCAGTTTCCAGATCCACCGTCGACGCGCTCGCCTTGTCGGAATCCTGCAGCGGCAATTCGATCGCATGATCACGTTTGTTGGCCAGCAACAGCTTGTGGCCGCTAGGGGTAATAAAGGCCTGCGCCTCTACATCGGGAGACGCAGGACCGCCGATTTCTGTTTCCACCAGTTTGTCACCGGGGTGGAAATTATCCTTGATCAGCTTCAGCACCCAGAACCGCGCGTTGGGTTTGTTGTTGGTCCAGTCCATCATACTCACGCTGGGGAACTGAGTGGGGTAGCCGATCAACTGCGACTCTCCGATGATATCGATCTGAAGTCGCGAAAGCTCGATATAGAGGTAGGCATAAAGCGATCCGGCCAGGTTCCAGTAGGCTGCCGGCGGAGCCACTTTGTCCGCAGGGGTGTTGTCGGTCGGCAATATCACACCAAGCTCGTCGGTGTCCGTCATTGTCGCTGGCGAGAGCCGCTTGCGGATGGACTCAATGTAGTGGACGGTATTCAGAAAGCCGGCGGCCTGGTCGAAGAACGTGTACTGCCAGCTATCGATTTTCTGACTCGGAGACGGCGAAGCATAGAAGTGATACGAGATAATGTCCAGCGGGATGCCTGGCTTGTGGTTCGCCGGATTCAGGAAATACTCCACAAAGTCCGGATGATCGCTGGGTCCTCCCAGCGCCATGCCCATGAACTTCGTGTCCGGGCTGACGCTATGAATGGCCTCGACGATGGCGTCGTAGCGTGTGGTGTATGCCTGGGGCGTCGACGAATGCTCTGACTCCACTTCGTTCAGCACTTCCCACACGGGGAACTTGTAGTGGTAGCCGGACTCGTGCCGAACGCCGTTCTCATCGGTGAAGCCGCCCTTCACATACCAGCTCACCAAACGGCCGTAGTAGTCGCCTATTTCTTTGCCGGTGGGATCGCGCATCTCCGTTCCCTGCGTATAGTCCCAGAACACCTGGTTGGGATCTGCAGGGTAGGTCACAGGCTTGTCCGTCTTGAACAACCAGGTCGGCATGGTGCTGAAGTTCATTACCGGTGAGTGCCCTTCGGTCGCGGCCAGAAAGTCCTTGGTCATGGGATCAATCAGGCTGAAGTCCCAACTGGTCTTTTGCGGCGTGGGCGGCTCCAGCTCTGCCACTCCCAGTTTTGGATATGGCAGCCATGGCACATAGCGCACGTAGTCCGCGCCCAGTTCTTTCACGGCCTTGTAGGCGCCTATTCCCAAGGGCTCGCCGTGCCGCAGCGGCGGATTCACCACCACCTGTAGCGTAGGCGTGGACTTGGAAACCACCGTGGTCTTGTCCCATTTGATGGTGAGGGTCGTTGCTTGTTGGCCGTAGAGTGTCACCGCCGCGGCCATGCATAAGATGGCCAGAAGTCCCTGTTTCAAAAACGCTCGCAAGATCGTGCCTCTCTTTCCGAGTAAAAGTGCGTCCCGGCACAGGCACGATGGCCTGTACGACGCTCCTCAACCCGCGGCCAAGGTATACCACCCGGCGAGTGTCATTTGCAACTTTTTGCGTATTGATATTGAATGACCGCCCACTGGTGCGGCTTAGTAGTCTCCAAAGGCCCTAGCACACCTCGATCATGATCTTGCTGAAATGTGTAGGCTCGCGACTCCAAGCTTCAAGAATGTCTGGACAACCCGCCATCGGAATCATGTGTGAGACTGCTCCTTCCACCGGGAAGCGGTGCGCCTCCAACATGCGGATTACATTGCGAAAGTCTTCGGGCAGCGCATTCCGCGAACCCAGAATATCCAGCTCCTTTAATACAAAGAGCCGCGTCTCGTAGGCCACCTGCTCCTTGGTCCAGCCGATGTAGACCACACGTCCGGCGTAGGCCACCTCTTCCACCGCGGCACGAAATGTTTCGGGCAATCCAATGGCCTCGATGACGACGTCGGGACCGTGACCTCCAGTCAGCTCGGCAAGTTGCGCATGCAGGTCGCCACTGGCGGTGTTGACGGCGTGTGCCGCGCCCGCCTTGCGTGCGGAGGCGAGCTTGGCATCCACCACGTCGAGTCCAATCACGGTCGCTCCGCGAGAAGCTGCACCAGCCACAGCTCCCAGCCCCACGCCGCCGCATCCGAATACAGCCACCGTGTCACCCGGCGCAATACGCCCGCGCGCCGCCGCGTGGAATCCTACCGTGAGCGGCTCCACCAGGCACAACTCTTTAAGTGTGAGATGAGCGCGGAAAAGGCGCGACGCGGGAACGCGGATGAATTCCGTCAATGCGCCGTCGCGCTGCACGCCGAGCGTCTGATTGGCCTTGCAGGTATTGGGCCGCCCGCGCAAACAAGCGGAGCATCGTCCGCAGTTTGCGTATGGCGATACCGTAACCTCAGTGCCGATCTGCCACTCCGGGTGCCGCGGGTTCAGTTCGGCTACGGTAGCGGCAACTTCGTGGCCAGGAATGCGCGGATAGCTTACCAGCGCGTTGCGCCCGCGATACGAGCTCAAATCCGTGCCGCACAGGCCGACTATCCGAACCTGGAGCAACACTTCATCCTCGCCTATTGCCGGCGGCTCCGGCACCGCCTTGATCGCTGCTTCCCCCGGACGTTCCAACACCATGGCTTTCATTTCTGTGTCCTCTTTCGCAATCACTCCTGCGGGAACTATCGATCATAGACGATGGCGGTTTGCATGGGTGCGGGAGTTCAGTTGTATGCTGGGCGTATCGGCTGTTAAGCCCTTTGCGAAGGAATCGTCCCCCCATGATGGAAACCGTGCTGCAACTAGATCCGCGCGACAACGTCTTCGTGGCGCTTACGCCGCTGGCCGCCGGAACTGTCGCCAATTTTGGTCAAACCTCGTGCCCGGTTACACAGGCCATTCCCGCCAAACACAAGATGGCGCTGGTTGACCTCAAGCCCGGCGACCTGGTCATCATGTACGGAATGGTGGTGGGCGAGGTTGTGGAGGCGATTCCGCAAGGCGGCGTGCTCACCACGCGCAACATACGCCATCGTACCGGCGATTACTCGGCCGCACGACAGCCCGTCTCGTTTGCTCTACCGGACCCCTCGGTTTGGTCGACACGCACCTTCATGGGCTTCCACCGCGCCGATGGCCAGGTGGGCACGCGCAATTATTGGCTTGTGATTCCCCTGGTCTTTTGCGAAAACCGCAATGTGGATCGGATGAGAGAAGCTCTCGAAGAAGAGTTGGGCTATGGCAGTGCGCACAACAGCTACCGCCGGCAAGTGCGACGCCTCGTAAACCATCAGACTAGCGGCAACGGCCATGAAGTGGCAGAGCATACGCATGCGCTCCCGGAGCGCGTCTTCACCAATTTGGACGGCATTCGTTTTCTTACCCATCAAGGTGGCTGCGGCGGCACGCGCCAGGATGCACAGGCACTTTGCGGCCTGCTCGCCGGCTATATCCACCATCCCAACGTGGCTGGCGCCACGGTGCTGAGTCTGGGATGCCAGAACGCGCAGCCGAGCTTGCTGATGGATGAACTGCGGGCGCGCGATCCCCAGCTTCGTAAGCCGGTACTGATCTTTGATCAGCAGCAATTCGGGCGTGAGTCGGTGCTGATGGAGCGAGCGCTGGAGCAGACTTTCCTGGCACTGGCAGAGGCCAATCGCGCCGAGCGTGCGCCCGCACCTCTCTCCGCGCTGACCCTGGGTCTGCAGTGTGGGGGCTCGGATGGGTTCAGCGGTATCTCGGCGAACCCCACGGTCGGCTATGTCTCCGATTTGCTGGTAGGTTTGGGCGGTAAGACGCTACTCAGCGAGTTTCCTGAATTGCACGGGGTTGAGCAGGAACTGATTAACCGTTGCGCAACCGATGAGCTGGCGAAGCGTTTCTCTGAGCTGATGCAGACATACGCTGCGCGCGCCAAGGCCGTGAATTCGGGCTTCGATTTCAATCCCTCGCCTGGCAATATCAGGGACGGGCTCATTACCGACGCCATCAAGTCGGCTGGCGCGGCACGCAAAGGCGGCGTATCGCCAGTCCGAAATGTGATCGACTATCCCGAGTACGCGGTCACGCCTGGACTCAACCTGCAGTGCACACCGGGCGGCGATGTGGAAAGTGTGACGGCGCAGGTGGGAGCGGGCTGCAACCTGGTGTTGTTTACCACCGGACTCGGTACCCCCACAGGTAATCCCGTGGCGCCGGTGGTAAAAATCTCCTCCAACTCCACGCTTGCCGAACGTATGGACGACATCATCGACTTCAATACCGGCGCTATCGTCACGGGCCAGGCAACAATCGCCGAATGCGCAGAAAAGCTGCTCGACCTTTCACTAGAAGTGGCGAGCGGCGAACGCTTCACCAAGGCTGAGCTGCTGGGTCAAAACGATTTCATCCCATGGAAGCGCGGAGTCTCGCTCTAGCGTCTTGGGCCCCTACTCCAGGAACGAAGCCGCCACCGCCAACGCAGCGATGGCCGCAGTTTCCGCACGCAGAATGCGCGGACCCAGTGAAACCGCGCGCCAGCCGTTGGCATCGAAGAGTTCCTCTTCCTCTGGAGCCCATCCGCCCTCGGGTCCAATGGCGAGTTCCAGCGGCGGCATCCCTGCCTGCGCCGCAGCTACATATTCTTCCAGTGCAATGCGCAACGAGGTCGAGCGTTCCTGCTCGGCCAGCACGATGCGCGTGTCCGTCGACGCGGACCTCACTCGTGCGGCCAGAGGTTCCGGCTCATGAATCACCGGCACGTCTGACCGCCTCGACTGCTGGGCTGCCTCATGGGCAATGCGCCGCCAACGCTCGACGCGCTTCTCTGCCGCCTGGGCTAAGTGCTTCTCAGTACGTCGCGCGATCACCGGCGCCACCGCGGCGACTCCCAGTTCGGTTGCCTTCTCAATGGCCCACTCCATGCGATCGAACTTGTATACGGCCATTACCAGGGTGACTGGCAGGGCAGGGTCGGCTTTCAGCTCAGCGATGAGATTGAAGCGGACCACACTGGTTGCGCCGTGTCCATTTGTAACGGCCGCTACCTCCGCATGAAACACGCGGCCGCCTGCAACAATGTCGGCTTCCATGCCTGGCTGCGCACGCAGTACGCGTGTCATGTGCTCGGCCTGCGCTCCCACCAGGGTCGCGGTCATCTCATCCCAATGCTCTGCAATCCAGCGACGGCGTGTCATAATGCTCTTCCCAAAGTCTCTTTGCGCTTGCCAGTCTAATCCTTCCGCAGAAACACTAAGGGGGACGTTTGAAGCGTCCCCCTTAGTGTTGCCTTTTGGTTGGTTGACCCGTTACTTCTTCTTCGCGGCTTTCTTCGCGGCCTTCTTCGCGGGTGCCTTCTTGGCTGCTTTCTTTGTTGCCATTGTCCTATTCTCCCTTTTCGATGGGTTGCATCGAGACTGCATCATTAATTGCAGTTGAAGAATGTATAGATTCATGCATGCTCAGTGTCAAGCAAAAAACGAACATGAAGTGGAAAAAGTGGCAACAATTTTTTCAGGTTGGATGGCGATGCGCTTGTGAACCTCAAAGAAGGTGACGCGAATGGAGTAACGCCACGGTCAAACCTGCAATGAGATCGTGCCAACTGTGTGCGAAGATTCCCGCGCGCAGACTGCCGCGGAAGATTGCAAGCAGGCTGAAAAGTACACCGAACACAGCCAGCAGCACCATGTTCCTAACGCCTTGATAACCGTGGGCCGCGCCGAATGCAAGCGAGGAGATCACTACACCCACAGCCCGTGCGCCGCCTGCCCACGCAGTGAATTGGCGCTGCAAATAGCCGCGAAACACAAGCTCCTCCGCAAGGCCGGCCAGCACACACAGCAGTACCCATGCAGCAATCTCCACACCATTCTCGGGCGCCAGCTGCACCATCACGCGCACCGCCTGTTGTTGCGAAGGATCAGTCGCAAAGGGTCTTCCGTCACGAATCTGGGTCGCACGGTGAGTGACCGCGGCATCAACACGTGACCACAAAACTCCAAATGAGCCCAGAATCATCAACGAGCCAATCCAGAACACGAACGCGACGCCAAGGTCCTGGCGAATCGCGCGGAGACCTGCGGGAACGGAACCAAACAGCGAACGCAGCGGCGTCTTTGCGAGCCGTAGCCCAAAGGCAACCCAAGCTAACAGGCACAGCTCCAGCAGCGCCGTGAGGGCATAAGTCGTAAGCCGGCTGGGCGAGCCATGCGAAGCCGGCATCCGCATGGCCCCTTGAACAGAGAGGGCTAAAATCCCCGCCATCAGCACCAGTGTGTGCCACGCGGGCGCCAAGGTTGTCTGCACAGACTGAAGGCCCGCAGGTAACGATGACTCTATACCGCCATCGATTAGGTCATCAGCCGATGGGTCCATGATTTATGGATGCCACCGAAGACCATCGGGATGCAGCAAAGGCATCACCCGCGGTCATTCATACGAATTAGCAAAGCGGACAATGGAACTCAGTTCTTGCAGGATGCCGAGGCGCGTTCCGCCACGAACTGCGCCAGCGTTCCGGCCTCGCGCCGCTGAATCAGATCGTCTAGATAAGGTTGCCGGTCTTTGGAGTTGGCCTTCACAAGCACCTCATAAACCCGTAGCGCGCCCTCGACGCCTGCCTGATATTCTGCCAAGCGGTCATCCTTCTTCTCGGGATTTTGAAGAATGAATGCGGCCTGACTGAAGACCATCTGACCGAAGATCAGGTCACTGTCTTTCTTGCCGGACTTGGCGAGCTTATCGAAAAGGGTGCATGCGTGAACGCTGATGTCGGGTACCTGAACCAACCACAAGACAAACCAGCGTCTCTGTTCCGGAGCATTGGGGCCGAATGGGTTGGTCTCGTTATCCCGTGCAATCGAAAGCGCCTTCGCCCGTTCCTCTGAAGTCGAAGGACATCGTTTTTCCTGGGCAGTAGCGTTGAGAGGCGCAAGAACCAGAGTGCAGCCCACGAGAAGGGCGGAAAAGGTACGCAAAAGCATGGCGGGAATCCTTGCGTGAGAAATTAGCACTCGATGATATTCAAGGCAAGCCCCGCCAAACTCGTCTCCTTGTAGCGCGATTGCATATCGAGCCCGGTGAGATACATGGTGCGGATGACTTGGTCGAGCGAGACTTTGTGGTCTTCAGACTCGCTGAGCGCGATGCGCGAGGCATGCACAGCCTTGGCGGCGCCCATGGCATTGCGCTCGATGCAAGGAATTTGCACCAGCCCGCCGATGGGATCACAGGTCATACCCAGGTTGTGCTCCATGGCGATCTCGGCGGCGTGCTCCACCTGACCATTTGTTCCCCCCAGCGCGGCCGTCAGCCCACCGGCGGCCATGGAGCAGGCTACACCCACTTCTCCCTGGCAACCTACCTCGGCACCGCTGATTGAAGCATTCTCCTTATATAGGATGCCGATGGCCGCCGAAGTAAGGAAAAATCGCAGGATGCCTTCATGGTCCGCTTCCGGCGTAAAACGCTCGTAATAGTGCGCTACGGCAGGAACCACCCCCGCGGCGCCGTTGGTGGGTGCAGTTACCACGCGTCCGCCCGCGGCATTCTCCTCGTTCACCGCCATGGCGTACACTGTCACCCAGTCGAGCGGCACCAGTGGATCACCGCGCAGGCCCTCCGCTTCTTTCACGCGCAATCGCTCGGCTAGCCGGTGCGCGCGGCGGCGCACGTTCAGACCGCCAGGCAGAGTGCCTTCCGCCGCTATGCCGCGCGCCACGCAATCCTGCATGGTCTTCCAGATGCGATCGATTCCCCGACACACAGCCTCGACCGGCGATTGTTCTTCATCGCGCGCAGAGATCTTGAATAGTGCGCACTCGTTCTCAAGCATCAACTGACTGATTGAAAGCTCATTGGCTTGCGCGGTAGCCAGCAATTCCGCTGCAGTGTGATACGGAAACGGGATCCCGGCCTGCGTTGTATCAGCCGGGGATACGCCGCCATCTTCTACGATGAATCCTCCACCTATAGAAAAAAATGTGCGTTCGTCCAGCAATGCGCCCGCTGCATCGAAGGCCATGAGCCGCAGTCCATTGGGATGCTTCGTTTGCGCACCAGGGGGATACATCTGGTTGCGCCGAAAGAGAAGATCGCGCTCCTCCACGAATGGAATAACCCGGATCCCGCAGATCTTGATACGCCTCGCGGCCCGAACCGCCGCAACGGTCGTCTCCATCGCAGCGGGATCGATCGCCGCCGGTTCGTTTCCCGACAAGCCCAACAGCACCGCACGGTCGGTTGCGTGGCCTAAGCCGGTCAGGGCCAATGAGCCAAACAACTCCGTCTGTACCCGTGCAACCCGATGCAGCACGCCGCGCGGTTCGAGTTCCCGCGCAAAGCGGCAGGCCGCGCGCATGGGACCCATGGTGTGAGAACTGGAAGGGCCAACGCCGATCTTGTACAGGTCGAACAGGCTGGTGGTCACGGATGAGATTGTAACGTGACGGCAGGGATTCCGGTCGGCTGGTGAATGAGGCTGATGGCCGTCACACCCCTCGGATGTCCACAATGGTAGACTTCGTGCTGCTTACCGCCATGCTCTTCAAAGCTCTCAGCGCGGCCGTCTACGGCATCGACGCCAATCTCATCGACGTGGAAGTCGATTACAGTGGCGTGGTCACCGACCAGGATCACTTTCATACCGTGGGCCTGCCCGATGCCGCGGTCCGTGAGAGCCGTGATCGCGTCCGTGCCGCCATCAAGAACTCCGGCTACCTGATTCCGCCCACCTTCATCACCATCAACCTGGCGCCGGCAGACATGAAGAAAGAAGGCGCGGGCTTCGACCTGCCCATCGCCATTGGCATCCTGGGTGCTTACGGCGCGCTGCAGCTGGGCGACGTAAGCCGCTTCCTGATGGTGGGCGAACTGGGCCTGGATGGAAGTGTGCGCCCTGTGCCCGGCATGTTGCCCGTGGCGATCCTGGCGCGCGAAAAGAATATCCCTAACCTGATTCTCCCCGCGGCGAATGCTGCCGAGGCCGCCGTTGTCGAGGGCGTGAACGTCTACCCTGTCTCCTCACTGCTGGATGTGATCGAGCTTCTCAATTCGTCGGTCGTCGGCGTGATCCAGCGCGAACCTTTCCGCGTGGCAACCGAGGAGTTGCTCGGCGAACTGCAGCACTATGCTGTGGACTTCAAAGATGTGCGCGGCCAGCAGACGGCCAAGCGTGCCCTTGAAGTAGCGGCGGCCGGCAGTCACAACATTCTCATGATCGGCCCACCAGGTTCCGGTAAGACGATGCTGGCCAAGCGGCTGCCATCGATCCTGGCCCCGCTCACCTTCGAGGAGGCACTGGAGACAACCAAGATTCATTCCGTCGCCGGAGTTCTGGACGCGGCGGCCGGCCTGGTGACTCAGCGGCCCTTCCGTTCGCCCCACCACACCATCTCCGACGCTGGTCTGATCGGCGGCGGTGTCGTCCCTCGCCCGGGTGAGGTTTCTCTGGCCCACAACGGTTTGCTCTTTCTCGATGAACTCCCAGAGTTTCCGCGCAATGTCCTTGAGGTGCTGCGCCAGCCGCTCGAGGACCACACGGTCACCATCGCCCGCGCCTCCATGTCGCTCAGCTTTCCTGCGCGCTTCATGCTGGCCGCGGCCATGAATCCCTGCCCTTGCGGCTACTTTAATGACAAGTCCCGCGAGTGCATGTGCACCCCACCCATGATCCAGCGTTATGTCGCCAAGATTTCCGGTCCCCTGCTGGACCGCATCGACATTCACATTGAAGTGCCCGCAGTCCAATATAAGGAGCTGCGCGGCTCGGCGGCAGCCGAGGGCTCAGCCGAGATTCGCGCCCGCGTGCTGGCCGCCCGCGAACGCCAGCGCCTGCGCTTCAAGAAGGCGGGCGACAAAATCTACTCCAACGCGCAGATGACCACCCGACAGATTCGCGCTCACTGCGAGCTGGGCGCCGACGCTGAGCATCTGCTGGAACGTGCGATGCAGCAGCAAGGCCTGACCGCCCGCGCCCATGACCGCATCCTGAAGGTGGCCCGTACCATCGCTGACTTGGAAGGCGCCGAGCATCTGAGCGTGGCCCACCTGGCCGAAGCCATCCAGTACCGCACCCTGGACCGCAGCTACTGGGCATAGTGCACGTTTTCCACAGCGGAACCAATCGGGAAATTTTTGCTCATTTGGTCTGCAGAGGTGGTTTTTCCGGGCCGCAGGGGTTGGCTCGGGCTGCCTGACTCCACCACATAGAGCCGCTCATCATCTAGTCAGTTCTCTTTATCATTAATATATTGAGCAGCTTACGACGCATGCGCACCACGCAATGCCAAGATTGACGCTTAGTCAGAAAATCCAAAATAATTGTTGACCCACAGGCCGACTGGGTTTACATTCATGAGTGCCATCCACAAGGGTAGATTGCTTAACGCGATCACGTGCTCGTTCGTGACTCCCTGCATCATTTTTATGAGCTGAGGCTCATATTCTGATGCTTAAGTGTGCACTTTTGCTCACCTGAAAAGGGAAAACAGAGCGCATCATTCCTTGGTCGGCAGTCTGTTTTGCTGAAACGGCACAAATCAATTCCCTTGCACGCAGAATTGCGTCAAGATTTTTGAACTCGACGTTCAATTCTTGCGTCTAAATGGGGAGGGATGGGCTGTGGGAGCGGCTCTGCACCTGTTTAACTGCCAGTTGCACCGGCGGCGCCAATGAGTTCCGACCGGCAACTGATTTTGGAAGGAGAAACACATCATGCGTTCTGATCTAGTATTTGGGGCACTCTCTCATGTGTCCAACCGCTACCAGCTTTGTCAGCTGGCCAGCAAGGCAACCCGGAAGCTGCACAAGCCAAATACACGGCTCCAGGACACCACCAATGAAGTTCTGGAACGCTTCCACTCCACCAATCCTGGTTCCGCGGCGCCGGCTCAAATCCACGCGGATCAGCCGGTCGAAACGCGCCGCGCCGCCTGATCGCATCTTCTGTAGCACCGAGTAGAAGAAGTAACTGTATCAAGGCGGCTTCCTTCTGGGCAGCCGCTCTCCCCCGGTTTTTTTGACACTCCACTAGAGTTTAGGAGAAGCTATAGGCGCGGCTTGCGCCGGCTGCAATTTTGAATCCCCGCCTGATTGTTCCAAGAGCACGATCCCCTCTCGGATCCCCCTCACTCCCATCCCGCCATATCGCAGGTGAACATGACTATCGCTGAACTAAAAGAAAAGAACATCACAGAACTGAGCCGCATCGCGCGTACCCTGGAGATCCCGGGCACCAGCGGCCTACGCAAGCAGGACCTGATCTTTAAGATTCTTCAGGCCCAGAGCGAAAAGGAAGGCCATATTTTTGCCGAGGGCGTCCTTGAGATTCTGCCCGACGGCTATGGGTTCCTGCGCTCTCCCGACTACAACTATCTGCCTGGCCCCGACGACATCTATGTCTCGCCCTCGCAGATTCGTAAGTTCGACCTCAAGACAGGCGACTCGATCAGCGGCAATGTTCGTCCGCCCCATGAGGGTGAGAAGTACTTCGCCCTGGTCAAGATTGAGGCCATCAATTTCGAGTCGCCCGAAGAGACCCGCAACAAGATTCTCTTCGATAACCTGACCCCGCTCTATCCGCAGGAACGCATCAAGCTGGAAACCGTGCGCGAGGCTATCAGCGGCCGGGTGATGGACCTGCTGACGCCGGTGGGCAAGGGCCAGCGCGGCCTGATCGTCGCCCCGCCGCGNNCGAGCGCCCCGAGGAAGTCACCGATATGCAGCGCTCGGTGAAGGGCGAAGTCATCAGTTCCACGTTCGATGAACCGGCGGCTCGCCACGTACAGGTGGCCGAGATGGTCATCGAGAAAGCCAAGCGGCTCGTCGAGCACAAGCGCGACGTGGNNACGTGGTAATTCTGCTGGATTCGATCACCCGCCTGGCGCGTGCCTACAATACCATCGTGCCCCCCTCCGGCAAGGTGCTCTCAGGCGGCGTCGATTCCAACGCCCTGCAGCGGCCCAAGCGCTTCTTCGGCGCTGCTCGCAACATTGAGGAAGGCGGCTCGCTGACTATCATTTCAACCGCACTGATCGATACCGGTTCCCGCATGGACGAAGTCATTTTTGAAGAGTTCAAGGGCACTGGCAACATGGAAATCATTCTCGACCGCAAGCTGGTCGATAAGCGTGTCTTCCCGGCCATCGACATTCAACGCTCCGGCACTCGCAAGGAAGAGCTACTCATTCCCAAGGACGATTTGTCACGCGTCTGGATTCTGCGCAAAGTACTCAACCCGCTGTCGCCGGTCGAGGCCATGGAGTTGTTGATCAGCCGCCTGGAAAAGGTGCGCAACAACGCCGAGTTCCTGGCCAATATGAATCAGTTGTAGTCTGGGTGGTGCAAAGCACAAAGGCCGGGGTGTGTCCCCGGTCTTTATGCAAGCACGCGATAGAGTTTTGGCGATGCGAAGTTTGTTGAGAGCGGCCGTTGCGATTCCTATGCTGGCGTGCGCGCTGCACAGCGCGGCACAGAAGCAGGATCGAGGTTACTGGCAGGCAGCCAGCAACACGGCGGCCAGCGTGACCGGTAACATCACCATCTCGGAGACGAAGCTCTCCATCAACTTCAAGGGGTTTACGATCGCGCCCATCCGGAGCCTGAAGCCAGAGGAAGTGAGCGCGGTCTTCGACGCGGATGTGAACACCGCGGGTGCCGGCGCGCTCTACCGGCTGAACGTACCGGCGGCGCAGCGTTTTCTGCACAAGAACACGCTCTGCGGAACGGAAGATACCGAGTGGATGGTGACCTACGTCGCAGGCAAGACGCTGGAGGTGGCGTTCTTTTCCGGCGAAGTGGAGCCAGTGTTTACATTCGACGCCATCGCACACTCGCCGGACCTGTGCGGGACGTATTCGTACGCGCGCTGACCGGCGGTGCGCGGTTTCCATGAATCGGCAATCACTGGTAAGATAAGAAAGTTATGGGGCTGTAGCTCAGCTGGGAGAGCGCCTCGTTCGCAACGAGGAGGTCAGCGGTTCGATCCCGCTCAGCTCCACCATAAAATTAGCAAAACTTAGAATAGACACTTCCGTCCATTCCGCGATCGCGACAGCGGTTCCACAGTTGCAAAACCCCGAACCCCATTGCCCTCAAGTGACATCTTCCTCAAGAAGGCGCCACCTTGCACGCGGCTGACAAGGGCACGTGAATTGTGGAGCCGCTCTAAGGCTCTTCCCAATCCAGCGCATATACGTCTTGCGTGCCACTGTCGCGCAATAGCAGTGGCGAATCATCCGGCATGAGAGACAGTGCCCCGCCGTATTCGCCGGTGGTTACAAAATCCTTTAGATCGACGACACGTTCCTTCGTATGATCGTTGACGCGGATCCTGACCACCGCGCCGTTGCCCGTGAAATCAAGAGCGTAGATAGACTGCCCGTCCCTCGACCAAACCAGCCAGCCTAATGTGCCCTTGGCAAGCTCGGTCCATTTTTGCGTATGGAAATCAAACAGCAGGACGGTGCTGGAGTCGCTCGTCATTGCCGCAATGTACCGTCCGTCCGGCGACCAACGCGGTGAAAATAGCCCTTCCGAGCCCGGCAGCGTGGAAACCTGCTGGCTTTGCAGATCGAACACGCGGATGGCCGGCGCGGCATTGGCAACGGCGGCGTCATTGGGATCACCTGAAAAGACGATCTTGCCCCCGTCTGGCGACCAGTTTGGATCCTGCTGATTGTGTGTATCGAGGGGCATGATCTCACGAGGACTTCCCCGCTCAGACGAAATCTCATAGACTCGGCCCGGGTGCGTTGAACTCACCGGAAAGTCGAAAAAGATAATTGTCTGCCCATCAGGAGACCAACGGGGCAAAACAGCACGTAGCGGGGGGAAGGTCAACTGCACTCTCTCGCTTCCATCCGCTTTGCTCTTCCACAGTGTGCCTTCTGGATAAGAAACATAGGCAACCCACTGCCCATTTTTTGAAAATGCCACATACTCCGCCGATATCCCATTGAGAAACGGCAGGAACTGGCCTGATTTCAAATCGCAGCGTGTCAGGACTCCGCGATAAGTTCGGCCCACCACAAACAGCTTCTTCCCATCCTTGCTGGGAACTGCGGAGTGGAGCGACATGGGACTTGACGTTAGTTGAATAGGCCGAGGCTCCGGGTGCAGGAGTCTGTGCTCCGTCGGCATCGCCCAGATCTGCCCTTGGGACTGAAAGACAAAGTATTTTCCGTCGGCAGTCCAGTCGCCGCAGCACTCGTCAGGCGGATTGTGCCAGCCGGCCAGCAGGCGGTGAGGGTTTAGCCCCTCTGTCGATACCTCCCAGATCATGTGCTGGCCAATTCCGGTGCCCGAAAAGTCTGAAGTGCCAAACCTTAGGCGGCTTCCATCGGGCGCCCAGGTCGGGTCAGAAACCAGGCTGTTCATCGCCAGAAGTTTGCGCGATTCTGTCCCGTCGGCCTTGGCCAGGTACAAATCGTTCCCGTTGGTATAGGCCAGCATCTTTCCGTCGGGCGACCAGGCAGCGTCAGTTCCCACCGCATCTCCCAGCCTTCGCGGTGAACCGCCCAGAACAGGAAGGCTCCACAGCGGCCCAGTCAGAGGCACTCCCTTCCCTTCCACTAAAAGAAACTGGGAACCATCCGGCGATAGGGAAACCGGAACCATATCCGAGCCGGGCATGGGAATCCTGGTCTGCTCGCCGCCTGCGGTTTGAAGCGCTGACACGCCCCCCATGGCTGATGTGATCAGGCTCAGATAGAGCCTTGAACCATCCGTTCCGATCAGTGACTTCTGCAGGCCGTCATGCGTGAGCTGCACGTAGTTCGAAACTCTGGGTATGGGCGCAGGCCGTGTGAAAAAATAAGCAATTACCGCGAACGTGAGTAAAACCGCCAGCACCCCTCCCACAATGCCGGGTCGCAAGCGACTGGGTCCCTGCTTCGCCGGCATTCGGCCCACAGGTAGCGTAAGGATGGTCGTATCTGAAAGTGCCTCCAGTGCAAATGCCAAATCCGAGGCCGATTGAAACCGCTGCTCCGCATTCTTTTCCAGACCGCGATGCAAAACTCTCTGCAGTGCCAACGGCGTGTTCGGTGCCAGTTGTGCGACAGGGAGAGGATCCTCGTTCAGAATCGCACTCATCGTTTCTGCCGAAGTCGGCTTCTGAAACGCCCGTATCCCCGTGAGCATCTCATAGAGGATCGCGCTGAAGGCAAATATGTCTGAGCGATGGTCGGCGGCTTGCCCCCTCACCTGCTCTGGGGACATATAACTTGCGGTCCCCATCACGTAACCAGGCTCGGTCTGGTCTGCCGAACCTCGCTCCAATCCCGTGGCCAATTCATTCCCCGGCATCATCTTGGCCAAACCGAAGTCCAGAATCTTGACCTGTCCATCCTTGGTAAGGAACAGATTCTCCGGCTTCAGATCGCGATGAACAATCCCCTTCTCGTGCGCTGCCGCCAGGCCGCTCGCAATCTGTGTTCCATAATCAATTACTTTGCGCAACGGCAAAGATCCCTGCCTGAGCCGCTCTCGTAGCGTCTCACCTTCCAGTAACTCCGACACCAGGTAGGGAACCCTGTCATAACTTCCCAACTCATAAACCACCAGGATATTGGGATGCTTCAACGCTGCTGCCGCGCGTGCTTCCTGCTCAAAGCGGCGCAAGCGGTCCGGATCGGTAGTGAAGAGTTGGGGCAGGACCTTGATCGCAACCTCGCGATTCAGGCGTGAGTCCCGGGCACGATAGACTTCGCCCATGCCGCCTGAGCCAATAGGCGCAAGTATCTCGTACTGGTCGATGATGGTGCGTGGACTCAGTGGCATCTGCGAGATTATACCGCTTGGTTGAGATTCTATATGTCGGCTGGAATTCTTGCGATCTTATCTCAATCGGTACTTATTTAATTAGGGACGAAACAACCTGGCTGTACGGCGCATAGTACACGAGACCCCAGGCTCCCAGCGAGGGTACGAAAGCAACATTCCGTTCATCGGAGCTTGACCTCTCTGGCCGATATCCTGCTCGCTTAGTTGAACAGGTCCTTCATCTTTTCCAGGAGCCCCGGAGATGCGGGCTTGTTGTCCACGATCAGCGACTCGGCCAGCTCCGCCACCAACTCGCGTTGGGCACGGCTCAGCTTTTTGGGAACCTGCACCAGCACCTTCACGATTAGATCGCCGCGTCCCCTCTCGTTCAGAAATGGAACGCCCCGTCCGCGGATGGACAGTTCACGGCCGCTTTGCGTACCCTCGGGAATCTTCAGGGTTACCGACCCGTCGATCGCCGGAATCTCGATCTCCGCACCTAAAGCTGCCTGGGGAAAGCTGATGGGAATCACGCAATGCAGATTGTGGCCCTCGCGCTCAAAAAAATCGTGCGCGCGGATCGAGAGAATTACATAGAGGTCGCCGTTCGGCCCCGCGGAACGCCCTGCATCACCCTCCCCCGCGTAGCGGATGCGGGTGCCTTCTTCCACGCCCGGCGGGACCTTGACGTTGAGCTTCAGTTCCTTGCTCACACGAGTCTCGCCACGGCAGATCGGACATGGGTCGTTGATGATCGAGCCCGTGCCCGCGCAGGTGGTGCAGGTGCGGGCCACAGAGAAGAACCCCTGCTGGTAGCGGATCTGTCCCCTGCCATGACACTGCGGGCAGACGCTGGGTCCGCGACCGGAAGCGCTTCCGCTGCCGTGGCAGGGTTCGCACGTCTCCCAGCGGCGGATCTTCACCTCGGTCTCAGAGCCGAAGACCGCGTCTTCGAAGTCGATGGTCAAGTCGTAGCGCAGGTCGTCGCCGCGACGCTGGCGTGTGCCGCGCTGCTGCCCCCCGCCCACGTTGAACATCTCCCCAAAGAGGTCGCCGAAAATGTCACCCAGATCGACGCTACCCGCAAAAGGTCCGCCAAAGCCGCCTGCTCCGGCTGCACTCACCCCGGCGTGGCCGTAGCGGTCATAAGCGGCGCGCTTGTCCGCATCGCTCAGTACCTGGTAGGCCTCGCTGGCCTCTTTGAACTTCTCTTCCGCAGCGTGGTTACCGGGGTTGCGGTCAGGATGGAATTTGAGCGCCAGCTTGCGATAGGCACTCTTCAACTCCTGGTCGCTCACCTCGCGCGTAACGCCCAGAACCTCGTAATAATCAGCTTTGCTCACTCTCGTGTTCAAACCTTCTTGGAATCCCTTTGCGCATGAAGGACATGCGCTCTAGTCCGTAAGTTCATATCCAGGGCCGGCGATCTTCAGACCCTCAAAATACTGATGTGGATATCGTTTCTCTATATTCAATCATTCGTCTGCTTGGGGTTCGAGGCCACGCGCACCAGCGCCGGACGCAACAGCCGCTCGCGTAGCCGGTAGCCGCGGCGAATCTCCTCAGCCACATGTTGGTCGGGCACGTCGTCGCGCTCCACCGTACCTAACGCTTCATGATGGCGTGGATCAAACTCCTCGCCCACCGTCGCCACAGGCTGCACCTGAAGCTGGCCCAGGATATCTTGCATCTGCTTGATGATCAGTTCCACACCCGAACGCAACTGCTCCTCAGAGCCGGTGGACTTCAACGCCAGCTCGAAGTTGTCCAGCACGGGCAGAAATCGCTCCACCACACTTCCTGTTGCGTAGTCGCGATATTCCAGCCGCTCGCGTTCAGCCCGCTTGCGGGCATTTTCAAACTCGGCCTGCAACCGGGCCAGCCGGTCCAGCAGCTGATCGCGCTCAGCCCTCAACTGCTCAAGTTCTGCCTTAAGCCGGTCAAAATCTTCGTGACTCAGGGGAGCCACAACCTCTGCTGTTCCATCACCTTCCGCAGCGGTCTCTGCTGCGGGGCCACGCGCCTCTTCAGGCGCCGCCTCTTCCGGTGCATCTATCGCCGTCAACTCTGTTTCCTGATCTGGCATACTTCTACGCAATCCCCAAAGACTCTTCTTTTTCTTATTCAATGATAAATTCCTCGGCGACTGTCTGCTATACCGTCATCCACATTGAAGTTCAATAGCACCTGGCCGCGCATGTTTACAGTACCATCGCGGATTGTCTGGCCGGTAGAGCAGATTCGCCGACCGGGCCTCTGAGAACTGCCCGTTTGCCTTTTGTCAACTGTTAGACCTGCTATTTCTCCGCGACGGACGGGACTCGTGATTGCCGCACGCCGATGGAACCGTGAACGAGTCCCTTCTAATCGGCGGGAACTTCCAGTATCCGGTCCGAGAGCCGGGCCACATAGCGTACTGCCTGAATCATCTCCTGATATTGGATACGGGTTGGCGCGATCACCGCCACGGTACCCAGGTTGGTGCCGCCCAACCGCGCCGACGCGCCGATCAGTACCAGGTCCTGCATGGCCGGCGAAGCTTCGTCCAACCCCACCACCACGCGCACCTCCTGCTGACGACCGTCCACATAAGCGGTCAGCAACTCCACCAATCGCTGCTTGGCTTCGAGGGCCAGAAGCATCTGGTGCAACCGCTCGCGATCCACCTCTGTCGCGATCAGGTTGGCCATCCCGTCCACGAACAAGGCAGGTCCTGCCTCGCCGCCCGCTAACGCTCCCTTGCGGCAAAGTTCCTCAACGGAGGCCAGCATCTGGTTATACGCCACCCGCTCCGCCTCAACCCGCCGCGCCACCTCGGTGCGAATGCGCTCAATGGGCCAGCCGCGGAAGTTCTCGTTCAGATAGCGCGCGGCCGTTTCCAGTTCGATGTGTGCCAACTCGTGGTCCAGGGTCAGCACGCGGTCTAACACCGCGCCGGCCTGGGTCACCAGCACGGCCAGAACTCGACCCGTCGAAAGTCGCGAAAAATGGATATGTTCCAATACTTGTGCCACAGTGGAACTGGCCAGCGCCACTCCCAGGCCATTAGAGATAAGAGCGAGAACGTGCGAGGTGCGCTCCAGGTATTCAGTACTGCTCGCCACTCCTGAAAAACTGTCCTCTATCTGCTCGCGACGCTCTTCACTCAGGGGCGGCGCCCCTTGCGCCAAGGCCCCTATCCCCATCACCTGCGTGCCCATCGTCGCATCGGCACGCGTAATCTGCTCAACGTAACAGCGAAAGGCCGCGGCGGTGGGAACTCGCCCTGAGGATGTATGCGGCTGCTCCAGCAGGCCCGCTTCCCCCAGCGACGCCATCACATTGCGCAGGGTGGCCGAACTGAGCCCCTCCCGATTGGCAAAAAACCGCGCAACCGCCTGCGAGGCCACGGGTTCGCCAGTGGCTATGTACAGCTCGATAATGGCCGTCAGCACCAGCCGCTCTCGCGGACTGACTCGTACCTCAGGCATCGATGCCGCTCCTTTGGGTCCCCGACTGTCCTACGGGGCCTTCTGCAGACTCTAGTAAAACCCCGCAGAAAACCAATAACCTCAAATCCGTCTATCACTTACTTGTGAAAATGGGTATAGAATTCCTGTTTAATTATAGGGATCAGAAATACCTATTGTCAAGGCAAGGCTCCAGGCTGACCCCAGTCCCGAGCCTACCGTGAGAGTTCCCGTCACTTGGAGTCCACGCATCGAGAGTTACCGTCCAGCGAGCAACGTCCCCCCGTCTCCGCAAGGGCATAATTAAGGAGAATCGGAACCAACCATGGAGGTTGCATCGATGTTGAGGGGTCTGGGAGGTCTGCTCGCCTTGGCACTCGCGTTCTTTCCCATCTGCTGGACAAGTTCCGCTCCGGCCCAGGTTGCCGCCGCCCAAAACACTCCTTCCTTGGCCACGCCCACAGCGGACGCAAACGCAAGCTGGTTGCTGGATCTGGATGCTTGGCACGCACAACGAGAATACGATTTGGCCGCCCCCGGCGGTTGGCTCACCCTCGTTGGCCTGGAGTGGCTCAAGCCCGGCATCAACTCCTTTGGCGCTGCTCCGGACAACGCCATCCGCCTGCACGCGCAGGCCCCCGATCACATCGGCCTGCTCACCGTCAGCGGCACATCCACCAGCGGCCAGATTGTCCAGTTGCTAGCCCCTTCCGGCGGCTTTCCTCCACAACTGACCCTCGATGGCGGCCCGGCGCGTGAGGGATCGCTTTCCACCAGCGACGAGAGGCCGGCCACCATCGCCTGGCACGGCCTTTCCATGGTGGTGCTGCGCCGCGGAAGCGGTTGTGTCCTGCGCATCAAAGATGCCGATTCACCCGCCCGGACCGGCTTCCACGGTCTTCACTGGTACGCGCCCGACCCGCGCTATCGCGTCACCGCCCGCTGGATTCCATACAAACCGCCGCAAGTTGAAAAGATTCCTACCGTAATCGGTACTACGCTGGACATGAAGGCGCCGGGCGTTGCAGAGTTCATCGTGAGCGGCAAAGTCTTCATTCTTGAGCCTGTGATTGAGGGCAACGATACCAGTAAGCTCCTCTTCATACTCAGCGACGAAACCAGCAAAACGGCCAGCTACGAGGGCGGGCGGTTGCTGAATGCCGGACTGCCGGATCACGGTCTCGGCCAGCCCGGCAGCATTACGCTCGACTTCAATCGCCTCTACAATCCACCCTGCGCCTATACTTCCTTCGCTACCTGCCCCTTACCCCCCATCAAGAATCGCCTTCCCGTTGCTCTCGAAGCAGGCGAAAAGCGCTACACACCCTAAAGGATTGACCTGGCGATCGCCTTTCGATAGCCGCTGCCCGCCAAGAGGACCAGGTTCGTACGCAGGCCTTGAATGGCTTGCCGTTTGCATAAGATTGATTCCCTGCCGTTTTGGCCGTTCGAGGACACGCGATAAGACCACGGCGCACATCGGAATTGGATATTCACTGCATTTCAGGCTGATAGATTTTAGAGAGTGCGTGTGTACATTGCATCCGTCATCACTTGTTCCGGCAACGGGATGCGCACGCCAAGGAAAGAGCCATGTTCCACACCATAGAAGACATCCGCATTCAATGGACGAAAGTCGTCCTCCCTCCAGTATTTCTTGAGGAGGAACTCCCTCTCACTGAAGCTGCTTCGGAGACAATCTACAACGCCCGCAACGGCGTCGCCGATATTCTCAGCGGCCGCGATACGCGGCTGCTCGTTCTCGCCGGCCCCTGCTCCATTCATGACACCAAAGCTGCGCGTGAGTACGCAGGCCTGCTTAAATCGGCCATTCAGGAGTTCTCCAACGACCTGCACATCGTCATGCGTGTTTACTTTGAGAAGCCCCGCACCACCATCGGTTGGAAGGGGCTGATCAACGACCCATATCTAGATCAGTCCTACAAAATCAACGATGGCCTGCGCCTGGCGCGTCACCTGCTGCTCGACCTGGCCGAGATGGGCGTGCCCACCGGAACGGAGTTCCTTGACATGATTTCGCCCCAATACATTGCCGGCCTGGTAAGTTGGGGCGCCATCGGAGCGCGCACAACGGAGAGCCAGGTCCATCGTCAGCTCGTCTCCGGCGTCTCCTGTCCGGTGGGTTTCAAGAACGGCACCTCCGGGAATGTGCAGATGGCCATCGATGCAGTGCTTTCCGCAGCTCATTCGCACACTTTTCTGGGCCACACCAAGCACGGGCAATCCGCTATCTTCGTCACCACCGGCAACCCTGATTGCCATAT
This sequence comes from Acidobacteriaceae bacterium, assembly GCA_003165075.1. Taxonomy (GTDB): domain Bacteria; phylum Acidobacteriota; class Terriglobia; order Terriglobales; family Acidobacteriaceae; genus Telmatobacter. Next base: position 31,220 of record PLSM01000119.1, on the reverse strand, counting down.
CATCCTGCGCGGCGGCCGCGGGACGGTGAACTACACCTCGGAGCACGTAGCTGAGACCGCCGAGCAGATGGAAGCGGCCGGTGTCGAACCGCGTATCATGATTGACTGCAGCCACGCCAACAGCAAAAAGGACTACAGGCGACAAGCGCTGGTCTGCCGCGACGTTGCAGGCCAAATCGCCGCAGGCAACCGCCGCATCATCGGCGTCATGGTCGAAAGCAATCTGGTCGCCGGCTCCCAGAATCTGATACCCGGCCGGCCGCTGGTCTTTGGACAGAGCATCACTGACGGCTGCATCGACTGGCCTGAAACTAAGGCCCTGCTCGCCGAACTTGCCGCAGCCGTGAGAGCCCGGCGAGGTGCCGGGCACGCCACGCTTGCCACTTCTCGCCTTTAAGAAGCGCGAAGTCCGGATCAAGGCGCAATCCCCGTGAATGCCAAGTTTAGGCTGTCCTCCCTGCTGCAAGAACTCCGTCCGCTCGTTTGCCGCATCTCAGTTAAAAGATGAATGCCAACTTCACTCTCAGATTGATTCGCAGCCGCGGGCAGATTGATGGTATCTTCACATTTATCCCGCCCCAATGAACCACGGGAAAAACACTTCGACCGGTCAGCCAGCCACCCGCTGATCAAACTTTCTGTTTTTTGACCCGTTGCACCTCCGCATCTTTGCTGAGGCTTGGCGTACGTGTCAGCGTGCTTTTCTTACGAGAACTCAATCTTCGAGGTATGCGGATGCCCGAGTCTTACGAAACCACTGACGCCAATCATGTTTTGACCCTGGAGGAGATCGCGAACCTCACTGAGAATGGCCGCAAGCCTGCCGATACCTTGCTGAACGTGGTCGCTTTGATCGCTACGCGGTTCAGGACCGATGTGTGTTCAGCCTATTTGCTCGAGCCGGATCGATCGAATCTGGTATTGGCCGCAACCCTTGGCCTCCACCCACGCTGCATTGGCACATTGCGTATGCCGCTCAACGAAGGCCTGGCAGGCCTGGTGGCGGAGCAAGTCATGCCGGTGGCCGTCAGCGACGCCAGAAGTCACCCTCGTTTCAAGTACTTCAAGGAGTCGGGAGAAGAGGAATACCACTCTTTCCTGGGCGTTCCCTTGATTGATCGCGGAATTCTGCAGGGTGTTCTCGTCGTGCAAACCAAGGATGCGCGGACCTTTCGCGAGGATGAGATTCGAATGTTGGTCGAGGCTGCAAGCCAGGTAGCGCCCGTGGTCAGCGAGGCGCGCATGCTGGACCGCTTTATCGCTCCGGCCCAGGAGCGTCTCTGGGCCCTGGCCCGAAACCTCTGGTGGAGTTGGGACCACGAATGCGTCAGCATCTTTCGCGATCTGAATCCTACCCGCTGGCGTCAACTCAATCAGAATCCCATCGCATTGCTCAGCGAGATTCCGCTGGGAGAGATCGAGCGCCGTGCTACTGAACTGTCTTTGCATGGCCGCATTAACTATGTCTACCGTCGCCAGCAGGAGTATCTGCAGGCCGGCCGCACCTGGGGTGCGGAGCATGCGGGTGTGCTGCGCCCCCGTCCCGTGGCCTACTTTTCCGCCGAGTTCGGATTGCACGAGTCGCTGCCGATTTATTCCGGCGGCCTGGGCGTTCTCTCCGGCGACCACATCAAGAGCGCATCGGACCTCGACATACCCCTTATCGGCATTGGCTTGTTTTATGGGCAGGGTTATTTCCTTCAGCGCCTCGACCAGAGTGGCTGGCAGTGCGAAGAATACCTGCAGACCAATATCAACGAATGTCCCATGCAGCCTGCCATCGGACAAAATGGCGAGCCCGTCGCGGTGGAGATTGAGACCCGCGGCGGATCGATCCGCGCCAAGGTGTGGCGCATCAAAGTAGGCCGCTGTGACCTCCTCCTGCTCGATTCCAACGTGGAGGGCAACGCTCCGGAAGACCGCGAACTGACCTCGCGCCTCTATGGCGGCGATGGGCGCACTCGCATTCGTCAGGAGTTGCTGCTCGGAGTGGGTGGGTTTCGTGCGCTCAAGGCTATGGGCATCTCACCTGGCGTGCTTCATCTCAATGAAGGTCACAGCGGCTTTGTAGTCCTCGAGGCCATTCGCAACCGAATGCAGGAAGAAGGTATGGACTTCGACACCGCCGCCAGCCAGGTGCCCCGCGAAGTCATCTTCACCACGCATACGCCCGTACCCGCCGGTCACGACCGCTTCAGCGCCGACCTGATCGAGGAGCACCTGGGCCCGCTGCGCGATCAGTTGGGGATTTCGCATGACAACCTGATGGGCTTTGGGCGCGTGCACACCACCGACCACCAGGAACAGTTCTGCATGACTGTTCTCGGTCTCAAGCTTTCACGGCGCGCCAATGCGGTCTCTTCTCTGCACGGCGAGGTCTCCCGCGCCATGTGGTGGGACTTGTTTCCCGGCCGGCCGCAAGACGCCGTCCCAATTGGCCACATCACCAACGGAGTTCACGTCCCATCGTGGCTGGCGCCGCAGATGTGTCGCCTTTACGATCGTCATCTGGGAGTCGGGTGGCAGGGAAAGAGCGCCACTGCGCGCACCTGGGAGGGCATTGAAAGTGTCGACGACGGCGAACTCTGGGAGACTCACCTCGCCCTGAAATCGCGCCTGCTCGAATTTGTGCGCCGCCGCGCCTGGGAACAAGCCGAGCGTCGCCGGGAACCGCAGGAAACTCTGCATCGGCTCAACAAGGTGCTCTCGCCTGATGCACTCACGATCGGATTCGCGCGGCGATTTGCCACTTACAAGCGGGCGAACCTGATTCTGGCCGACATTGAGCGCCTGGTGACCATGGTCAACGATCCCAAACGCCCGGTGCAATTCCTCTTTGCCGGCAAGGCTCATCCCCACGACGAGCCAGGCAAAAAAGTCCTGCAGCAGATCGCCGAGATGATGCGCGACCAGAAATTCGCCGATAAGTTCGTCTTTATTGAGGACTACGACATCAATGTCGGCAGGTTCCTGGTGCAGGGCGTCGACGTTTGGCTCAACAACCCACGGCGGCCACTGGAGGCCTCCGGCACCAGCGGTCAAAAAGTGGTCCTCAACGGCGGCCTGAACCTTTCCGTGCTGGATGGATGGTGGGCCGAGGCCTTCGACGGCTTCAATGGCTTTGCCATCGGCACCGGCCGCACCCACTCGGATATGGATGTCCACGACAGCCGCGACGGTGAAGACCTCTACCGTGTTCTGCGCGACGAACTGATCCCGCTGTACTATCAGCGCGACCGCGACGGGTTGCCCCGCGGTTGGATCAAGCGCATGAAACGCACAATCCGCACCCTGGGCTGGCGCTTCAATGCCGATCGAATGGTGATGGACTACACCCTGAAGTGTTACATTCCGGCGGCTGGAGGCACCTCAAGCGAGATTCGGCAACCTTCGTAAACATAGGCCAAGGCTCGCAGTGCGCCTCCGGTCTCGCCCGTTGCGGCGACGCGGACATGTATATCCATGCCCAGGGTTGGCGAACCCTCCCGTTCCACGTCTAAAATTGAACCAGCGGCTCATGTTGCCGCTCAAGACCCAGGCAAACCCCAGCCACGCTTTGCAAAACGGAGAAAGCCCCATGCCCCTGATGAAGACTTCCAATCCTGCCCTCGGCGACAAAACCTTTCAAGGCCTTTCCGGCAGCCAGTATGGTGGCGTCATTGACGCCTCCGCCCGCATGACTCTGAGCGGCACCGTCAACAAGACCGGCATCCTGCTCGTTTGCGTTTTCGCCACCGCGGCCTGGACCTGGCGCCTGTTTCTGCAGTCCCACGATACGGCCGACGTCGCTCCGCTGCTGCTCGTCGGCGTCTTTGGCGGCTTCATCTGTGCCATGGTCACCGTTTTCAAGAAGGAGTGGTCTCCGATCACAGCGCCAATCTATGCGCTGCTGGAGGGTCTCTTCCTCGGCGGCATCTCTGCCGTATTTGACGTTCGCTATCCCGGCATCGCTATCCAGGCCGTCGGCCTCACCTTTGGCACCCTCTTCGTGCTTCTCCTGGCCTATAGCTCCGGCGTCATCAAGGTCACTGAAAAGTTTCGCCTCGGCATCATCGCCGCTACTGGCGGAATCATGATTTTCTATCTGCTCCAGATGGTGCTCGGCTTCTTTGGCATCCAATTCGCTGCCATCAACGGCTCCGGCCTCATCGGCATCGTCTTCAGCCTCTTCGTCGTCGCCATCGCCGCGCTGAATCTGGTCCTCGACTTTGACTTCATCGAGCGAGGCGTGAACTACGGCGCTCCCAAATATATGGAGTGGTACGGCGCCTTCGGCATGATGGTCACGCTGGTCTGGCTCTATCTTGAGATCCTGCGTCTTCTCTCCAAGATGCGCAGCAGGAATTAGGGCGAAAACAGCTCTGGTTCCGCTGTAATGCACGAAAACCACCCTCAAAAGCGACGAAAAGGGGCATTTTTCAGGGGCTTCTGTTTACCAATAAGATAATGGGGTCGCTGACAGGCACATCCATCATGTTTTTGATTATAAATAACTTACTCCTTCGATCTGGCCGAGAAGACCCCCGGAAATCGCCCATTTCAGGGGGGAGGGGGGGTGGGGGTGTCTTCGGTTTTGACCGCGGCTGTGAGCAAACCGCTCATTCCCTCATTTCGATTGTGCGGCTTCGGCGGCCTATTTTCTGCAAATGGGCTTGGAACGGGGTGAGCGGATGTGGTTACCCAGTTGAGAGTTGAGTTTTCCCAAGTCTCAAACGCGAATCCTCACCCCAGCGAGGAATACCTGTCGCCGGGAACCCCAATCATTGGGGGTTAGTCAGACCTAAGCCACCCGCCTCCCGAGGCGAAGAAATGAGAAAGGGAAGGGTGGGCCACAAACCATCCTCTTCACAGACCGGGCTATGCTGTGGCCGAACCCTAGATGCTGATTGATTCCACTTGGACAGTGGATCATTGGCGCAGCGGGTGAGTTACGCGGTGAGCCGCAAGCGGAGTCGTCTCCGACTGTGGCACAGCCTACCTCGACAGTGGATAGGTCAGTGGGTCCTGAGTGAGCACACCGTTTCGCACCCGGGGTGTAATCAACTTCCACGACAGTCCGCCATCGGTGGTCAATGACAGATTTCCCCTACAACTCATCCAGCCCTTATCGGGCGATGCAAAACTGAGATCGCAACTACCCAAGGCACCCATCTTGTGAGTTGGAGCCTCAATGTCCTCGTTATGTTGAATCTTGATGACCGAGGGCCGAGAAGGCTCAGGCGCGAATGTCAAGACCCATGCCGAGTCTGCCATCGTCGTCGGCATTGTCTCGTCAAGGAACAGACCCTTGATAACCCGATCCAGCTTCCAAATATGACCTCCATCTGAAGTGGCAAAGAGCGCGGCAGCAGAGTTTGTCCCGGGATCACCGCCTTGATAGGTCACGGCAATGTAGCCCTCAAGATTGTTCTCGAATACGGGGAGACTCGGCAAAGCTCCCGCAGCAGGTGCGACTCTTTGAGGAGCGACAGGCAGTTCAACAGCATGGAATTTGCCGCCTTTTCTACTCACTTCCAAGTTGAGATGGTATCCGTCAACTGCCCATAGATTTCCATTTGGAAACACACGAATCTCTCCGAAGAAGCCCGGGTTCGCCTTCGATTCGTGCCAGGAAAGTCCTCCATCAGTCGTTTCCAGCATCTCCGCGGAACTGAACGCCGAACCCGTCTGAAAATCCACGAGAAGCCATCCATGAGAACGGTCGGAAAAGGCCAGGTAGCCGTTGCCGGCAAGTTCGGGACCCCCGTGGTCAGGAGGCGGCAGTTCGACTTTAACTTTCGATGCGGTCCATGTCTCCCCGCCATTCACTGTAGACTCCAAGACGAAATCGGCATCATCGGACTCAGAAGGACACAGTACCCAGGCATTCATCGAGTCGAGGAACAAAGTGTCGACATATGGGAAGTAACCATGATACGGAGGCGAGACGTCTTTCCAATTCTCACCTCCGTCTGAACTCCGATACAGTCTGTGAGCGTCTGACAGCCATCCCGTATTTGGGCTCATTAGTCGGGCGAATTGGACATGGACGTTAAAGACTGGCGAGTTCGGATTGTCCGAAGGAATCGGCTGCACTGGAATCGGATGCTTGTGGTCTTCCTGTTGCGCCTCGACTGTGCGTATCAGCAATACGAGGCAGACAAAAATCGGGAGTAGCTGCCAAGGTTTGGAGATACCCCGACCAATATCCCGTGAGATTCCCGCCTCCAAGCCTGAAGGCCACCGGTCGATCTGTCTCATCAAGTCGAGATCTTCAAGCAAAACATTGAAGCGGCCAGCACTATCGCTGAACCATTGCCAGAACGACTCAATGGACTTCGAGAACATGTTCCGGTTGAGTTTACTAGCTACTGGGCCCTTCCGGTCGAATTACCGCCAATTCGGAAGTAACCCCCGAATTTGGGTTATGTCCGAATTGCCCACAAACCGCTCGGAGCTCATCCGTGAGCGGAGGAAAGGAGGGTACGATGGCGCTAACGGAATGCGGGGAGGAACTTTGTGCGTACTGAGTTTGCGATTGCGGTGCTGTGTTGCCCAGTGATGGCTATGGCACAGATTGGACCATCGTCAGGTTTGGGCTGCACAGTAACAGCGGCGAGAGGAATGGCATGCAATGGACCAAGTGCTGTTCCGACAGTTCCAAAAGTTGGAGAGACAGATTCCCCTAGGCTCTTAATTACGGAGATGAGGCTAGAGGTGGGGGCAGCGTTTGACATTCGGGATTCTCTTTCTGACTACCTAATTGAAGGCATCGGCGAAGGGGCCCTAGTAAACGAAAAGACGCCCTTTCGGTATGTATCTCTGGTCAAGGGTTCTGTGACTCTCATGCCGCGAGGGAAGCCGTTTCGATTGCGAAACAAAAGCTCAGTCACAGTTGAGTTTCGTGTAATTGAAATTCGACGCTGAGAACGACTTGCACCACAGCAATACCGTCGCGAGAGCCTCTCAATAATTGTTGGTGAACGACCGCCGACACTTCCCTTACTCAGTTTTTGGCTGACCGGACGGCTCCCGAGGCGAAGTAATGAGAAAGGGAAGGGTGGACCACCATCCGACCAAAGCCATGATCCAACGAGCGGCCGCATTCGGGCTGGACGGGGAAATCGTTAAGAGTCTATTTTTTGATTCAATGATAACAACTGAATTGTGTGATATATATCAGGTCCCAATGGGCTGCTCGTTAGAGGCTCGCCCCAAGGCTATGTTATGGGTCACCACCCGCGTAACTCTTCGTCCCACTTTCAGCGGTAGAGTGGCGTAGCTCGGCAGCCTCTTGAGTTGATTTTACACGGAGATTTTCATGCCATATGTTATTGAATCTGGAAGCGTTGCTTCGAGAAGGTTCGTTGCTTTGGTTGCCCGTATCTCCCACCGCGCCGGACTTACATTTGTAACTTCGCCGACGGCCAAGCTGGTTCTAGTTATGGCACTGTTAAGTCCATGGTGCTTCGCCCGCAGCCTTGCTCAAGAGCCTTCATTTTCAAGATTAGACCGAGGGGCAGCCATTACGACGGATGGAACTACGGTAATCTCCGCTGCCCGCGAAGCCGCTCCTGAGGTAACTCACTCCAAGAGCTCCTCGTCTGCTCCCATACTGGTGGTTACTACCAACCAGAACAACCCCGCCGATGCGGCCAACTGTACTCCTCAAGCTGCGTCCGGGACCGGTCCAGACGCGGCCTGCACCTTGGCCGATGCTCTGGCTTACGCCAGCAATGCCGGATCGGGCACAATTAGGTTCAGTTCTACGGTATTCAATGCGAGCAATACAGCTGCAGAGAATACGATTTCGGTTCCGAATAACCAATCGACGTTTTTCTCGCCGGAAGCATTCGTCATCCCGGCGAACACAACCATCACAGGGCCAACCACCGTGATCGGAAGTGTGGCAACGAACCTGATCACGATTGTTGGACAGATCCCAACCATCACCGTCAATGGAACCGTCATCTTTCAGGTCAACTCTGGGGCAAGTGGAATCGCAATAAGCAACCTCAACCTCACCGGCGGGGAAGGCGCCATATTTAACGATGACGGCTCCATGACCGTGACCAACTGCGTGATCACCAAAAACAACTCGGTCGGGAATGGCGGCGGTATCAACAACCTTGGCACGATGATTGTGAAAGACAGTTCGATCATCGCTAATTCGAGCACTTACTACTTTAGTCAATATGGTCCATTCGACGGAGGGGTGGGTGGCGGCATCTTCAACTCCGGAACATTGACCGTCCTAGATAGCACTATTTCGGGAAACACCGACGCCTACGCCAATGCATCCGGTGGCGGAATTTACAACAGTGGGACTCTTACAGTAATCAACAGCACAATCGCCGGAAACACGTCGGTGTCTGCCGATTTAAGCGAGCAGCCCCCGATAGGTGTCGTACTCACTGGAACGGGAGGCGGCATTGCCAACGCCCCTAACGGCACGCTCACGGTGATCAACAGCACCATCAGCGGAAACGACATGAGGATCAAGGCAGAGACCGGTGTCACTGCTGGGCCGGGGAGCGGCGGCGGTGGAATCTCTGGAGTGTCAACGCTAGAGAACACGATCGTGTCTGGGAATACAGCGAGTGTCGGCAGCAACGACTACGAAGGGAATTACACAGATTACGGCGGCAACCTGGTAGGCGAAGCAGACATTCAGCTTGCATCGCTGGGTGACTACGGCGGCCTCACGCAGACCATGATTCCGCTGCCTGGCAGCCCGGCTATCTGTTACGGAGCACTGTCGAACGTGAAAGAGGCTCGCCTCAACACCGATCAGCGAGGACTGCCAAGGAAGACCTATTACAAAGGCATCCACGCGGCTTGCGTTGACGCGGGCGCGGTAGAAACCAACTATGCGCTGAACTTCACGACCCAGCCACCTGCAAGGGCAACAATCGACGTTGCCATGAAACCCGCGCCGGTGGTAGAACTCACAGAGAGCGGCGTCCTCTTTACCGACTACGGCGGTGAGATCGCCCTGGTTGATTCCCACCATGTGCTGAATGCGCCAACGCTGGCCACGCTGCTCAACGGCTCTGCTACCTTCAGCGACGCGATCATTACTGCACCCGTGACCAAGGACACGCTCACTGCCGTGCTGGGGCTGGCCTCCACTCCAGAAGTCCCGACGCTCAATCTGGTCACCAATGCCAGCGTCAAGGTCACTGTGCCAGCCGTCCCAGCGGTGCTCATCTCGCCCGCCCCCGGCAGCACATTAACCAGCGGCACCGTCACTTTTACATGGACCGCCTCGGACGTTCCTGGGACGCAGTACGCACTGCAAATCGGCACCGAAGGCCAAGGCACGCACAATATCTACGTCTCGCCTACGCTGACGGCAACCTCAGTGACGGTGAAAGTGCCCACGACTGGAGGAAAGCTCTACGTTGCCCTCAGCCAGGGGACCATAGGACCATGGCAATACACCCCATACACGTACATGGAAGCCCGAGGGCAGCGGGATCGCTGAGTCGGCGTCCCGCGCTGGAAGTGCGGATTCTGAGTACTCCGGACGTATGACCGGCTACGACAGTGGGCTACCCGGTAGTTACTCCTCAATCAACGCTAAAGCTGCTGAAGGAGTTCCTCGGCACGGCAATAGAATCGCGTACCTCCCGGCTCGGGCCGCGGTGGCAGCATAATGCTGTACCGGGTGGCAGCATAAGACCGTATCCAGCACTCCCCGCTTCCATTCGGAGAACGGCTGCCCTTTTGCAGGGAATTAAGTGCACGCGGCGCATAATGGAATTTGAGTAGAGCGCCGACCGGTCGATGGCAAGCGCGGGAAGCATCACCAATCAGCCCACAGGTCCTGAAGACTACGCACGGGCAGCCACAGAACGGGCGCTTGTCTTCCTGAATTTGGGAGGCAAACCATCGACCGCGCCTCAAGAATGCGATCTAACCCATTTAGTATCTACATTCTGCGGGGAAGTCCTGCGGAATCAATATTTTGCAGCACAGGCCCTACCGTAAACCTATGAAAATAGATAATTTATTTACAGAATAGGGGGTGGGGGTGGGGGTGGGGGTTACTCATCGATTAACCGGCCCTGAGAGTGAACCTTTATAAGGGTAAGCGCCTAGATTCCCACCGGAAGCAGCGGCATACCGCCCAGCGACTTGGCCTCGGCCACCACGGCGTCCAGATGTTCCAGCACTTCGGCGACCGTCATCGTATAGACCTCGCGGCGGGAGTCGTAGCCTTCCTGGACCAGTTGCTTCAGGTAGCGGCCGGCGATCTGCGCCGCAAGCTGGTCGGTGATCACCTTTCCAGTGCGCCGCTTCTGTTCTACCCAGGCAGTACAAGGCAGGGCGATCCACATGGGTTGGTCATTGACGTCGAAGCGCACGTCCACGGCGTCGGCGTGGCGCGTGGCGATGGCCACCATGGTGCCCTTCCAGCGGCAATGCAGGTCTTCACTACTCCAGCGGTCGGCTACGTGGAAGTCCTCGTACATGCAATTAGCCTATCGTTCCCGGCTGGCAAGGGCAAGTGGAGGTGAAAGCGCCTCTACAGCGATTCCGGTTGGAGTTCGCCCCCATGGCGCATCTAGGCTCAGCTTCACTCAACCGCCGGCATCCCGTGTGGTGGACGCTGCTCTTCGCGCGCTGATAGACTGATAGGGTTGCAGTCGTAGCGCCCCCTCCTGTATGGACCCGCCTGCAAGTCAATCGACGAAGAAGGACAAGAAGACCTGTGGATACTCAAACCCGTCACGCCCTGAAGGGCGACAAATTTGCCCAAGCCACCCAGACCAGCATGAGCTGGCTCAGCGGTCACCGCTCCGGCGTTGTGCGCTGGGTGATCGCGACTGGCGTGGTCCTTGTTTTGGGCGTAGGTGCGCTGATTTTCTGGAACATGCGGTCGGCGGCAGCCGACATCGCTTTGGGCACTGCACTTGACACCTATTCCGCACCCCTGGCCCAGCCAGGTGCGCCTGCGGAACAGGGAATTTACGCCACCGCCACCCAGCGCGCCCAGGCCGCCAACCAGCAGTTCGGCGCCGTGGCCCAGCAATACGGCTGGCTACCCCAAGGCGCCAAGGCGCACTACTTCGCCGGTGTCACCGACCAGGAATTGGGCAATGCCTCCGCGTCAGAGACAGAGCTGAAGATCGCCGCCAAGTCGTGGGATCGCAATCTGGCCAACTTGGCCAACCTGGCCCTTGCCGGCGTCTACCACCAGACGGGCCGCGACGACCAGGCGCTCAATCTTTACAATGCTTTGGCCGCCAAACCCTCTGAGACGGTTTCAGCAGGGGTGGCACAGCTGGACTTGGCCGAACTGTATGCAGCAAGCGGCAAAATGGACCAGGCGCGCGCCTTGTGGGCCAAAGTCAAGGACGCGGATAAGGACGGCGCAGCCGGCTCTATCGCTGCGCAAAAGTTGGCGGCAGGACAGTAGCAAGTTTCAGGAGTTCCGCAGAGACTGGCGCACGGCGGGACTCAACGGTTGAGCATTTTGCTCCGTGCCTGCGTCTGGTGCAGGTATGAGCGCCGGTCAAATAGCTTTTCCAATTTGGATGGAGATCGCCGACAGAGCCGTGTATGACGAAACCGGCCAGCACGCGGAAGACGCAACGCTTACGGCACTGGTGGACCAATACGCAGCGACCCTCTATCGGGTTGCATTCTCTGTCCTGCGTAATGCCAGCGACGCCGAAGATGCTGTGCAAGAGACGTTCCTACGCGTTTTGCGTCACCGTGGCACTTTGGGCGAGATTCGCGACCACCGGGTCTGGCTGATTCGCATCGTTTGGAATATTGTGCTCGACCGCAAGCGCCGGGCGAAAACGCGCCCGGAAACAGATGACGTTGCCGAACTGGCACGCGTGCTGCCCGCTGGAGGACTGAACGCAGAGCAGCGCGCCGCAGCTGTCCAGTACCATGCTCATGTTCTCGCCTGCGTTGACCAACTGCCCACCAAGGAGCGCGAAGTACTGGTTCTGTCCGCTTTCGAGGAACTCTCCAGTGTGGAGATTTCCTCTGTTCTTGGCATCACCGAGTCCAGCGTGCGCTCCCGGCTCTTTCGCGCGCGCAACCTGATGGCCGGCCTGCTCCAACATTCCAGGAGTATAAGATGAATTTCTCAACTCAGAACAACGCATCGATCCACTACGGAGCCTCTGCGACCGGCGAAGAGACATTGCGGCTGATCGCGGGCCTACCCGCTCCCAAATTGCTTGAAGAACGCGTGAAGGCCAACCTGAACTCGGCTGCCCGTACCGCCCGCATTCTGCGCTGGCCTGCCCCGCTGGTGCGAAGTCAGGGGTGGATGCACAGCATTGCGGCTCGAAGTGCGGCAGCGGCTGCCATTGTATTTGTCGTGGCCGGAGGCAGCTGGGGTGTATATTCGCGCGTTCAGCCAGCGCTGCCAACAAATGTCATCTTGATGCCCCTGCGTACAGTTCCATCGAACGGGTTTTCAAGCGCTGGAGCGATACGCACGCCGCAAACTCTCAATGGGTCGGTCGTGGCGCATCCGTCAGCGGTCATGCCGCGGCAGAACAAGCCCGCTTCCAAGTCGGCGAATCAGACAACAGCGAAATCGCGGCAGAGCAGGAGAGCGGTCACAGACGCCCGTGAGTAGGCAATCAATCGCCCAGCAAGCCTCGCCGTGATTCAGTGAAGCTGCCTATGCGTCCTTCACGACTACACGAATGACCATGCCCAGCAAGGACAGTACCACCGCGCCCCAGAACGCCGGCATGATCCCATAGATATAGAATCCCGGCACGAAGCGCGAAGCCAGCAGCAGCATTGCCCCATTGATAACCAGCAGAAACAGGCCGAACGTGAGAATTACAAGCGGGAATGTGACCACCCTCATCAGAAATCCCAGTGTGGCGTTCAAGAAACCAATCACCACGGCGGCGAGCATGGCTGCGCTGAAATTCTGTACAAAAAAGCCTGGTACGAGCCGCGAAACAAGTAGAAGCGCAATTGCGCTCAACAACCATTGAATGACCAGTCGGAACATTTTCTATCTCTCCTCCTGACAACCAACAGGGCCTAAACTCGGGAAACCGCTTGTATCGTCTACGGTATAACATGTTTCTACCGTCGGCGAATACTTCTCTTGAGTCAGCTTCGCGACCTTTCCAATTGCCACAGGTCCAAGAGGATGCCCACCGATTCAGACGGTAAAGTCGGTACGCCCCTGTACAGTAAAACGCCATCATGCAGATTCCACCTTTCGCCTGTTCAATTTGCCTCCTTCTGTGCTTGCTGGCCCCGCCCGCAACAGCCTCGCAGGCGGCCAATTCGCCACTGCCCGATATTCGCCAACTTATGCGTGAGGTGCAGAACCACCAGAGACAACTCGACAAGCTGCGCGAATCTTACACCTACAGTTCGCTGCAGACCGTCCAGGACATCGACTCCAACGGTCAGGTAAAGAAGACTGAGACAGAGGAACACGAGGATTTCTTTGTCAACAGTCACGTGATCGAACGTACCGTGAAGAAGAACGGCCAGCCGCTCGGCGACAGCGACCAGCGGAAGGAAACCGAACGCGTAACAAAACTGGTGGAAAAAGCGGAGAAGACACCTCCCGATCAGCCGCTGGAAGGGCCGAGCATTACCGTAAGCCGCTTGCTGGAGATCATGGACGTGCGCCAGCCCCGGCGCAAAAACTATCGGGGTCGGCCGACGATTGTTTTCGACTTTGTGGGCCGCAAGGACGCGAAGACCCACGGACTGGTCGAGGACGCCTCAAAAAAACTGCAAGGCACCCTCTGGATCGATGAAGCCGACCGGCAGGTTGCGCACCTCGAGGTAAGCTTCAACGACAGCTTCCGGGTTGCCGGCGGGCTCTTCGCCACCATCGCCAGGGGTTCCAGTTTTCATTTCGATCAGGCCCCGGTCTCCCACTCCAACGACGATGGTCAGTCGATGGGGTCCTCGGTGAACGGCGAATTGTGGCTTCCAACCGGTGGCGAGGGTACCCTCCAGGCACGCATTCTGGTGGTCAAGAGCCTTCGCCAACACATCATCGAGCGCGACTACGACTACAAGCGCTTCCGCGTTGAAACCCAGCAGTCTAAGGACGCGGCTGTCCTTCCGGCGTCCAAGCGCTGACGGCTCACGCCTTCGATGTAAAGTAAAGTCATGTTTGTGCGGAGACTATCCATTCAACGGTTCGACACCTCCGGTGCCTGTCATACGTGTCCCCTGCGCTGGATCGACAACTTTGCCATGCGCAACTTCACCAACGATGTGGTCTTCGACGATACCTTGCCGACCGCCGACGGCCTGCTTGAGGCCGGCCACCGCGTTCCCCTGGTTCGCCTCCAACCGGCCATGGAAGACTGGTTTCGCCGCAAGGGCTACCTCAAATCCGGGGAACGTTTAGAAGTGCGTGAACTTGAAATGTGAAGCTGCCCCTGCGCTGCCCAAGGTAGGGCTGCCCGGCGCACACACACACCAAGTCCACTGGATGATTCGCGGGTGCTTGGATTGACATCGGCGAACTCGGGGGAAGGATAAATGAGATTTTGGAACAGTGTGGAAGTGAGCATCGTGTTTGCGGGGCTGCTTGTGTCACCTGCCGCTAATTGCAGGCCGCTTTTCGCCCAGTCGCCGTCCGCCATTGAAATGACAGACCCTTCAGGGGACAACGCGGCCAATCCTGGCCCACTGGCGTCTGACCTGTCGCCAGCTCTCAAACCCCAACAAATCCAGAAAGCCATGCGCAAGGTGGCCGACTGGCAACTGCGTACTGGCGAAACCCGCTTCAGCACGGACTGGACCTTTGCCGCGCTCTACGACGGGCTGCTGGCAGCCTCGCGCGCGACCGGAGACAGTCGTTACCACGATGCGGTTTTGCGTTTTGCCGAACGCGCTGGGTGGCAACTTGGCCCGCGCTTTGCTCATGCCGACGACGAAGCAGTCGCTCAGTCCTACCTGGAGCTTTACCTCGAACACACTTCGCCGGAGCGCCTGAACCCGATCAAAGCTGAGGCCGACAAGTTGCTGCAGCGCCCCGACGATCCAAAAAGCCAGCTCTGGTGGTGGTGCGATGCCCTGTTCATGGCTCCGCCGGCATTGGCCCGGCTCACCAAGGCAACCGGCGACACGCGTTACCTCGATTACATGGACCGCGAATGGTGGACAACCTCCAGTCTTCTCTACGATCCTGTGAGGCATCTCTATTCACGCGATGCAACCTTCCTCGACCATCATGAGAAAAACGGCGCCAAACTCTTTTGGTCGCGCGGCAACGGTTGGGTGTTGGGTGGGCTGGCGCGCGTCCTGGCCTACATGCCAGCGAACTACCCTTCGCGCGGCCGATACATCGATCAATATCGGCAAATGGCCGAGGAGGTCGCGACCATCCAGGGGGCAGACGGCCTGTGGCGCAGTGGACTGCTCGATCCTGCCGCCTATCCGTATCCTGAAGTTTCGGGCTCAGCCTTCTTCACGTTTGCCCTGGCGTGGGGCGTCAACGAAGGCCTGCTCGACCGTAAGACTTATGAGCCGGTGGTTGCCAAAGCCTGGAAGGGGATGCTGATGCACATCTATGCAGACGGCCGCCTTGGCTCCATCCAGAAAATTGGCGGATCACCTGATACCGTCAGCCCCGGCGGAAGTTATGTTTATGGCGTGGGTGCATTCCTGCTGGCTGGAGAAGAAGTAGATCGACTGGCACGGAGTCAACCATAAGCCAGCTATGCGACTGCCCCTTGCGCGGAATCACCGCCGTTCCAGAGCTGAAGCTCGGCCTCGCGCCGGGCCTTCAGACCGGCGAGTTCCTGGGCGCCAGCGTGGTCCCATCGCACCAGTTCGGCGGCGGCAGCGTCAAACTTTCCCGCGTTGAGATCCTTGAGGAACGTAGAAGCAGCGAGCCTGCCAGCGCCGAGGTTGAAGGCAAAGTCCACCAGCGCATCAAACTGTCCCTGGGTAAGCGGAACCCTGACCAAGCGCTCGATGGCCTGTTCCGCACTTCGCACGTCATTCAGCAGAATCGCCTCGCCCTGGGTCTCGTCGATGCCGTCGGGAAAAGACTCCCCAGGCAACAACCGGTGGCCAAAACCAATGGTTGCGATGCCCGCTACGTCTATATAGGTCCGATCACGAAACCCCTCTGCGTTCTTCATCAACCTCATTCCCGCCGCGCTCAAATGCATTCTTCCTCCTGTAAATCACTGAAAAAGCCTTACTTTCACGCTAGCAGGAATCGGGAATTAATCAGCAAATGCTGCGCCGTTAGTTGACTCGCGCTGTTAGCTCTTTGCATTAGCCGCCAAAAACGCATGAGCGGCGCGAGGTAGCGGAGTACTAACCCAATGCGATTCAATGGCTTTTCCCGCGTTGCACGGAGGTCGACCTGTGGAAAAACGGGAGGAAATGCACAGGAAATGCTGCTATGCACGGCCATGTTCTCCGTGTTAGCGTTTCCGGCCATGGATTGGCGGTGAAAAATCTTCCCACCGCACATCCCTCGTCTTGTTCTGGGCATCTCACTGTTTCATTGGCCGCAGAAGGCCACGATTGCACTGGTTTTGGTGCAATCCGCAAGTCGCACAGGGCTAAGGACTTACCCAATACGCTTTGCAAAAGGGAGAGTTTTTGCAAAAAATCCCTGTTGCATCTCTTGTAAATAGTT
Organism: Acidobacteriaceae bacterium; assembly: GCA_003165075.1. Lineage (GTDB taxonomy): Bacteria > Acidobacteriota > Terriglobia > Terriglobales > Acidobacteriaceae > Telmatobacter. The sequence continues at coordinate 14,614 of PLSM01000119.1, read as the reverse complement.
GAGGTTACTAGTACCGAACTAGTAAAATGGGGAGATGGCTATAACGCAAAAAAAGAGCAACGTGAACCCGAACGCCTCTCTCCAGTTTTGGTTGCTGGTCGGAGCTTCCTGCATCGCCCTGACCGGCGTGCTGGTCACCCTCTCTACCCGCCCCGTGCAGGCGGATGCGCTTCTGCCCAGGACAGCAGCAACCGCGCCGTCCACAATTTCTGCCGGTGCTACGCCGCTCTCGGCTGAGCCGCAACAAGCCACCGGAAAGAAGCGGCACAACATATTTCGCGGCATCGCCTCGTGGTACGGCTCAGTCTTCAACGGACGGAAGACGGCAAGCGGCGAGCGATTCAATATGAACGCCATGACCGCCTGCCACCCGACTCTACCCTTTGGCACCAAGGTGCGCGTGGTGAATACCACTAACCACCGGTCGGTCGTTGTCCGCATTACCGATCGCGGCGACCTTTTGGGGGGGCGCGTCATCGACCTCTCCCGTGCCGCCGCCCAGGAATTGAGAATGACCGGCGCCGGACTCGCTCCGGTTTCAATTGAGGTCCTTTCCCTGGGCCAGACCCACCCAGGTCAATAATCCAAAGACAATGAAATAAGCCGAATCCCTCTCGGGCAGGCTGTGCCGGGTGCGCCGAAGACAGTCTAGTCGGAGTCCTGACGCTGATAGGGCTTTTGCAGGTACTGGCGGGCCTCGTTCACTGCGCCCTGGGTGTTGTCGTTCGTCTGCACCGCCAGCCGGTACTCGTTCACGGCGCGGTCGCGTTGTCCTGTCATGTCGAAGATTTTGCCGATCTGAATATGGCTCCAGACCTCGGTCCAGCGAGGTTCGTCGTCACCCCTGAGAGCGTCGCGGTAGGCATTCACGCTGGCCTGGTAATTGCGCTGGGTAAAAAGCACCTCCCCGATGCGGTAGCTGGCCAGCGAGCTTTGCGGGTTGGCTTCCAGTGCCTTCTGATACTCGGCCAGAGCAGCGGTCAGATCGCCCTGCGCCACCAATTGCTGTCCCTTCAGGATGGCGATGCGTACCTGCAAGTCCGGTGTGGACTTAAGCACCCAGTCTCCCGGATCGATGCTGATGCGGCGCGGCCGGCCAAAGGTGTCCACCACATACTGCGAGTCGGTGCCCACCACGTCGATCTTCTGAGTCTCGGTCTTGCCGTCGGTCTCCACACGCAGCTCCACCGGCATGCGGAACAGATCCAGGTCCTGATTGACCTCGCCGATGGTCCGAAAACCCTTGTTGTTGCCCAGCCGGTAGACGGAGTATTTGTTTTTGAACTGCGGCGCGCCGGTACCGTCGATCCATTGCGCAAAGAAAGGGGTCAACTGTTGCTGACTTTGCGCCTCGGCCACCTTCTCAAAATCGTCGCCGCGGAGCGAAGCATCCGTGTATTGACTCAACGCCCCCTTAAGTGTGGCTAGAAATGCCTTGTCGCCAATCTCTCCACGCAGCATGTGGAAGATCATGGCGCCCTTCTCCAGCGTCATCGACTGAAACTCGGGCGAGAACGGGCTCAAGCGGCTGGCACTCGATAGAGGAATAGTGTCGTAGGCCAATGCCCCGGCGGAGACGTCTTGAAGCGCCGACCGCATGGCGTTTCGTCCGCTATCCTCTTCCAAATACATCAGTTCGCCGTATCGAGCCATGCCGTTAGTGATCCAGGCATCGTTGTAGGTGCGTGGACTTACTTCAGAACCCCACCACTGGTGGGCAATGGTATTGGCCAGCAGGCGGACGCCCGATTTGTCGGTGATCCGCGAACCCAGGATTGCAGCCAACTCCGGCGCCCAGACCGCAGGCAGAGTGTCGTCAGGCAGCTCCACCACGTTCATGTGGCTGGTCTCCGCCTCACCAAAGCTTTCAGTAAAGAAGTCGTACTGTTTGGCCACCGTCTGGGCCACCTGGTTGCCGGCCGCCTGGTGGCTCACCGTCAGGTAGACCTTCACGTTGCCGGGTCCCGCGGTGAATGGGCCCAGAAAACGTCCAGCAATCACTGTGCCGGGAAAGCCGGGTTTGGACCAGTTGAAGTCGTATTCATCACCGGCTTTGCCGCTGGCCAGCTTCACCGGGCGCGATGCACCCTTGTTCCCGCTGGCGAAGACCTGCATTCCTTGCGGCACGCGGATGTGGATCTCCGCCGTGAACCGGTCGACGAGATAGCCGGTCATGGGGAACCATCGCGCCGGGTAGAGCAGATAGGTGATGGGCTCCTGGATGGCGGCCAGCTTTAGACCTTCCACCGGACCGTCCTCGTTACCCGTGATGACGCCCTCGTATTCAAAGGTCCAATGTGCCGCCTGTCCCTTGGCCAAGGGTGCGGCCGGGGTCACACGAATAGTGCCGTCGGCCAGCCGCTCGCCGGTGAGCACTTTTCCCGCCTCGTCGGAGATTTTGGTCACCTTCAGCGCAGGGTGAAAGCCAAAGCTCACTTCCTCAGCGTTCTCCGGCGCAGTAAAGGTCACCACTGTCTTGGCTGCCAGGTGGTGGGTAGACGTGTCTATCTCGGCGTCGATCACGTATCCGGAAATTTTCAGCGCTGACCGGTCTGCCCGTTGCGCGGCCAGGGGCGCCGCCATCAGCAGTCCCATCGCCAACATGCCAAGGGCGACGAAGAGGCGGCTCAGTCGAGTTTCAAGCTTGATCATTCACTTCCTCGAACGCATAGAGGTCATCATTGCATCGCAGCCGTTCATGGTGCGGTCATTTGTTTGGTCCGGCCATTGCCCGGTTCACAATTGCACGGATTCTTTGAGCGGGAAAGACATGCCGAGCCGTTCCAGTGTAATTGCCGCCACCCGGTCGATGGCCCCGTTTTCACCGCCGTGAACCTCTGTGCGGGAGCCAAGCAGGCCACGAATCCGTTTGAGCTCCTTCATCATGGACTGGCGAAGGGCGCCATCGGGTAGCAGCGGTTCAATTTGTCGGACGATATTCGCGGCCTTGAATTCGCTCTGGATCAGTTCCGGGACCACCCGGCCGCCCGCAATCAGGTTGACCATGGCAACGTGAGGCACTGTCACCACCCTTTTGGCGATGGCGTAGGTGATGGGTGAAACCCTGTAGACAACCACAAACGGATTGCCTATCAACGCCGCCTCCACGGTGGCCGTACCGCTGGCTACAACCGAGGCGCGAGCATGCAGGAGTGCCGCGCGCGCATCTTCTACCAACTGCACAGGCAACCCCGCGCCAAACTCTTCCACCAGGCTGTGCACCATCTTGCGCTGCGCCTGATTCAGGGTAGGTGCGAGGGGAACGATGAACTCAACTTGTTTACCGAGCTCTTCCCGCCCCGGCGACCGGAGCGCAAGGATGCGGGCAGAGGCTAGCATCTCGGGAAGGTTGTCGCGGATTTCCCTGGGGCGGCTCCCTGGAAGCAGGCCAATCCAGGTGTGGACGGGGTCGAGGCCGGAATCGGCGGCAAACTGTTCGCGGGTGATGCTCGGCAACGGCAGGTCGGCGAGGGGATGACCCACAAACTCCACTGCGACGCCGTGTTCGCGGTAGAACGGCTCTTCAAAGGGAAAGATGACCAGCATGCGGTCAACATATTTCTGCACCAGTCGTATGCGGTTCTTTTTCCAGGCCCATAACTGTGGGCTAACGAAGAAGATGACTGGGATGCCCAGGTGGTGGAGTTCCCGGGCCAAGCGGAAGTGGATGTCAGGAAAGTCGATGAGCACGGCCACATCGGGCCGGCGTTCGCGGATGGACTGCTTGAGCCGCCGGAACGCGCGGTAGACACGAGGAAGATGACGGACAACCTCAGTAATGCCCATCACTGCCATGTCTTCAGAGCGGACAACGCGCTCCAGGCCAGCGTCCGCCATGCGTTGGCCGCCCATGCCGAAGAAGCGTCCCGACTGGCCGGCCAGCGCCAATCGCCGGCCAAGCACCTTCACCAGCAAGGCGCCATAAAGCTCGCCGCTGGCCTCGCCTGCCGAGATGAAGATGGTGGGGCCGGACATACTCGCGCCGCCTCCCGTTGTACTGGAACCCATCATATCGGGTTTCGTAACGCGAAATTTCGTCAAGAGCCGGAGTACTTTCCGCTGCGTATATCCTGGGCAACCTCCATTACGCTCTCCGGTCGGCCGAGATCGCGCCAATAGCACTCATCCGCGCGAAAAGCGATGATTTTCTCCTCTTCGGCGGCGAGATGCAAATAGGCGTCGATGATGGAAAAGGCGCCCTGCTCGCGCATCTTCGCAAAGAGGCGCGGAGAAATGATGTGGATGCCAGAAAAGGCCAACGCCTGAACCCAGGCTGGCCGCACCAATTCAGCCTTGTCCTCTTTAGCGCTCGGGGCTTCAGCTTTCACCGCGCGACCGGCTCGGCGGCCGCAGAGTTGGCCATGCTCATCGAAAAGCAGATATCGCGAGGTCTCCCGGTCTTGAACTGCCAGGGTAGCAAGGGCCGACTGTTCCGTGTGAAACCGTACCATGCGCCCGAGATCGATCGTACTGATGACATCGACATTGTGCAGAATGAACGGCTCCTGCAAACTCCCGCCATCCTCAAGAAAGAAATGGGCGGCTCTTTTCAAGCCGCCGCCGGTGTCAAGCAAGACCTCTTCGCGCGACAGCTCGATCCGCATGCCGAAGTTGTCGTTGGCTTCCAAGTACTTGAAAATCATGTCCGCAAAATGATGAGTATTGACAATCACTTCGCGCACGCCGAAAGACCGTAAACGGCAAAGTGCGATTTCCAGGAGCGTGCGGCCGGCAACTGTTACCAGCGCCTTCGGGCGGTCATCCGTGAGCGGTCGCAGACGCGTACCCAAGCCGGCAGCCAGAATCATCGCCTTCATTTGCCCAGCTTCTCCAGTTCGATATGCCGAACTACCACTTCCACGCCGTTATAGCCACGCAAATGCTTCGCCAACTGCTCTGCCAGGTAAACCGAACGATGCTGACCACCGGTGCAGCCGAACGACACCATCAGGCTATTGAAACCGCGGCGTTGGTAGTTGCTCACGCTTGCATCCACAAGCGAAAGAACATTGGCGAGATACTGGTGCACGTTTTCCCGCTGATTGAGATAATCGATGACCTCCACGTCCTTGCCGGTCAGTGACCGGAATTGTTCTTCACGCCCGGGATTGGGAAGGCTGCGGGCATCAAAGACAAATCCGCCGCCGTTCCCTGTCTCATCGGTGGGCATTTGACGGTGGAACGAAAAACTGAAGATGCGCACCGTCAGGCCCGTCGCGGGCGAAGCCAGACCCATCAATTTCTCCGATGCCGAAATGCCATTCAGGGCGTCCATCAGCGCCGGCAGGGCGATGGGTAGCCTGACGTGATCAGCCAGCCAGCGCAAGTTCTTCAGCGCGTACGGAACACTTTGCAGAAAATGCGCCTTGCGCTCATAAAACCCGCGGAAACCGTAGGCTCCCAGGGCCTGCAGGATGCGGACGTATACGTACGCGTAATAGTGCTCCATGAAGACTTCGCGCTTTAAGTCGACGACACCCCCAAGGCAATCCAGATAGTAGTCGAGCAGTTCCTGGCGCAACTCCGGCGGCAGATCGGCCTTGCCATCGTAGAGGAGAGACGCAATGTCGTATTGCAGCGCACCCTTGCGGCCACCCTGGTAGTCCAGAAAGAACGGCTGACCATCGCGCAACATGACATTTCGCGATTGGAAATCCCGATAGAGAAAATAATCATGGCTGGCGCACAGCAGGAACTTCGTCAATCGGCCGAAGTCCTGCTCCAGGGCTTGTTCGTTAAAGGGTATTCCGGCAAGCCGCAGGAAATAGTATTTGAAATAGTTGAGATCCCAGGCGATGGACTGCCGATCGAAGCTGGCGCGCGGATAGCATACTTTGTAATTCAAATCACGGCCGGCCTCGACTTGAAATGGCGGCAATAGGGCCACCACTTTGCGATACGCTTCAATGGCCTGCGGAGCAATGGTCTCGCCGGCACGATTCTTGCTGAGGAACTCGAAGAGTGTCGTGTCGCCCAGATCCTCTTCAAGGTAGGCGCCCTGGCTCAAATCCTCCGCGTAGATTTCCGGTACCGGCAATCCGTGCCGGCGAAAATGCCTGGAGAACTCAAGAAAAGCGACATTCTCCTCCCGCACGGGATACAGAATGCCGATAGCGCTGAATCCTCTGCCAGCTAACCGGACGATGACACGGCCCGAGCCGCCAAGTAGGCCTTGAAGCGGCTGCACGTTTTCAGCCGGGAACTGGTAATGCTGCTCGAAGAGCCTTTTTAGAACATCCATGAGGGTCTTTCCGGAAACTACTGAAGCCGCTTCACAAAGATACTCAGCCTGGGGAAGCGGACGCAAGGCGCCGGACCAACCAGTCTAAGCCACCATTCTGCGGGGAGTCTTGCGTCCGACACTCTGAGCGCCAGACACAATCTCGCATGGAATGCGTGAAACCAACTGGTCTGGATTGGACGTGGAATGGCGAGCCGGTGGAGATCTATAGCTCGGCCAAACTATGAGTCTGTACAGCGCCTACAGTCCCCAGCCTATAATGGGCTCCTCCGAGATACATGGCGTAACATGCTGTGCCGAATCTACGCACTTACGGGCAATATCCGTTCAGGAGACAAGAGAGGGAGTCACAGGAATGAGAATCAAGATTGGAAGGCCAGAGAGAACGTGGACGATGGCGACGGCGGCAGGGGTCCTGCTGCTCAGTCTGGCTGCGGGCTCGGCGACCGCGCAAAATGCTGAGGATCCGCTGAAGAACGGCTTTGAGAACCCGCCCGCGAGTGCGCGCCCGAGGGTGTGGTGGCATTGGATGAACGGCAACATCACCAAGGAAGGCATCAAGCTGGACGAGGAGTGGATGAAGCACGCCGGGCTGGGCGGCTTCCAGAACTTTGACGCAGCTCTCTTCACACCGCAAGTTGTGGACAAGCGCTTGGCTTATATGACACCGGAGTGGAAGGATGCGTTCAAGTACGCCACCACACTGGCTGATCAATTGGGGCTTGAAGAGGCGATTGCCGGGTCGCCGGGCTGGAGTGAAACGGGCGGACCTTGGGTACCGGGTCCAGAAGCCATGAAGAAGTACGTATGGAGCGAGACTCGGGTGGAGGGCGGCAAACCCTTCACTGGCGTTTTGACTCACCCGCCGTCGAATACCGGAGCCTTTCAAAACGTGGACATTGAAGACATGGGTGCAATGATGGGCCCAAAATTCAATGCGCCGCAGTTTTATGCAGACAGTGCCGTGGTGGCTTACAAAGTCCCCGCAAGCGACGTGACGGTGGACTCAATGCAGCCCAAGATCACGTCGAGCGGCGGCAGCCTTGACATCGCACTGCTGAGCGATGGCGACTTGGTGAAGACGACTGCACTGCCCCTGAACACGACAGTGGGTGAAAAGGCGTGGATTCAGTATGAATTTGCCCAGCCGGAAACGATTCGTGCGATCACGATCGTGGTGGGCGGCGGGAGCCCATTTGATGCCTTCATGCCGCAGACCGGAGACAGCGGCCGAGCCCTGGAAGCGAGCGACGACGGACAGGAGTATCGGGTAGTGGCAGAGCTTCCCAAGAGTGGGTCCAGGGAACATACGATTTCCTTCGCCCCGGTGACAGCGAAGTATTTCCGCGTCACCTTCAAGACAATGCCGTCGCCTCCGAATCTTTTCGGCGACGCGGCTGCCGACTTTGGCATTTCGTTGAAACCCCCAACCGAAGTGCAAATTGCGGAGTCGGTATTACACCCGGGCGCGAGGGTGAATCGCTTCGAGGAGAAGGCGGCATTTAACCAATTCCCTGATCTCTACGGGTTCGCAACGCCGGACGTAGCCCCGCAGGACGCAATCCAAAAGGGTGACGTAATTGACCTCAGCAACAAAATGCGTCCGGACGGCTCCCTGGACTGGACGCCTCCAGAGGGCAACTGGGTGGTACTGCGCATCGGCTATTCATTGCTGGGTATTACAAATCATCCGGCAACCAAGGAAGCCACCGGTCTTGAAGTGGACAAGCTCAATTCCAGGTATGTGAAGAACTACATGGACCGCTACCTTGACAGCTACAAAGAGACGGTTGGCGCGGACATGATGGGCAAGCGCGGCATCCGCTACGTAGTCACGGATAGCTGGGAAGCCGGGGCGCAGAATTGGACTGACGACATGATCGCGCAGTTTATCAAACACCGGGGCTACGATCCGCATCCGTGGTTGCCGGTACTGGCAGGGCATGTGGTGGAGAGCGCTCAGGCCAGCGATCAGTTTCTTTGGGACCTGCGCAAGACTATTGCGGATTTGACGGCGGACGAACACTACGGCCAGGTGGAAGCATCGCTGAAAGAGCGCGGCATGGGCCACTACGGCGAATCGCATGAGAGCGGGCGCGCGTTCATCGCCGACGGTATGGAAGTGAAGAAGCTGGACGATATACCAATGAGCGCGATGTGGGTCCAGAAGCCGGGCATCAACAAGCCCACTTTTGGCTATAACGCAGACGACCGGGAATCCGCATCGGTTGCGCACATCTATGGCCAGAACCTCGCCGCCGCGGAGTCGATGACTTCGTGCGATTCTTCCACGGCCTGGGCCTGGTCGCCGGCGACGCTGAAGCCGACTGCCGATATGGAGTTTCTGAACGGAATCAACCGCTTTGTGATCCACGAGTCGGCCCATCAGCCACTTATCGGTAAAGCACCGGGCCTTACGCTTGGACCATGCGGTCAATGGTTTAACCGCAATGAGACCTGGGCAGCCCAGGCCGACGTGTGGATCAACTACCTGGCTCGCAACTCTTTTCTGTTGCAGCAGGGCCGCTTCGTCGCCGATGTCATCTACTTCTACGGTGAGGATTCCAACATCACCGCGATCTTTGCTAACAAATCGCCCGACGTGCCCGCCGGATACAACTTTGACTACATCAACGCCGACGGCTTGATCCACGAGTTGAGCGCGGCCGATGGTACTGTGAGAACACCGAGCGGAATGAGCTATCGTCTGCTGGCCCTGGACCCTTACAGCAAACACATGTCACTGCCGGTACTGCGCGGTCTTCACAAACTGGTGGAGGCCGGCGCAGTGATTGCTGGGGAAAAACCGACCGACACACCGAGCTTGGCCGACAATGCATCCGAATTCAAGCAGCTAAACGATGAACTATTCGGTGATGGGACAGGGGTGCACAGCGTTGGCAAGGGCAAGGTGTATGCAGGCCAAAACGCCGAGGCTGCGCTAAAAGCGTTGGGCGTAACTCCGGATTTTGACTCGAACGCGCCGCAAAATGATCAGCCAATCCAGTTTGTGCATCGCAAGCTGGCAGATGGAGAGGTCTACTTTCTGGATAATCGCAGCGATCAGGATGCCACAGTCGATGCCAGCTTCAGGGTGACGGGCAAGACGCCGGAACTGTGGTATTCAGAGACAGGGAAGATCGAGCCGGCCACCTACAAGATTGCCGACGGCCGCACAACAGTGCCGCTGCACTTTGAGCCGTGGGGCACAGTGTTCGTCGTGTTCCGCCACGCCACGACGACTACATCGCGAACGTTGCCTAAAATAGTCGAATCGCAATTGACTACCGTGGAAGGGCCGTGGAACGTGAGCTTCCAGCCGGATCGCGGAGCGCCGCCTTCGACCACGCTTGACAAGCTGATTTCGTGGAGCGACAGCGAAGACAAGGGCGTGAAGTACTTCTCTGGAACAGGCACTTACACCAAGACGATCAAGGCATCGGCAGACTGGTTCACACCGAATGCCAGGCTGTGGATCGATCTCGGCGATGTGAAAAACCTGGCGCAAGTCACGGTAAACGGCAAGTCTCTCGGCGTCGTTTGGCATGCGCCCTACCGAGTCGATGTGACCGGCGTGCTGAAGCCCGGCGCAAACGAATTGACGATCAAGGTGACCAATGCATGGGTCAACCGTTTGATCGGCGATCAACAACCGGATGCAACGACGAAGTACACGTTCGCCGACGTGAAGCCTTATAAGGCGACCTCGACCTTACTGCCGTCCGGGCTTCTGGGTCCGGTTGCGGTGGTAAAGGCAACCACCGAACCGGGGAAGGCGGAATAAGACCAGGCCAATTCGATGGCCAGGCAACGGGCCTCAGGCAGGGAGCGCCTGCTCCCCGGCCAGCCGCTGCCTCATGGTCTGGCGCTTCCAGTAGGTAAGGGAGCGCCAGACCCATTCGGCGGGACCGAATCGGACGTAACGAAGCCAGATGGGACTGAGGGTCAATCGCTGTCGCGCACTCGAACTTGGATCACTGCTGGACGATAGCAGAAGCTCCACTGTGACCGCCGTAGTCATTTGACTCCATATGCCCCGTAGTCCGACCATGGTTGTTCGGCTGCTATCCAACTCATTTTCGGGCGATATATCCCGACCGCAAGGAGACCTGAAAAATGGCGCTCAACGAAAGCAATCGCAGGCAGTTTTTGAAAGCAAGCAGCGCGGCTGTGGCCGCAACCGCGGTCTCCTGGAATGCCTCCAGCTACGCCGCAATCCTGGGTGCGAACGACCGTGTCCGCGTGGGTGTTGTGGGTTGCGGTGACCGCATGAAGAGCGCCCTGATTCCTGCCTTTCTGGAATGCGCCAAAGAGCTTAACTTCGAGTTTGTTGCCGTCTCCGACATTTGGAACCGCCGCCGCGAAGAGGGCGCCGCTTACATCCAGAAGCTTTCCGGCTCGCCCATTGCCGCGGTACGCAACAACGAGGAACTCTACGCCCGCAAGGACGTGGATGCGGTTCTGGTGGCCACTGCCGACTTTCAGCACGCTCTGCACGGCGTTGAAGCCGTGAATGCCGGTCGCGATGCCTACGTAGAAAAGCCCACCGCGCACACCATGGATGACGCCCGCAAGTTTCTTGCCGCCGTGAAAAAGACCGGCAAGATTGTGCAGGTGGGAACACAGCGCCGATCGACACCCAGTTACCAGAAGGCGGCCGAATACATCAAGTCTGGAGCCTTTGGAGATATCGTGATGGTGGAGATGACCTGGAACGTCAACCAGCCTGGCCGCTGGCGGCGCCCCGACCAAGTTCCCCTGTTAAAGGAGCAAGACACGGACTGGAAGCGCTATCTGCTGAACCGTCCCTTTGAGCCTTTCGACGCACGCAAGTATTTGGAGTTCCGCCTCTTCTGGCCTTACTCGTCGGGCATTCCCGACCAGTGGCTGGTCCATCAGATCGATACCGTGCACTGGTTTACCGGGTTGCCACACCCACGTTCGGTCGTCGCCAATGGGGGCATCTACCTGTGGAAGGACGGCCGCCAGAATTGGGACACCATGACCGCCGTTTTCGACTACGGCCCCCTCGACGATCTCACAAAAGGCTTTCAGGTGCAGTACACCTCACGGTTTACCAACTCCGCCGGCGGTGTCAAAGAGCTTTACTACTCGAACGGCGGCATGATCGACATGGACAAGCAAACCGTGACCCCAACCGGCGGCCTGAATGCTCACTTTGCCGCCGAGATAGGCATGAAGCCCAACCTGTTGCCTAACTCCTCTCTTGTCGAGAGCTCAGAGTCCGTTTCCACCGACGCCAATACCGGCCGCGATCCACAGACTTCGGCGAATATGCGCAACTGGATGGAATGCGTCCGCTCGCGCAAGACTCCCAATGCCCCAATCGAAGCTGGATACAGCCACTCCGTCGCCCTCTGCATGAATGTTGCCGCCATCCAGACCGGCGAAAAGGTGACATTCGACGACAAAACTCAACAGGTCATCGCCGGAGGCAAGGTCTATGCCTGACCATCCGACGAATCACGGGGCACAGCGAAGGGGATCCGGGAGCGCGCCGCTAAGCGAATGCAGTGTGGCATGCCGGTTTCCATCCCTGAAGATCACTCGGAGGTTAGGTGTGCTGAGCCTTCTATCTGCAACATTCGCGCTGGCAGCCATAGCCGCGGCGCCTGGCAAAGGCGTCCAGGTTGTCGCTGACGAAGCCAACCGCCGCGTGGACATCACCATCGACGGCAGGCCCTTTACCGCGTATATCTGGCCAACCTCGCTCAAGAAGCCGGTGCTTTATCCGCTCATCGATGCGGACGGCATTACGGTCACGCGTGGCTACCCTCTTGAGCCCCGCGCGGGCGAACGCATTGACCATCCGCACCACGCCGGCTTGTGGTTCAACTACGGCAACGTCAACGGCTTCGATTTCTGGAATAACTCAGACGCCATCAAGCCGGAGAACCGCGCGAAGATGGGCACCGTGAACCAAACGCGCATCGTCTCCACCAAGAGCGGGCCGAACCGTGGTGAGCTAGTCGTCGAGTCCGTCTGGATTACCGGCGAAGGCAAACCCATCCTGAGCCAGGCCACACGCTATGTTTTCGAGCGTCGCGGATCGGCACGGGTGATCGATCAAATTGTCACCCTCAAGGCCCTCGACCGCGCCCAGTTCAACGACGACAAGGAAGGCCTGCTTGGTCTGCGAGTCGCACGCTGGCTCGAATCGCCTGAAGAAAAAGGCGGCGTTTTCACCGACGCCAACGGCAACGCAACACAGGTGGCATCGGCCCCAGCCGAACCTGGCTCCAACCCTGCGAACGGCGTCTATCTCACCAGCGAACGCGTCACCGGCACCGGAGCATGGGGAACACGCGGGCGTTGGTGCGCCTTGACCGGCCACACAGGCGACCACCCGGCCTCAATTGCCATCCTCGACCACCCCGGCAATCCTGGCTATCCAACCTACTGGCACGCACGCGGTTATGGTCTGTTCGCCGCCAATCCCCTTGGCCGCAGCATCTTCGATCCCAAGCAGCCCGCATTTAACTTCACGCTGGAAAAAGACCGGGCGGTGACTTTTCGCTATCGAGTCATTCTCGCCACTCACGCCGCCAGCCCCGAGGAACTGAACAAGGAAGCTGACGCTTTCGCCGCCCAGTACAAGTAGTCTCTGGGAGACAATCACGCAGACGTCCACTTGTTCCCAGTTCAGCCGCGCGCGATAACGGCTCCAGCGAGAGACCGATGCGGTTTCTGTGTTTGAATCCCAACGGCCGCTCTATTTCGCCGCTAACTGCCGCAGCACGTACTGCAAAATGCCGCCGTGCTCGAAGTACTCAATCTCCTGCGGCGTGTCGATGCGGACCTTGGCGTTAAACTGCTTCACTGCGCCATCGGCGGCCGTGGCTTTCACTTTGAGCGCACGGCTGTTGGTCAAGCGTGCGGCCAGCAGCGTCGTCAGCCCAGGAAAGTCATAGACCTCTTCGCCTGTCAGACCCAGCGACTCCACATTCTGCCCTTCCTCGAACTGCAGCGGCAGTATGCCCATCCCCACCAGATTGGACCGGTGAATGCGCTCGAAGCTCTCGGCAATGACCGCACGCACGCCCAGTAGCTTCGGGCCTTTAGCCGCCCAGTCGCGGGAGCTACCGGAGCCGTATTCCTTGCCGGCCAGAATGACCAATGGTACGCCGCGCTCTGCGTACTTGACGCTGGCGTCGAATATCGACATCGTTTCGCCTTCGGGAAGCAGGCGCGTTACCCCGCCCTCTGTTCCCGGCGCAAGCTTGTTCTTGAGCCGCACGTTGGCGAAGGTGCCGCGCACCATCACTTCGTGATTCCCGCGCCGCGAACCATACGAGTTGAAGTCCGCCGGCTTCACGCCGTGTTCTGCCAAATACTTACCGGCCGGCCCGTTGGCCTTTATCGAACCCGCCGGCGAGATATGGTCGGTTGTGACCGAGTCGCCCAGCACCGCCAATACCCGCGCACCGAGAATGTCGGTAACGGGCGCAGGGGTATGTGTCATGCCTTCGAAATACGGCGCTTTGCGGATGTACGTCGAGTCCGGCTCCCACTTGTAAACGTCCCCGGTTGGAAAGCTTAACCCTTGCCAATTCGCGTCGCCCGAGCTCACCGTGGCGTACTCTTTGCGGAAGCTCTCGCTGCTCAGCCCCCGCTCGATAGCCTCGGCCACCTCCTGCTGTGTCGGCCAGATGTCCTTGAGATATACCGGATGCCCAGCTTCATCCGTCCCTAGTGGATCCGTCTCGAAGTTGTGGCCGATCTTCCCGGCTAACGCATAGGCCACCACCAGGGGCGGGCTCATCAGGTAATTGGCGCGCACGTCCACATTCACGCGGCCCTCGAAATTTCGATTTCCCGAGAGCACGCTCACTGCTACCAGTCCATGCTCATCGATGCTCTTTGAGACATCGCTGGGCAGCGGGCCGGAGTTGCCGATGCAGGTAGTGCACCCGTAACCCACCACATTGAAGCGCAGCTTTTCAAGATACGGCAGCAGTCCTGACTTCTGGTAGTAGTCGGTGACCACTCGTGAGCCCGGCGCAAGCGATGTCTTCACCCATGGCGGCACCGTCAGTCCCTTCTCGACAGCCTTCTTGGCCAAAATTCCGGCAGCTATCATCACCGAAGGGTTTGAAGTATTGGTACAACTCGTAATCGCCGCGATCACCACCGATCCGTGGTCGAGATAGGTGTCGGGATCGACACCAAACCGTTCCTTGACAGTCGTCGTCAAATGGACCGGAACCCTTTCTTCGACGCCCGTGTCAGTGACCGCTGGGCGCTGCCACCGAGCTGCCGTGCGTGTACCCAATGGCTTGGCCGTGGGCGCAAGAAGTGTGGGCAGTTGCTGCGCAAAGCTGGCTGCTGCGTCCTTCAGCAGCACGCGATCCT
>PLSM01000059.1 GCA_003165075.1 Acidobacteriaceae bacterium | reverse complement strand
TGAACCAAGAGGGAAAGGCAATTACGGCGGCGCAGCTTGTTCTGGTGGTTTCCACATTGACTCAGAGGCATGGCGGAAGGCGTGTAACACCCCACTCCTACCGACACATATTCGCGTTTGCTTGGCTTAAGGAGCACCCGAAAGACTATCTGACTTTGTCGAAAATCCTTTGGCATTCGAACGTTAACACGACCATCCGGATATACGGCAGCAGCTTCAACGAATCCAGCGGAGTCCGCAGCACGGAGTCATGGCTTGAGGAGAGGGAGGCTCATTCGAAATAGTCGACCATGTCTTTCCGAGTTACCTTCCGGATGCCCAGGCACGAACCGCCGCCACAAACGTTAGCACTGGCCGTATTTCGACCCAGATGCTGTGCCTGACATCCCTCGCTCGCCTCGCGAATTCCGGCATCTGTAATGGCTGGATCGTGATGAAGATGGCACTGAGCGCGCGCTTTCATTAGGTCGCCAAACCCTCGGGCAGGCTTGGGCCTTTGGTAGATCAAGCAGTCAGCCTACCGTCAAATCAGCGCAACATGCGCAAAGGAGCAAATCCCTGGAGAACGGAGTTCTCCCAGGACAACGACATGAAACAACCCGCCAATCCACTCACGATCAGCGCCCGCAACGCCGGGCAAGTCGAACTTGCGAAGTATTGTCCTCGGTGCTGCTGGTATCTTCTGCGGATCAAGAAGATGCCCTTTGCATTCGGAATGCCAGGCTTGATGTTCTACATGGAACAAGTTGAGAAAGCATTCATCATTGCTTATCTCAACAGAACTGGGTCGCTGCCGAAGCATCTCAAGCCGTTCAGCAGATGCAACGGCTCGGTTGAGTTCCCCTACGCCATGCATCACTTCCATGAAGAGACTGGTGTCATCGTCTCAGCCCGCCCGGACATGATCCTCAGCAATCCCGATGGGTCGTTGACGCTCATCGACCTCAAGACCTCCAAGCCCGACGGCGGGGGAAAGGAATTCCTGCCTCAATATCAGATCCAAGTGATCGGCTATTCGTGGGTTGCCAACGCTGAGAAGATCGGCAACGTCACTGCGGCGGGGATCATCTACGGGGACATTCAGGTCGATTCGTTCGTCAAGGACCCGTTGAAGCTTCAGTCAGGTGAGGGCTTCAACGTGCCGTTCGCGCTGAGCAGTCACGACGTCCCGCTGGACTATAAGCGCCTGACACGCTGCCTGACAGAGGTGAACAAGGTGTGGAACGCAGAACGCCCACCGAAGGGTGTCGTCGGCTGCAAGGATTGCAAGCTGCTGACGAGATTCGTTGATTTCGAGAACAACTTGCAGCTCACGGATTTGCGCCTGGACGCTGCCTTCCCCGACTACCATCTCATTCGCATCCAACAGGACTTCGACCGGCGTAGAACCCGTCCCCTGCCAATGGAGATCGAGGATCTTCTGTCTGAGGATCATTGGGACGAGGAAGGCGGCATGTGGTCTAACTGGGAATTCTGACAACTCGAACCACTGAGCCCTATTCCTCCATTCCGGTCTGCCTCGATCTGAGCACATGGATGTCCGAAAAACACCCGTGTGCTCAAGGGACCGAGCGCCCGGAAGCCACTCCGATGAAGGAGCTCCCTCAATCATTCGGTTTAACAATCGACCAGATCAAGGATCAAACCATGCACGAAACAGAACCTTCGCACGATATTCAGGTCAAGCGTGCCTGGGAGCCACTCCTGACACCCATCGAAGCCGCGGATCTTCTCCGCATTCACCCGAAGACAGCCCTCCGCTTGGCACGTACCCACGGTATTCCTGCGATCAGGCTGGGCAAGCACTGGCGCTTCCGCACTTGCGATTTGAGAGCGTGGGCGGAGACCCAGATTCAACCTTGTGTAGAGCCCAGTGGGACCTTGGTGTAGAGATGGCAAGCAGTCGCAAGTCCAGCTCTTATCAAGAAGGCTTTATCGAACGCGTTCACCGCGCCAACGGACCGGACCAGTGGATATATCGCTGGTGGGAAACTCCAGAGGGCGGCGGGCGCCGTTCTCATCGTGGCAAGCTAGTTGGTACCATCGATCAATACCCGACGTTGGGTGCGGCCAAGCGCGCCGTAGAGCGGTTCCGGGCCGAGATCAATGCGGCAGCGAAGAAGACCGTAGGCATGACGGTTGGCGGAGCTTGGATCCATTTCCAAGCTAATGAGCTGCGCGATCCCGACGTTGATCGCTCGCCAACAACTATCCAGAGCTATCTGGACTACTACAAAGGCAGGATCCTTCCGAAGTGGAAAGACGTCGCGCTCGATGACGTCAAGTCTGTCGCTGTCGAGAAATGGCTCCGGGGTCTTGATCTCGCTCCTGCATCGAAGGCGAAAATCAGAAACCATATGAGCGCATTGTTTTCGCATTGCATCCGCCACGAGCTTTACGACAAGCTGAATCCTATCGCATCAGTCCGCCAGAGTGCGGTCCGGCAACGAGACCCCGACATCTTGACGCTTGATGAGATGCGCTCAATCATCAACAACATTAAGCCGGCCGCAATCAAGATGATGGTTGCCGTAGCGTCGGCATCGGCCCTGCGCCGGAGCGAGGTGCGTGGCCTCAAGTGGGCAGATCTCGACCTGGATAAGTGTTGGTTTAATCTTCAGCGTGGGTACGTCTCCAAGTCGGAGACGAAGATGAAGACACGGGCATCCCGTAGGGGCATGGAGATGCTTCCGGCCCTGGCGGCGGCGTTGCTGATTTGGCGTGATCATACCCCATATAACCAGGAGGATGACTGGGTTTTCGCGTCCCCATTCACCAATGGGAAGCGCCCGTATTGGCCAGATTCAGCCCTGAAGGATCACGTCAAGCCGGCCGCTGTCGCGGCTGGCATAACGAAGCGCGTTACCTGGCACACATTCCGACACTCTCTCGCCAGTCTTCTGGGTCAGCAGGGTGAGGGAGTAAAGACGGTCCAGGAGTTGCTTCGGCACGCGACATCACGCGTTACGCTCGACGTGTACCAACAAGGCAGCACAGAGGCCAAGCGATTGGCGCTGAACC
>PLSM01000177.1 GCA_003165075.1 Acidobacteriaceae bacterium | reverse complement strand
GCTCACCCGACCGCTTCGACGTCTACTACGGGATGGCGGACAACCGGATTGGTGTGGCGCGCCTCGATTTACCGGATCACCTGCCAGCAGGGACCGATGCCGACTCGGCCGAAGCCAGAGTGTAAACATCTGGATAGTGAGGGGCTGAAGTACGGCAGACAACAATTGGCCAGCGCAGTCGCGGACATGGGGCGATCTGCGAGGCCGTGACACGGCCCAACATGCGGTTCGTTCCGCGGAAGTCTGTCGAGCGGCAGGATATTCAGTGCCTGCATTGGGTAAGACAGTCCGTGATTAATTTGCGACGGATGGGGAAGTGATTAGCGCATTCGGGCGCTATCGTGAGCGGGAAACCTACAACGTAGAGCCATCATCACGCTCTCTAAACGCGCTCTGTCCATTTTTTTTCTTTCAGCGGGATGGGGCTGGAACCACCCAGGAAAGGTACTTTCTTGCAACAGAAACAGTGCAAGAATTAGGCGGGGGAACTTGAGCACTCAAGCTGCAAAAACGCGCTCTATCCGCGCTCCGTTTGTCGGATTTAGGCTGTTTTGCATGGTCTAAGGTGTCATCCGCTGACCTGCATGTTGTTGAAAGTACGTTTAAGTGTTGATTCGATTCCTACAAAAACGAGCGAGTGTGGCAGTTTAAGGGCGATCCCAAATAAGCCCGAGCCAATTCTGGAAGGGGGTACTTTTGGGTGTATTTATTCGACATAAAAACTTATCTATTGTATTTACAACTGGATACGTTGTGATATGAATCCCACTCTCGCGGCTTTATGTCTTTCTGCGTCCGGATGCGTCCAGGTGCAGCCGTGTTCTGGTGGCTGGGGGAGACTTGCGGGGCTGCGCCACATCTGACTTAACGGTCCGGCGAAGAGCGGAAACTTTTCCCTCAGTTGGTAAGGTCCTCGGATCATCGGAACAGCTCAAAGAACTCCTTCGGCTTGTGCGCGATGACTTTGATCTCGGCCTGTTGTGGTTCGCTAGCCGGTGTGAACGGGATCCCATGCTTCCCGAGTGAGGAGTCCGCCCCCGCCACATCTGCGGATGCGGTGCTTGGATGGCCATCTTCGCGGCAAGCGTCCTGATCGCCATCGTGAAGGGCGAGTTCTATTGACTCGTAAAGTTCCCAGATTTTGAACGGTTTCAGGAGGTATGCGTAAGGCGCCTCCTGAACCGCCCGCGTGATCGTTTGCGCATCGTTTGCAGAGGAGATAAAGATCACGGGAAGCGGGCGGGCGCCTTGCAGGGCATGAACCGTCTCGATCCCATCCATCTGACCGTTGAGGGCTACGTCCATCAAGATCAGATCCGGATGATTCTGCTGGAAGGCCAACTGCGCCTCCGACGCGTTCCGCGCCGTTCCCACGACCTCGTGCCCCAACCGCTCGACTTGATGCTGCAGGTCGAGCGCGAACATCAGGTCATCATCGACCACCAGAACCTTTGCCATTTTTTGTGGGCCTCCATCGCGCTGCCTTGGCTGAATCTCATCTTTTCTCATGGACCTTGAAGAACTTCCATCTCAGACTCATCGGCAGAAAAACGTGAATCGTTAAGCGAGACATCCGTTTTCGGACACCGATTGATGGGAGAACGCCTCGTTTTTTTGCTCGCCTCGCTCCATCGCTCGTTGGCGGTTTGTCCCCTCATATTCTTTCCCAGATTTGCCGATATAGGATCAGGCGCTCCTTTGCGGAATACTGTTCCATCAGGTTGTCAAATCGCAATCGGCATCTACGAACCATGCGCGTCATAGGATCCGCCGGAATTGACCAGCGGTGGGAGCGGAATCAATGTTGCTTTTGTGGACAAACAATCTGAGCGTTGGTGTCCAGGAACTAGACGAAGGCGCCAAGAAGCTCCTTCACTTCATCAATGAGCTGCACTACGCCGTTCAGGACGCAAAAGCCGATGGCGCTGTCGATCCGCAAGAGATTGAAATCGCTCTTCATCGCCTGCAGAACTATGTCACTTACTATTGCGGTCGAGAAGAACAGTTGCTATCGGGGATTGGATACGCCGGCCTCAAGGAACAGGTTGAAGAGCACCGCCGCTTCGCAGCGGCAATTGCCGACATGACCATCCGCTTCAAGAACAGCACACGCGCGAAGGATGCAGAAGAGCTGATGCATTTCATCTTCGATTGGGTGACCAATCATGTCTATGTCACAGACAGACGATTTCTCGAGGCTCTGCGAGAACATCCGGAGTGCTTGCGATGAAAAATCCGATCAACCGGACTCGGGTGCGTCATTCTCCTTCCACGCAGGGCTCCTTCGAGAGCTTGCTGGGAGGCGGGCGTTCTTCGTTGCACTCCGCAAGAGCGCGCCAGTTCAATGCCGATGCAATCGTCGTACTTTGTGCTCTGTGGCCGATACGCCGGCTTTAGAGTCCTGGTTCAACCGGTAAAGAGAATCAATGCGCGCGTCCTTGGGCGAACATCGAGTGGGGAGAGGAAGCCAGATGAAAAAGAAGATTCTGATCGTTGAAGACGATTCGATGGTCGCGCGGGACCTGCAGTATGAGGTGGAGAAACTGGGGTACGAAGTTGTGGGGATTGGCGAAAGCGCTGAAGAGGCCATGTCGATTTCCGAAATCTACCTCCCCGATCTGGCGTTGATGGACATTCACATTCTTGGCTGTCTGGATGGAATCCAGACGGCGCGGTTGCTTCAGGAGTCCTATCGGATTCCCGTTGTCTTTCTCACCTCTTGCAACGACGAAGAGACCATTCGGCGCGCCGCCGCGGAGATGCCCTATGGATATCTGATCAAACCCACCTCCCGATCCGACCTGAAAGCGGTGTTGGAGTTGGCCTTCTACCGGATTGAACAGGAGGCCGGGAACCGCGCCGCGCACTCGCAAGCGGCGGAAATGGTTGCATCTCGACACGAGGGAATTCTAACCGTATCCATGGACGGAACCATCCAGTTTATGAACGCGGCCGCAGAAAGGCTGACCGGAATGTTGCCCGTCGCAGTGAGAGGAAAACAGCTCAGCCATGTCATCAGGCTCCGCCGGGACTTACAAGAGACGGTTCGCGGCCTGTACCGTGCAAAACGCGATGTGCGCGTCGAGGAGATCGGCTGGGCTCTCAAAGGTTCCGGTGGAGGGCTGCTTCTTGTTCACATTTCCCTTGTGTCCTTGGTGAGTGACTCCGGCGATGGGACGGGGTATTTGTTGATGCTGCACGACGCAGTTGAGCAGCTTCATGCCAACACGGCAGCCCTCGCGGCGAAGACCGCCACAGAATGCGAGATCGCCTCTGCCGCTTTGGTGACCCTCGACCAGAGGAACAACATTCTCGACGCCAGCAGTTCCCTCCTGAGCGAGTTGGACCTTACGATAGCCCATCTTGTTGGCCGATCGCTCACCGATCTATCGCTCGATCCGGACCAGCGCATCTCCGATCGGTTGCTGTCGAGGCTCTTGGGCCTGGGAAATGCGGGTTCTGAACCGCAATAAACCTGCCGATCGCCTTTCATCCGCACTGTTTCTCAGCCTGCCTGGGCTCTGCAAAAGCCGGCAGGACAAAGAAAAAGCTCGTTCCTTCCCCCAGCTTGGACTGGCACCAGATCTGGCCGCCGTGGCGCTCGACAATCTTCTTGCAGGTGGCGAGGCCCAACCCCGTGCCGTCGCGCTGGTGTGCGTTCCCGGCCCGGTAGAACGGCTCGAATATCTTCTTTGAATCTGCCTCCGAAACGCCGATGCCATTGTCCTTCAGGGCGAATTGAGACAGAGCGTCTCCCGTTTCCTCCTCAATGCAAGCCGCGGCGGAGATTTGAATGGTTGGATTTGGCTTGTCGCAGTACTTGATCCCGTTGGCAATCAGATTCTGCAGCAGCTGAATCAGTTGGGGAGGATTTCCCAGGACCGCCGGCAGCTTGTCCGCGGTTACAACGGCGTTTTTGGTTTCAATCATCTCCCGCAGATTGGCCAGGCTCGCTTGCAGCGCCTCTTCCATCTTCACCTCTTCCATCTTCACCGTGCCGTCGGCCAGGGTATACTTCTGCAGCGTGTCAATCAGATGGTTCATGCGCGCCGCCGTCTTGTTGATCCAGTCGGCATACTCCAAAGCCTTTGGCAGATTTCCTTCTTCGAGCCATTCGCCGATGCGCGTCGCGAATGTCTGCAGCGAGGCTGCCGGGGACCGCAGGTCATGCGCCAGCACCCGGGTAAAGGTCTCCAGCTCCGCCTGCTTTTCAAGAAGTTTCCTGCGCAAGGACCGTTTCTCCAGCGCATTTTGCAGGGAACGGTTGAGCGATTCCGAGGTCATGCGGAGCTTGGGCAGATAGTCGGATGCGCCGCGCTGCATGGCTTCGGTCGCAACCATCTCATCTCCACGTCCGCTTAGCATGATTAACGCACAATCGGGACTGCGTTCGCGCAGGGCCACTAGTCCGTCCAGGCCGTCGGTTCCGGGGAGATTGTAGTCGGTCAGGACCACGTCGAAGGTCTGGCGTTCGCACGCAGCGAGCGCCAAGGGAACCGCGTCCGCCTCCGTGAATTCGCATTCGAGACCAGTCTGCGTCAGCATGTGCTTGACCAGCATGCGATCGACGTCGCTGTCGTCGACGATCAGAATGCGCATTGCCTGCTTCTTCATTCTTGCTCCATGAAAGACGAAGCTCCGAGACGCCGCATCATTGAGCCGGCAGGGTTACCACGCAAAACCAGAATTCCTTGATCGAGCCAATCGTTTCCACAAACCGGGAAAAGTCCACCGGCTTGGAGATAAAGCAATTGGCATGAAGCCCGTAAGATCTAACAACATCTTCCTCGGCGCGCGAGGTGGTGAGAACAACTACGGGAATCTGGGCAAGGTTCTTGTCGCTCTTGATCTCCTCGAGCACCTCCGGCCCGCTTTTCCTGGGAAGGTTGAGGTCGAGGAGGATCAACCCCGGCCGGGGCGCGTCCGTGTAAGGCGGATCGCGGCGAAGGAACTGCATGGCCGCGACGCCGTCCTGGACCACGCGCAGCGGATTCAGCATCCGGTTTTCCCGCAGCGCTTCACGGGTCATCATCACGTCGGTGGGGCTGTCCTCAATCAGAAGGATGTCAAGCAGCCGCGGCGTAGCAGGGATATCCATGTGTGCGTCTCCAATTTGTTTCTTGTCCTGCATCCTTCTCCGCGGCGGCTGAACTCAGCTCTGAGCCAGAGGGCGGAGCGTAAAGCTGAAGCAGGAACCCTGGCCCGGTGTCGATGTCACCGTGATCTTGCCTCCATGCTGTTCCGCAATCCGCTTGCACAGCGCCAGGCCAATTCCCGTGCCGGGGTATTCGGAGCGCGAGTGCAGGCGCTGGAAGAGGTTGAAGATGCGCTCGAAGTACTGCTCTTCGATCCCGATGCCGTTATCGGAGATCGAAATCACCCAGTAGCCTTCCTTGAGCTCTGCGCCGATGCGTACCTTTGCGGGCAAGTCCAGCCTGCGAAACTTGATCGCGTTTCCGATTAGGTTCTGAAACAGCATGTCCAGGTAAGAAGGGATGCCGGCAACCATGGGCAATGGCTCCCGGCTGATCTCGACCCCCGATTCCTTGATGCTTACCGAGAGATTCCTCAGCGCCATCTCCAGCGCCGCATTGCAATCGACCGGCTGCAAGGGATTGCCCCCCTTGCTCACCAGCGAGTAGGAGAGCAATGCCTCGATGAGCACCCGCATGCGTGCCGCGCCGTCCACTGCGTGCCCGATCCATTCGCCGGCCGGCTCGTCCAGTTGGCCGCGATACCGCTGCTCCAGCAACTGCAAGCAGCCGGAGACCGCCCGCAGCGGCTCCTGCAGATCGTGCGATGCCAGGTAGGCGAACCGCTCCAGATCGCGATTGGAACGGGCCAGCTCGTCGATCTTGCCTGCCAGTTCGTTCTCCAATTCCTTGCGCTTGGAAATCTCGATGACGGATGCGAGCGCCAGCGTCTGCTCGCCTTCCTGAATGTAGGCGAGTCCGAGTTCCAGCGGAAACTCGCTCCCGTCCTTGCGCTGCCCGTAGAGATCGCCCTTGGCATCGATGGACCGGTTTCGCGGGTTCTCAAAGAAGTTCCGAACCTTGGCGGGATGCTGCTCACGATAGCGCAACGGCATCAGCATTTCGATGCTCTGGATGAACAGCTCTTCGCGCGTGTAGCCGAACAGTTCCTCCGTCCTGCGATTGACCAGCACAATCTTGCCTTCGCGATTGGCGACCAGCATCGCGTTGGGCGCTCCCTCCACGATGGACCGGAATTGTGCTTCGGACTGCTTGCGCCTGGTGATATCGATAATGGAGAAAATGCAGAGGGGCCCTCCTGCTTCTTGGACGACGTTGAGCCCGACCTCCAGGGGAAGCTCGCTGCCGTCGCTGCGCAGTCCAAACACCTCGGGCAGTTCACCCACGTGACGAGTTTCCGGATGCTCGAAGGAGGTTGCAACCAGACCGGCATACATGGATCGATAGCGCAGCGAAATCAGCAGTTCGAGATCTTTCCCAAGCAGCCCCATCCGCTCGTAGCCAAACAGTTCCTCGGTCTTGCGATTGACCAGCACAATCCTGCCTTCGCGATTGGCTGCCAGCATCGCGTTGGGCGCTCCCTCGACGATGGACCGGAATTGCGCTTCGGCCTGCCTCTGGGCTGAGATGTCTCGCGCGATCTTCGAAGCGCCGATCACTTCTCCCTGCGCGTTGCGAATCGGCGAAATGCTGAGAGAAATGGGAACCCTGCGGCCGTCCTTGTGCATGCGCACGGTGTTGAAGGGTTCCACTTTCTGGCCTAGCTGGATCTGGCTGGCGATGGAAAGCTCTTCCGCATGCAGTTCGGGGGGAATGATCCGCAGAACCAAATTGCCAATCACCTCCTCCGCCGAATACCCGAAGATGCGCTCCGCGGCGCGATTCCACGACAGGATGGTTCCATCCAGGCGTTTGGACAGGATGGCGTCGTCCGACGACTCGACGATCTCCGCCTGGTGGTTGCGGAGATCGTCGAAGCGTTGCAGCGCCGACAGCTCGGAACGGTAGGCTACCCTCAGATTCTCAAAAAGAGCCGCCGAGATGAACCCGATCAGGGCCAGGATCGATAAGCCCACCAAGTGCTGCGGATTGGAAATTGCAAAACTTCCTACGGGATCGACGGCAAAGTAAATCGCTTCAAGTATGCAGAGGGCCGAAGCAAGAATGCCGGGTCCAAATCCGCTGTACCAGGCCGCCACCAGCATAAAAGGTATATAGGTGATGAACGGCATCGTGGTGGGGGGATGCAAGGGAATGCGACAAAACTGCGCCAGAAGCGACAGCAGCACAGCCGACCCGTATCCAAGCCATGGCTTGGGCTTTTGAAGCACCAAGACGCGCATTCGCTCTCCAGGAGAATACTGAAAGGAAACAGGTTCGACTCCATTCAGACCTCTGGAACAATGCCAGGCAACTCATGGACCAACCGAAGGAGAACAGATTGATTGTTTCTAATTCAATTCCCCTTAGAGCCTATCCGCAAGTAAAGACGATCGTGGTCATCGTCGCCGGCGTGAAGCAACCAGTCCGGCAAACGCCGGCGAGGCTGCCTTCCTGAATCACTAGCAAAACCGGGGGGGCGGATGAAAAAGAGCGAAGAGTTATCGGTTTCTTGCCGATATTCAACAAGAGAGAATCCCCCTCCGTGGCCCCTCGCCGCGATGGGGAGCCGATTGCAATCTTGGGGTGCATGGAAGATGGCCAAAATTCTGATTGTTGACGATGACACGATGTTCGCGATGGACCTGCGCCATCAAATCCAGCGCCTGGGGCACAAGGTGGTTGCAACCGCGCAGAATTCTCACGAGGCGCAATTGGCCTTCGCGCAAACTCGTCCCGATCTGATCCTGATGGACGTTTCGCTTGCCGGCCATATCGATGGCATCGAGACCGCCCATACTCTGCTCGACAAGCGGAAGCTCCCGGTGATCTTTATCTCCGCCGCGAGCGATGCGATCACTGTCTCCCGAGCGCTCCAAGAGGCGACTCACGCCTATCTTTTGAAGCCTTTCACCAGCCAGCACCTGAACGAGTCGATCAACTCCGCCCTCCACAAAGCAGGCCTCTAGTACCGTGACCGCATGATTTCGTAATCAAATGAATGTAGCGCGGCCTCCTGGCCGGCTGTAGCGTGGACCTCCCGGTCCACGCTTGTCCATGATGAACTACCAATTCACGCGGTCTAAGCACTATTGACTCCTGCATAAATA
>PLSM01000040.1 GCA_003165075.1 Acidobacteriaceae bacterium | reverse complement strand
TCGAACGCGCTTGCAGACGCCTCGATCGATCTGCCCGAGGCAGAGAGAACTGACCGCGCTACCCTCGACAAGCTCACTGAAGACAGTAACAGCCTGACTCTCGACGGCGACCCGACGAAGTTCAAAGAGCAAAGTCACCTAATTGCAGCCGCCTGGGACAGCTTGGGATGGACTCTCTTTCGAGAAGGCAAGTCAGCCGAAGCCGAGAGCTACCTCAGGGCATCGTGGATAGCCGAGGTTAACCCGGAGACCAGCAAGCATCTCTCAGAGGTTGCATCAGCTCAAGGGTACAAACCGGAACTCGATGAATCGCGTAAGCTCCCCCTTGGCAGCGCCAACGGTCGCAACGGCGTCGCCGAATACCGGATTCTGGTTAGGAGCGGAAAGTTTATAGACATCAAGCCAACGGGAGACAAGACGATCCCAGAAGCTCAGGACCTGATTGTAGGAGCAGAATATACCGGACTCTTTCCCGCGGGTTCTCAAGTCACCCTCGTATATCTTGGCTTTATCAACTGCCACTCCGGTGTCTGCGAACTCATTCTCGAACCCTGAGATCCAAGATTGCCGTAAATGGGCTTATATCGCCAATCGCCCCTTCCCCGTATAGTGCCCGCAAAATGGGGTTTTGAGTAAAGTCGCAGGGCAGCGGGTCAATCAGGGGTCACTTTACCGCAAAGCTGACTTTACCGGCACTTCCGGAATAGTTTTCGAATTGCAGAATTGGTCAGTTTGTACCTTCTCGCTTTGACTCCCAGACAAATCTCCCGGTCTTGTTTATATAGCCGTAAGTCTCATGGTTTGTGACAACGCGGGCGAGCCCGTTGTGGAATGGATTCGCGTTGGAAAAATCATTCGCAGGAATAACCATCATTCCTGAATTGTCGATGTATCCCCACTTACGATTCACCATGACGGCTGCCAGTCCCTCCGAGAAGTGATCGGTCAGGTCAAATTGTGGCTGAATGACCATCTTTCCAGTGTGGTCGATGAAGCCGTACTTGCTACCGATCATCCAGCGTGAGAGCCCTTCAGAAAAATCTCCCCAGTTTTCTACGCAATCAATTTTCCCGGGCGAGACGGGAGGTCGTAGAGCGTAAGCTCCCGATGCGTCGATGTAACCGCAGTCGTGGTGCCGGTTTACTGCTGCAAGGTGCTCTGAAAAGTTGTTTGCCCACTCAAACTGCGGTGGGATTACCCACTTGCCGGAGGTGTCGATGAACCCCCAACCGGACTCTCCATCTTCTGATTTTGTTGCGGCGGCAATCCCGTCGGCAAACGGGTAAGCATAGGTGAACTGCGTCGGGATGACAACCTTGCCGGTCTGATCGATGTATCCGCTCTTGTAATCCACCTCGACCTTTGCCAGCCCGCTGTGGAAGGCCTGTTCAGCTCCGTCGCCCTCGCTACGGGACCACTTATAGTCTGGCTGGACGACGATCTTCCCGGTCTTGTCGATAAAACCCCAACGACCGTCGTAGCCGCGAGCCGAACCTGTGACCTGCACTCGTGCCAGCCCCTCTGAGAAATCCTCCGCAGAAGGGAATCTTGGTTCGATAACCACGGTTCCTGTTTCGTCCATGTAACCCCAGCTTCCATCGCGTTCGAAACGGGCCAAGCCCTCGGAGAAGTCTCCAGCATCGTCAAAGCAGAGCGGGATGATTATTTTTCCTGTGCGGTCGATAAAGCCGCTTTCGTTGTGATCCGAGACAGAGAAGAGCGCGTCGGGAGCGGGCAGGTCGATTGCATGTTTTTCGCGATAGGATGCGACACAAGCCTCGTCTCGAAATCCTTTCTCCCGCACCAGATCGCCATCCTGCGTGATTGTCAGACCAGAGCAGCCTCCGAAGTTGGACTCGTAGTCTCCGCAGCGCCCCGGCGGGAAGTCGCTGGGCTTCCATTTGAGCAGATCTCTGGGGAGTTCATATCGCCAGAGCATCATGTGCTTGTCTGGGAAAACAAGCCAGTATGCGCTGCCGACAGTAACGAGTGCAATGTCTGCCTGCTGCGCACGCACGACCGGAATCAACTCCTCGCGGCCGCGCGCCTTCATGTCCAGAGCGAAGGTGCGCATCGCGTGTTCGCCGAAGGATGTTTCATGCACATGCTGAACATATAGCTCGACCTTGGGATTCTGACGCATGTAGTCGACCAGCCACGGCACAGAGAGTACCAGCGAGTCGTACTTCTCTCCGGTGTCGAAAAAATGTTGAAGTCCGACTACCCTGTCGTGGTCGTACAACAGCACGAGTTGATCCATCAGATTGGCTGGATGATCCGGCTTGTGAAGAGTGACGTGTAGATTCGACTCGAACGGTCCTTTTGAACTCCAATGGAGTCCGAAATCCTCGCTATTGTATGAATTGATGTCCGCGCTCCTGACCGTGTAGACGCGTCGTAGTGCGGCCAACGAATCGCCAGCGCGGTCTTCTACCCCGCGCATGTTCCACTCCGGCTCTATCTGCCGCATCAGTTCATCAGCCAGCTTTGATGCGAACTCTTCTCCGGCAAGCCGCTCCTTTTCTATCGTCTTCGCTGGCAACAGAGCTGAGACGGCACGTGAAATATTCACGTTGAAGGTTTCGGTGTGGTTTTCCCCGACCCTCCACGGAATCATGAACGCATAGAAGGAGTATGACTCTGCAGTGATCTGTGAACCATCCTCGAAAGTGACCTGCAATTTTACATAGGCGTTGTCGTCGAAGCTGATGTAGCTATACAAATTCGGAACGATTTTTGCCATTACTGCGATGTCTGTAAATGAGCTTGCAAACAACTCCTGCTGGCTGACGGTTCCTTCTAGCGCAACTTGTTTGTGCGGGAGTGTTTGCTTTCTGGCTAAAAGATTGGCCTTGAGCCATTCTGTAGTGACGCCGAGGTTGTCGAGGTCTGGCTTCGCAATCGTTGGTGCGCTGAGTGCATCGACCAACGCCAGCACCAACGCAGTACCGACACGTTTACCACCTCTAAAAAAACCATCCTTCGTATGACAAACAATTACATCAGCATGTTGGGGTATTCCCAAACCGCCCCACCCCGGCTGGATTTCAATCTGACGGACAGTTTTCTGCGCCCGCGAGGTACAAGCTGAAAAAGCTAAAACGAGAAGAAGTGTCAAACGGAAGCAGCCCGTAAACTCGCCCAGTTTCATGCACTCAATATAAACCCATCGAGGTTCCCGAAATACGGTTTTTCGTGCACATCAAGCCGATTCATACGCGTTGATTGGGCATGAGTGGGGTTCATGCGCGCGGCCCGGTAATCGCACGCCTATAAGAAAAGCAAGTCTGGATTGCTGTGCGGGTTTATCTTACTTGCGTACCAAGTTTCCGCAGGATGGAGCCACTGTGTCACCCACGCGCATTGCCCTGTTGATCTCGCTGCTTGCCGTCGCCACCCACCCACTCCCGGCTCAGGCACCGGCCAACCATCCGCCAGCCGCTTTGGCTTCTCCCCGGCTTATGAAGCCACCGTCGCCATGTGACCCGTTCGCCATGTTCTTCGCCGTGCCAAGCAAACCGGTCCTTCTCACGAGTCCATCGCCTTCCGATCCAGGCTATGGCTCAAAACACGAGTTGCTGCTCAACAAGCTCGTCGGACAAATCATACGCGGAGGAGGGGTCATGGTTGGGCAATATAACGGGCCTGTATGCCCACTCTCGCTCGAAGCTCCCGCTCCGCCGTTGCCGTTCCAGGTAACCGCCGCGCCATCGGAGAAGATCACGCCGTCCGGCACGAGTCTCCCCAAATGGAACTACCCCACTCCGCACTGGATCCCCGGCCCATACCGCATCTACCGCATCCACTATTCCATCGCGCCAAAAGACCTCAAACTCTATTCGCAAGTACAAACTAGCATCAGCTCCTCTTCAACCACATCCTTTTCATCCGGTGGAGGAACAGAGGGCGCGACGCAAACAGACCACTGGACGGACTGCGGCGGCACGCTTGAATTCACCACCGTGCTTTATGGCAACGACGGCGCCATCATCAACTCCACCGACACGATGGTGACGATCAACGGCATTGCCCTGACCCAGGCTAAGCAGATGCTCCAATCCGGCGTAGGTCTCGATCAGGTCATTGCTGTTCCAGCCAGCGGAAGCTACCGGTTGCGCGCCATGGTAACGGACCCGGCCAGCCAAAGAGGCAGCGAATCTCAGTTGACCGTCGATGCAGCCAACCCACCGCATTAATCCCTTCCATTCTTCCCCAGTGGTGCCAGTGGCCCAATCCGAGTAATCTCTACTCATCGCGCGCGCGTGTGGAGTGATCCGGATGCCAACAACCATCAAGCCTCCAAATCTCGAACGCCCCCCCGCTCCGAAGAGTATGGTACGGCGTACATTCAGGTCTCGGGGCATGGTACGGTCATCTCCGGCTCGTACTCCGGTACATACTCCGTAACGATCCCGGCACACACAGATCTGTCAACATTTTCGGTGACAGGCTATGCGAAAGCATCCAGCATCAACGGAGACGAAGCCGAAGTAGATCTCGGCACCATGACAATCAACTAGCGACGAGAGCGGGGCTGTGAGTCGGAGAACCCGGGTCACAGCCCTGGTGTATCCTATGCACAAAGGAATAGGTTATGGGAACAAGCATCAAGACATGCATCCTCGTATTCACGGGAATGGCACTGCTCGCCTTCATCGGCTGTGGCGGCGGAGCCACCGGGTCACCCTCAACCCCGGCTGTCCACAACGAGTGGACGTGGATGGGCGGGTCTAATACTATCGATCAGCCCGGGACCTACGGTACGCAGGGAACCACATCCGCCCACAATACGCCAGGGGCGCGCGTCTGGGGCTGCTCTTGGACGGATCAAGCGGGGAACTTCTGGCTCTTCGGGGGTTTCGGCGCGACGCCCCACAATGGGCAAGGAGATTTCAACGACCTCTGGCAGTACACCAACGGAGAATGGACGTGGATGGGCGGGTCGAACCAGGCCGAGCAGCCAGGGGCATACGGAACCATGGGGACTGCCGCCCCGAGCAATATTCCTGGCGCAAGATGGGAGGCCACATGCTGGACCGACCCACAGGGGAACTTCTGGCTCTATGGCGGCCTCGGCATCGATTCTCAAGGAACGAGAGGCCTCCTCGGCGATTTGTGGAGATACAGCAAAGGCGAGTGGACCTGGATGAGCGGATCGAATATCGCGTGGAGCGCGGCTTGGTCCGGCGTGGCTGTCTTCGGAACACAGGGCGTGGCCAGCCCCAGCAATACCCCGGGGGCGCGACAGTGGGCGTCAGCGTGGGCTGATCCATCGGGAAACCTCTGGCTTTTCGGCGGGCTGGGTTTTGTCCCGAATGGGGGCGGAAACCTCAACGATCTTTGGAAATACAGCAACGGCAAGTGGACCTGGATGGCTGGATCGGACCAGGTTGATCAATACGGGACGTACGGGACCCTCGGAATGCCAGCGCCCGGAAACACTCCAGGCACGCGGTTCGGGGCCGCTACCTGGGTCGATGCCGAAGGAAACCTGTGGCTCTTCGGAGGAGCGGGCGTGGGAACGAGCGGAGACAATTGTGGCGGGTCGGTGGACTGCGTGCTGAACGACCTATGGGAGTTTAGCCCATCTCTAAACGAATGGGCCTGGGTGGGAGGGCCGAACGTGTCAAACCAGCCGGGAGTATTCGGGACCCAGGGCGTGGCCGCCCCGGGCAACCTGCCGCCTCCGCGCGAATTCGCAATCTCCTGGGCCGATTCCGAGGGCAACAGATGGCTCTTTGGAGGCGACAACTTGGCGCTCGCCGCCTATAACGACCTCTGGAAATACAGCAACGGCAAATGGACTTGGGTTGGCGGCTCAACCCAGGCATGCCAGACGGGAACCTACGGAACCCTTGGAACTCCGTCCGCCACGAACGTCCCTGGCGCACGCACCGGCTCTGTAGGGTGGGCCGACAAATCTGGCAATCTAT
Organism: Acidobacteriaceae bacterium; assembly: GCA_003165075.1. Taxonomy (GTDB): domain Bacteria; phylum Acidobacteriota; class Terriglobia; order Terriglobales; family Acidobacteriaceae; genus Telmatobacter. The sequence goes on along the minus strand of PLSM01000040.1, from coordinate 406 downwards.
GGCTCTTTGGCGGCGACGTCGGGCTCTGTCCGTCCTCCGGCTACCTCTCAACGGCAAAGCTCAATGACTTGTGGGAGTACCAGCCCTGAAGCGCCAGTCGACGTAAACGCTCCACGGGTCGGTAGCTGCGACGGCAACCATTGCCCTCGAGTCATGGTCGCGTTAGAGCGGTTTCACCGCAGGTCTTTACAGAAGCGAAGACCGTTTGCGTGGTTTTTCCTCAAGAAAAACCACTTCCTAATCCCCGCCTGATAACAGTTGCGGTGAAACCGCTCTAGCATATTCTCTCGGTTCGACCACCCGAAGTGCCTCGTCGGATGATTCGACAGCTTGACTTGGCATCGCGGTATCTTTTGCCAAACTCGCAATCAATTGGCGCGACAGGTGTGGCGACAATATGGTCCAT
>PLSM01000128.1 GCA_003165075.1 Acidobacteriaceae bacterium | reverse complement strand
TCTAGCTTGGTTCCGACTTCGCTTTGGAACTCGACAGAAATAGTGAAAATGCTCTAAACGCATGAAAATAAGGAATTTACCCCCAGAATAGGGGGGAGGGGGGTATCTCGAAAGGGGTACAAACTGGCCACTGTCCTCGTGCTGCACGGCGTCCCCCGAGTGCGGCCGCTTTCGGCCGCATCCCGGAAGATCGTCTGTGCTGACTTACTTGCCGCAAAGGTGGACGTGAATCCCCATCTCGGCAAGCATCGCGGCCTTGGCTGCCAGAGCCTTGTCCGCAGCCTCCGCGGTGGGTGCATAGGCCACATTGGCGTGGTTGGCATGGTGGCGCGCCATGAACTGGTCGCGGCTCACGCCATGCAGGACCACATGCATGATAGGCCATTCCGGAGTGACGGAGTTAAGCCGCCGCTCGGTTTCTTCGGCGGGCAGTTCCACCGCGGTGGCACGGCCGATGTCGGCATGCAGCGCGCCGTCCTCTACGAAGATGCGGCTCCATACGACGTGACCGGGCTTGCAAATCCCCGTGAGCGTTCCTCCGCCGAGACGGAAATACATGGGCGTCTGACGCAGGCTGCGCCCACCGGCATAGCCGCCTATGAGGTGCGACGCCGGGACCGCGCCGGAGATCTGGAAGGTCCACACAAAATCATCGATGCCGCCGCCGGTGTAGTGCTCGCCCCAGCGTACGTCGTGCAACGTGGTTGCCGGATCGAGATGCATCGCCGTCCAGACGCGATTGGTAACCAGCGCATCCACGGCGGCGCACTCATCTACTTCGTTAAAGTGCGGCAAGGGCGCGCCGGCATAGAGTTCTTTGCCATTCTTGTCCAGCACCGGCGGCCGCTCCACATTGTTTAGCAACCCCTCCACCAGGTCTGAAGCCGGGACCATGTCCTTCAGGCCCTGTTGATACTGAATGCCGATGGCGTCACAGCCAAATTCGCCGGCGATGCGCATCGCGGCGATATACATCTTGCACTGCTCGAGAATTTGCGCATCGGTCAGATCGGTTTCTTCCGTCGGGCCGGTGACAAATGTGAAGCCTCGCTTTTCCAGCCAGGTCCGCACCGCTTGCGCCTCTGCGTCCGGGACCTCGCGCATGGCCGCAACCAGCGCTGACTGGCTCAGCCGCTCCTTGTAGATGCCTGTCTTATTCAGCAGGTAGTCCTCGACGATGGCGTTGTACATCCCCATGCAGCCCTCATCGAAAACTCCCAGAATCGCTTTCTGGGTCTTGAGCTGCATGGCCAGCGAACTGCCTAGCGCGCGCTCGGCCGCCGGCAATGCCGCCAGAACAAGGTCCCGCACGTGGCTCAGATCGTGATCGATCTTGTGTTCCTTAAGCCATTGGCGCAGGCCGCGGCGGAAGAACTCGTCGTCGAAGTCTTTGCTCCACAAAGTGCTGAACTTGACGCCGGCCTTGTAGAGGCTGCCGTTCAGGTTAAGCATGCCCACCAGCCCCGGCCATTGCCCTGACCAGTTGGCGATGGTGAGAATGGGCCCGCGGTGACTTAGAAGCCCTGCGAGCACATGGTGGCTATACTGCCAAACCGCCTCGGCCACTACCAGCGGTGCATCCGGATGGATATGCTCGAAGACATCCATGCCCATGCGCTGGCTGTAGATGAAGCCATGCTGCAATTCCGGCTGATAGGAATGCGCGCGCTCAAGCTGGTAACCTTCGGCTGCGAATGCGGCAATGATCTGTTGTTCCATTGCAAGCTGTGCGGGCCAGCAAACCTTGTTCGCCGATTGGCGCAGGTCCCCGCTGGCGATCAACAGCACCTTATTGGCGGCGACTGAAACGGGCTCCTCTATTACAGGAACTGCATAAGCTGACATCGTCTTTCTCCTTGACTAAAGCTCCGGCCCCCTGGGCCATTTGAAATGTTGCGTGCGGCCTGCGCGGGGTCATGCCGCATTAACTTGACTCCAGTTGCTTGAAGCGCGCATAGGCTGCGTCCCAAGCGTCACTGCGATGAGGCTCAAACGACCTGGATTGAATGGATGCGGAGATGGCGGCCCGGCCCGCGGCAATGCTGGGCAAATGTCCGGTGGCCACCGCCTGCATCATCACGTTGCCAAGAGCCGAAGCTTCTACCGGTCCGCACACCACCTGCGCATCACATGCGTCGGCCGTCATCTGGCAAAGCATGGTGTTCAGGCTACCCCCGCCCATCACGCGCAGGGTGCGAAAGGCGCGCCCCGTCAGCGCCGTGAGCGAATCCAGTACGGAACGGTATTTCAAGCTCAGGCTTTCAAATGCGCAACGGGCTATTTCTCCCACCGTGTCTGGAACAGGCTGGTGCGTTGCATGGCAGTAATGGCGGATCGCGTCAGGCATGTCGCAAGGCATCTGGAAGTCCCGCGCGTTTGAATCGATCAGGCATTTGAAGGGCGTGGCCAGCGAAGCTGCAGTCTGGAGGTCGTCCCAGGAATGGCTCTGGCCCTGGCTCTTCCAATGCCGCATGCATTCCTGGATGATCCAAAGCCCGGTAATGTTCTTCATCAGAAGGGTTGAGCCATCGGCGCCGCCTTCGTTAGTAAAGCCCAGGCGGTAAGACTCATCTGAAACATTCGGCGCATCGAGTTCCACGCCCATCAGGCTCCATGTGCCGCTGCTGATAAAAACGCTCTCTGCTTCCATACTGGGAATGGCCGCCACGGCGCTCGCAGTGTCATGCGATGCGACCGCAATAGCCGGAAACGGCAGCGCGAAGCCGCACTCCTCCAGTACTTGCGAGCGCAGCGGGGCCAGCATCGTTCCGGGCTTGATAACAGGAGGCAGAATCGCCGCTGGAATATCGAGCGCCTTCACCACCGAATACTCCCAATCTCCGGCAAACGCTGAATAGAGCTGCGTGGTGGTAGCCTCGGTGTACTCCGCGCGCTTGTCGCCGCAAAGAAAATAGGAGCAGAGATCGGGAATCATCAGCAGCCGGTCCGCCTCGTAGAGCGCCCGGTCGTGGCTGCGTACCATGCTGTACAACTGATAGAGCGTATTGAACTGCATGGTCTGAATTCCGGTAGCAGAAAAGATATCGCGGTCGGAGATGAGTTCGAACGCCAGGGCTGGAATTCCGTCCGTGCGCTTATCGCGATAGTGGAACGGATTCTCGATCAGGTGTCCGGCTTTGTTGAGCAGGCCGAAGTCTACGCCCCAGCTATCCACGCCAATCCCGGCAGGCGAATCGTTGAAACGCGTACGGTATTCCTTCAGGCCACTCTGCAGATTGGCCCAGATGGCCGCCATGTCCCAATAAAGATTGGATCCCACGGTAACTCCGCCATTGGGAAAACGGTGCAGGTCCTCCAGTGTGAAACGCTCACCGTCCCACAGGCCCGCCATCAACCTTCCACCCGACGCGCCAAGGTCGACAGCAACAAATTTGATCGGGCTTTTCATGCTTTCTTTCTCAGCCGACAGGGCTGCCTCTTCATGACCGCCAATTCTTTAATCTTCCTGACCGGAATCCCATTGAACGCCGTCGCGCGCTGCCGCGCCGTGACGACCGTCATGCCAAGCCTATGTCTTTTCGGTACGCAGTTGGGTGTGTCTCACCGGCATTTCCATTCTGCCACCCCCAACTCAGACAGACTACTCCTAATACCCCCCCAGGCGCCGCTGCTGCAGGTTCTCTTTATTGCAGACTAGACGAGATATGCAGGGATAAGTCTTGCCGCGACATTACAGCACGCAACGCCTTCCCTGCGCTGACGCGCGAAGGGTTGATTCCGAAGTGAGTTTTGAGGCTGGCTTGACGGCTTTGAAATCCCGACTCAAGCTAATCTATTCGAACGCAATTACAACACTGACCTTTAATTCACGATTGGCTGACTGAAGTTGTCTCAGCCCGATTCAATCTGGACTACCGACACGAATCTTGCGCAGCCGGGTGGCGTTGACTGGTCGTCGTCACCCGTTCTGCAAATACGGCTCCGCGGTACATTCCGCGGGTTTGTTTCATGCCTCGCACGATGGACATCCGAGAGATCGCCCTCATTGCTTTGAGGGAAAACTCGCGCCTTACGCTTCCTTCTTGGACTTGGCTTTCTGCGCGGCCCAGCGCTTACGCTGCGCGTCGGCGATGCGCTTCCGCGCGTCGGCGCTCAGCACCCGCTTCTTCCGCTTCTTTACCGGAGCCACTTTGGTTTTACGCTCAGTTACTTTAACAGCGACTTTGCCGGAATTGGCGAGCAGGGAGCGAACCTGAGTCAGCCGTGCAATTTCCGTGTCGAGTTGGGCAAGAATTGATTCAATCACCATAACCTGAGGATAACTCACTTTGACGCTCCTGCATACCGCTGCGGCTTAGTTGTCCCACTTAGCGCAGTGCATGCGTACGCGGACTAATCGGCCTTTCCAATTGTCCCGTCTTTGTAAGCCTTCTGCAGCACATAGAATGCCTGCTTTTTCTGGCCCCGTTCAGAAATGAGTCCTTTGCGGTTGTACTCATCCTGGATGCCGGTCAGCGGCCTGTTGGGCGAACGAAAATCCATCAGTACCCACGGGCTGATACCCCTCAACTGCGCAATGCGGTTGAGCATGGGTAGTTGATGGCGATAGATATTGGCCTGATACTCTTCAGTCCAGCGCTCGCTCTCCTCGCCGTGCAAGCCGGCCTTGGCCCCGCCGCCAAATTCGCTCATTATCATCGGCTTCTGGTATGCAATGCGCCATTGAGTAACATCGGCTGTATCCGGGTGACCCTCATACCACCCGATATATTCATTAGTGCCGATTACATCCAGCGCGTTGCCCAGCGGGTCGTCCACGATCTTGGTATTTCCTTCGGCGCGCACCAGCAAGGCCGCGGTAATCAGGCGTGTGGGGTCCAGCGCCCGCGCGCGATTGGCCAGGGTTTCAATGAATTGCGTGCGTGCCGCGGTGTTTGGCGTCTCGTTGGCCATGGACCACAAAATGATGGATGGATGATTGCGCGAGGTGCCGATCTCCTCGTCTAACTGCTGCTCAGCCTTGACTAGCACTTTGGGATTGTCGAACTCAAGCGCCCAATACACCGGATTCTCGGACCATACAAGAATGCCCATGCGGTCGGCCGCGCGCAGCATTGTCTCAGCGTGCGGATAATGCGCCAGGCGAACATAGTTACATCCCAGCTCTTTCGCCCAGCCCAGCAGCGTCTCCGCATCCTTATCAGAGTAGGCGCGGCCAGTGCGATAGGGCGCCTCGGCATGGATGGCCACGCCGCGCAGAAAGACAGGACTGCCGTTGAGTAGAATCTCTGTTCCCCGCGTCTCAATGGTGCGGAAGCCCATAAGTTCGTCGATCGAGTCCTGCCCTGCGCGCAGCACAACTTTGTAAAGCCTGGGAGTCTGCGGCGACCAGCGCTCCAATCCCTTCACCGTGAGGTGAATCGCAGCACGCCCGCCATCGTTCGTGACCGCAGATGCCTTTGCACCTAACTCCGGAATCTCTACTTCAACCTTTGTGCCTGCCTCGCTGCCCATCACATGCGCCCACCCCTCTATCACAGAGTCCTGGCCACCGTGCAGGTGCAAATCGTATTGATCGATGAATGTTTCTGGAACCTCGATCAGTGATACCTCCCTGGTGAGACCTCCGTAGTTCCACCAATCGGTCTCCAGGGTGGGAACATTGTCTTCGTGGCGCGTGTTATCCACTGCGGCCACTACGAAGTTGCTGCCCGCGTGAACGGCTGAGGTGACGTCGCAGTTGAAGCTGGTGTAACCGCCTTCGTGCTCGCACACCTTTTGCCCGTTCACCCAGAACCATGAGTGGTAATTGGCAGCGCCCACGTGCAGAAAAGTGCGGGTACGTTCTTTGGGTTGATAAGTAAAGTCGCGTTCGTACCAGACAGGCCCCTCATAGAAAAGGAGAGATTCGCGCTGTGTGTTCCAGTCGCCGGGTACTTTCAACTTGGGCGCTTTTGCAAAGTCATATTCGATGGGAAATGGATCGCCGGGTTTGGCCTTCTGGTTAAGGAACCACCCGTTCTTCTTCTCCTCGTGGTGAAAGCTGAAGAGCCCTGAGAAATAGGGATCGACAATCGAGGCCCACTCGCCTTCCAGCGATGTAGCCGGTCGCCGGTCGGCGCCCGTGAGCACAATTGGTGCAGCCGCGGGTTCGGCCCCAGCGGCAATAACGGCACTACACCAACAAAGCAGAATAACCACGGCAAGGTTGCGGGAAATTGTCGCAGGAACGCGCGCCAGACGGCCAGCAAGTGTGAGTTTCATGCCAGATCCTTTTCAGCTTGAGATGATTTTGCGATGCCACTACTACAATTCCATGTGGCTGCGTCGCTGCTCCGGACGGACTGGCTATCTTATCTTTTTAAGTATGCGTCTGTACATTTTAGGCGTGCTCTGCAAACCACGTACAGATACAAAAGGGGACAGGCCGCAGCCCATCCCCTTGATGTTGTAAGGCGTGTTGTTCTTGCGCCGATTGCCTAGGCTCCCAGATACATTACGTGTACATAAGTGCCAAGGCGCGCATTGTAAGCCAGGTACCAGCCGTCGTGGTCCGGATCGTCATAGATGACGATCTGATCGGAGTCCCATAGCCAGCCGTCGCAGAAGCCTACGTCATAGGGCGCAACGCTCCAGTACCAGTTATTGAACCAGAAGCGGCTGGGACCGCCGCCGGCAAGGCGCCACCTATGCGAAGGGCCAAAGCCACCGGAAAAGTGGCCGTGCTCCCAAGGATGGTCCAGATGATAGTTTGGATCGCTGCGTCCGGTGTCGTGGCCAACCCACTTATTGCCCTTGTCCACGTGGGGGACATTGGGATGGCCCTGCTTATCGCTGTAGCTACGCTGCGGCGTGGCCGGGTGGGGAGTACCGTGAAACTCACTGGGCCCGCGTGAAGGAGCCGCAGGGGGTGGCGGCGCCGCATGGCTCCCTTCGTTATGTTGTGCAAATGCCGGTAAAGAGACGGCAAGCAACCCTGTCAAAGCGAGCTGCGCTAGACGCATACTATCCTCCTGGATACCTTCGGGGGCAGCAACCAGGGAGAAGAGCCGCCTCTATACCCAATAGGTCATCCTAACTACAATAAATGCAACCCCGCCCTTCCCCGCAAGTTGTGTTAGTTAAAAAACTTTGTTGCGGAATCCGCGACTTAGGCACCCACCGCCGCCGGCGCACGACGCCATGCGTAGAGTGGGAATCGGCCGGCCAGCTCGGCCACCTCGCCACGAATGCGCTCCAGAACGGCCTCGTCGTTGCGCTGCTCCAGAGCCTTCGCAATCCAGGCTCCAATCACCCGCATCTCCGCCTCCTTCATTCCGCGCGTGGTCAGCGCCGGAGTTCCGATGCGGATGCCCGAGGGCTTGAGGGGCGGATTGGTGTCGTAGGGGATGGCGTTCTTGTTCACCGTAATGCCGGCCTTGCCCAGCGCCAGCTCGGCCTCGGAACCCAGAATCCCCTTCTCGAAGACGTCCACCAGCAGCAGGTGATTGTCTGTTCCGCCGGAAACGAGGCGATAGCCCGCCTGCTGAAGAGTCGCAGCCAGGGCCTTGGCATTGGCCACAATTTGCGCCGCATAGTCGCGGAACTCCGGCCGCAACGCCTCGCCCAGCGCCACCGCCTTGGCCGCCACAATGTGCACCAGCGGGCCGCCCTGCTGGCCGGGAAAGACCGCCTTGTCCACTGCCGCGGCCAGTTCCTTGCCGCACAGAATCAGGCCCGCGCGCGGCCCGCGCAGCGTTTTGTGCGTAGTGGTGGTGGTGATGTGCGCATGGGGCACGGGCGAGGGATGTACACCGCCCGCCACCAGTCCGGCGATATGCGCCATGTCGAAGATGTATACCGCACCCACCTTGTCGGCAATCTGGCGCATGCGCTCAAAGTCCCACAGGCGCGGATAAGCGCTGGCCCCGCCAATGATCGCCTTGGGCTTTTCCCGCTCGGCAATGGCTTCCAGTTCGTCGTAGTCGATCAACTCCGTATCGCGCCGCACATGGTAAAACGTGGGTCGATAGAGCTTGCCGCTGAAGCTGAGCCGGTGCCCATGGGTCAGGTGGCCGCCGTGGGCCAAGTCCAGGCCCAGGATGGTGTCTCCGGCTTGCAACACCGCCGCGTAGGCCGCCGCGTTGGCCTGCGAGCCGGAGTGCGGCTGCACGTTGGCGTGCTCGGCGCCGAAGATCTGTTTGGCGCGGTCGCGGGCCAGGTTCTCCACCACGTCGGTATACTCGCATCCGCCGTAGTAGCGGCGGCCCGGGTAGCCCTCAGCATATTTATTGGTAAAGATGGAGCCGGCCGCCTCAAGCACCGCCTCGGAAACAAAGTTTTCGCTGGCAATCATCTCCAGCCCCTCATGCTGGCGCAGGGTTTCGTGGTCAAGAGCGGCGGCGACTTCCGGATCAGCCTGGGCAAGGGAAAGAGACATGCGATCGGTCATAAGAGAATTCTAGCCGGTTTACGGCGTAGATAACAGGCCGTTCCACAGTTGAATGGCAGCACGTAGATTTTCCTGTTGACATTCTGCCTATGAGCATCGCATCCTATGTGTAGAAAGACAACAGGTGAAGTATGGGAGAAAACAAATCCGACGTTCTGCAGGGCACTTTGGACCTGATGGTGCTGAAGACACTGGAGTCGATGGGCCCCCTGCACGGCTACGGCATTGCGCGGCGGATCGAGCAGGTGAGCGGTAACACGCTGGCGTTGAATCAGGGGACCATCTACCCGGCCCTACTGCGCCTGGAGCAGCGAGGATGGATCAAGTCCGAGTGGGGAACGTCGGAAACGAATCGCCGCGCCAAGTTCTATTCCTTGCGCCGGTTGGGCCGCAAGCAGCTTGAAACGGAAACCCGGAACTGGGAACGCATCGCCGCGACCATGGCGCGCTTTCTGACGCCCTCAGAATAGGAGTTGCAAATGGAATGGGTGCGGATTCTGCTAAGCCGCTGCACTCCCCTTTTCCGCCGGCAAAGGTTGGATCGGGACCTGGACGAGGAGTTGCGCGGTCACATCGAACTCGCCTTCGAGGAGAACCGCACGCACGGAATGGAGGAACAGGAGGCGCGAACAGCAGCCCTGCGCGCGTTTGGCGGGCTCACCCAGATCAAAGAGACATACCGGGTGCAGCGTGGATTTCCTTTCCTAGAACAGATAGGCCGCGATCTGTGTTTCGGATTTCGCCAACTACGCCGCTCGCCCGGCTTCGCAATCACCGCAATCCTGACACTGGCTCTGGGCGTGGGTGCAAACACGGCGGTCTTCTCATTGATTAACGGTCTGCTACTTCGCCCGCTGCCGGTGCCGCGTGCCGAAGAACTCGCCATCTTGCGATGGAACGGGTCTCTTGACCCCGGTTTCAACTACAGCTTCGGTGCTCCGATGTTTCGCGCGTTGGAGAAACGCCACGAAGCTTTCCAATCCGTCGCCGGGTTCAGCAGCAATGTATTCGAGGTACACAGCGGTTCGGGCAACGTGGAGGTACCTGCGGTGTTGGTGAGCGGGGAATTCTTTAAAGCAATGGAAACTTCGCCGCTATTGGGCCGCTGCCTGACACCGCAGGACGACCAACCCGGCGGAGGTTCGACGGGATTCGCGGTTGTCATTAGCGAGGGTTTTTGGCAAACATGGTTCAATCGAGCGCCCGATGTGGTGGGACGGCAACTGTACATTGACAATGCCCCATTTACCGTTGTGGGCGTCATTCCCAAGCACTTCTTTGGAGCCGATCCGACCCGCCGTCCCGAAATCTATGCGCCGCTGTGGGCAGAGCCTGTAGTCGACGCCCCTTTTAGCAGCATTGCGGGGGGGTCTTCACATTGGATACGCGTGATTGCCCGCCGGAATCCGGGTGTTTCGCTGGAGCAGGCCAACGCCGCGCTCCATGCTGCCACAAACCCGATCCTCGATGAATCAATTCCGGATGCAAAGTGGATTCGAGATGCGCGAAGCCGACATTTTCAGTTGGCCGCAGAACCGGGATCGAACGGTTACTCCTATCTGCGCTCGGTTTTCGTCAAGCCTCTCGTTGCGGTGTTTTCTTTGTGCGCCGCCATGTTGCTACTCGCATGCCTGAATCTCGCCAGCCTTCTCATGGCGCGCTCGGCTGCACGTGAACGCGAATTGGCTACCCGTCTGGCCATGGGCGCCACGCGCATACGGCTCATCCAGCAACTCATGGTTGAGAGTCTGCTGATCGCTTTACTAGGAACGGCGGCCGGACTCATCACCGTGCCTGTCGTCAGCCGCTCGCTGGCTGCCTTCGTTCTCGGCAACAATCGAACTGCCCGGCTGCTCGTCACATCGCTCGACTTGCGCGTGTTTGCGTTTGTCGCTCTCACCGTATGCGTAGTCATTGCCGCTATCGGATTGGTCCCCGCGCTGCGGGGCACATCGACAAACCTGAACGAACAGATCAAATTGGGCGCCCGTGCAATCACTGTGCGCAAACGGATGCGCACTGTGCCTCGTATCCTTATGAGTCTCGAAGTGGCGCTTGCATTGATTCTCGTGGTGAGCGCCGGTCTGCTGGCCAGAAGTCTTACGAGACTCTATCAGAGCGGCCTGGGTTTCGATCCCAAGGGCGTGGTCAACCTCGATCTGAACATGAGCAAGCAATCGTTGGTCGGCGAGCCACTTATCCGGTGGTACCAAGCGTACGGCGATTCTCTCAGACGTTTGCCCGGTGTTAAGGGTGTAAGTTTTGTGGGTGTCACGCCAATGAGCGGAAGTTGGATGACGGGCCATCTGCACACTTCCCTCGGCGGCGATCGCGAAGTAGACTTGAACAGGACTGCCCCTGCGTACTTCCAAACGATGCGCATTCCGGTGCTAACCGGGCGCGACTTCGAGTGGAGTGATACCCCGGTGGTTGGTCGAAAAATCGTACTGAGTCAGACCGCGGCAACGCAACTGTTTCCCACTCAAAGTGTGCTCGGGCAGCATGTAACCATGGACAAAGCTTCGTACGAAGTGGTCGCTGTTGTGGGCGACATTGTCTATGCGTCCATCCGGGAGGGCACACGCCCCGAAGCGTATTTACCGATTATGCAAAGCGAAGACCAGAAGGGGTCCTACACGGCAGTTGTTCGTCTCGAAGGCTCGCCTGTCGGCTTCGCTGCTGCCGCTCGTTCACTTGCCGCAAAGATGGCGCCAGAGATTCCTGCCCCCGAGATCATGACGATGAGCAGCGATATCGACGCATCTATCAGCTCCGAACGTATGATGGCCATGCTCTCGATCTTCTTTGCCCTGTGCGCATTGCTGGTAACGGCAATTGGTCTCTACGGCACTTTGGCCTATGCCACTGCTCGCCGCACCAGCGAGATTGGCATCCGCATGGCACTGGGCGCTCAGCGAACAGCGGTGGTGGGCATGGTGTTTCGCGAGAATGCATGGCTGGTCGCTGGTGGCACGGTTGCGGGGCTGGTTGTTGCCCTGCTGGCCACACGAGCGCTGGCAAGTTTTCTCTACGGGACATCGGTGCGCGATCCCTGGGTAATGTTGGCCTCAGTATCCGCGCTCACAGCGGTGGCCAGCGCAGCGTCGCTGATTCCCGCAATTCGCGCGGCGCGCATCGATCCAATGGCGGCGTTGCGAGAGGAATAGCTCAGCAAATTGATGCTAAGACGCATTGGAAACACCGTCCTGTTCCTCGTAGCTGCCGGAGCTACTGGCCGCGTGACCGGCCCACATCTGCACTGGGCCGTCCGCTGGCAGGACGCCTATCTGGACCCCGCAAAGCTGTTGCGGCTGAATCTGAGCGCGATCCGCTAGCGCGAGAGCGCTTGCTCTTCGGCTGCTTCGGCGGGTGCAGGGGCGGCTTTCAATCCGGCTGCCTTCTCTTCCCGCAATGCCTTGAATGCACGGTAGACGAACCAGCCCAGATACCATCCGTCGATGAACTTGTAGGGAGTTTCGCCGGTGGTGTAGTGGCCGCAGGGCAGCACACGCGGCTCGAAGTTGACCCCAGAGTGGCGAAACGCCTCCAGCACCTGCAGCGAATATTCCTTGGGAAAGGTGAGGTCGTAATTGGCGTAGACCATCAGCACCTTTTTCGCAGATCCGCCGGCTTCGCGCTCGGCGAATTTGGGGTAATAACTGCACGGACTCACCGCCGCCCACAACTCCCGCACACGATCCTGTGTCAGGCCCGCCTCGTCCAGAGCCTGCTTCACGTGGCGCGTGCTTTGCCCGGCCCAGGTCACGTCGCCAAAGGCCGTTGAGGCATGGTTGAAGGCATTCACGCGGATGCGCGGATCGTGGGTGCTGGCGAGAAAGGTGTAGCAGGAACCCAGGCTCGTGCCCAGCACACCGAAGTGCTCGTAGCCCTGCTCTTCCAGCCAGTCGATGCAACAGCGAATGTCCACCACCGCCTGGCGGCAAGCCGCAATAGTGCGTCCGATATTGGCGCTCACTGAGTAGTCCGAGCGCTCCAGTTCTGCGGGGCGGCGAATGTCGTGGTAGGGCATGGAGAGCCGCAACGCCGAAATTCCCATCTTGTTGAATATGGTGCACAGCGAGTTGTGACTGAACCCGTCGGCGTTCCACTGTGGCAACACCACGATAGCCTGCTTGGGCCGCAAGGGGTCTTTGTGTGCCGGTGCCGGGTACCAGCGGGCATTCACCAGGTCGTTATCGGGATAAGGCGTCCGCTCCGGCGAAGTGAAGCGCAAATACTGCGCCAGCGGCAACTTGCCCTCGACGGCCCGCTGCTTGAGCGCTGCGTCCTGCTCCAGCGTCTCCGGCCGCACATTGGTAGGGAAAAGCTGAGGATACCGCTCTTCCAGGCGGAAGTCCGTTGGCCGTTCATAGCCGAAGAAGACGTCGCTGTGGCGGATCAGCAGTTGGTTGATCCGCACCATGGCCGCCTCAGCCGCCGCATCGTCGCGCACATCCTCCGGACGCGGCACCGCCGCGCCAAAGCCATGCGTCTCAAGAAAAGGCTCGATCCACTCGAAGCCCCATTCCAGCGGCCGCACCACGCGATTTTCGTCGCGCATAGTCAGCCGTGTTTCCCACTCATACATCCAGCGTGCGTATTTTTCTTTAAGCATGGGTCAAATTCAATTTTATCAGCGCAGGCAGAGTGGCGGGATGTCGCATGAAGGGTGAGTGGTCCGGAGGGCCCACCTTCACTTCATTGCGATCTGGGCACTCCAACCTTTTCCCGTCTTTTGCTGAATGCGCTGGAAACCATCCAGCCCGCGCTCAGCAATGTGGCCAGGGCGATGATGCCCTGCGAAATGACGCAGTAAAGGCACCATACGAGTAGGATGTCCTTCTCGATATGGCTGAGATAAAGCGCAAGTCCCATCCCGGCCAGCGCGGCCGCGGTCAACAGCGCACGCCGGCGTGCCAGCGCCAGCCCCGCCAGCGCCAGGTAGCCCGCAATCCCGATGGCCGCCACCGGAACGTGGGCGATCTCGGCAAACGGGCTGTGGTTCACAACGCCGCAGTCCCACTTCTCGTTGATCGAGCAGGGCTCGGTCGCGGTGGAGTAGTGAACTTGCAGGGCCAGCGCGGAAACCACCACACCGGCAAGTGCGAGAATGGCAATCAAATATCGCATCGTCCTGAGTTCGATGGTAAAGCATTACCATGAACACATGAGCCGGACCGCAGTCAGAGGCCGCCGCGTCGCATTCTTTGGCGGCAGCTTCGACCCGCCCCACAGGGGTCATCTTGCTGTAGCGCGTGCCGCGCGCGCGGCCCTGAAACTGGATGAAGTGCTTTTTGCCCCTGTGGGTGCGCAGCCACTGAAGCCGCAAGGTTCAACCGCCAGCTTTTCTGACCGCCTGGAGATGACACGGCTTGCCATTGCCGGCGAACCGGGGTTCTCTCTTTCGCTTGCCGATGCGCCAGTGGCCGGCCACCTCCCCAACTACACCATCGACACCCTGGAGCGACTGCATGCCCAGTTGCGCTCAGACAGTACACTGTTTTGCCTGATGGGCGCCGACTCTTTCCTCGGATTGCGCCGCTGGTATCGCGGTGCCGAACTCCCCTTTGCCGCACCATTGATTGTTGCCTCGCGCCCCGGCCAGTTGCTGGGCGATCTTGCGGCGGTGCTGCCTGAAGGGCTTTCGATTGATGCGGAATCCGCACCCGCTGCAGGTGAAGATTTTCGCTCCTACACGCTGCGCAATGCCTCCGGCGCCACCACCCCCTTCTACCTGTTGCCGGGCCTGCATGTGGAGATCAGCGCCTCGCAGATTCGCCTCCAGGTGCACGCCGCTCTAGGTCGCCTGCCGGGCGGGCACGAGCTGCTTTCCGACACGGTATGCGAGTACATCGCCGCCCACCGTCTTTACCGCTAGCACCGGCTGGCCCCCGTCCGTCACTTGCCGCTGTCGCAGCGACGGTCTACGATGTGCCATGGAGAGTGCATTCGCCGCATGACGACACCGCAAGCCCACGAGCAGACCCGCATCCTGGTACAGGCCGCCGCAGGAGCCTGTGAAGACAAGAAAGGCGAAGACACCCGCATTCTTGAACTTGATCCCATCGACTCTGGCCTGGCCGATTTCTTTCTGATCACCTCTGCCCTGAACGACCGCCAGGCCCAGGCGATTGCGGACGAAATCGAATACAAGCTCAAACACGAATTCGGCGTCTACCCCACTTCGGTCGAAGGCCGCCGCAAGGGCGATTGGATTCTGCTCGACTACGTGGACTTCGTGGTGCACGTCTTCCTCGCCGAGCGCCGCGCCTTCTACAATATCGAGCGCCTGCGCAAGTCGGCTCGGCCGCTTACCCCTGTCGAGTTCGACGAGGAGTTGAAGGCCGCGCTGGCGGCCAAGACCCGCGCTGCCCGCGGTAAGGCCGCTGCCAAGGACAAGCCCGTCCGGGCCAAATCCGCCCCGGCTGCAAAGAAAGCTGCGAAGAGGGCCACTGCCGTCGCCAAGGCGCCTGCGGCAAAAAAGAAGGCCGTACCCCGAAAGACCACGGGGAAGAAGCCCAGCACGAAGAAGTAGCCTTTACCCGTTCAAAGATGCCAAACGGGGCACCATGAAAGCAGCTGATCAGCACGCTCGGCTTGGCTCGAAAAGGCAAGGGGGCCCTTTTTACAGGGTCCCCTTTTTGTTTCCCGGTTTTGAGTTGTTTAGAAGGTAATGTGCGCAGCCAGAATGATTCCCCGTGCAAGCTGGAACCGGTATGGCTTGCCGTACTGGCTGCTGACCGTGATCGGGCCGCCGCCGTTGCCCGAGTTCATGTCGGCCACGTAATCGTACTTGTTCATGGCCGCGGCATAAAACGCGGGGCCGTCAAAGATGGCCTTGCCGCCAGGCAAGATGTAATTCGTCTTGAAACCAGAGTCGATCACCTCATTCAGCGCAACGATCGAATGCTGGTTCAGCAGGTTGGAGAAGGTCGCGTCGAATGTCAGCGCCTTCGACTCGCCCAAGTGGACGCTCTGTTTCAGGTTGAAATCGGTATCCATATACCATGGCATCCGCTTGGTGTACGGGGAACTTGCAGTGATCGCACCGGTATTCGAGTCCTGGTTCACGTCGATCCACTTGCCGCGGTTGACAATGTCGGTCGGGAAGCCGTTTCCGCTCCCGAAGGCGTAGCCAACATCCATGTAGCTGGTCAGCGGCGAACCGCTGTAGGCCGACTGGAAGATGCCCAGATCTGTCGTGTACTTGCTGTGGAACCACGGCAGATCGTAGTAGGCATAGCCCTTCAGCGCGTTAGGCCGATCCGTGGGCAGCAGCCCGCTGGAAGACCCGCCATTGGCGTTCCACGAGAAGTAAGGCTCATCAAAGGCACGGCTGTTGTTGGGGGCGTTGCGGCCGCCGCCGCCGTCTGCAATATCCGTGCTTGTCAGGCCAGTGTAGTTGCCCCGGAAGTGGCTATAGGTGTAGGAGAACATGCCCATCCAGTGGCGGCTGGGCGACTTCGAAACGCGGAATTCCAAGCCATCGTAGCTGCGTGAGGCCGGAATCGTTTTGTCGGGCGGGCAACTTGCCGAGCAGTCCACCGGAGTGCCGTATATGAAGTCATAGAAGCCGCTGAACGTCGAGTTGATGCCCTTTCCGGGGTTTACGATCACGAACGTCTCGCCACCCGTAAGCGGGTTGAAGATGGACGAGTCCTCGATCGCAGTGTCCAGGCGCCTTCGATCCCATCGCCCCTCGAAGGCGATATTGGGCCCGATCTGGTAGTCGACGCCAAAGTGCGAGTCGTGCTGCGAGTAGGGCTTCAACCCTGGAGCCGTGCCTTCCTCCGTCGTGCTGCACGTGGAGCACGTGGTGGGAGAGGCGCGCAGGTTCTGGTTCTCCAGGAAGACCAGTCCGGTGGGCGTTGATCCGCCGGCGAAGTTAGCCTGACTGGTCGAGTCCGGTCCCACGCAGTAACGGCCTTGGCTGTTGTAGGCGGGGATGATATTTGCAAGGCTCGGCTCCATCAGGGCATACCAGCACTCCTGCCAGTACTGGCCGCCGTAGGAACTGATGGCCACGTTCAGCTTCATCTGGTCGTAGTACTTACCATAGCCGCCAAAGATCTTCATCTTCCCGTTCTGGAAGACATCCCACGCCGCCCCGATACGCGGTCCGATCTTGTCTCCCCAACTGAAGTTGATCGGCTTGGTGATCTTCTGGGTAATTGGCTGGTCCTCGGCGGGAAGATACTCACGGTCCAGGCGAAGACCTACGTTGACCGTAATGCCCTTGGCGATGGTCCACGCATCCTGCGCATAGAAACCATGGTTGACGCCGGTCGCCTTACCCTGGCTCCCCGTGTCATACACATCCACGGTGCCGTAGGTCCCCTCGCAGGAAACCAGACCGGTAGGATTGGTCGGAGAAACTGCCTTGGCGGAATAGTTGTCGGTGAGTCCCGGGGTCATACAGTTCTGTTGACCGACCGAACCTATGAAGAAATAGGGTGCCGCGACGCCCGGCCAAACCTGAACGTAAGGTGTGTTGTAGCCCTGGAAAATATCGTTGGTGTTCCGGTGTAGCTGGTAGCCGAACTTGAAGTTGTGGGTACCGCCTTTTCCGCCGTGGTACCAGGCAACATCCTGGTCGAACTGGATTGCCTTTTCAGAGTTACGGTGGGTGAACGAGCCGTCCGTGGCCAGGTTGGTGAAGCCGCTCGACTCTTGCAGGGCCGCAGGCAGCGAATTCCCACTGGTGTCCGTCGTAGTAGCGCCATTGTTCTGGAACGCGTCGATGGTTCCTGTGGTCGGGTATCCGAAATCGTGGTAGTTCTCAAAGTAGTAGCCGTACCGCGTGGTGGCTACCAGGCTGTTGGTCAGGGTGATGTCTCCGCCCACGTTCAAGGTCGCGTTGGGCGCCGCATAGCCTAGGTCATGCGCGTAGGTCGAGGGCGATTCCGGATTGCCCGGGCAGGTGATGTTTGCACCCACTCCCTCGCAACCGGTGACGACGTTGTAGTAGCCCTGCACCGAATCGGGGGAGAGGAAATTGAAGTTCTGCGCATTGAACTGCGGCAGCGATTCACCGGCCTCGCGCTGTCCCTGGTAGAGCCAGGAGGCAAAAACGCGGATCTTCTGCGTCACTTCGGCATCGAGGCGAGCGTTCGAATAAAAGGTGTGGAAGTTCTGGCTGAAGGGTACGACGCCGCCGTTGTTCGGGCCGTAGTTGAGATCTTCTTCATAGTCGTTCCACTCCGGATTGAACCCCGCAAACAGGAAGACGCGCTCTCTCATCTTGGAATAAACGTCATCCGGGATGCCATATAACTTCGGCAAGAGATCGACAATCGGGCCGCCGGCGGTGAAGCCGGGAAAGAAGTCGCTGGTGTGCGGCCGGATCGGCTGATAGCTCTGATACGCAGGGTCGAGAGATCCCCAAGTGAGGCAATTGGTTGTGACCGTCTTGGAGCATTGGGGAGTGCCAGTCGAACTCGGGTCAAAGCGCGAGATCGCCGTGGGCGATCCATTCATCCCGCCATCCTGGAAGGTAGTAAAAATCGAGCCGTGCCATTTGTTGGTGCCCTTGTTCATGATCACGTTGATCACACCGCCCAGCGCGCCGCCGTACTCCGCCTCCACGCCCGAGGTTTTCATCTGCACTTCTTGGATGAAATCGAACGGAACGTTGGTATGCGAATAGCCGCCGATGATGTCGGCCGTCTCCTGGCCTTCTACCAGGTAGGAGTTCTCAGAGTCGGCGCCGCCGCCGATGGAGAAGCCGAAGGCTCCGCCGTTGCTGGCGTTGCCCGGGGAAGAGGAGCCGGACCCATTGCCCAGCGCTGAACTTCCTGCCAGGGGCTCATTGCGCGCCGCCGGGGCAAACTGAATTACCGACTGGAACGACGTGCCATGCGGAACATCCTTGATTACGTCCTCGGGGATGTTGGTCAGCGTGGTCACCGTCGTGGTATCGATTAGCGGCCCTTCCGTCTTTACTTCAACCACGGTATTGACGGCACCAACACTCACGGTGAGATTCACCGTGGGAAGGTGGCCCACCTCAA
Source organism: Acidobacteriaceae bacterium (assembly GCA_003165075.1). Lineage (GTDB taxonomy): Bacteria > Acidobacteriota > Terriglobia > Terriglobales > Acidobacteriaceae > Telmatobacter. The sequence goes on along the minus strand of PLSM01000128.1, from coordinate 106,659 downwards.
GAACGACCTGTTCGCGCTTGAGGGTCTCAAAGCCTGTCGCCTTCACGACGATCGTGTAGGAGCCGGGAGGCAGGTTGGCGAAGCGATAGTAGCCAGCCGAATCGGTCAGGATCTCCTTGGTGCCGACCAGAGTTGGAGTCGAGACGGTCACGGTGGCTCCTGGAACCACGGCGCCTGACGGGTCCTTTACCGTGCCCTGGAGCCCTCCCGTCGTCTCCTGACAATAAGCTGGCTCTTGCAGCGACTGCAACGTAAATACCAAGGCGAGCGCCACAGTAAATACCAAAGCCGTGCCTTGCAAACGAATGAATCGCATTGATCTCCTCCAAGTTTGACGAGTACCTGTAGGCTCGCGTGTGGACCTTGCGAACCATCTCATCTGCTTCTGCGTCCCGGTCCCAATGGGGGAAAGAGATCCGGTCAGCGGTTCAGTTATGCGAAAACAAAAGGCGATATGAAGACATGCGGTTTGGGATTCATCCCTTGCGACCGCATCATTGGGGATGTGATCTGGGAAAGCCAAGGGCGTTCTTGTTTGATTATCATAGGCACGGCGGGTGCCAAACTCCGCATGACTCAGAATTTTCATTACATACTGAAAATAAAAGAGTTAATGTTCATACGGTCAAGGCGCCAGAAATGCCACCTATGAAAATCCGGAGAAAGTCGAATGTATATTTCAAAAATTGTTTGAACCTCTCGTTTTTGGGGAATCCATAGCCGGATCATGTCCCAGCGGGTCGATGTGGTGGTCCCCAACGACCGGCGAGGGACGATCGCTCGCCCAGCAGCATCAGGTCCAGCCGCCGGTAACGCAAAAAGGCGCCCCGGAGGGCGCCCTTCTGCTGGTCGGTAGATGGGTTTAGAAGTTGATCTTCAAGCCGTACTCGATCACGCGGGAGACACCCTGGCCGAAGACGCCTGAGCCGTTACCTGCACGAAGCGAGTTGCGGTTGTACGGGTCACTGTCATTGTACGAACCGTCCGTGCCGTTCGCGGATTGGGCCTGGGGCACAGCGTTCAGGTTGCCGGTAACTTCTTGATAATTTGCAAAGTTGAACAGGTTGAAGAACGAGACAGTTGGGTCGAGCGAGAAACCCTCGCCCAGCTTTGCGATCTTGACCGGCCGTCCCAACACGAAGTCAAACGTCTTCAGGGGGCCGTTGCCAATATTGCCTCCGACTGGCGGGGCAATGGTGCGGGTTACCGCACCCAGCGAGTTGAGTTGGCTGGCATTAAACAGACCATTGCTGATCAGCGCATTGCCGGCCGGAGTAATTTTGCCAGCCGAAGTGGCATTGTAGTTGGCAATCACCTTCGCCAGATTGCTGGGAGTAACCGAGCGCATGAAGGCACCTGGCTTCAGGCCCGGCACGATGTCTTCTACCGTACCGTCACCGGTCACATCGGACATGAAAATCTCGCCGGTGTTATTGCCGCCGCTGTCCAGGTAGAGAGTCGTGGACAAAGGCGTGTAGTAGTGGCCGATGAGGCTGGTGGTGATGTCCTTTGCCCAGGTGAGGTTGCCGCCAAAGGAGAGCTGCTGTCTGCGATCCAGACCACCAGGCCCCATATACTTGAGCGGGCTGTTGTTGTCCCAGGAGCCGGGAGTAAAATTCTGGTCTTGCGAGGCTGCTTCAGAACCGCCCGCACTGCTGAGGAAGCGGGAGAGCGTGTAGGAAACCTCAAAGTTAGAGCCTATAACGCCACGCACGGGAATCCGCGTTCCCTGGCGTAAGCTGGCCTGCAGGCCGTTGTACACCGAGCGGCCCATGGGAGAGACGATTGACACCTGACCGAAGAGCGGATTCTTGCCTGCAAAGGCCGATCCTTTTGCTGGATCCACGCCGTAGGCTGCGGCAGGATAACCGCCAAACTCGGCGTTGGCAGAATCCAAGCCGTTGCCAGCGAAGTCAGAGAGTAGAACTGTCTTACTCGGGTGATAGTACGGTTGGGTGGGATCCGGTTGATAGAGACCGGGGCATGATTGGATGGCCGAATCGATATCCGACACGCCGCACGCAACCAAGGTCCCGTTGATTGCATTGTTCGCCGCGGTCTTGTTCAAGTATTTTGCGTCGCCGACGTGATTTTCATCCACCGACTGCATAAAGTGCTCGCCGATGTTGCGGAGGTAATCGACGCTCAGAATTCCGCCCTTCCACACTTCGCGCTGAACCCCGATATTAATCTGGAATGAACGCGCGGTGCGGTATTTCGGCGCGTAGATGTAAGTGCCAGTACTGAGAGCAGACGCAGTCAGAGCATTGGCGATGTAAACGCCATTGGCGCCGGCGCCCCCCTTCTTGGTTACAGATTGGTATTGCTGTTGCAAAGCGGCGAAACAGGGACCTGAAACGCTCATCGCGTCTGACCACAGGGAGAGCAGAGATCTCGACGTCCCGTCAGGGCAAGTGACCGAGGTGACACTCGTCCCATCGGGCATTACGTCAGAGGCTTGCCCACTCAAGAGTTCCTGGGCACCGAAAAATAGCCCTTTGGCCAGACGGGTTTCGCGATCGAACAGTACGTTATTGAAGACGCTGTTTTCAAAATAGAGGCCCGCGCCGCCACGGATGACGGTCTTGCCGTTCCCTTTGAGATCATAGGCAAAGCCAGCCTTGGGGCCAAAGTTGGCATTCGGCTGATGAACCTTCTGTCCCAGGCCAGTCGTGAGAGCGTCGAGCAGGTTGCCGGTGGTGCAAGGCGAGTACTCACCAAACGCCAAAACCGCATCGGAGCAGGGTACCGGACCCAGATCGGAGTCGCTACGGCCCGTGTCGCGCGAATAGCGGATGCCGTAATTCACGGTAAGTTTGGGAAGTACCTTCCATGTGTCTCCAAAGTAGAGGCCCATGCGCCAATCGGCCTGTCCGCCGGCGGCCATGCCAAACGCCGGTTTCTCGGTGCTGAAGCCTTGGCCGTTGCCCAAGATGACTTCATATGCGAGATAGGCGGTTGGATCGGCAACGGCGGCTGGGTTGGATGGGTCGCAGGGAGCTTCTTTGCAGCCAAGACCGACTGGGCCTTGAGAGAAAGCTGCTGTCCCGGATACTTCGGGACCATAGTTAAAGAAGGCCGCCAGTCCCCCACCCAGAATCCGGTTTAAGCTGACACCGTAACCGAACACATGGGACTTGATGGTCACGCCTGCGTCATAACGGAGCTGCTTATCCGATTGATACGTCTGCTGCGGCGCATTCGGGTTGGGGCCGGCGCGGAAGCCATGGATGGTGAGATAGATGCCTTTCACCGGATCGACAAGGCCACCGGACTCGTCGACGATCTGGTTGTGGAATTTCAGATAGCTGGCACGCAGGCTGTGGGTGAATTTGCCGGTCATGAAGTCGGCGCCGCCGGCCCAGATGGGGGTATTGTCCTTGTTGCCGTAGCGGGCGTAGCCGTCGCCGAACGTTCCTTCACTCAAGTTGTTCTCATACGCGCCACGGAAGAACATATGGATGCCTTTGGGCGCGTTATAGTCCAGCCTTCCGGCGGAATAGGTGTCGCGATAGGGAGAGCCCCAGCCGCCGCTATAGGAGCTGAACGGACTCGGTACCTGATAGGGATTGAGGGAGTCCTGCTTGACGCGCTCCGAATCGCCGAAGAAAAAGAGCTTGTCCTTGATAAAAGGTCCGCCCATGCGCATGCCGAACTGTTCGCGCTGGAAGTAGTAGTCTGTGCCGCCGATGGCCAGTGCGTCGCCCGCGCGTTGATCGCGCAGCAGTCCGAAAGCCTGTCCGTGATATTGGCTGGTGCCCGAGCGGGTGCTGACTGTGACCGCGCCGGAACTGGTCAATTCATTGGAGATGTCGAGGGAAGAGCGGCTCATCTGGAATTCCTCGATGGAGCCCGCGCTCACGTTCAGAGTCGTGGTTCCGACGGTCTCATCGGAGATGTCCTGGCCATCCAGAAGAATGCGCGCCGTGCGGCCGTTCACGCCGTTGAAAGAGACTGAGGAGTACCCGCCCTTGGTAGGGTCGAAACCCGCGCCGTCCTGCAACTGCACGCCCGGCTCCAACTGCGACAGATCGAGGAAGTTGCGGCCACTGATGGGCAGATTATCGATCTGCGTCTCAGTCAGCACGCCCTCAACGGTAGATTGAACCGTGTTGACCTGGAGGGCTTCAGAACTGACAACCACCTCTTCGGTTGCCTTTCCGATCTTTAGCGTCAGGTTCCCGTTGGTCGTGGTTCCGATCTGCACCGTAACCGTCGTGGTCACCTTGGAGAAGCCTAGGGCGACAACCGAGATCTGATACTGCCCAGGAACCAGAGACGCCACACTATAGAAGCCCGACGAGCTGGTCATTACCGTCTTCGTCGCACCTGTTCCCAGTTCAGTGATGAGAACCTGGGCCCCGGGCACAATAGCGCCGCTGGGGTCGCTAACTGTTCCCTGAATGGCGCCCGACGCTGTCGTCGCCTGACTATAGGCCACCCGCTCCAACAGAGGGGTAGCAATCGTAAGCGCCAGCGCGATTCCTAGAGTGAGAATGGAACCATGAATCCGGAAAAATCGCATTAAACTCCTCCAATATCGATGAGAATCGGAAGGCTGGGTGAAACCCCTGCAATCCGTCTCGTGTGCTACGGCGTTCCGGCCCAGATGAGGGAGTCAAGCCGACCCGCAGTTAAATCGCAAACATTACCGTGTGCGCAAAAAAAGAATGAAGACATGCGCCATCGCCGCGGTAGTGTGCGGTGACAACGGTTTCCCAATTAGAAAAGGATTCTGCAGGATCTATTTGCATGTCGAGTGCCAATCTCGACAAAAGCGGAAATGAATCTGACAATTGTTGAAAACACGGCGCTTATCAACACAGTCCAATGGGCCGTTAGTTTGACCAATATGAAAATATGTAGAAAATCTGGTACTTATACCAAAAATGAACACCGCCTTTCGCTTTTGGGCAGTTGTCGCTGAGCTGCCGGACATGGCCTCGGTTGCGATATTCTCCATCCCATGCAGATCACTCTGGCTCACATCGGCGCCCGGCCCGCCAAGGACAACTTCGACGCCCTTATCCAGACCTATCTCAAACGATGTTCAGCCCTTGCGCGCTGCCAGGCGGAGTGTTTTCGCAGCGAAGAAGCGGTGCTGGACTGGATCGAGCGGCAACAGGGCCGCGTACCCATCGTCCCTGTGCTGCTCGATGGCCGCGGCCGGCCGATGAGTTCCGAGGTCTTTGCAGAGTGGCTGGGGGCCCGGCGCGATGGGGGTGCGCAGCATATTGTCTTCGCCATTGGTCCGGCCAGCGGATGGTCCGGCGCGGCGCGCAGCCGTGCCCAGTTGCTGCTCTCGCTGGGCCCGTTTACGCTGGCCCACTCCCTGGCCCGCCTGGTCATGGCCGAGCAGCTCTACCGGGCATATACAATTCTGACTGGACACCCCTATCACACCGGCCACTGAGGAGTGGCCATGATCGCTGACAACTGGTATGACCGACTCCCGTCGAGGACTTATCCTGATCAACACCGGCCCGGGCAAGGGCAAGACCACCGCTGCCCTGGGCACCGCCCTGCGCGCCGTGGGCAACGGCATGAGGGTGCTGATGCTCCAGTTCCTCAAGGGCTCCTGGCACTATGGCGAGCTGGACGCCGTGGCAGTCTTCGGCCAGAACTTCGTGCTGAAGCAGATGGGTCGAGGCTTTGTGAAGGTCGGCGGCGCGGAGACCGATCCCGAGGACATTCGTCTGGTAGAGGCTGCCTGGTCCGAGGCCCGCGAGGCCATCCTCTCCGGTGAATGGGACTTGGTCATTCTCGACGAAATCAACTACGCCATCGGCTATGGCATGCTGGATCCTGCCGTAGTGGCTGAAACCCTGCGCCAGCGTCCGGAGATGGTGCACGTCCTGCTGACCGGCCGCAACGCTCACCCGCTACTGGTGGAGTTAGCCGACACCGTCACCGAAATGCGCGAAGTCAAACATGCTTACCAGAAAGGCATTCTGGCCCAGCGCGGCATAGAATATTGATGCGACACCGGCCCTAGCGCCGGAAGCCTTGCGCGACCGGCAGCGGCGCGGTCTGGCAGTTCGCTCACCACGAGAGAGAGCTTTTGATGTCCTGGTTCAAACGTGAGAATGGCGAGTACGAATCCGGCCCGGGTGCCGAAGGCTCCACGGACGGTGCGGAGAAGAGCGTGCGCACCGAGGGCCTCTGGATCAAGTGCCTGGGTTGCCGACAGACAATATTCAAGGCTGACCTGGAGGCCAACCTCAACGTCTGCCCCAAGTGCCGGCATCATTTCAGGATTGGCGCCCGCCAGCGCCTGGACCTGCTGCTCGAGCCGGGCTACGAACTGGTCGATGGTGGCCTGCGCTCCACCGACCCCCTGAATTTTACCGATGTGAAGCCCTATAAGCAGCGGTTGCGCAAGGCCCAGGACGAGACCGGCTTGGACGACGCGATCCTGAATGCGGTGGGCCAGCTCGGCCCTCACTCCGTGGTGATCAGCGCCATGGAGTACAGCTTTATCGGCGGCTCCATGGGTGCCGTGGTGGGCGAGACCATCGCCCGCGCCGTGGATCGCGCCCGCCTGGACCGCAAGCCGCTCATCATCGTTGCAGCCTCGGGCGGAGCGCGCATGATGGAAGGCGTGGTGAGCCTGATGCAGATGGCCAAAATTTCCACCGCGCTGGCCCAGTTGGACGACGCCCGCGTCCCCTACATTTGCGTCCTCACCGACCCCACCACCGGCGGAGTCACCGCCAGTTTTGCCATGCTGGGCGATTTGAACATAGCCGAACCCGGCGCTCTCATCGGCTTTGCCGGCCCCAGGGTGATCGAGCAGACGATTCGTCAGAAGTTGCCCGAGGGCTTCCAGCGCTCCGAATTTCTGCTCGAAAAGGGCTTCCTCGACGCCGTCGTGCATCGCCGCGATCTGAAAGACTACCTGATCCGCGCACTGGACTTCCTGAAGGTATAAGCCCCACGTTCCTACTTGACACTCTAAAGCCCTTGCATCAAAGCAAAAGCCCCGGCCGATTGCCGGGGCTTTTGAGCGTTGCGCGTGTAAAAAAAGGAACGTCCGGTCAGAACTCCAGCCGCAGTGCCAACTGCAGCACGCGGGCCGACTGGTCAGAGCCAGGAGATGAAACGGTACTGCTCACGGTTCCGAATTGAACGCCGTTTGCCTCAGTAATGTCGTTGGCCGGCGTAGCGAAGTTGGGGTGGTTTGTGGCATTGAAAGCATCGGCGCGGAACTTGAGGTTGACCCGGTCTTCCCAGATCGGAAAGGTCTTGCCCAACCCCAAGTCAATATTGAAGAAACCAGGTCCCCGCAGGTTGTTGCGGGTGCCGACGGCGAAGCCGGTGGGACCGGTATAAGAGTTCAAGGCGGCGGTCGGGTCGGAGAAGGCAAACAAGGCTGCACCCTTGCCTCCGTTGATGTGCGTCTTCAGATTGGCGATTGAACCGATCAGCGTCGCCGGCGCGTTGTTGGCAAATCCCGCCACATAGGCATTTGAGAAGGCCTGGTAGGCATTGCCTGTATGCCAGGTGGGCAGACCGCTGATCTTCCAGCCGCCGATTGCCTCATCCAGCAGCCGTGGCACCGATGTGCCGATGGCCTTCCCGCGGCCGAAGGGCAGATCGTAGATGAAGTTGCCATTCAGCTCGTTGGTCACATCGAAGTCGGAGTTGCCCCGGCACACCCGAGGCCGGGCTATGTCGCAGACAAACCCATAGCCGCCGCTTCCGGCAATACTATTGGCTGGAAGGGAAAGATTATCGATCGAGTGCGACCAAGTGTAGTTCAGATCGAACTGCAAACCATACCCGGCATTCTTGTGCAGCGTAACAAGCATCCCGTTGTAGTCTGAGAATCCTTGGTTCGTCCAGATCGAGTTAATGCCGAACTGCGAAGCCATGCCGACATTCGAGGGGAGAAATCCTGTCGTCGCAATTCCCTGAATGGTATCTGCGAAATCTCCTCTTTCCGGATAGGGATATTGAGCATAGGCGATCGCCTGCGTGTTGTTCGCAAATGAAACGCCTTGGTTATTGGTTTGGAAACCGGCGTACCCGGGCAGCATATCTTCAAACCAGGGCTGCGGACCAAGACTCAGAATCGCCCCGACGAGTCCAACCTGCGGCGTGAGCTGACGTAATTGGGTGGTCATACGGGCCATGGCTTGCGACATGGTCTGGGTCGACTGGCCGGTATTATCCGGGAATTCGAGCAGCTGGCTGGCATCGGACTCGGCCAGCAACCGCCGGCCCAGGCGACCCACATACGATGTCTTGAACAGCAGTCCCTTGGGGAACTCGTGCTGGAATCCAAAGTCGTACTGGATCGAATAGGGGATCTTCAGGTTGGGGTCGATGAGAATGTTGTACTCACCGTATTGAAGTCCGTATGGAAACCCGTTATAGACGTAGGGAGTTACCGGGACCGTAACCGAGGGAGCGGACGGCAATGAAGGAGGACTGTCGATGCCGGCAAAACGGGGCGCATTGATGAGCGTCTGCGTCACGTTGCCAGGTGTCCCGAAGAGGTTCTCGTTATTTCCCTCAAACAAATATCCGGCCTGGAACTGCACGAATTCCAGGGCGTTGACGATGGTGTGATCGTAGACAATGCCGGCGCCGCCGCTGATGACCGTCTTCTTGTCGAAGCTGGGGCTGTAAGCGAAGGCGACACGAGGCGCAAAGTTCTTGTTCTGCGGTTGATAGAAGCCCGGCGCATTATTTGCCTTGCCGCCATAACGGTACTGGAAAAACGGCAGGACCGAGTCGCCCTGATTTCCCTGCTGGCTCTGCGCCACGCGATCTGCCCAGTACTGATTGAAGCTGAGATTGGCAATTGACTCCTGACCATTCTTTTCATAGGTCACGGTGTAGTTCTGATAGCGCACGCCGTAGGAGATGGTCAGATCCGGAGTCAGCTTCCAGGTATCTCCGAAATAGAGTTCCGTCTCGTAGTTCTTATAGTTAAGGGTTGTGCCTGCGCCCTGAGGCAGGACGGCGCCCTTATTGTTGAAGTCGAAGTTGGTGGAGATATCGGCGTAGGTTCCGAGACCCGTCGAAAAGGCGCTGTCAAAGACGGTTGTGTAGCCGCCGCCAGCGATATCGGGCGGCCGCTGGCTGGGCGATAGAGCCGCGAAATAGGTATTTCCGGTGGCGCCAACCGACGGGAAACTGTAGTTCTCGGCCAGGAATTCGTCCGGGGTCGGCCATTTGAAGGTACCGCCGAAGGAGAAGCTGTGCCTGCCCTTCTGCCAGCTGAAGTCGTCCCGCACAACGGGAATTGCGTAGGTGCGGATCTGGGTATTGTTGCCGGGATAATAAGGAGCCGAAAGAAAACTGTTAATTGGAGAGAAGGCGAAGACGTAGGACCCTTGCGGATTGTAGACCTTGTCAAACGCAATGTCCTGAACCGTCTCCCCGTAAGAAGCCTGGTTGACCTTGGTGCTACTGATCGTCCAGGTATGGCCACCCACCCAGGCGTAGCTGTGATCGATTTCGAGGAACGTCGGCGGATCGCCCGGGAACTGCACCGCGTCATAGGTTCTGTTCAAACGCGTGAAGGTGCCCCGCCCAAATACCTTCATCTTGTCGTTGAGCGTGTAGTCCACCCGCTGCACAAAATCGTTCAGCGTCAGAGGAGCAGGCGCGTTGAAACGGAAGCCTGCCGTGTTGATCAGGTCACCCACATCGCCCGACAGGTCGTTGGCTTGTGGATACCGCTTCTGAAAGAGGTCCACGATGGCCGGATTGAAGCCGATTCCAGCCGGATCGAGCGCATTCTGTTGCGCAGCAGTCAATTGGACGACGGAACCTTGAGCATTCTGGTACGAAACAAGGCCAGCTTTGTAGCCAGTGGTAGAGTCGCCCAAGGGAACCGTGCGGTCCTCAACAAAGGACAAAGTGTCACGGCGGCTGTTCCAATCGAAGAAGAAGAACGCCTTGTTTTTCCAGATCGGCCCGCCCACATTGCCGCCGAACTGGTTGCGAATAAGCGGAGGCCTGGGTACAGCCGGCGAGTTGTTGTTGTTGAACCAGTCGTTGGCTTCGAGGTCGGTGTCACGATGGTACTCTGCCAACGCACCATGGAAGGTGTTGGTGCCGCTGCGGGTGACCAGTTCGAATTGCCCGCCGCCGCCCTGTCCAGAGCTCGAAAGCGGCCCCGCGGTGACCCCGCGGAACTCCTGCACGGAGTCCACCGGCGCGTCGCCGATGATCGTCCCGAAGTTGCCGGTAGCCTCCTCGTTTACGTCCAGGCCATCGAGGGTGACATTGGTCTGGTCCACGCGTGCGCCGGTGACTGCCCCATCCAGGGTGACGCCCGGCTGCTGGTAGAAGAGTGCGGTGGGATTGGACCGGTCCTCAACCGGCAAATCCTGCACGAACTGCACTTCGAAGTTGTTGCCGACGGTGGCGTCGGTGGTGTCCAGAGTGACACTTTCCGCGGCTGCTGACACTTCCACCGTCTCCGAGGAGGTTCCCACCACCAGCTTGGCATTCTGGGTACGCGTCGCGTTCACGTTCATGTAGAGGTCGGTGATGACCTCGGGTTTGAACCCATCGCGTGAGAAGGTGATCTTGTAGCCCGGCCCCGGGTTCACGCTGGGGATCGTGTAGGATCCCAGGGAATTTGTTTCGGCCTTGTACCTCACATTGGTTGCGGTGCTCTGCAGCACGACGCTAACACCGGGAATCACCGCGCCGGTCGTATCCATGACCGTACCGGTGATTGAAGCCACATCTTGCGCCCTCAACTGAATTGTAAGAACCAAGGCAAAAATCAATAAAAGCGACTTGAAGAACAGGTTCCGCATCTACGATGGCCTCCTGAGAAGTCCCCTTGTGGAAAAGTATGCAATTTCATTGCCTAACTTGTAAATGACTCTGAATCTCTTTGAATACCCTTTAGTTTTAATAAATTAGCCTCTTCAACTGCACCGTTTTCCACCACATATACAAGATTACGAATTGACATATGGAAAATCATATTTATTGTGACGCATTGCTGGTTCCCTGTGATTTTCTCCCGGGAGTGAACCACCTGCGGTGCGGGCGATGCCTTTCTCGTTCTTTCAGTACACGCCCAATGGCGCACCGCATTAAACTGTTGCCTTCAGGCTGAACTCAAAAGGAAGGCATCATGGGCAGCCGCTCGTTGATTTTTCGCATGGTCGCAACCTTTTTGTTTGTCGTCGCTTCCGTGATTCAGGCACAGACCCCGGGGTCGGCTTTCACCTCCATCCCGGCCATTCCGTTCGAGCGTCTCGGTGCGGGTGTCCCTGTCCTTCGCGCGCACACCGAGCCGGACAAGCCCTTCACCGTGGCCGGCGAGCGTGGGGTTCTGGTGGGCCAGCAGGATGGCAGCTTTGAGGCTTGGCTACTGCCCGTCAAGCTGCTAAGCCACTTGACCATCGAGGCGGATATCGAGGGCTACCACGTGCCCATCGATGTGAACCGGCAGGCAGCGGAGATCGAGGTTCATCCCGACCGTACTGTCATCACCTATGCGCACATCGGCTTCACCGTTCGTCAGATCATGTTTTCGCCCCAGGGCGCAGCACCAGGAACGGGTCCGATCGTGTTATTTGAATTTGATTGCCTGCACCCTACCGACTTCACCTTTCGTTTTACCCCCGAACTGCGCTGGATGTGGCCCGAGCGCAGTGAGGGCGTCCCTGGCGTGGATTGGGTTCCTGGAACTGCAAGCCATGGCGGCTACTACGTCCTCCAGGGCGACTATCCCGAACTGGCCGGCGCGGTCACCATTCCCGGCGCACAGCCCGGCGTTGTGGTGCCCTTTGAGGAACGGCCGCAGGTCCATCCCGTGGAGCTGAAGCTGCACATCGATCCCGCGCGTGACCATGGCCGGCTGTTTCCGCTGCTGATGGCAGTGGGAACCAGCCCTGCCGCGGCCACCCAGTTTGCCTTGGGCAACGCGCTGGCCCAGCTCAACGCCGGCATCGCCGACGCCTACAAGGCCCACGCCATGCGGTACGCCAACTTGCTGACGAACTCCACCTTCATCGAGACCCCGGACAGGGCTCTTAATGAAGCCTTCCAGTGGGCCGTCGTCTCCATCGAGCAGCTCCGCGCGCGCACCGTGGCGCCCTACACGCGAGGACCCGCCTCCGTCGACGCCGCTTTGCCGGACAACGAATTGGGTCTCGTGGCCGGCTACTATGCCTCTGGCGATTCCGCGCGTCCCGGCTTCGGGTGGTTCTTCGGCCGGGACTCGCTCTACTCCCTTTACGCCGTCAACGGGTACGGCGATTTCGCACTCTCCAAGGCCGAACTGGAGTTCCTTATCCGCCGCCAGCGTGACGACGGCAAGATCATGCACGAGTATTCGCAGACTGCCGCGGCCATCGACTGGCGGGCTTTTCCTTACATGTACGCTGCAGCCGACTCGACTCCGCTGTTTCTGCTCGCCGTGGCAGACTACGTGCGCTCCAGCGGCGATGTCGCGTTCCTCGCCGCGCACCGCGACGCGATCGAGAAGGCCTGGACGTTCGAGACCACGCACGACACCGATGGCGACGGCATCTACGACAACTCGCAGGGCACCGGCTGGGTTGAGAGTTGGCCTAGCGGCATGCCGCACCAGGAGATTTATCTTGCCCTTCTCGATCAGCAGGCGTCTGCAGCGATGGCGCGGATAGAGGATCTGCTCAAAGACCACGAAAAGTCGGCCGCGGCCCAACAGCGCGCCGAGGCCATTGCGAAGACCATCGAAACTGAGTACTACGAGCCGGAGAAAGGCTGCTACGCCTTCAGCCGCGGCGTCGACGGCACGCTTGACCGCACCGCAACTGTCTACCCGGCCATGGCCTGGTGGGATACCTACCTGCCCGGCGGCAAGTCGATCCTGGCTCATCCCGAGGGCTGCCTGCGCCAGCTTGCCGCGCACACGCTCAATACCGACTGGGGACTGCGCGACGTGGCCAGCGACGAGAAGTTCTATGACGGCATGAGCTACCACCAGGGCTCGGTATGGCCGCTCTTCACCGGTTGGGCCGCGCTGGCCGAGTACCGCGGCGGTCAGCCGCTGGTCGGCTACCAGATGCTCATGGAGAACGCCAACCTGACCCGCGCCCAGGATCTCGGCGCCGTCACCGAGCTTCTCTCCGGCGACTTCTTTGTCCCCTTTGGACGCAGCACCAGCCACCAGATGTGGTCTTCGGCGATGGTGATCACGCCCACGCTGCGCGGCCTCTTCGGCATCGACATCGACGCGCAGAAGAAGATCATTACCGTGAACCCGCATCTGCCGGCGAGCTGGGATCACGCGGAGGTTATGAATATTCAGATTCCTGGCAGCAGGACATCGCTCTATTTCACGAAGACGAACGACCGTCTTGACATTTACATGAGCCCAACAGATGGCGACGAGTGGCATCTGCGTAGCGATCTTCCCGGCGCAACAACTGGAGCAATAGGTGAAACACTGGCTGCGAAACTCCGTATTCCTCCGCAAACTGGTCTTCGGATTCCTGTCCCGGCGCTCGAAATCGACGATGTAGACCCAGAGATGTATCTCATCGAGGCCGTGAGCAACTTAACACCAAACCGGCCTGCATTACCCGGCGCAAGAACCTCCAAGTTTCGTGTGCTTCATTCGGAATATGGAGATCGCAAACTGATGCTCAACATTGAGGGGCTCGCCGGCAGCGACGGTATTCTGCGTCTGATCCGGTACGGCCATTTCATTCCGAAGGTGCAAACCGATCCGCCGTCGGACCCTGCGGCCGATAGGCAATTTGCAAACGTCTCCTATCGAGACTGTGACGCCGATCTTTATGCCTGCAAGTGGATGCCGCTGGTCCTGCATTTCCCGCCCGGCGAAGGCTGGCAAACCATCACCGTCACGCTCACCTGGTAGCGTCTGTAGAGCTCCGGAAACCTGGGATTTGCGCATTTGCAAGCACTGCTCGGGAGCTCTACTTCGCCACGAAGATCAGGAAGTAGTCCTGCCCGTCAGTCTTGGTGAAGTCGTACTTCCCAACGCGTTCGAATCCCGCCTGCGCCATTTCGCGTTCGACTATTTCAGGCATGATCCCGTGGTCGGTCCCATTGCCATTGCGGTCGATAATGCCAACCTTCGCTCCGGGCCTCAGCGAAATCCTCAGTCTCTCCATAAGCGGAATGGGATGCGCAAACTCATGATAGGTTTTCAAGATCAGCACAGCGTCCACGCTATTTGGCGGAAGCTTTGTGTCATCGACTGATCCCAACGTTGGCCGCACATTCTCGAGTTTCTCTTGAGATGCCCGTTGGGTAATGTAGTCGATCGCCTTTGGATTAATATCTTCGGCGTATACCGTGCCGCTGGGCCCCACACGCGCCGCAGCCCGCACGGTGAACCATCCCGATCCTGCACCGATGTCGGCAACTGTCTTTCCCGGCGCGATCCCAAGCAGATCCATCACTCGGTCCACATGCAATTTCCTATCGCGGTCAGGGTACTCGAAGATCGAGAGGTCGCCGGCATACGGCGTGCTGGTCGGCCTTTCTGCCTGCCCTGCAATTTGCGCCGGTGTTTGTCCTGCCGCCGGCCCGGCTGCCTGTGCCGCAGCCTCTAGAAGACCAGGTGAACCGGCGAGACACAGCAGGAGTGACAGTACGATGGTCGTTCTTCTGGGCTTCACGATGATCCACCTCCCTTTCGACAGCAATAGCCTGGTGCCCCTCGTCTCGTCGTGTGGAAGGATGCGCCATCCAGCTTATTCGCGCCCGGTTTATGCTATCCTCCCCGCGTGCCAGCCTCTTCCCTGCTCCCTGTTTCAGTATCTCCCCGGCATACTGCCCTTGTCCGGGTGACGCACTGGATTACCGTGATTTCCTTCTTTGCTTTGCTCATCACCGGCGCTGAGATCGTGATCTCTCATCCGCGGTTCTATTGGGGTGAAACGGGCAACTCAGGGACTCCTGCACTCTTCACGCTGCCAATCCCCGCATCGCGAAGTACGGTTCCCACAGGCTACAACTACGTGATGCCTGACCAGAATGGCTGGAGCCGCTATCTCCACTTTGAGGCCGCATGGGTCCTGGTCCTGACTGGCTTGGTCTACGCGGCCGCGTGCCTATGTACCGCTCACTTCAGCAAGAACCTGCTTCCGCCGCCAGCCGACAGAAGGTGGAGCGCCTTCCGTGAAGTGTTCGCAAAATATCTTCGCCGCGCATCGCCCGATGAAGCAGAAGGCCGCTCCTACAACGTTGTGCAGCGCACTGCCTATCTGGTGGTGATCTTCGTTCTGTTTCCCCTGGTCATCTGGACCGGCCTCGCTTTGTCTCCGGCCTTCGATTCCGCCGTACCGGCAGCCGTCAACTTGCTTGGGGGCCGTCAATCCGCACGCACCCTGCATTTCTTCGTGTCCGGATTTCTCGTGTTTTTTCTCGTTGTCCACATCGCGATGATTATTCTTGCCGGCTTCTGGAGTCGCATGCGGGCCATGATTACCGGGCGTGTGGTACAACCCTCGAAGCGCACATGAGCAACATTTCACGCAGAAGGCTCATTACCACCGGCCTTGCCGCCACTGCTGGCGTGGCGGGCTTGGCCACGGCCCACCTTGCGCGGCGATATGGGCTCATCCCACCCGATAACGGCGGCATCTATGGTCCCGGCGAAACACTCACCTACGCTGCCCAACGCCTTCTCACCAAACACTCGCTGGCCCGCGAATTCCCCCGCAGCATGATTTCCAAGGTGCCATTTGCCAACCCAACCGCCCCGCCCAGCGAAGCCTTTAAACGCCATCAAGCCACCGGCTTTTCTGACTGGAAACTGTCGGTGGATGGCATGGTTGAACGGCCCGCCTCCCTTACCCTGTCTGACCTCAAAAGTCTTCCCATCCACAACCAAATCACCGAGGTGACTTGCGAGGAAGGCTGGTCTTATGTTGCCGAGTGGATCGGAACACCCCTGGCGAATGTGCTCAACGCCGTGGGGATCTTGCCGCAGGCACGATATATCGTGTACTTCTCCATCGAGCGCGACTGGTGGGAAAGCATCGACATGGCCGACGCTTTGCATCCTCAGACATTCCTCACTTTGGGAATGAACGATGGCGATCTCCCTGTGTCGTTCGGCGGCCCGCTCCGCCTGCGCGTGCCCCGCCAACTAGGCTACAAGAGCGTGAAATACATCACCCACATCACGGCCACCGACTCGCTCAAACGGTTCGGCAAGGGCCTGGGCTCCGCGTCACCTGAAGGTGGTTACGCGTGGTACGCGGGCATCTGAGGCCTGCTGACCGCTGACTTGCCAGCTCCGGGTTGGAGCCCCAGATCTCGATATAGACTTACATCTTTTGAATCAAGCGTGAAGTTACCGTTCGACTACGCATTACGCGTTTTCAAATATCCCACAGACACGACGGCCCGGCATCGCTGCCGGGCCGTCGCACTTGCTGCCTCCGTTGTTCTCTTCAGATGCGCATCGGCATCAGCACATAGCGCGACTTGTATTCCGCGTCGGGATCCTCGGGGCGAATCTGCCCGGCGGATTGCGAGTCCTTGAATTCCAGCCGCACCTCGCCTTCGTTGCCTAGCGATTTGAGGAAGTCGATGATGTAACCCGAGTTGAAGCCCACCACAATCGGCTCGCCGGAATAGGGCGTGTCGATGGTGTCTTCGCTCTCGCCAGACTCCGCGGAGTTGGAGCTGATCTTCAGCTCATTGCCTTCGAGACGCAGCCGGATGGCGCCCGAGCGCTCGTCGGCAAACTGCGCTACGCGCTGGATAGCGGCCGACAGCTCACTCGAACGCACCACCACAAACTTGGTGTTGTCGCGCGGCATCACGGCCTCGTAGTTAGGGAACTGCCCGGAGAGCCGACGCGTGCTCAAGGTGCGATGGCCGACGCGGAAGAACAGCGTGTGTTCGTCATCGGCAAACTCCACCTTTTCGGCGTCGGAGACGGCCAGCAACTGCTGCAGCTCCTGCAGCGCCTTGCGCGGAATCAGCACCCTTTTCTCGCCGCTGATGCCCTCCAGGGTCTCGCCACCCTTTTCAACGAACGACAGCCGATGCCCGTCTGTGGCCACCATGGCCAGCGACTCGGCCTTCAGCACCAACAGTGCACCGTTTAGCGTGTAACGCGACTCCTCATTCGAGATGGAAAAAATCGTGCGCGCAATGAGCGTCTTCAGCGCCGCGGCCGGAATGCTGGTTGCAGTCACCTCAGGAAACTCGGGCACCTGCGGGTAGTTGGCCCGCGCCATGCCCACCATCTTGGTATTCGAACGCCCGCTCCGAATCTGCACCCAGTGGTTTTCGAGCATCTTGATGGAGATGTCGCCATCAGGCAGAAGCTTGATGTAGTCGTAGAGTTTGCGCGCCGGAATAGTGCACGCGCCAGGCTTCTTCACCTTCACTTCCGCGCTGGTGCGGATGGCCTGGTCCAGATCGGTCGCCGTGATGTTCAGCCGGTCGCCCTCGGCCTCAATCAGAAAGTTCGACAGAATGGGAATAGTGGTCTTGCGCTCCACCACGCTTTGCGTAGCGGTCAGTTCCTTCACCAGTTCCTGGCGGCTTACGGTAATTTCCATCGCTGCCCCCTGCGTGGCCGGCTTCTCCACTTCAGTTTCCACGATTGACATAAACCCACCCTTGCCCGCCTTGGCGGGACTCTGCTGAAAAGAAAACCGAATCAATCCACTTCCACGCTGGCCTCACTCTACATCAACCTGCGCCCGCGCAGAAACGGCTGTCGTTTCTTGCTCTTGATTGTATTCATCTTCAGCAATAAGTGCGCGTGGAAAACAGGGCTCCATTCTGGATTCCGTGGCTTCTTTCCATCTGTCAGGCATAGGCGCTGCAAATGTGAAGCTCGCCGGTTTGTCAGCCGTGGTTTCCGCGGCTCAGGAAGAATGCGCGACGGCGTCGAGGAAAAGGGTTAAGAAAGATTAATTACTCCCGTAGTACCCGTAGTTCAGGCAGGAAAAGTGGAAATAGGGGCGATCTTGCTGAGTGGAGCGGTGTTGAGAGGTGCTCCGGTTTTCTAAATCTCGGCGGTGCAATTCTGCGGAATTGGAAATCGTGTCGAGAGGACTGGTGTAAGGACCCCTTTTTCCCACCACTCCCACAGGGGTGCGAAAAAGCCCTGTGAAAAGCAGATCGCTTATGTGAAAAGTGCGTCCGCGACCATACAGGACAGGGGTTTTAGAAGGACGAGTCCTGCACAGTCGACGCCTCTTCCACAGTGATCCTGAACCTGAATAAGTGCGGGCTGCTGATCTCTCTTCCCTGTCTTCTATACTGAACATTCCATGTCTTACCAGGCGGCCATCGATCAATTGAGCGCAATGGCGCCGGAGCTCTACACGCGGCCCGGCCAGCCGAGGCGCAAGTTTTCCCTCGACGAGATCGGGGTTCTGCTCGCCGCGCTCGGCCACCCCCAGCGGCACTTCCCGTCGGTGCTGATTGCCGGCACCAATGGCAAAGGCTCGACCGCCGCCACGCTGGCTTCCATTCTGACTACCGCCGGTCTGCGCACCGGCCTCTACACCTCACCGCACCTCGCGCGGCCCAACGAGCGTATCCGCATTGACGGCACTGAAATCGCCGACGACGCCTTTGCGGCTGGCTATTTTCACGTCCATGACGCCGCACAGGACCTTGTTCTCAAGGGCAAGCTGGCCCAGATGCCCAGCTTTTTTGAGTCCCTGACGGCCATGGCTTTTCTCCACTTTGCCGCTGCTGGAGTCCAGATCGCCGTTCTCGAAGTTGGTATGGGCGGGCGTCTGGACGCGACCAACGTTGTGGATCCGCTACTTTCTGTGGTGACCGATATCTCGCTCGACCATACGGAGTGGCTGGGCTCGACCATTGCGGCCATCGCGCGGGAGAAGGCCGGCATTCTTCGCCGCGGCGGCACACTCATCACCCTGCCGCAGCATCCCGACGCCAACCGCGTCCTGGGCGAAGTAGCCAGCGAGCTGGATGTGCGCGGAGTAAGTGCGGCGCCTTACATGCCTCCGCCAGCCCCGGCGTCGTCAGGCTCCTATGCCGTGCATGCCCTGGGCACGAGTGTTGAAGTGACATCCCCTTTACGCGGGGTGCATCAGCAGCGCAACGTGGCCCTGGCCATTGCAGCGGCGGTTGAACTCGCGACAGCCCATGGGTTTTCCATAAGCCCGGCGGCACTCTCTGAAGGCATTCGCAGGACGCAGTGGCCGGGCCGCTTGGAGCATATCGCGATTAGCGGCGTCGACTGGATTCTGGATGTGGCGCACAATCCCGCCGGGGCCTGGGCCCTGCGTGCCGGGCTGCGCGATGCCTGGGACGATGCTCGGCCCCGCACCCTCATCTTCAGTTGCCTGCGCGACAAGCCGGTAGCGGAGATGGCCCAAATCCTCTTTCCACTCTTCGACTACATCGTCTTTGCGCCTATCCACAGCCCCCGCGCCACGCCATTGAGCGATCTGCTGGCCGCTGCCGCGCAGACCGGCACACCCGCTGAGGCCGCTGACTCCGTGGGCCACGCTCTGGAATTGGCCCAAGGGCGTGCGGCGAACGGGGTCATCGTTATCTCAGGGTCGGTGTACCTGGTGGGTGAGGCGCGCAGCCTGCTCCTGGCCTCGATTCCACAGCCGGCAGGTGCGCGGCCGTGAGTCCCCGCCCCAATCCGCTGCCCCGGCTCTACCGCTGGCGCACCAACGTGATTCAGATCCCCATCATGACTGCAATTACGGTCGTTTGCGGTTCACTCTCGCTGCTGGTGTCCTTCGTGGATAAATCCGGCCGGATGCAGCACCGCATCGCCAAGGCTTGGGCGCGGGCCCTGGTATGGAGCTCCGGTTGTTCGCTCACTGTGTGCGGGGCAGAGAATCTACGCAAGCATCCGGTCGCGGTCTACGCCTCCAACCACACTTCGTACATGGACACGCCGGTCATTTTTGCCGCGCTGCCCTTTCAGTTCCGTATCCTCGCCAAAAAAGAACTGTGGCCGATCGCGTTTATAGGGTGGTACTTGGACCGCTCCGGCCAGATTCCGATCGACACCGCCAATCCCCGTGCGACCATGTCGAGCCTCGGTGTGGGCGTTAAGGCTCTGCGCGCCGGGACGCCCCTATTTGTCTTTCCGGAGGGTGGGCGGACTACCACTGGAGCGCTGAAGCCTTTCCTTTCCGGCGCCGCCTATCTGGCCATTCGCGCCCAGGTGCCATTGGTGCCCATCGCGCTCCACGGCGTCTTTGACCTGCTCCCCATTCACACTCGCCATTTATATCCCGGTCTGCTCACCCTCACGGCCGGCGAGCCCATTCCCACCACCGGAATGACCGTGCGCCAGACCAACGAACTCACCGAGCGCCTGCGGATGGCCATTGACGAATTGCGCCAGCCGGGTTGCACCTCGGGGGCCGAAGCCGGCGACGCCGATCAAGTCCACGCCGAGGTCTGAACCCGCCCCTTGAGCACATCGCCCAAGAGTAATGCGCAAATTGACGCTTATGTGCACGGAACGTGGATGCAGCGTACGATCAGAAATAGGGTTCCCAGGAGGATGCAACTGTGCAGGTGAATAAATTACCGGGCTGGCCACCGCAAGGCGGTGCAGGAGCTTTCGATTCTCGTGCTGCGACCTTTGTATCTTCCCCAGAAACGGTCACGGTCAGGAGAGTTGACCGGATTGTGGGGACTCGTGTCGACATCACATGCATGTTCGGCCCCGAGGTTGTCACCTTTCGCTATCACGCGCCGGATTTAGGAGTGGCTGAAAGCATGGCGAAACTCCTGGAAGAACACCGGGGGAAAGATCTACTGTGGATTGGAATGCTTCAAGTCCCAAAGGATTAAGCTGAAACAACGCGCGGAGGTTCCGGTTCACATGTTTATGCTGCAACCGATAGGATTCGTGCGCAGCCCCTACCAGGAAACGGCTGCGATTCCAAAGGGTCTGGGGGCAAAGCACGAGGCGGAAGGCATACTTGAGGTCTTGCCTGAATTTGAAGCGGGGCTCACCGACATCGATGGCTTCTCGCATCTTTTTGTAATCTGGGCTTTCGACCGCTCCGATGGTTTCGAATTGATTGGAAGGACTCCCGCGGACAATCGGCCCCACGGCGTGTTTGCCACCCGGTCTCCGCGTCGGCCGAACCCGCTTGGTCTGACGGTGGTCGAGCTTCTGCGCCGCGAGAAGGGGTCACTTCACGTTCGCGGCCTGGACATGCTGGACGGAACGCCCATTCTGGATATCAAACCTTATCTGTCGACGATCCCCAAAGAATCATTGCGCCGCGGATGGCTTGCGGAAGCTGAAGTCACTAGAAGCTGACCAGCCTGATTACGCCCTATTTTCGAGCTTTCGCCCACGCGAGGTCAGAAGCTTCGAGCCTCCGCACGAGATGGGTGGAAGAGAAGGACGTGGCCCCGGCTTGCAGGGAATCGCGGGTACGGTGCAGGGCCATGGTGATCGTCATGGCCCTGCGCGCGTCAAGAAACAACAGGCGTGAAGCTGGGATTGCAGACGGAGCGGTTGCAGTGCAAATGAGCCCGGCGCAGGTGCGTCTTAGTTAATTTCCTTAATCTCCCTGACCCAGATATTTCTGAAGCTGAGCGGCTCGCTTTTGTCGCCATGTGCCTGCAGCTTGATCGGTGCCCTGTCGTACTTCTTGTAGAAGGGCTTGCCGATGAAAAGCGTCTGCCCCTTCAATTCGAAGTGATTCTGCACCAGCACGCCGTTGAAGAAAACCGTGACATAGGCGGGAGTCTTCAGTGAGCCATCGTCAGTGAAGGTCGGCGCCGTCCACACCACGTCGTAGCTCTGCCACTCGCCTGGTTTGCGATTCGCATTCACCAGGGGAATGCTCTGCTTGTACATGCTGGCGGCCTGGCCGTTGACGTACGTTGTGTTGTTGTACGAATCGAGAACCTGCAACTCGTAGCCGTCGTCGCCGGGGCCGGTCGAGGCGAGAAACACGCCGCTATTGCCGCGCGCCTGACCGCTGCCGGTAATGTTCTCAGGAATTCGCCACTCAATGTGGAGCTGATAGTCCTTGAAGGTCCGCTTGGTCTCGATGTTTCCCACGCCGCGTTCCTTGCTCACTGTAAAAATACCGTCGTGAACGACCCACTTGGCTGGCGACTTGTCCTGGGCCGAGACCCACTCGTCCTGGTTCTTGCCGTCGAACAGGATGATTGCGTCCGAGGGAGGCGCCTCGTTGGTGACGCCCGGCGTTACGATCTTCGGCACCGGCGTCCACACTTCCGTATCTTCAGGTTTCGGCGCGGGCTGTTGCGCGGAAAGGGAAGCGGCCAGGGTAACGAGGGTCGCGAAGGCTAGCAGTTGTGAAAACTGTGTGCGTGTCATTTGCAACCACGATACACCTAGGGGGTCCAATACGGGCAAGTCAGGATTCTGCTTTTGTGTGTACCATTATATGGGACGAACATGGGAGATTTCTCTCCGCTGGAATCCCGGGAGAACCTGGCCTTCGTGACTCTTTCACATTGATAATGCACCCTTGCATCACCGCACGGATTAGGCGAATATGCGGCCGGAGGGCCCGTGGATGACACCGACGTTTTTTTGTTCATGCACAGCTTCCCGGATATCAACTCGCGCGAGCCGATGAAGGCCAGGTTCTACGAGGGTGAGCTATGGGGGCGCGAGCTGGAGCTGGGTCTGATGCCCATGATCGAGAAATAGGATGGGTACTGGTAGCGGACACCGAGCACCGGTTCAGTGCTAAGTACGTCACGGATTTAAGAGGGAGCTATTGCCGTGATACGGTGCTGTCTTACACTGGTGCTGCCCATGACCATACGTATTGCTATCCCCGAACCCACCAGCACCGACAGCGAGTACAACCTGCGGTCGCTGCCGCCATATATCGCGGCCCTCAAATCCGCAGGGGCCACGCCTATCGTGGTTCCCCTGCACGAGCGGCAGGACCGGGTGGCGCACCTGCTGGCCGGAGTGCAGGGAGTTCTGCTGCCCGGCAGCCGCTACGATGTGGATCCGCAAAGATTTGGCGAAGATCCAATCCCCGAGTGTGGCTCCGCAGATCCCGCCCGAACCGCGGTCGATGAGCTGCTCCTTCAGGATGCGTTCAATCTGCACAAGCCCATCCTGGCCATCTGCCACGGGGCGCAATCACTGAACGTGTGGCGCAACGGCTCACTCATTCAGGATCTGGGCACGGACTTGAAGACTCCGGTCAATCACCGTCCCGGCCGCGAAGTGGTCGACGCGCACCCGGTCGAGATCGCGCCGGAATCCCGTCTCGCCAAGCTCCTCGCGCCGGGAGAAGAGCCAAAAGTCAACTCCAGCCATCACCAGGCCATTCGCAGGGCGGGTGACAACTTGCGAGTCAGCGCAGTTTCGCCTGTCGATGGCGTGGTGGAGGCCGTTGAGCTCGACTCGCCCGAACATTTCGTCGTCGCCGTGCAGTGGCACCCCGAGCGCACCTACGCCGTGAGCCCCTTCTCGCGCGCCATTTTTGCGGCTTTTGTGCAGGCGGCAGGCACCTGGGAGCCCCGGCGGGTGGCAGAATCGCTCGCGGAAAGGTGAGCGAAGCGTGGCCGAAGCGCCGGAAATCGCAGGGGTGCGGCTGAATGAGCTGCTGGTTGCTGCGGGGCTGCCTGCGTTGGATGCCAGACAGTCGCAGCGCTTTGAAGCCTATCTCTCGCTTCTGTTGCGCTGGAATGCCCGAGTCAATCTGACTGCAATTCGCGAGCGGGACGGTATTCTGAGCCGCCACTTTGTGGAGTCCATCGCCTGCGCCCAGCAACTCCCAACCGGGATCGTCACGCTGCTGGACTTTGGTTCCGGTGCCGGATTCCCCGGCATCCCCATTTCTCTATGCCGCCCGGAGATTCAAGTGACACTGGCCGAGTCGCAAGGCAAGAAGGCCGCCTTCCTTCAGGAGGCGGTGCGGGTGCTGGGCCTTGCGGCGAAAGTGCACGCAGGCCGGGCAGAGACGGCTGCCACGCGGTTTGACTGCGTTGTGCTGCGCGCCGTCGACCGGATGGAATTGGCAGTTCAGGTAGCCTCCGGACTCGTAAGGCCCGGCGGCTGGCTGGCGCTGATGACGACGGGTGGGGAACTTGCCACACTCCAATCGGCCGCCGACAGGGATTACTCATGGTCTGGGCCGACTCCCTTGCCCGGCAGTGAGAATCGCCTGCTGGCGATTGCGGCACGAGAGAACACGCCAGCGTGATCTACGCGATGTTCCACGTGGAACGTCGATGAGCGAATGAATCCGAATTACCCGGTTGCTTGCTCTTGCCTGTTCCACGTGGAACATTCCTAGCCTCGTTGAGAGCTGAAGAACCGTCGTCCCGGATTAAGCTCAGCACCCTTCAGCCCAATTTGCAGGCCAAATAAACTCAAAACGGCTCCGCAGAGCCATCCATTCAGAACGAAGGCGACATAAGTTTTCCACCGGCAGCCCTTTTCCGGGCCCGTAGGTCCGCCCTTAAGTTGCCTCGGCGAACTCCTTGCTTATCAATTATTTGACTGCGGCCTCTCAGCACGGCCCCGAAAGCTTTCCACAGCTTTGCCACGTTCTCCACAGTCCAATTCTCTGCACGCCTCCCCCTCCGCCCTATACCCTGAATTGCCATGGGCAAAATTCTCGGCATCGTGAACCAAAAGGGTGGAGTGGGTAAGACCACTACCGCCATCAACCTTGCCGCATGCCTGGCATTCGAAGGTCTGAAAGTCCTGCTTGTCGATTGCGATCCCCAGGCCAATGCCTCTTCCGGCCTCGGCCTGGCCCGCGACGACAACCGGCATTCAATCTATCAGGTGCTCTCCGGTGACTCCCCGGCAGACCAGGTCATCCTGCCTACTGAGATTGACCGGCTGTGGCTGCTACCCGGCTCGAAGAACCTGACCGGCGCCAATGTGGAACTGGCCGGCGCGGAAGACCGTGCTGTCCGCTTGCGCCAGGCCCTGGACCCGATCAAAGACAATTACGACCTCGTGGTTCTCGACTGTCCCCCGGCCCTCGACCTGCTCACCCTCAATGTCCTGGTAGCGGCCGACTCGCTGATCGTGCCTATGCAGGCGGAATACTTCGCTCTGGAGGGGATCTCGGAGCTGGTTTCTACGCTGGAACGTGTTCGCGCCGCCTTTAACCCCGACGTCGTGATCGAAGGCGTCCTGCTGACCATGTACGACGATCGAACCAACCTGGCCCAGCAAGTTACTGAGACTCTTCGCGAGTACTTCCGGGAGCGCCTCTTCCGCACCGTGATTCCGCGTAATATCCGCCTGGCAGAGGCCCCCAGCCATGGCAAACCGGTCGCGCTCTACGATTCCCGCTCCCGCGGAGCTGAAGCCTACTTTGAGCTGGCCGGGGAGTACATGGCGCGCAATCATATCGAAAGCCCGCGAAGCGCGGCGCGCAAGGCTGCCCTGGCTGACAGACCGAAGCCCGAGGTTCGTTTCTGGCCTTATTCCTGACCGGCGTTTCCCCAGGCGACCCGTTTTCAAGCAACTTGAGGTAGAAACAACCCCCGGCGAATCTGCAGGGAAAGAGGATTTTAGAGATGACTATCGCCGCTACCGACACCAAGCGCCGCGCCCTGGGCAAAGGCCTTGACTCTCTGCTACCGCGCGTTCACCCCGCCGCACCCGCTCCAACTCTGGCGGAGCCGGAAGGTGGCAAGCCCCGCGAGATCCCCATCGACCAGATCGAGCGCAACCCTTTTCAGACTCGATCGCGTATGGACGAGTCGCAGCTTGCCGAACTGGCAGCGTCAATCGCCGCGAACGGCGTGGTGCAGCCGGTCCTGGTGCGACCCTTGGCCAGCGGCAAATTCCAGCTCATCGCGGGCGAACGCCGCTGGAAGGCCTCGCAACTGGCCGGAAAGGAGACCATCCCGGCAATCCTGCGCCAGGTCTCAGACGAGCAGGCGATGGAAATCACCATCGTCGAGAATCTGCAGCGCGAGGATCTGAACGCGATGGAGCAGGCCCGTGCATTCGACCGGCTGGCGCGCGAGTTCCACATGACCCAGGAACAGATGGCACAACGCACCGGAAAGGATCGTGCGACCGTCTCTAACTTCTTGCGTTTGTTAAAGTTGCCAGAGAGTGTACAGGCCCGCGTCGAGTCCGGCGAGCTCAGTTTTGGTCACGCGCGCGCATTGCTGGGATTGAACCAGCATCCGGGAATTGAGAAGGCCGCGCAGCGCGTGGTTTCACTTTCGCTTTCTGTTCGCCAGACCGAGAGCTACGTGCAGAGCCTCCTCTATCCTGAACGTGCGAAGAAGGAGCCCAAGCCCGAGCCGCCCGTCGATCCCAACGTTCGCGAAGTCGCGGAGCGCCTGCAGCGAGTCCTTGGCCTGAAGGTCCGCATTGAAGACCACAGCGGCCGCGGCCGGGTCGTCATCGAATACGCCAGCCTGGCTGATTTCGACGCGCTGCTGGAGCAGTTGGCGGGAGACTAGACGCCCAAACCCCAGCCACGCATCACCCGCGTGCCGCGTACCCCATCCCCGCCAGCACGCCGCGCATATAGGCAAAGCTTTCGGTGACGCCGGGCATGGGGTCGTCGCCGTGAATCTCGTATTCCAAGTCGACCCAGCCGGGATAATTGATCTTGGTGAGGGCTTCGAAGATTCCCCGGACGGGCAGTTTGCCCTGGCCTACTGCGACCTGGCTCTCTTTCTCGGTGAAGTCTGATAGGTCCTTGATGTGCATATTGAAGAGGCGCGGCCCGGCGGCGTGGATGGCCTTGATGACATCCACGCCGGCGCGTACACAGTGGCCCACATCGATGCAGCAACCCATGCGCGAGTCCATCTTGTCGACCGCTTTGAGCACATCCAGCGGCGAGGGAAATATCTTGTCTTCCGGGCCGTGGTTATGGATGGCGATGCGAATGTCATACTCCTTCACAAATTTTTCGATGCGCGGGAGTGTCGCAGGGGCCGGGTCACCCGCGACGATGACCTTGATGCCCGCGCGCTTGCAGTATTCAAACTTGGCGCGGATATCGTCGTCTTCGTCTTTCTGAAAGTAGATGGTCCCGGCGGCGTGCAGATGAATACCCGCTGCGGCGTAGTCGGCCAGAGCTTTTGCTTCCTCGTCCGGCGCCATGGGCAGATGGTCCTTGGTGTCCTTGGCATTCAGCCCGGTCAGGTTGAGCTGCTTCATGAATGCGATCAATTGCGCGCGGGTGAAATTGCGGAACGTGTAGCTGGCCAGGCCCAGGCGCACCGGAGACGGCGCGCCGCCGGCTTCTGAAAGCTGCGCAAGCGCAGACCGCGCGCCTGACGCGGCGCATAGCGCTGCGGCCATCGCGCTGGTACTTACAAAACTGCGGCGTGACAAAGTGCTTTTCATATGCGTGGCTCCCAACCTTTCTCGTATTCCCGATCCCACAAAGCCATGGCCTGCGTGTCGCCTTTGATCTTTCCGTCTGCAGAGTCCAGATGCAGCTCGCGGTTCACTTCCCAGGCAATGTTTGAAAGCTGCAGCATGGTCACCGCGACGTTGCCCACGGCAACCGGGGCGTGCAGAGCCTCGCCGCTGCGGATGCCCGCGATGAAGTTGGCAAAGTGTGCATCGGTCATGGAGTCGCGCCCCACCAAGTCGGCGGATGTGCTCTGGGTGCCCGCCTTGAACTCGTTGGTCTTCTTTCCGTTCAGGTCGTAAATTTCGTAGCCGTCGCGATCCACCAGCACTGTGCCTTCGGTGCCCAGAATGGTCGTCCCGCGGCTGCGGTTGTAGTACTTCATTCCCTGGCAGCAGGTTCCTTCCCACGCCAGCATCTTGTCGTCATATTCAAAGCTGGTGACCAGGGTGTCGTAAAACTGCCAATCGTCCTTGAAGTGGTATCGTCCGCCCGACGCGGTGACGCGGTTGGGCAAGTCCACGCCCAGCGCCCAGCGGGCCACATCCACCTCGTGGGTGCCATTGTTCAGCGTCTCGCCGGTGCCCCAGATCTTGAACCAGTGCCAGTTGTACGGCTGCACATTGTCTTTGTAGGGCCGGCGCGGCGCCGGGCCCTGCCACAGATCCCAATCCAGTTGCGGCGGAACCGACGCTTCCTTTCCAAATCCGATGGACTTGCGCGTGGCGGCGTACCAGCACTTGGCGAAGTAGGCTCGGCCGATCAGGCCATCGTGAATCTTGCGCACGATATCGATGGTGTGGGGCGAGGACCGCTGCTGGGTTCCCATCTGCACCAGCTTTCCATACTTCTTCTGCGCCCGCACCAGCAATGCGCCCTCGGCGGGATTGTGGCTGCACGGCTTCTCAACGTATACATGCTTGCCCGCCTGCACGCCGGCGATGGCCATCGGGGCATGCCAGTGGTCGGGTGTGGCTATGGTGATGGCGTCCACATCCTTCCGCTCTAGAATCTTGCGAAAGTCCTTTTCGGTGGCGGGCGCGTAACCCATCTCCTGCTGCACAGCGCCGGCAAACTTGGCCAGGATATTGCTCTCCACGTCGCAAGCGTAGGCAATGTGCGCCGCGTCGAGATTGGCTTTGAGCGACGAAAGATGCGCATAGGCGCGCCCGTTCAGGCCGATCACCGCAAAGTTCAGCCGCTCGTTGGCGCCCAGAATCTGGCTATAGCTCTTTGCGGTTGAGCCCATCGCCAGCCCTGCCGCTCCCACTGCAAGAGTGTCGAGAAATTCCCTGCGAGTTACCATCTGTTCTCCTTTGAATGACAGGCGGCCTGCGGAGGCGCCCCATCTTCAACCCACCATCGTAATCCCTGCGGAGGACCACGGCCACGCATCTTCTGGCGTCACCTTTGTAGAATCGTGGTATGACGCGTCATATCGGGATTGTCGGCTGCTCCGCGGAGGGCGCGGCGCTCTGCTATCGGACCATTTGCGCGGAAGGCGCGGAGTCTCTCGGCTCCTATGCCCATCCCGAGGTTACTTTGCATACCTACTCCCTGGCCAGGTACATGCAATGCATCGAGCGCGGCGACTGGCAGGGCGTGGGAGAGTTGATGATCTCTTCGGCCATCAAGCTGGCGCGCGGAGGGGCCAATTTTCTCATCTGTCCCGACAACACCATTCACCAGGCTCTGCCCTATGTCGAGCCTCGCTCGCCGCTGCCCTGGCTGCACATCGCCAGGGTGGTCGCCACCGAAGCCTCCGCCCGCGGCTTCAAGCGTGTCGGCCTGCTGGGAACCCGCTGGCTCGTCGAGAGCGAAGTCTATCCAGAGAAACTGGCGGCGCGCGGAATCCGCTTTGCGCGCCCCAACGCCGCCGAACGCGAAGAGATCAACCGCATCATCATGGAAGAGCTGGTGCACGGCGTCTTCAAGCCTGAGGCGGTTGCCTATCACCAGCAGGTCATTACACGGATGAAGAAGGAGGGCTGCGACGCCGTGGTACTCGGCTGCACCGAGATTCCGCTGCTGATGAACGACGCAAACTCGCCCCTGCCAACGCTGGACTCCACCCGCCTGCTGGCGCAAGCGGCACTGCGCCGTGCGATTGACGAAACGGCTCCCCAGACTTAGACAAGTCGCGGAGACCGCCCGCACGACGTACCTTGCCCCGGCACAGTAAAATTCTCCTTCCCGCAGATGCAAGGAGACCTGATGAATCTGTGCTTCAGAAAATCCTGCCGGTGGACTGTCTTACTCGCGCTGTTGCTCGCATGCGTCCCTGGTCTTTTTGCCCAGCCGGGCGCCGCCGCACCGACCCGCTGGAGCGAAGCCCAGGCCAATGCCTGGTATGCCCAGCAGCCCTGGCCCGTGGGCGCAAACTTCCTGCCCTCTACCGCCATCAATGAGCTTGAAATGTGGCAGGCCGAGAGCTATGACCCCGTCACCATCGACCGCGAGCTGGGATGGGCCGAGGGCATCGGCATGAACACCATGCGCGTCTTCCTGCATAACCTGGTATGGGAGCAGGATCCGAAGGCTTTCGACCAGCGCGTCAATGACTTCCTCACCATCGCGGCGCGGCACCACATTCGGCCGGTGTTCGTACTCTTTGACTCCTGCTGGGACCCGCATCCCAAACTCGGTCCGCAGCACCCGCCCATCCCCGGCGTGCACAACTCCGGCTGGGTACAGGCTCCGGGCGCCGAAATTCTGGCCGATCCTGCGCAGTATCCGCGCCTCGAGCATTACGTCGAGGGCGTGGTTGGCGCCTTTGCCAACGATCCACGCATCCTGGCCTGGGACCTGTGGAACGAACCGGACAACGGCAACGACGATTCCTACGCCAAAGGCGATCCCCGGAACAAAAACGAGATCATCCGGGGCCTGCTGCCACAGGTCTTTGCCTGGGCTCGCTCCACGCATCCTACGCAGCCGCTCACCAGCGGCCTTTATCACGGCGACTGGAGTTCGTTGGCCGCGATGCCGCCCCTGGCGCGCATCCAGATTGAGCAATCCGACGTGATCAGCTTTCACAACTACGGTTGGCCTGAAGATTTCGAGAAGAGCGTGCAGCAGTTGGAGCAGTTCCACCGCCCGCTGCTGTGCACCGAATACATGGCCCGCGGCAACGGCAGCACCTTTGACACCATTCTGCCCATTGCCCGGCAGCATCATGTAGCCGCCATCAACTGGGGCCTGGTGGCCGGCAAAAGCCAGACCTGGCTGCCATGGGACTCCTGGCAGCACCCGTATGTGCTGGAGCAGCCGCCCATCTGGTTCCACGACGTCTTTCACCCTGACGGCACGCCCTACCGCCAGCGCGAGGCCGACATCATCCGCAACCTGACCAGCGGAAAATAGGCGCAATGGCAGCGACAATGAAGCCTGCTGTTCTCCGTCACAATTTGCAGTTGCGCGGCCGGTGCGCGAACGCCTAAATTGCTCTCTATGCATTCAAATGGACGGCGCACGTTTCTCAAGCAGGCCGCGACCCTGGCCGGCGCATTTTCGGTCAACAGCTTATTCCACCAGGCGCATGCAGCCGATTGGGCGGCTGCATCGGGTAAAGTCCGCCACCTGAACGCCGAACTGGTGGCTCAGAACGAAGACTACTGGAGCGTGATTCAACAGGCCTACTCGGTCAACCCCGATCTCATCAACCTGAACAACGGGGGAGTTTCTCCATCGCCGATCGTAGTGCAGCAGGCGGTGGAGCGCTATAACCAACTGGCCAACGAAGGCCCTTCCTATTACATGTGGGGCATCCTCGACCAGGGCCGTGAACCCCTGCGCGAAAAGCTCGCCAGGTTAGCCGGCGCGCATCCCGGTGAGATTGCCATCGACCGGAACTCGACCGAAGCGCTGAACACCATCATCTATGGGCTTCCTTTGAAGAGCGGCGATGAGGTGATCGGCACCAGGCAGGATTATCCCAACATGATCCAGGCTTACCGGCAAAGGGCTGAGCGGGACGGCATCGTCTACAAGCAGATCAGTTTCGACTTTCCCATTGAAGATGACGACAAGATTGTGAAGGCCTTCGAAGAGGCCATCACACCCCGGACCAAGCTGCTGCACGTGACCCACATAATCAACTGGTTGGGGCAGATCATGCCCGTGCAGAAGATCTGTGACATGGCGCATGCGCGGGGCATTGAAGTGATCGTGGATGGCGCCCACTCCTTCGGCCTGCTGGATTTCAAGATTCCCGAGCTTCATTGCGATTACTTTGGCACCAGCCTGCACAAGTTTCTCTCCGCGCCGATCGGGTCGGGAATGATGTGGGTAAAGAGCGACAAGATTGAAAAGATATGGCCGCTGACCTGCAACGGCACGCCGCATAGCGCCGATATTCGCAAATTCGAATCCCTGGGTACGCGCAGTTTTCCCATCGAGCAGGGAATTGGAGAGGCGGTTAACTTCCATGAGGGGATAGGCAGCAAGCGCAAGGAAGAGCGCATCCGCTATCTGAAGGATTACTGGGCTACAAAGGTACAGGGAATCCCGAAGGTCAAACTACATACTTCTCTTAATCCCAAATACTCCTGCGCTATCTGCGGAGTAACTATCGACGGTATGACTCCCGGGGAGTTGAATACCGCCTTGTTCAACCAATACAAGATTCATGCGGTAGGCATTGTTGTTGAGAACATCAGCTGCGTCCGTGTAACTCCTCATGTGTATACCACCCTGGCCGACTTGGATAAGCTGGTCCAGGCCATCAGGACATTGGCCGCATAACACGGTTGCTGCCGAAGATTGCCCTTGTCGCTTCGCTAAAGACGACGCTACTTGGGGAGCAGCGCCAGCACGCCCTTGCTGGGGCTGGCAATGACGTGAGCCGCCACCAGGCGGCCCAGGCCTTCTACCTTGGCCTTTCCAGCCTCCACTGCCGCGCGCACCGCGGCGACATCCCCTTTGATGACCACCGTGATATATCCCCCGCCGAGTTTTTCCCGCGCCAGAACCTCCACCGACGCAGTCTTCAATGCGGTGTCGATGGCCTCAAATACGGCGGTAAAGCCCTGGGTCTCAATCATGCCCACGGCAAAGTTCGCTTGATCGCTCATAGGATTCTCCGGTCTCTGAGTTGTTGCCTGTTCGATCAGGGGGCTGTAATCCTGCCCCGCTTCGTAGGCGGCGCGTGCCTGTTCCGATGGGTTCGCTATCACGTGGGCAATGATGGGCATCTGCATGGCGGATGCAGCTGCCTCGGCGGCTCGCGCGGCAGCTTCCACATCGGCCACCGGCCCGTGCAGCTTGATGCAGACGCCGGGAGCGTCGTTTAGCTCGGTCTCCAGGACGCGCACCCGGGCGCACTTTTCCATGGTGTCGAGCACTACCATGGCCGGCGACCAGCCGCCAATCTCGATCAGTGCGAGGGCTTCGATCAGAACACACCCTTGTCTTTCAGTTCGTGCAGGACTTTGACCACTACCTGCTCCAGTTTGTCGTTCCCGATATTCCCGCTGCGCACGCCGCACCCGGCAGCCGGCGGGTTTACCAGCTCAAAGTCGGCCAATATGCACTCCAGAACGGAACTGAGAGCCGCATTATCGATGCGCTGCGAACTTGTCTGGGGCTGTCGGCCGCGGCCAAAGTGAAAGCCGCGCAACTCCGCCGCCGCCCGGAACCCGTCGGGGAACTCGAAGGAATTGAGCATGACGTCGAACAGTTCGAGAAGGCGATACTGCCACTTCATGGCGCCAGCGTGGTCGCCGGAACGGAACAGATCGTACATCCGGCGCGTAATCTCCGGCGCCACGTTGCTGGTCGCATGGGTGCCTCCGTCGCAGCCGATCATCAGCATGGGAACCAAGACAGCTTCCCAGCCGGTGAGGAATGTAAAGTCCGGACGCAGCGGGCGCACCGCCGAAATCATGCGCATCATAAAAGCCAGATCGCCTGAGGAATCCTTGATCCCGATCACCCTGGGGAATTCATCCGCGAGGCGCCGGATGGTTGCCACGTCGATGGGGCTGGCGAACATCGGGATGTTATATAAGGTGAGATCGATCGGTGAGTTACGAGCGATCTCGGCAAAGTACGCGTACACCGATTCAGGACCCAGCCTGTAGTAGAACGGCGCCACGATCGCGACCGCCCTCACGCCCATTTCCGCGTAGGCCTCACAGGCTGAGAGAGTCTCCTTCACGTTGGCTTCTGCGGCGCCCGCCAGAATGGGCACGCGGCCGGCGGTTTCCTCTGCCACTACCTGGACAATGCGGCGCCGTTCTGCCGGCGTAAAGCGCGTAAACTCCCCGGTCGACCCATTCGGATAAAGGCCATGCACTCCGCTCTCGATCAACCAGGAGACGAAGCGGCGAAACTCCGGCTCGTTGATCTGGCCTTGTCCGTCCAACGGAACCAAAAGCGGCGTGAAAATTCCTTCCAATCTATTCAATTCGCGAGCATCCATGGCAGGCACCGGCATTCACCCAATAACGTGATCTTCGCTGTTCTTCCAAACTGCACCTGGCAGTCCCAGTGAAGTATAGAACCGCCCGGCACTTGGTTTCACCGAGAGTGCCAGTGTAGCGCAGCGGCGAAGGGCCACTGTTCTGTGAGTTCCGTCCGTTGGACACAATGTAAACGGCTCATCGCACCCCAGACGCCGGTGCACCGATACCGAACGACCAGGAGGGGCTGTGAAGGCTGGTAAGCACTCTCAAAAACCCATGTTTCCCTTTTATTCGCTACCCAGTAGTGGTAGGAGTGCAAGCCCATCGGGGGATTGGGCGAGCGGGCGAATGATTCGATGATGATTGCATGAGCAGTGTAATGAGAAGGCCCTACAAAGGGGACCGGGTCCGCATCCTCGGTCAGACCGGAGTGTTTCAGGTCGTCAACGTGAGCAAGGATGGACTCTTTGCCGATCTCAGACGGCTTCAAGTGTCCGGCCCCGACTACTTCGAAAAGGAAATCCCCAGGGTGGATTTGATCTATGTGAACGCCCCACGGCTCCAACCTCAACCGGCCGCTGCTCGAGGGAACGTAATTTCTGTCCCAGCGTGAGACGCGGTCTGCTCCTGGCGCAAAGCGGAAGTGCGGTCGCAGGTCAGGGCAACCGAGCGCGACAGGCGTTCAGACAATGGTGGCTGCCGGTCATTTTCCGATGCAGAAAGTAGAAATCGCGGCAATTACCAATATTCATGCGGAACACGCGAGTCTAACTCCGCTCAGAGTCCCACTGGAGTCCCAAACTGCCCTGGTGGTTGACTCTGCCCTTTGGCTGTCCAGCATGACAAAATGAGGTCATAGAAACGCTAATGAGCCTTGCTGGTACTCCCAACCTATGGTATTTTGAACCTGACTCATATAGGCAACACCCCGATGTAAAGGGTGAGCTTATCGGGCCAATGACCGTCTGATCTGGCCCAAAAGCATAACGCGAGTCGCGGCGCTGCAACAACCCGCGAACCCTCAGACAATACAAGCTAGAAGTGTGCTTTGAGATTGCCAGCCGTCACACTAGACAATTTCCAGCCCACATAACGGATTTACCGAACCGCCTATAGGGCGTTTTTTTGTGCTCACAAAATGGAACCACAGCCGCCTTTATGGGCGGCTTTTTTGTGCCTGGATTCTGCTTTTTCGGAGTTTCACCCCCTCAACATTCCAACACTGCACAACCCGCCCGAAATGCGGGAAGGAGGCCTATGCTCGAAAAGCTTCTGCGACTTTCCGAAGTGAGAAACCGAGTACCCTACAGCCGCGCCACCATCTACCGCCTAATCTCTTCGGGCGAGTTTCCCCGGCCTTACAGTCTTGGGGCGCGCGCTGTAGCTTGGCGCGAGACAGAAATTAGCGCCTGGATTGAAGACAAGATAGCTAAGCATGATAAGGCCAGGCCAGCGCCGCCACGCGCGATGCCGGAGGTGCGCTGATGACCGTCGGCACCACCGAAGCCGTGCTGTATAGGCAGATGCGCTGCCGGGGATGGTTCAAATGACCACCTTCGCCCTCACGTTCGATCAAATTCGGAAATATTTTGAATCCCGGCTGGGGGTGCCACTTCCGGCGCATAAAAAGATAGCCGTGCGCTGCCCCTTCCATGACGACCGGACGGCCTCCGCGACGGTATTCTTGAGCGGCAATGGCGGATTCAACTGCCAAGCCTGTGCTGCCAAGGGGAACACCTTTCAGTTCGAGATGCGGTTTTCCAACTGCTCAATGGCCGAGGCCAAGGCCACGATTGCGGAACTGACCGGCGCCCAGTTGGACATTGTGGGCCCGCACGGCCGGTGTTCAGCGGTCTACAACTACCGCCAGGCCGATAGGGCGATCGCTTTCCAGAAACGCCGCTACGACCGTCCTGATGGTAAAAAAGACTTTGCAATTTACAGGCCGGACGGCAAGAATGGCTGGTTGCCCGGGTTGAACGAGGCGCAGAAGGCCCGGAAGCCGCTCTACAACCTTCCCGACCTTGTGACGGCCAACCTTGTACTCCTCCCCGAAGGCGAAAAGGATTGCGATACCCTTGGCAAACTGAACCTGTTCCCCGACAAGCCGGATTTGCGGGTAGCAACAACGACCAACTCTGAGGGCGCATGGAAGCCTGGAGATTCCCCGAAGTGGATGGAGCACTACAATCCCTACTTTGCCGGCAAGCGCGTTGTCATTCTTGAGGACAATGACGATGCAGGCCGTGCTTGGGCAGACTACGTTGCCTCCCAAGTTCACAAGTATGCCGAATCCGTCCGTCGTATCGCCTTTCGCGACTTGCCGGAAAAGGGTGATGTAACCGACTGGCTACAAGACCATTCAGAGCAGGAGTTGCGAAAACTAATTACTTCTGCTCCAGTTTGGACTCCACCCATTCAAGGCCCCGAAGCGAAGGGAATAGCCTCACCTTGGAACGCGGAAAACATGGACACCTTTCTAACGGAAACCGAGGCGGCCATTGACTGGCTCGTGCCGGATGTTCTCGCGCCGGGCCGTCTGACTCAGATGTTTGCGCCCCGCGGAATTGGGAAATCGCTGTTGGCCGATTACTGGGCAGTAGAGACTGCGCGCCGCGGGCTGAGGGTTCTCATATTGGACCGTGATAATCCACGCCACACGATAAGGATGCGCCTTCGTGGTTTTGGGGCGGAAGACTTGAAGACACTTCGGGTCGTGAGCCGGGAAAAGTGCCCGCCATTGACGAAACCCGAAGCATGGGCGGAGTTCCCATACGCGGATTATGACTTGGTTATCGTCGATTCTCTAGATGCCATGGCCGAAGGAGTCGGGGAGCAGGATAGCTCCAAACCTGCCCAAGCCATGGTCCCACTTCTCGACATTTGTCACCGCGAGAATGGTCCTGCCGTCCTCCTGTTGGGCAACACGATAAAATCCGCTGCGCACAGCCGTGGATCAGGTGTCATTGAAGATCGGGCGGACATTGTCTTTGAGTTGCGTGATGGAACTGACTTCAGACCCACTGGCAATAAGCCTTGGATCGAAGAACTTCCGGCGCAAGGGGCCGCTGAATGGCAGGCCCGGAGCGCGAGGCGCAAGGGCAGGACAACGTATCGGCTTGCCTTGGTTTCGACCAAATTCCGCGATGGCGAGGAACCCGCGCCGCGAATGTTGGAAATCAGCACTGCGGACCTCCCGTGGTCGGTTACGGATGTGACAACGGACATTGATGCCTTGGGCGAAGCCGAGCGACTGCGCGTCGTTGAGGAGAAAAGGGCAAAGCAGCAGGCTGGTGTCGAGAAGCTCCTCTCGGAGATTGAACGGCGCGCCGCTGCAGGCCCGCAACCAATGCTGAAGACGGAGGCGGAGATGTTTCTCATGGCAGCGGAATACACGAGAAAGGAGGCGCGGTTCATTATGGCATCGGATTCCTTTGAGGCTGTCCCGGGGCCAGGGAAAGGGCATCCTATGGAACTACACCGTCATGGGAAAGACGCGACGGCGGAAATGCAAGAATCCTTAAACCCCAGTAAAGACACGGACTCCGCGCTGCCCCATTTCCGCCGCCCGCATCTGGAGCGCACGGCGGAAATCGACCCATCTCAGACGCGCATGAATACAGGCTATTTACAACCGACTATTTCCGCCGCCGATACTCCACTTACACATGGAATGCCGCTCGGCGCGGAGCCAGAAGGGGCGTCGGGTCTGGGGCTGTTCTTTGACCTGGAGGTGTGAGATGGTGGCCGCGGAAATCATCGAGACAATCACCAGTAAAGGGGGCCGGATATGGCTGGAGGAGGACAAGGTCCGGGCGCGTCTGCCGGAAACCCTTCGACCCTTGGTAGGCGTGATCCATTCGCACAAACTGGAGCTGATGGCCGAACTTGCCCGGCGTCCGACCATGCCTGCCGGGGTTCGGCTCATCCGGTGGGCACCCAAGGCCGCGCCAGTCCAATTGTCGCAGTGCCCGACCGTCACGAATGTCGACCTTTTCATCGGCTCAACGTTGCGGCAGTTAGAAGCTCGACTGAACGGGAAAGACTGGCTGGCAGGAAACTGGACGTTGTCAACCCTGATTGACCGTTTGGATACTGTCGGCTGTTATGTAGCGCTTGACGATCCTAGGGCGGCCCTGCAATGACCAGGCAGAAGGCATGCCGTTGCCGCCGTCTGCTTGAAGGGTTGGCACTGCGGCCAGCCGCTACGGTCTTGCGAATCAAGCGAAGCAAGGTTGCCAGCCCCAGGTCCGATCTGTACTGTTTAGGCGACGCAGCCCGGAACTGCCTCATCGAGCAGTCAGCTACTACGACCTGCGATGCTCGGGGGCGCGGGCTACCGGCTCATTGAGTACTCCGCGTGGGGAATGGAGCAAGACGTCGTTCCTTTCATCCGCCTTCCGATCGAGTGCCTATTACGGGAATCGGGACTCCTGGTCGATGAAGTCGCTGTGATTGTGCTGATATCCGGTCTGACGTTCCGGGAGGGCTGGGAGGCCCATGAGCGATTCCAGGCTACTCCCGACTCGGCAAAGACAGCAGTTTAGAGCCAGCGTTTGCCGAGCGAGCCGAGGAGCGCTCCGACGACGAATTTCGATCGCAGGAATCGCCGAAGTTAATGGGATCTTTTCTCGGGCGAGAGTATTCTTGAGGGGTAAGGGGGTTTGGGGGGATCGGGGAGTTGGATAAGAGATCCGTCTTCAATTTCGTTCTTACTACATATACCCCAAATCTTTCTTGAGCTATTATCGCGCGCGCGCGAATGCGTGGGCAGGTGCACTTCATTTCACCCCGCTCTCCTGAGCCCGTCGGTGCCATCCGATACGATTCACCAGCCCAGCGTAAACGATCACCGTGAACAGGTGCTTGCGGCAATGGAATACTGCCAAAGAGCAATCCGACCTTGCCATTTGATCCGAAGCGGCCACAATTGCCGAATTCATCGATCAGGGCGGCACAGTGGAACCAGCAGGATCAACGAGCTGTAACGCCCGGATAACCTGCGGTACACCCGGAGCTCAGAGAACTGGTAATCCCCCCGCCTTCAATGCTCGACGAGTGACTTGGCAATTTGGCGCGAATTCAGAAGCTCTGCATGCTACATCGGCGTTTTCCGGGACCGATCCGGCTAATACCGGATCAGCGGGCGGAACTTCCCTGACGTTTCAAACTCCGGTTTAGATGACCGCGTGGATCGATGCGGTCACTAGCCCCTCGATTGCCCCGGGGAACATGTACATTCCACTGGAATTCTCGACCCAGAGAAGTGCCTGGCAAGGGTGAGTTATTGGGAACGTGGTGTATACACCGCTCATCCTCAGGAGGTCCGAGACTGTTTGGTGGTTGTGATGCGCCGCTGCGTTGCGCGTCCCTTGCAGAATCTTCGAGCTGGGACTCGCTAAAGTGCACATGCCTAGAAGAGTGGCTGAGTTCGCGGGGGCCATTCCCGTGATGATGTCGGTGAGGACGTCGACGTCGCCCCACGTCGGCTCGAACCTGAGAATAGTGTTTTGGAATCCCCAAATCGGCGTTCTCCTCTGCTTGATCCTTGCTGCTGCGCCTGAAACGTGGTGTTCTGAGAGGGCTCCGGGCAGTTGAGGGAGCTGGTTCTCGGACATGTCGACTGTCCCTCGGCAAGACTCCATAATCAGGACTCTACAAAAACGGCACCAGTCCTGCCACGTGTGTGAAAGGATGCCCTCCAACATGCAGATATCTTCGTGTGTGAAGTCGCTGGCCCGGGTGAATGTCTTCGTTGTAGCAAGCTCTTCGTACGCCCGGATGGATTCTGCGAGGTCATTTTCAAACGCCGCCTGAACGCCTTCTAGCGGCATGCTAGTTGAGCTCTCCCCGCAGTGCTCGGCAGAGCCACGTAAGTCTGACGGCGCGTTGGTTCGCCCTGTTTCCTCCTTCGGATGCGGCCTTGACGTATTCCTCGAACCTAGTCAGATCCTTCTCTTCGTGCGCTGCGGCAAGCACTCGAAGCCCTGTTTCTGCTTCATCTCGGACAGTCCAAAACGCACCAATTGGCTGGAGGCCAGTGAGTTCCTGGACTCCGGGCAGCCCCCAGCGGTTGTGTATGAGCGCGCAGACAAGGGAGAAGAACACATGCGCCTTTGTGAGATGTGTCCTTGCAACGAACGGCATTTCTGCCCTGATGAATGACAGCGTTCCACCAATCCGGTCGGTGAATACCTCCCGATCAGGAAACGCCTTGTCGTATTCCTTGTATATCCCTTTCAATAGTGTGGGACTTGTGCTGATGATTCCGTTCTTTACTGCTAATGCCAGATCGGCGATGAATTCCGTGTCAAGGAGGCGCAGCATTTGGCGACTTGACAGTACTTGCCAGTCAACCAGGAGGCCGCCAAACTCATCGAGAACATTGTTGACCCAGCTCTTGAATTCCCCGAAAAAGTCGCTATTCCGCTTCTCGGCCTCGTTCAGCGGGAGAGTGTACGCGTTCATCCGACGGAACATTTCCAGTATCTCGGAGCGCTCCGCATTGCGGATGACGTCTACAGAAACCGGGTAGGAGTAAAATGCTTCCTTGCGCTCCTCGGTGAGGTCATCGAACGTCATGCCTGCGAACTCGACGGATGTCCCAGAAAGCGCAAACTTGTTCTCGAAAAACTCTACGATTGTTCCCACTCGTTGTTGACCGTCGACAATCTCTCGGCGTGGCTTCTTCTGTTCCTTGTCGATCTTCTCGTGGAAGTAGATTTTGGGAAATGGGAAACTCTTCAAGATCGTGTCAATGAAGTAGCTCTTTGCAGTTCTCGGCCATAGGCCGCCAGCGCGCTGGTACTCCGTGTTCACGGTAAGCTCCCGAGTGCGCAACCAGTTGGCGATTTCGAGGATTGAGTACTTCGCCTCTTCGACTCTCATCTCTACCTCACCCAAGGAGTTGTCAGAAACCGAAAAACTCTCTGCAGTAATGGATTAAGTATAGGGACGCCGCTTGGGATCTGGCTTGGCTTTTGCGCATATTTCGTCGACTTGCTCCCGGACTCCCGGGATAAGCCCGGATATATCGTCTTTTCGACAGAAATCTGAATGCCGGCCCTTAGACGCGCGATCAACGGCGCAGTCGGCATTTGTCGAGATCGATCTCGGACGGTTCCCGAAACGCCCCGGTTCGTTCCGCCTGGATTTGCCGCTTTCCGCCCGCGCTCCGCTAGGAGAAAACCAAAGGGTCGGGCACCTGGAAAATGCCCGTATGTGGTACGATATCTCGTGTCAAACGGGCTGGTTCACCATTTACTAACTTCTCCTACAAGCAGCAGGATGGAGGCAAAACAATGTCAGAAGATCCGCTGCGCATCGAGCTGGTAAGGCACCTCTCTGCGGAGGTCACATCCAATATCAGTTTCCTGCACACGCTGCGCTCACGGATGGCATTCAACGTCCTGCTTGGACCCTTCCTGGTACTTGGATCATTTGTTGTTGCGGCAACGAAAACAAACATAAGCTGGCCAAAGGGTGCTTCGGCTTGGGTCTGGCTGTGCCTTGCGCTTCTTTGCTATTTTGGCCTCGGAGTTTACGGCTATTTTCTCGACAGATACCTAACGGGGCAATGCGATTTCGTACGAAACACGCTGCTTTCCATCGTGAAGGATAGACCCCTTGCAGAAATAAGCCTTGACTTTCCGAAAGAGCTTAAATGGAACCACGGACTTGCTTATCTACCTGGCTTTGCAATAGTGCTCCTAGCCTTTGCTGGGCTAACCGTATTCTTCCTGCAGATCCTAGCGCATTGACAATTTCACCAGTGCAAACGACCCCGTGACTCACTTTCGTGGTCCATGACCTACTGGTTGCGCTAACAACGGCAGCAAAGTAATCCAATGCAGATTTGGGGATGAACGCTAAGTTCGAACTCCTCAGCCTAAGGTCAATCGATCGGTCCCGGCAAGGGGTCGCAGATCCGTCTGGGCATGATCCTCGCTTAATAAGAACAGGCCAATGAGCTCAGCGATGTGGGCTGCGAGTCAATTTCCGGGCTCTGGGTGTGCGGTCGGCTATCTGGCACTATTTCTCTTGAACGCGTTCCGGACATCGTCCTGATCGAGCCGCCGGCGCGGTACCGCACGCCCTCGACTTGGATTGGACTTTGCGCACGCTTTGAGGAGCAAAGAAGTTTGCAGCACCCCATTGCACTGGGTCGCTGAAATGATTCCATCCGGTAACTCCTACAGACGCGGTCCTGCCGTTGGGCGATTGCTATCTTGGCGGCGCCAGTTCCGGATTCGCGTCCCCATGAGGATGATCTCGACCTTTGCAGTCGCTGCGATTCTGCGAAGCGATATCTCCAAAGCACAAAGAAGAAGAAACAATAGAGTTAGGGCGACGAGTCCGATGACGGCCTCGTATAGCAAAAGCCGATAGTCGATCTGCCCCGCCAGTCGGGGACCAGGGACGAACGCTGCGCGTGTTGCGACCACTCCCAATGGAGCGGAACGAAAAACCTCCAGTGATGCCCCAGACTGTGAGAGACGGTGAAAAGTGGTCCGTCGAAATTGCCCGGCTCGTGCGCGAGGTATGTCTTGCTCACTTTCATCCACGGTGGATAAAGCAGAAGCCAAAGAGAAAATGAAAGACAGAAAATGCCGTACCATCGAGCCGTTTTCATGTCAGAATGGTGCCTCCATTGGCTTCCGCAGAGCCATCCTGTTCGGCAGAGTTGAGTGCATTCAGCGCACCCCATGTAACCCACACTTGAATCGGCACAAAGACAATGATGGGTATCACGCAGGCCGTCAGAAACCATCTCAGATCGCCGACATGAAGGAGCAACAAAACGCTCAAGGAGACCATCTCTGCAATCCCGCATAGTAGGCACAGGTTTTCCTGTATGCTCCGATTGGTGGGATCTGCCATTGCTTGCTCCGGCCATATTCCAAGAGCAAAGGCCAGGAGCAATGCAGGTATTGTCGCATTCGTAGTAACTGACCAAACGATATAGGCAAAGATGATTAGTCCCCAGGCTCCAAATACAAAAGCAAAATAGAAATAACTTCCGACAAACAAGAGACCACAAAAGAACCAACGCAAAAGCGACCTCTGCTCTGCAATCGTCTTCACTGCTAAAGTCTGGAGTCCAAAGGATGGAATTGTTAGCAAGCCGACGATCTTAGGAGCGAGGAAAGCTGCAAGGATGGCGAAAACAACGAGTTTCCAATATCCCAATACGCAAAGCCAGATAGCACCCGCTGGTAAAGCTACGAAATTGAGAATTGAAATGGGGAAGAGCAGCAGACTGGCGAGGCTCATGAAAGCCTTTGATATGGGCGAGGGCTCGTCATCGAATAAATCGATTCTCCCGTACATGATCTTGCGCTCCTTGAGCCATGCCTTTATTGCCGCTCGGACAGAAACGTATTCGGTCTGCTTCGCGCCGGCTGGCCATGCGCCGTCGGCGACTGTCTGAGACATTCGTTCCTGCCTTCTTCGCGCATCCGCGCCAAGATGAGTTGCGCGTCCGCGTCGCCCTGCTCGGCCGCCTTGCAATACCAAATCTCTGCCTGTTCGTCGTCTTGTGGGACACCGCGGCCGTAATAGTAACTTTCACCAAGGTTGAATTGCGCATTGCATTCGCCATGCTCGGCTGCCTTGCGAAACCAGATCACAGCTTGCGCGAAGTCCTGCGGCACGCCTTGACCCTTGTTGTACGCACACCCAACGCTGTTCTGTGCCCAAGCATGGCCCTGCTCCGCGGCCTTGCGATACCAAACAGCGGCCTGAGCGTAGTCTTGCGGGACGCCTTTACCGTTGCGGTACATAACGCCGAGGTTGTACTGAGCGCCCCGGTCGCCCTGGTCGGCAGCTAGGCGCCACCAGACAGTGGCCTCCACAAAGTCCTGAGAAACCCCCCAACCGTGATGGTGCAGGAAGCCAAGGCTGAATTGCGCGTCCGCGTCGCCCTGTTCGGCGGCTTTGCGATACCAAACTGCAGCCTGCGCGTAGTCTTGTGGGACGCCCTGCCCGTAGTAGCAACTTTCGCCAAGGTTGTTTTGTGCCCCGGCATGGCCCTGCTCCGCGGCCTTGCGGTACCAGACAGCGGCCTGCTCGTAATCTTGCTGGACGCCATGCCCGGATGAGTAAATA
Source organism: Acidobacteriaceae bacterium (assembly GCA_003165075.1). Lineage (GTDB taxonomy): Bacteria > Acidobacteriota > Terriglobia > Terriglobales > Acidobacteriaceae > Telmatobacter. The sequence continues at coordinate 62,864 of PLSM01000128.1, read as the reverse complement.
GCTCCAAGTCGGCATTGCGCGTCCGCATACCCTTGCTTTGCAGCCTTGTGAACCCATACCGCTGCCTGTGCGTAGTCCTGGGGGATGCCTTCGCCGTGGTCATACGCATACCCAAGGAACATTTGCCCACGTGCATCACCCTGCTCAGCGGCCTTGCGGTACCAGACAGCGGCCTGCTCGTGGTCTTGTGGGACACCCTGGCCTTCGTGGTACATGAGGCCGATGTAGAGTTGTAACCCAGAATGGTTTGGGCTCACCTGAATCCCGTGCTTGTAACACCGAAATGCATCGTCGTACCGCTGCTGAAGGTGATATTCCAAGCCCTTCTTGAACCATTCTTCTGCCTCCTCTCTAGCCCGTAGGTCGGCACGGCCTCGGGCAGCAAGGGACTTTGTTCCGGTTCTTGTCAGTGCGGCAGTTTGAGTCCGAACTAATGCCGCTTGTTCTTCGCCGGCGCTCATCGTGGCCTCGTCTTTAAGCGCTGATCTTCGTACTCGTTGCGCGCCAACTGAATCCGTTGGCGCACATCTTTCGCCATTTCCGCAAGCAGGTTGCGGCCTTTCGCCTCCGCACTTTCCACCTTTGCCATCAAGAGGGCGATCTCGGAAGAGTTCAGTTCCGCGACTTCGGCTTCTATCTGGGCAAGTCTCTTGACTATCTGTCCAATCTGGCGCAGGACGCGCTCCAAATCCGCTGCCACGCCTTCGCCCTTTACCGATTCCGGGCTGCTCTTGTATTCCTCCAGGATTCTTTTCAGCGCCTCCGCATCGCCGCGCCTATAAGCCAGATTGGCCCCTGCCATCAAACGGTTGCGCACAGCCCTGTCCGCTTCATCCATGGCACTGTCTGGATGGATATGCCTAACGACCTCACGGAAGAGCTTCCTCAACTCCGGCGACGGTGAGAAAGCCGCGGCCTTTGCAGCCTCGCCATGCGCGGCGGCATAGGATTCCTTTGCTTGCGCGCGCGCTTCGGCCGCAGCCGACTTTGCCTCTTCGGAGCCGTCCACTTCGGCGACTAGCTCAGCGATCTTTGCATTCCAGTCGTCGAGTTCGGCATAGAGCACGCCAACTTCCCGGAGGTAGCGCCCCTCGAAGGCTGCGAGTTCGGCCCGCAGATTCGCCAGAAACAGTTCGCGGTCTATGAGTTCAGCTTGCAGAACGGCCAGTTCTTCGCGCTTCCGGGCGAGATCCTGTTCTTCCGGGGATATGTAGCGAACAATCTCAGGGTTCATCGAAGGTATCCAGGCTCGCGGCCATGCGGCTGGCGTCTTTGGCGGAACCTTGGCGAAATCTCGTGATGGCGAGACGTGATCGCATGGCAAAACAATTGGACACAAGTCTACACCAATGTGACTCATAGGGTGTGTACCCATCGTCTAAGGGCCGCGATGATTTCAGGTGATGCCCGTAAACATCCGGATTCGGTTTGGCCGCGCGATTCGCCGCATTCGCGAGGCGCAGGAGATCAATCAGGAAGAGGCGGCCGAGCGTTGCGGGCTGCACAGGACGTACTACTCCGGCATTGAGCGCGGAGTGCGAAACGTCTCACTGGTTAACATCGAAAAGGTGGCAAAGGGCCTGAAGACAAGTTTGCCGGACCTGTTCAGCCTGCTGTGACAATTGTTTTCGGTCGACGTGCCGGGGCCTGCACACCTTTTGTGATGGCTGTCGCTAGGTACTGGCAAGTCAGCATCACAACTCGAATCTCCCAGATGAGTCTCGGGGTGATGGTCGCCATCGGCGTTTACCAAGAGCTATCCAAGCGCTTCGTCGGGATGCCTTCTCTAGGCACTCGTGAACCTGCGACTGAATAGCCGCTTCACCGGCGCGGGGTTCGCCTCTGGCTCAATTGCCTGTCGGCCACACTGCGTCGGAGGTTCTCGATGAACTCATTTGAGGGATCGAGGTCCGCTATCTTTGCTAGCGCGTTCTCCGCTTCTTTCAATTCGACAGATGCAATTGCAGGAAAATCCAGGCAGTTCTCATCGAACAATCCGCATTGCACCTGCACAAGCAACCCCAAGTTTGGAATCACGTTGCGTGATGCCGCGATCTCTGACTTCAACAGTTGCTTGCTGGCAGCGAGGTCCTGTTTTGCAAATGCAATCCGCGCCTTCGTATGCGTTAGGAGGGCGCGGTCAGAGGGCGTGCGGGCTTTCTTTTCGAGGTCCGGCAGGAGTTTTTCAGCTTTTTCCCATTCGTCGATTTCCAGATATGCTGCCGCCAAGGAGTTAGCAGGGCTAAATAGATCGGGGTCTAACTCCATGGCGCTGATGAAGTAGCTAATCGCAAGATGCGGCTTTCGCTGCTTGATCCGAATTACCCCGAGGCGATTCTGCAGCCGATCATTAAGGGGGTCACGAGCCGCTGCCAGTTCAGCGGAATTGAAGGCCGCGTCTAGCTGCCCCATGTCTTCAAGTATTCGAGATTCGAGATCGAGTACGAACGGATTCTCGGACTCGATTCCCTTTGCTCTCGCAAGGAACTCAAGGGCTTCATCGTTCCGATTCAGCCTGTGGAGGCACTCTGCTGCATCCCGCAGCGAGGCGGAATGTTCGCGCCGGGCGATGATTCCTGTGAACATCTGAAGCGCCTGCAACCAGTGCCGCTGTTTGAGCTGGCTCCATCCCATTGCATGCAAAACTCCAACATCGAGCGGGCGTTCTTCCAACATCTTTGAGAGGATACGTTCGGCCTCTTCCCAGTGCTCTTGTCGGATTCGAATCCGAGCGCGATAGAGCCTCATCCTCCAGCTTTTGGGATCTGCATCAAGCACGAGTGAAATATATCGATCTGCAAGCGGATAATCTCTGCGGTTATAGAGTGTCATCGCCGTTGCCTCAAGCTCGCCTGAGAGATCGCGGCGCAATGCCGTAGCCTTTTCGATTTCGCCTGCTAGCGCATATGATCTAAAGGCCACTTGCAACAGCGAGGCGTATTCCGGTGACTCTTTTGCCACGCGGTCGAGGCGAGCTCGCAGAGCCTCGGCCAGAGCGATTGACCTCTTTCGGTAATCACTGCGATGCAGGCGATGCCAGTAAAAATCCCGAAAAAGAGGGTGGGTCTCGATCGTGCTTTCGGCTACGATGAGCCCGGCGCTTGCACATTGTGCGACGGCTTGCTGAAATGCATCTACGGAAGAACTGGTCGCCGCAAGGACAGATGCCGGCAAGTCGACACCCGCAAGAGCGAGTGTTTCCATTAGTTCTTCCGCCGCCGGCGTGAGCTTAAGGTCCTGCAGTAGAGTTCTCGCGAGGTCCCTTCGAAGAGCGACAAGTTCGCTAGGATATTGTTCAAGAAAATCCACGCTATGATCGCCCAGTAATCCCGCCACGAGACGGGCGGCAACTGGGTGGCCGAATAGCTTAGGGGCAATGCGACTCGCGTCTTCCGGAGCGAGTTCTGTGCCATAGATTGCGTAATGCCAATTTCTGACCAACGCTCCGACATATTCGTCCTTTAGACCGGCAACATGGAATAGCATTACCCGCTTAAACAGCAGTGGATCCACAGTAGGGCGCCTGGTTGAGGTGAGAAAAACAGGGCGGCTTGTCAGCGATGCGAGCTCGCTGATAATTGATAGCATTGTCGGCAGCGGCCCCTGCGGCTGTCCCTCCTCGTCAAACCAGTGCTGAACGTTTGAAATAACCAGCAACTGTCCTTTCTTTGATAGCATTTCGACGCAGAGGCGGATTTCCTGCTCTAGCCGCGTTTGATCCAATGACTCAGGAAGAACCTCATGTCTCACTGCTGCAAATAGAGCCAGAGCAAGCTCTACGAAACCTGTCCCTTGGCTGACATCGACCTGAACTAAGTTGGCCCCTTCAAATATCTGCTTAAGAGCCTCTTGGATGACTGAGCTCTTGCCGACGCCGGTGAAGCCGAAGGCCCAAACCGCCCGGAAGTCGGGGTCGTCGACAGCTGCTTCGATCCTGGCGATCTCATCGTGACGGTTTACAAATCTCGATCTTACAGATCCAACGGGCTCTCGGAGAAGCGGCTTCAGCTTCTGCAAAATCTCCGCGGTAGGCGAAGCTGAGCCAACTACTGAGAAGACATGAAACGGCTGCAGGTAGAGAGGCAGGGGAGTTTCGTCCAAGGCTATCACTCTGAGTCTTATGGCCTTTTTGCGGAGAGCCTGTATGAACGCCATGTTTATCTCAATTCGGACCCATTCGCTCTTCGAAGCGGCTTTGCTCCAGAACAGCACGAAATCAGTCGCCAGTCGGATTCCGTCGGCAATCCTCTCAAGAAACAGGTCTCCCCATTCGATTTCGGCCCGATCAAGCCAAGTCGAATCTGGCTCGAGTTCGCTGTGGACACCGACCACAATAGCCTTGTCCGCTGATGAGTGACTCAGGAATGCGCGCATCAAGTTTCCCTCGGATGACTACCAGTATAGGTCCGCTGCAAGCCACGCCCGGTGCAGCCGATTTTCAGTCTGCGCTGACCCGCATCTGTTCGTTGTTTTCCGGCAGGAGTCTACGCGGCTGACTGGGTTTCTCAAAATGAAGTCCGACTTGATCGCGTAATTGAAGAGGACTTTCAGGCAGGCTAATTCCCGGTTCAGCGTCCAATCACGGCGCAAAATCCCGAGTTGTTTCTTGGTCTGCAGCGGCCTCCAAATAGAGATATTGCTGGAAGCTGACGAACATCTTCCCGATTTCGAGTGCCGGCCCGAGGTCCAGGATCGCGTCAGACAGCGCGTTGTAACGTAGCTGGAGCAGGGGGGCCAATTTGTCCTGGTCGAGTTCCTCAAAGCCTTCCGCGACGTAGTGCGAGAGCACAAAGTCGAGAAATGCCCGTAGCTTTTCCCCAAAGCTGGCGTGGATTGACGGTCGCGCTTTGTCGGCGCGCTCCTGTCGGGTGATGCGTGGCAAGGCAAATGCAATATAGGCCAGAACGTCGTAAAGGTCCGACTGCTCGGCATCCAGGGCGTGCTGAATCTCGCCTAGTTGTGACCGGTCGAATCCCTTGTCCTCAAGGCTCCGTAGCAGAGCGCGGCGTGTGTCCGGCTTGCTCCAGATGGCACGCAACTCGTCCTCGTCTTTGAAGAACTCTGGGAGGGCGCCGAACAGCGACTCAAGGAACTGGTGTGCAGAGATGGGTCTGCCGTCAACACCCCAGAAGCTGGTGGCCGTCATGTGCTGAATCTCGCGGGCCTTGCCGTCCGCCAGCCGAATCACCAACCTCTGCCGCTGCGGCGGTTCCGGCTCCTCTGGTCCAGGATCGGGTGCCGGTTGCGGGGGACCGGGCCCCGGTCTTGGCTCGGGGGCAGGCTCCGGTTCTATCGGCTCCCCATCCCACTCCGGATCGTTAAAAAGCTCGTGGGCGCGAACAAAGTCGTAAATCGTGAAGTAGTCCTTACCGTCGTAGAGCCGCGTGCCACGCCCGATAATCTGCTTAAATTCAATCATCGAGTTGATTGGCCGCAGCAGCACGATGTTGCGGATATTGCGCGCATCGACCCCCGTTGAGAGCTTCTGCGAGGTCGTCAGAATGGTCGGGATAGTCTTCTCATTGTCCTGAAACTCCCGCAGGTACTGATCGCCGAGAGCGGCGTCGTCGGCCGTTACGCGACAGCAGTAGAAGGGGTCCTTGTTCGTCGCCTTCTGATTGATGAGGTCGCGTATGGCAGCAGCATGGGGCTGGTTCGCGCAGAACACAAGCGCTTTTTGCCGCTGGTCGATGCGGCTCATCAGGATGTTGACGCGGGCCTCCTCACGTTCTTTGATCTCAATGATGCGGTTGAAATCCGCCTCAACATACCGCTTGCCCTGCTCCACTTCGCCGTCGACAACGACATCGTCCGGCGTGTAGACATACTCGTCAATGGTCGTCGCCACCTGGACCACCTTGAACGGGGTCAGGAAGCCATCATTGATGCCCTCTTTGAGCGAGTAGATGTACACCGGCTCGCCGAAGTAGGCGTAGGTGTCCACATTGTCGCGGCGCTTGGGGGTTGCTGTCATGCCCAGTTGGACCGCCGGGGAGAAGTAATCCAGAATGGCGCGCCAGGTGGATTCGTCGTTCGCGCCACCGCGATGGCACTCGTCCACGATAACCAGATCGAAGAAGTCGGGCGGATACTGGCCAAAGTATGGTGCGGGCTTCCCGTCCGCGCCGGTGCCCGACATGAAGGTCTGAAAGATGGTGAAGAAGACGCTGGCATTTGTGGGCGGGACTCCACCCGCCGCCTGAATCTGGCCGGGAGTGATCCGTTTGCGCGCATCTTCGGAAAACGAGGAGAAGGCGTTGTAGGCCTGGTCGGCCAGAATGTTGCGATCAGCCAGGAAAAGGATGCGCGGCCGGCGCGTTGGCTGGTGCGACAGGTTCCACCGGGATTGAAACAGCTTCCACGCGATCTGGAAGGCAATGGCCGTCTTGCCGGTACCGGTGGCCAGGGTCAGCAGGATGCGCGGGCGGTTCTCCGCCACGGCATCCAGCACACGCTGAATGGCGGTGTCCTGGTAATAGCGCACATCCCAACTGCCGGAGTGATCTTCAAAAGGAATCTGGGCAAAGCGATCGCGCCATGCGCTTGGCTCGGCAAAAGTCGATGCCCAAAGCCCCTCGGGGGTGGGAAAGCGATCTACCGGCCCTTCGTCGCTGGAGATGGCAACTGGGCCGCCGGGTTCCTCAATGCTGGCGGGGGCTTGCACGGGTGTCGCGCCCATGTCCATGCGGTAAATTTTGTGGCCGTTGGTGGAGTAGGCAAAGCGCACAGCCATTTTGGCGGCATAGTGCTTAGCCTGGGCCACGCCTTCGGATTCAGAAAGCTCCTCCCGCTTGGCCTCAATCACGGCCAGCTTTTGGTTCCGGTAGATGAGGATGTAGTCCGCGATGTCCGGCTCGGCGCGTCGCCCCTGACCCACCAGGCGACCCTTAGTGATGTGAAACTCGCGACTGATACGCGAGCCGTCGACGACGCCCCAACCGGCCGCCCGCAGGGCAGGATCGATCAGCTCGGCGCGTGTCTCAGACTCATTGCGCATGGGTGCAAACAGTCTATAGCTTGCCGGTGAAGGCTTGGTGGAGGATGGATTGTTTGAGGGCTTCTAGGGCACCTAGCTTGCGCTGATAGGCAGAGACTAGACGCTGCATTTTGGTGGAAAGGACGTCGAGCTTGTCGGCGATTTCCTTCTGCTCATCTACCGAGGGAAACGAGAGCATTATGTTCCTCAGGTCGCATATATTAACCTGCATCAACGCGGAGCCGTAGGTCTTCTCTTTTACTTGTTCTTGAAGCTGGCCCCCTTTCATGAGGTAATAGCCAAATTCTTGAATGACACGCGATTCGTCGAATCGGATGGGAACAACGCCTCTGGTGACGTTTGCGCCGGCGAGTTCGGATGAAGCGATTGATATGGTTCCAGTGGTTCCTCTAACGCAAAGCAGTATCTCGCCTCCTCGTAGTTGTGTTCTTCGATACGATTCGGCTAGCTTAGGGTCGATTCGTTTGAGCCCGTTAAGTTGGATCACCTTGGTAGTCAAATCAGTGGGGCGGACTATCGGCAATCCATCGAGTAACTCTTCCCCCGGCTGAACGATGCCATACGAAAGGGTGCAGGTGGAATCGACTACCCCTTCCAGCCGCTGCTTTGCCCAGTTCTCGCTGCCGCGTGTCAAGGAGAAATGAAGGTAGCTTTCGAAGAGGACACGAGTATTTTGGAGGTTCCTTTCTGTCTTGGCTCTGGATGCAGCAATTCCTTCGAAGGCTTCATCGAGGATGGCGACTAAGCGCTCCTGGTCTCTTGGAGTTGGAACGGGAATCATCAATGACTTGATGAAAGGTAACTTCACGCCCTGGACAGTTGCACCCGTGCCTTCCTGAATGATCTGTGGGGCAACGTATCGGAGCCAATGGTAAACGAACCTGACCTTGAGGCTGCTATCTCGCGGGATAATCCCTCTCAAGTCCTGGTTGATGGCGGTGTCCTGGGCCAGTAAACAAACTTTGCCCAAGCCAACCCTCGTGGCGATGATGACGTTGCCTCCTGGGATGATGTTGGTAGCGCTCGACCGAACTGCGTCCAGTGTGATGGAGCACTCGGTTGTCTCGATGATGTCCATCTTCATATCCCGCACGGTAGCCCAGGGTATGTTGCCGGCGTAAAACGATGGGTTCGCTTTCGAAGGTGTGCCACCACCGATAATCTCGCACAGGTCGCCAAGGGGGGCGGTCGGCCAAGGGGATTGCTCAGACCGAGTCTGCCCAATCGGAGGCAGCGCTGCATTCAAGGGACTCGCTGACGTTCGAATCCCGCTCACAGTAGCCCCCGAATGCTCTGTAGAATCTCGGCGCTCTCAGCATCGAGCGCGGCGATCTCATCGAGTATCTCCTCCGGCGACCGGTGCACGGTCTCCTCGTTGCCGTTCGGATTCTTCACCGACAGATCGAAGGTGCTCTTGTCGATGCCGGCCGCGTCGACCGACCACGACTGCGGCGAGTCGGCGAAGGTCTTCTGTTGCTCAATGAAATCAGCTAGGTCGTCGTCGTTGAGTGGGTTGGTTTTGCCCAGGTTCCGTCCGGGGTTGAGTTGGTAGAACCAGACCTTGCGGGTGGGCGCGCCCTTGGTGAAGAACAGCACCACCGTCTTGACGCCCGCGCCCTGGAACGTGCCGCCGGGGCAATCGAGAACCGTATGCAGGTTGCAGGACTCAAGCAGCAGCTTGCGCAGGGAGACACTGGCGTTGTCTGTATTCGAGAGGAAGGTGTTCTTGATGACGATGCCCGCGCGCCCGCCAGCCCTGAGCTTGCGGATGAAGTGCTGCAGGAAGAGAAAGGCCGTCTCCGAGGTCTTGATGGGGAAGTTCTGCTGCACCTCGGCGCGTTCGCGCCCGCCAAATGGCGGATTGGCAACGATGACATTGTGCCGGTCCCGCTCCTCAATGTCGTTGTTGTTCTGATCCAGCGTGTTGGTATGGATGATATTCGGTGCGTCAATGCCATGCAGGATCATGTTCATCAGGCCGATGACGTAGGCCAGCGGCTTCTTCTCCTGCCCGAAAAACGTCTTGGTCTGAAGTTGTTCGCGGGCGGCGACAGTCTTTGCCTGGGGGTTCAGGCGCGCGAAGGCTTCACAGAGGAAGCCCGCGGACCCCAGGGCGCCGTCGTAGATGGTTTCCCCGATGCGCGGCTGGACGACTGCGAGGATGGCACGGATCAGAGGCCGCGGCGTGTAATACTCGCCGCCATTGCGACCGGCGTTGCCCATGTTGCGGATTCTGGCCTCGTAGAGGTCGGAGAGTTCATGCTTCTCCGCCTGCGAGTTGAAGCGCAGTGTGTCTACCAGTTCGATGACCTCACGGAGGTTGTAGCCGGACTGGAGCTTGTTCCGCAGCTCGCCGAAGATTTCGCCGATCTTGTACTCGATGGTGTCGGGACTGTCGGCCCGCTGCTTGAATCCCCGGAGGTAAGGGAGCAGTTTCTGGTCTACGAAGTCGCGGAGGTCGTCGCCCACTAGCGCCCGGTTGTGGTCCAGCGTACCGGCGGCGTTGAGCGGCATGGCCCAGGCGTTCCAGCGGAAGCCCTCCTCCAGAAGGAAGGTATGGGGCTTGCCATGGAGGATGGCGATCTGGGCGCGGTCCTGTTCGAGGGCGTCGAGGTACTTGAGGAAGAGGACCCAGGAGGTCTGCTCGATGTAGTCGAGTTCGGAGGAAACCCCGGCGTCCTTGCGGAGGATGTCGTCAATTCGCTTGAATGCTTGTTCAAACATGATGGGAGGATGGCCTTATTAAATGTTGGCTGCGGCTGAATTGCTTAGGCAAGGCGAGTATACCGCGTTCGGAATGATTGGCCACGATGTTCAGAACTCTGCCTGGTGTTCCTGTAGGAAGACGCGATTACACAAGGGAGCCAACCACGTCCAGGTAGCCCCGGCACTGGCGAGCCAATCTGGGTGCTCAGTGAGATACATTGAGGAGTCGGCTGGCAGCGCCCGGCGGCAGACGGGTCGAGACCCGCCTCGAATAGACAATAGATACAACCCACCTAGACCAAGAGCTAGATAGAAAAGCCATCGCCCCTGCCTCGACCCCCTCTGAATCAGAACCCTTCCAAGCACGTCACGGTTGTCCCTTTTGAACACCCCGCCCTTTGGCGGTCTTCGCTATTCGCAGTTCGTATCCCTTCTCGTCAGCGCGCGCGGCTATTTGAACTGCATGTGGGAATCTGCCAACACCTCCCACCGTTTGAGATCTTCCTAAAAACTTGTGCTGGATTCGGAGAGGATCGGAAAGTGTGACGTGAGAACCGAGGTGGTCGGCCAAGTGCGCGACCTTTTCCTTACAGATTGGACAGATTTGCCTTTTCATCCCTTCAGGCGCCTCTTTCAAATGGAACAAGAGAGCATAACAAGATCAGCACGCTTGGGATGTGATCATCTGCGCAAGAGCCCAGCGGCGCATACGTCAACAAACTGCACGCTGTGTGGTAGGAGATGCTTCAGTTGCAGGAGCCCGAGAGGCGGCGAAGTCGGGTCTAGAATTAAAGGCAATGCCATTTGCAGGCTCGAATTGCTATCGGAAGGGCAACGGTTGTCGAGTCAGTTACCGCTGACCGGCACGGGTGTACAGTCATCAGTGGGTGATCAAGTATAGTTACCTCAGGTTCGAGACGCCCGCATGAAATTGCTTGAAAATGCGGAAAATGGGGGCCAATAATACAATGTCATCCAACCCGAAAGGGTATATATGGTGACCGCTCGACCGCTCGATCTACCAGATTTCAGCGACCCGCCAGTGGTGGAAACGGTTCTGTCTGTGCATTTCGACCGACTGTCGGCGCTTCGAACTGCGCATTTCGGTCTTTATTGGGGCGAAGTGCGTGACCGATTTCCTATGACCGAGGAGCATGGCGAGCTGGCTTCGCTGCTGGAGCAATCTCCTGAACAGCCTCAACCGATAGTGGGAATTCAGTTTCAAGCGCTTGAGGCTCCTCCCACCCCACGGTTTTGGTTCACCGATGAACACGGTACAGAGCTCATCCAAGTTCAGAGAGACCGCTTCATCAAGAATTGGCGCAAAACAGGTGAGGGCGCTCAGTACCCCCGGTATGAAAAAGTACGAGCAGGCTTTGACCAAGACTTCTCAAACTTTGCTCAATTCGTTTCTCGCAACCAGTTAGGAACGATTCGCGTCAAGCAGTGTGAGGTGACGTATATCAATCACATCGTTGCTCGTGCGGGTTGGGAAACTCACGCTGACATCGACAAGGTTTTTACGATGTGGCGAGCACCCGAATCGACCTATCCCGGGCAAGCTCAGGATTTAACGTTGCGAGCAAGATTCCCGATATCTGATAAAAGTGGGGGCTTTGTTGGAAGGCTTCACGTTACGCTTCAGCCAGTGACACGTCTCTCGGATGGTGCACCCATGTTTCTGCTTGACCTGACGGCACGGGGGCAGGTTGGGGAAGGCACGGACTTTTTTGATCTCGGACGAGAATGGATCGTCCGCTCATTCGCAGAGTTAACAACGCCCGCGATGCATAAGATCTGGGGCAGAAGGAAATAGAAATGGCAGCACTTGCTCTGCAAGCATTTCGCCCAGCAACGGCACTGACTGAGAATCAGTTTGAGTCGATTTGGGAGAATTCTGTGACGAGTTCAGCGGCACTTACACAGCCGAGGGAACGGGCGCTCGTTTTCCCATCCAGAGGAAGCGAATACAGGATTATTGTGAGGACCAGCCAACCTACGCCTGCTTGGGTTGAACCGACGATGTCAGCCTTCATCGGAGTCCAGATGCTTCCAGACAATTGGGATTCCTATGGCGGGAGGAAAATTAATCGCGACATCATCAGTCAATCGCTCTCGGTTCTGGCGCTGATCATGGAGGCGACCTCACCTCCACCATCGGTAGTTCCAATGGGAAATGGGGGCCTTCAGCTCGAATGGCACAGAAAGCAACAAGATTTGGAGATAGTGTTTCCTTCTGATGAAGCACCCCAGTTCTTTTACCAAGATAGGACAACAGGGGGACAGCAAGAGGGCAGCACTAACAACATCACGACGTTGGTTCAACTGTTGCGCAATATCGTTTGACGCATGCCGCAGCCCGTCTATCAGGATGATGCGTCAATCCGTGACGAGGAGAGGTTATTTCGGCGCGTGCACCTCTCACAGCTCGTCAGAGACGACGACACGGGCTTGGCCCGCGTCTCATCGGGCGTATTTAAGAACAAAGAGCTTTCGGTCAACATCGAATCGATCTTGGTAAAGACTGGGAGCTCACCTGGTGCATGCCTACACAACTACAGAGCACATAGGCTTGTGTCCATTACTGCGGGAAGTGCCAGACGACTCAGTCAAGCAATCTGCCGGGATCCACTCGAGGATGACCCCTCGCATGGTCTAGTGTATGGCTCAAAAAACAGTAAGAGTATCCATGACGGGCTTCGTGACGCAGCGACGTGGGAAATACCGGCGGCCGCACCACGCTATGAGGATATTGAGGTAGAGAGGCGCATCATAGGCCTTTGAAAGCAATCATGAAGCCCACGATGGAGGCCCCTGAAGACTTTGGGGACTTTTGTGGAGAGTACTCGTTGACTTTAGCTGGTATCCATTGACAGCATAAAGGATTCTAACGTTATTAATAACAATCATATACAAGAGGATACCAATCGGGATCAAAGGGCTAATTTGTGGTTATGAGTCCCATGCTCGAAGCGTTGAGTACGGTCCCAGCTTGCCTTCGTCAAGTCCCAATTGGAACCCGACTTCTCTGAAATATTGCTCTATGCTCTGTTTCCGGCGCCGAAGTTGCCAACGATTACTTTGGATTCGTTCAGGATGTCATCCACATAATCGGCCCACCACTGAAGCATCTTCTTCCTCTGCTCTGCAAACTCGGCAATGATGTACACGGCCCGTATCCCCACTGCTTCATGGCTCAGGGCCTTTTCAATCACGTCCTTGTTGAAGCCGCGCTCTGTTAAAAGCGTTGCACCAGTTCTGCGCAGATCGTGGATGGTGAGCGGGTCCATATCGAATGTCAAGCCCTCTAAGGCCTTATTCAGGGCGTTCGCGGCAAATGGCTTTGTGAGGCTGCCCCGGCCCGGCATGACCAGTTCTGAGTCCCCGGCAAGGACCTTCAACTCCTGCAACATCTCCGCCACCTGCGTTGACATGTAGACGATGTGTGGCTTGGCTGTCTTTGCGTTCTCTGCCGGGATGAGCCATTCGCCAGTTTCAAAGTTCACATGCTCCCACCGCGCCAGCAACATTTCCGATTTGCGGGAGAGGGTCAACAGGATGATGTGCAAGGCCAGCTTGAATTGCCGGCGAATGTTTGACTGGTAGATCGTGCGGAGATAAAGGCGAATCTCGTTCGGAGTGAGCACACGGGCGCGCTTGCGAGCCTTGCCGATAAACCGCGTTGCCACCATCGCGGCGGGATTGACCATCACCAGGCGCGTCTCAATAGCGTAATCGAACATGCCCTTAAGCATCCCCCGCAGTTGAATGGCGGCCGCAACCTGCCCACCGTCCCGCTTCCGGTACACAAGGGTTTGCACGTCCAGAGCATTGACGTCCTTGAGGGCCTTCTCTCCGAACGCGGGGAAGATCTCATTGTCGAGATAGCGCCGAACGCCTTTCGGGTCCTTCCACCGCTTCACCACTTGCTCTGTGTAATACCGCTCCCCAAACTCCTTGACGGTGGGGTTGGTGGGCATCCCTGCTCGCGCCAGCTTCTTTTCCGAGGCTGGAGACTTCCCGCTTGCCACTTGCGTTGCCAGTTCATCCCGCTTCTCCCGCGCCACCTTCAAAGGCATATCGGGATAGCGCCCCAGAACCACCTTTTCCCGCACGCCATTGAGCCTGTAGCGAAACACCCAGGACTTGACACCCCCAGGGGTCACATCAAGCAAGAGACCGCCCCCATCGGCCTTGCTGTACCGGGAACCTGCTATTGGCTTGAGGGCTTTGATTCGAGAATCTGTGAGCGTCATCCCGTCTCTCCTTTGGGACTCCAGAGTCATTTTCAAGCTGTTCCAGTTTCTGGAGACCCGCCAGAGTCCCAAACCCTTTGCGCTTCTGTGGGACTCTGAGAGACAGTATGACACATAAACTAGCAGAAATACAGGGAATTATCCGGGGTTTCGATATTCCATGAGACCGCGCGAGAGTTAACTCTATTTTCCGATGCAGAACGTAGAAAAAATCAGATTCAAAATGTCGTCGGGGGTGGTTTGGCCGGTGAGCGAGTCCAGGGCCCAGAGGGCTCGATAAAGATCCAGCAGAATCATCTCGTGGGGAATGGCGTTGGTGTTTGCCGCTACGGCGTCGGCCAGGGCCGCGCGTGCGGCAGCAATGGCCTGTTGATGGCGCAGGCTGGTCAGCAGGCCGGGCTCTGCGGCGGCTCCTCCTGTGGCCAGGGCCAGGATACGCTCGCGCAGCGCGGCAATGCCCTCACCGGTGAGCGCCGAGGTGGCCAGCGCGGCAATACCGGCACGTTCAACCTCGGTCAGGTCGCCTACCATCGCTCTGCTTCCAGCCAGGTCGCTTTTGTTCACAGCCACCAGCGCTGGCCGGGCCTCGACGGCCGTCAACAGAGCGCGCTCCTCAGCGTTGAGCGGTTGGGTGGCGTCCAGCACAATCAGCACCAACGCGGCGTCGGCCAGGGCCTCGCGGCTGCGTGCGATGCCGAGCTGCTCAACCTCTTCGCCAGACTCGCGCAGGCCGGCTGTATCCACCAACTCCAGCGGGATGCCGTCTAAAGAAATCCGTTCCGTCACGAGGTCGCGGGTGGTGCCGGGGGTCGCGGTCACAATGGCGCGGTCACGTTCGACCAGCCGGTTGAACAATGAGCTTTTGCCCGCGTTGGGACGGCCGACGATGGCCAGCGTAAGTCCGTCATGGACGATGCGGCCGCGAGCAAAGGAGGCTTCCAGCGCAGCCAACGGTGGATCGATCCCCCCGATGCGGCGCGCGATCTCAGCTTGCGGAGCCACGTCCACGTCGTCTTCGGCAAAGTCGATGCCCGCTTCAAGCAGAGCGATCAGTTCCAGCAACGCCTGCTTCACTGGCAGCACGCGGCGGCTGAGTGCACCGCCCATCTGGCTGGCAGCTTGGCGAGCCTGGGTGAGTGTCTGCGCCTCGATCAGGTCGCGCACTGCCTCGGCCTGGGTCAGGTCCAGCCGCCCGGCCAAAAAAGCGCGCTGGGTAAACTCGCCGGGTTCGGCCAGCCGTGCGCCCAGCGCCAGGGCGCGGCGCAGCAGCAGCTCCAGCACCACTGGCGACCCATGTGCGGCAATTTCCGCCAGGTCCTCGGCAGTGTAGGAATGGGGGGCCGCAAAAAACGTGACTACGGCTTCGTCGATCCGGCTGCCACCTGCCTCCGGCGCATCCAGCACGTCGGCCAGCCGCGCCCGCGCATGCTCCAGCGGTTGACGCAGCCGCACCAGTTGGACAGTAATGGCCGCCGCCTGCGGGCCGCTCAGGCGCACTATGCCGATGCCGCCGCGTCCCGGAGGCGTGGAAATGGCGGCGATGGTGTCGGCGCTAATCGAGGGCTCTGTCATGGCTTGGAACAGTGTAGCGGCTCCCGCGAAACCAGCGCACCGCAAGCGTGCCTCCGCTTTCTGCAGGAAGGCCTTAGCAAAGGGTGCGCAGGTATAATCTCGTCCAGCCCAGCGAAAGCAGTTTTGACGCTTCAGAATCTTCTTCGGGTACGGCGCAGCGCGCTGATTAAAGGTTGGATTCAAGTGATTCACACGAACGAGAACGGGTGCGCCGCCAGGTGGGGAAGGCCGGATCGCAGAGGCAAGGGAATTTGGATACTAGCGTTCGCCGTGTGGCTTGTGTGCACGGTGGCAGGCGCGCAGCAGGCAGTCTGGCAGGGAGCGCTGCGCAATGCGGCCGGCGCTCCCATTCCGGGAGCCAAAATCACGCTGGCCGGCTCCGGAGCCCAGGCCGAAGCTGTCACCGGCACTGCGGGCCAATTTCAGTTGGCGGCTTTGCCCGCCGGGCAATACCGGCTGACTGTAGAAACTAACGGCGCCAAAGTCGAATATCTCCAACCCATCGAGCTGGCCGCAGCCAATGCTGCCGTGGCACTCACACTCTCTGGGCGCGGCGAGCTCACGGTGACCCCACTTCAGGACAAGAGCCAGACCGCCACCGGCGGCGAGCAACTCTCCAGCCAGGCGGTGAGCGAACTGCCGCTGAACAAGCGCGACTTCAGCCAGTTGCTGCTGCTGGCCGCCGGCACCATGACCGACGCCAACGGCGCCACCAACTTCACAGCCCAATTTGCCATCAATGGCCAGCGCGGCGTTGAAGCTACCTTCGGCATGGATGGCGCCGACATCAGCGACCCCGAGATGGGCGGTTCCACATTCAGCAACTTCAACGTGGATGCGGTGGAACAGATCCAGTCCAGCACCGGCTGGATGCCTGCCGAGATTGGCCGCGGAGCTGCCGGGTACACCAACATCGTTACTCGCTCCGGCGCCAGCGGTTTTCACGGATCGGTCTTCGAGTTTGTGCGTAACTCTGCCTTCGACGCGCGCAACTACTTTGACTATGCAACGCCCGCCTACCCCGGCCGGATTCCACCCTTTCGCCGCAATGAGTTCGGATTCACCAATGGCGGCCCAATCTATATTCCTCACGTCTACGAGGGCCAAAAACGGACCTTTTATTTCACCGAGTACCAAGGCTTCCGCCAGGTGCTCGGCACCACGCAGGTGTTGCCCGTGCCCACGGCAGACGAGCGCGCCGGCATCGATGTGGTCACCTATTCCGACGGCTCCACTGACACCCTCACGGTGCCGGTTGATCCCGGCATAGCCGCTGTCCTGGCGCGCTACCCCTTGCCGAACTACGCCGCCGGCTCCTATGGGCTTCACACCTACGCGACCGCCTCGAAGGTCACCACCAATGCTGACCAGTTTTCGTTGCGGCTCGACCATAAGTTCTCTGCCAAGGGCCAGTTTTTTGCCCGCTTCACTCTCGACAACATCACCGGCCCCATCACCAACCCCGACCAGTCGGCCATCGACCAATCTTTTGAGATCCTCTACTTCGACCGCCAGCGCAACGTCGTGGGCACCTATACGCGCACCGTCTCGCCGCGCCTCACGCTGGAGTCCTCCATCAGCATCATGCGCACTACTCCGGGGTTTCCCACGCCCAACCATTCCGATCCCGCGGTCAAGTTCAACGATGGATTGTTTGAGGCTTTCAACGCTGCAGCCGGTTCGGTCACGCAATCGTTCGCCAATCTCTTCCAGGGTCGCGAAAACATCTCTTATACCGTTGGGCGCCATGCCTTCAAGGTCGGTATTGATGCGCGGTTCAATCGCGACAGTAGCTACTTCGGCATCAGCCCCAACGGCGAATACGACTTCGGCGGCGGGTCCGCCTACGCGCGCGGGCCCATCCTTTCCGCGAGCGGGACACACAACATAAACACCGGTGACCTGCTTCCGGATACGCTTTCGAGCTTTCTCTCCGGTAGCCCGTTCGTATATACCGTCGCAGTTGCGCCGCCGTACTTTTCCGATGGCAGCCACATTGGACCAGCGGCCGTTAGCCGGAACAACATTGACGCTTACTTTCAAGACACCTGGAAAGTGACGCCGCGCTTTACGCTGGATTACGGTGTGCGCTGGGAGGTCTATAGCCCCATCATCGAGCGCGCCCGGCGCACCGCCGGATTTCGTAACATCGATGGGGTCCATCAGTATGTCGTGAACCCACAGCCGGGTTACCGCACGGAGTGGAAAGCCTGGGCGCCACGGATCCAGGCGGCATGGCAGGCTACCGGCAAATTGCAGGTCCATGCCGGAGGCGCCGTTACCACCATTCCGCCGAATATGTGGCAGGATAACTACCTTACCGGCTCCGTTCCGTACTCCGATTATCCCCACCTTCTCTCCGCTTCCAATGGTCCCGTTGCCTATGGATTCCAGATCACACCGGCAATGGTCCCCAGGGCTTATACGCCCGCGGGAACAGATATCTTCGGCTCAGGACGCTCCAATGATGTGGCGCCCAATACCATTTTGGATGTGAACCGCATGGAGCAGGACATCGCCGATCTCACGCCAGGCCGCGTGGTAAGCGATTTTGCTCTCAGTGGCATCGACCCCAACTTCGGTGATGCCACTCTTTACACCTGGACGGCGGGATTGGAGAGGAAGATCGGTAATCTCACGGGCGACGCCAGCTACGTGGGCACTGCCGCGGAAAAGCTGCCGCGCTCCACCTTTCCCAACGCCTACCCCAACGCAGACCCTGCCTTCGCGCCTTTGACTACGTTCAACAGCGCCGGAAATGTCACAGGTGGCTTCGGCTTTGAAAGCATGATCACCGCAACCGCCCACTCCACCTATCATGCGCTGCAGGCGTCGCTCTCCGGAAACGTCGGCGGCGGCGGACCGGGGATTCAGGCGAGCTTTACCTGGAGCAAGGCCATCGACGACACCAGCGAGGTGATCCCTGGTTTCACAGGGCAGGCTGGCGGCGCCGGAACTCCCGGCCCGGTCGCGATACCGTTTCCCCAGAATCCCTATGACACTCACCCCGAGAAGGGTCCTTCGGCCTTCGACGTCAATACCGGCTTCGGCCTGAGCGTGGCCCAGGATCTACACCTCGAAAGCGTTGACTTCCTCCGTCCCATCAGTAAAAAGATCACTGACGGTTGGGAGTTGCTGAGCATCTCGTCAATTTCTTCAGGCTTGCCCTTCTCCGTCTACTCCGGCGTTCAGCAGACGGGCGTGGGCGCCTATGGCACAGACCGGCCGGACCAGATCGCCAGGCCGCATCTCTCTACCGCGCGCAAAGTGCGCGAAGACTATTTCGGCCACGGCGCCAGCAATGGCTCGGATTTCTTTTCCATCCCAGCCCTCCCGCTCCAGATTGCCGGTGGCACCGGCCCCAACCACGGCCGCTTTGGCACCCTCGGCCGCAACACCTTCCGCGGGCCGGCCTTCTATAACTACGACTTTGCGCTCATCAAAGACACGCCCTTTGGCCACCGCAGGAGCGGAGCCGAGCGCATGAACCTGCAGTTCCGCTCGGAGTTCTTTAATCTCTTCAACATCGTCACCATGGGCCTCCCCGCCAATATCATCAAGGGCTCCGGGTTTGGCGAAATCGGCAAGACCGCCGGCAACTCCCGCCAGATCCAGTTCTCGCTCAAGGTCATCTACTAGCTAATTTTCAATTCGCGCGTTGCCAGAGTTTTGGGTGCCCCAGGTCCGGATTCTCGGACCTGGGATACCTCCGCACTCATCACGGTACTTCCCATCGTCCCGTGAAAATGGGTGCCAATCTTAAATGTGAGAGCCGGGCCACCGGCTATCAAGCCCAGGTCGATCCTGCTAAATAGCCCTCCCGCCCCGCTGAGGCGTGCCCATCCCGGGCAGCCCTCTCCAAATTCCTTTCCTATTGCACACCCATAGGTACATGTGTATGCTTCTCCCTATGGTTTTGCCATAGGAGAACCGCGATGGGTGGAAAAACCGATGTCTGGCAGGGAACGCTGGCGCTGATGGTGATGCGCACGCTTGAAACCATGGGGTCGCTCCACGGCTACGGCCTGGCGCGCCGCATTGAGCAGACCAGCGGAGATAAGCTCGAGTTGAACTACGGCACACTCTACCCGGCGCTGCTCAAACTGGAGCAGGAAGGCTACATCCGCGCGCGCTGGGGCGTCAGTGAAAACAATCGCCGCGCAAAATTCTACGAGCTCACCAAGGCCGGACGGCGCCGGATGCGCAAGGCTGCCAAAGAGTGGAAGCAAACCACCGGGATCCTCGCGCGTTTTCTTTCTCCAGCAGAGGAGGCGTGATGCACAAGCTCAGAGCCTGGTGGCTGCGCGTCTACGGCCTGTTCCGCCCCGGCCATGCCGAGGAGGATTTCTCCGCCGAACTCGAATCTCACCTCGCGTTGCACACTGAAGATGGCATCCGCGCCGGCCTTAGTCCTGCTGAAGCCCGCCGCCAGGCCCTCATCCGTCTCGGCGGCGCGGAGCAAACGCGCCAGGCTCACCGCGAGCGCCGCACGCTCCCCTGGCTCGAGAGTGTTCTGCGCGACGTGCGTTATGCTCTGCGTGGATTTCGTCGCAACCCCATCTTCACCCTCACTGTCATAGCCACACTTGCGCTGGGCATCGGCGCCACCACCGCGGTCTTCAGTGTGGTAGACCGCATTCTTTTCCGCAGCCTGCCCTACGCGCACGATGATCGCCTTGTCTCAATAGGGACGGTACATTCGCTAGAGCGACAGGAGTTCATGTTGGGTGGCTTCTTCTTTGATTGGCGCGACCATCAGAAACCATTTGAAGCCATGGCAATCCAGAGTACAGGGCCACACGCGTGCGATTTGGTCGAGTACAATCCGGCGCAGCTCGATTGCCTTAGCTTCGACGACGGCTTTTTGCCATTGCTGGGAATCTCGCCGGTACTGGGCCGCAACTTTCTGCCGGAGGAAGATCGGCCCAACGGACCGCGCGTGGTGCTAATTTCCTACGGCTTATGGCAGGACCATTACAACCGCGATCCAGGCATCCTGAACCGCCAGATCGATGTCGATGGAAGTCCGGCCCGCGTGGTTGGCGTACTGCCCAAGGATTTCCAGTTTCCCACGCTGCAGTCAGCCGACGTGATCTTCCCGATGGCACTGGACCGCGCAGCCCAGGCAACCGCAAATGGAGGCATCGGCAATCCAATGCGGACCTTTGGCCGCCTGAAGCCGGGAGTGAGCATCGAGCAGGCAAGGGCCCAGATGGAGCCGTTGTTCCTTCATACGCGCGATACATTCATTCCAAAGGATATTCGCAAGGATTTTCATCTCAGCATACGTTCGCTACGAGACCGTGAGACGCAGGATGCACAGTTGATGGCCTGGATTCTGCTGGCTGCGGTGCTGGCTGTATTGCTGATTGCCTGCGCGAACGTGGCCGGCCTGATGATGGCGCGAGGCGAGGCTCGGGAACGCGAACTGGCGGTACGTTCCGCGTTGGGCGCTTCCCGGGCTCGACTGATCCGGCAAACTCTCACTGAGGCTTCTCTGCTCTCGCTTGCCGGGGCGGCGGCGGGAATGGCGCTGGCGGAGGGCTTGTTGCGGGCTTTCGTTGACCTTGCTCCGACGAGTATTCCGTTTCTTGCCAGAGCAGGCCTTGATATTCGTATCGCTTCATTCACCGTGCTTCTATCGCTGATATGTGCCGCGCTTTTCGGTCTGCTGCCTGCTTTGCAAACGCCGCGCGCCGTCGCCCTGGCGGCCCGCGCCGTGAGATTCAGAAAACGCAGTGTGCTGCGGCGAGGCCTCGTGGCGGGACAGATTGCCATGAGTATGGTTTTGCTCTCCGGCGCGGCGCTGCTGCTCAGAAGCTTCCAAAACGTCCAGGAACAGCACCTGGGCATGCAAACGGGCGGAGTCTTCACCGTGAAGATTGCTCTGCCAGGGTTCCGCTATGACACCAGCCAGAAGCAGATGGATTTCTACCTTCAGGCAGAAGCGGCGATTCGGCGTCTTCCGGGTATACATGCGGTTGCAATAAGCGACTCAGTGCCTCCGGGAGGCTCGCAGGGTGGTCGTTGGTCAGATCTGGCAGTTGACGGCAAGCCGCATCCAGAGCAAGGAACGGGCGGGTCAGTGGCTGAACGTACGGTCACCCCCGATTACTTTCACTCATTGAACATTCCCATTGTGCGGGGCCGCAACTTTACCGAAGAAGATCGTCGTTCCATGGAACCCCTGATAGTGATCAGCAGGCTTATGGCAACCCGCATGTTTCCCGGCGAAGACCCGATTGGCCGGCGCATTCATACGGTGCACGCTAACGTAACGTACACAGTCGTAGGGGTAGCAGAGAACGTGAAAAACGGCGGGCTTGTTGAGCCGGACGAGCCGGAGATTTATTTCCTCAGAAGCAGCATTGCCGATTATTGGGGAGAGCGGGTGCCGCTATTGATTGTCGATTCCGTCCTCTCGCCCAAGGCGGCAATTCCGTGGGTGCGGTCGCAGATCGCGCAGCTCGATCCCACTGTCCCAACCAAGTTTGAGACCCTGAATGAACAGGTGAGCAAACTAGCCGACCGCCCGCGCTTTGAAACTGCGCTCCTTGGCTTTTTTGCGTTCACTGGCCTCGTCATGGCTGTCATTGGCCTCTATGGCGTCATCGCGTTCATGGCCGCCCAGCGCACCCAGGAGATCGGTGTGCGCATGGCTTTGGGTGCCAGCCGCTTCGACATTTTGCGCCTGATTCTCCGCGAGGGCGTGCGCCTGATTGCGTTGGGTACGGCGGTCGGCATCGTGGCCGCGCTCGTCATGTCGCAACTGCTCAGGAGCCTGCTCTATCAGGTCGGTCCACGCGACCCTGCCAGTTTCATCATGGTCACGCTGTTGCTGGCGTTGGTAGCTCTGGCGGCCACGCTCGTTCCCGCGCGCTCCGCAATGAAGACCGATCCCATGCAGGCCTTGCGCTGCGAATAGCTGCCCAGGCGCCGGGTGGTACACTCCGGCCAAAGGGACCACTGCATGAGGGCAACTGCACTCGAGTTTCGTCTCCGCATGATCATCATGACGGTCCTCATCGCGCTGGGCTTCTGGTCGCCGTGGATTGAGGCCGGGGGAATCGGCCGGCGCATCTCGCTGCTGGAGTGGCTGCCGCTGGAACTAAGCCGCCTGGGCCTCCTCCGTTTTACCGTGGCCTCGCCCGTGGTCATTGTCGCCGGCGCGCTCATCGCCGCGCTGGGTGCAGTTCTGCGCGTGTGGGGCGCGGCCTGCCTGGGCTTCGACACCGTGCATCATGGGCAGATGCAGGCCGGCGCGGTCATGGCTGGCGGGCCATACCGATACGTGCGCAATCCGCTCTATCTCGGGGGATGGTGCATGATGGCTGCCATGGCCTTCATCATGCCGCCCACCGGCGCGCTGTTTGCCATCCCGCTGCTGACGGTGTTTCTGTTGCGCCTCATCCTGGGCGAGGAGTCCTATCTGTCCCGCGAACTTGGCGAACCGTACAAGGCTTATCTGCGCGCGGTGCCGCGACTTTGGCCGCGTTTTCCGTCTTCGCTGCCGCCCGCAAGCATCAAACCCCGCTGGGTCGTAGCATTGCTCACCGAAGTAAATCCCATCGGCGTCTTCATCACGCTGGCTATTCTTTCGTGGAATTACGACCAAGTGCTCATGCTCAAGGTCATTCTCGTCAGCTTCGGCATTTCGCTTGTGGTGCGCGCGCTCATGCCCGGCCGGCTGGCGAGCTCGCAGGCGGCGAAGTAGCTTCGCGTCTGCCGATTTCACCCAGGTGCGTCCACCTGAAGCCATCCGCACACTTGAGCCCGTAGCCCAGCAGCCGGTCTACGCCGATGTGGTTGATCCAAATGAGCGCAAACGGCACCGGTGCGGTACTGTGCAACAACAGCGCCGTCACAGCCAGCGTGGCGGGCGTCAAGTAGGAGTGGATGGCGTTATAGATGCGTGCACCCCAGCGCGACCCTGCCAGGTATCCCAGCATGGAGAGATCAGGCGCCAGCCACAGCGCCGCAAAGAGCCACCAACTGGCGCCGCTGCGCGCATAAAACACTGCTGAAATGGCCGCTGCCGCCAGACCCTCAAGGCGCAGAAGAATACGAATCGAAGACGGACGCAGTGCGGCTGAGCCAGGCTGGTTGCGGGCCGGAATAGTGGGTTCCATGCCTCATTCGATGTCGCACCACAGCGAAATAGCGCAACATAATCACCTGCCTCCGCCCGGCGTGCAAACTGAAAAGGGGAGAAGCGCAGGCCTCTCCCCTTTCATTGTCCGCAGTCCGGATAACTACTTTCTGGTGGGGGCGATCACGTCCTTGGCGGCCTTGGCCACGCGGAACTTGACCACTGTCTTGGCCTTGATCTTGATGGCCGCGCCGGTCTGCGGGTTGCGGCCGATGCGGGCCTTGCGCTCCGCCTTTACCAGGCGGCCGATGCCGGGGATCACGAATACGCCGTTCTTCTTGGTTTCCTTGATGGCGGTCTCCGCCAGCAGGTCCAGGAAAGCGGCGGCATGCTTGTTGGTCAGTTGAAGCTTCTCGGCCATATGCCGCGTAAGGGCTGTCTTGGTCATTCCAGTTGCCATGTAATGTTCTCCTTCTGGGCGTGCCCTTGGGGCAGCCGGTGTTGCCTGGGATTCCTGCGCTTTGCCTTCTTCAAAATTGCGGCGCCCGGGAACCGATCCCGCTGCGCGCGTTTCATCAAAATAACGCCGCCGCGAACTTCGTCTCGAGGGCACAATCACTTCGGAGAGCCGGTTTCGCGTACCGCATGGAGGGAGTGCGACCGAGGCAACGTTTGCACGAAACCCCTGTATTCATGCGGGTTCTCCAGAACCCTGTCGTTGGTTACCATGCCCCTTCCGGGCCTGCAAAGTCAATGGAAAAACGTCTGTTTTCCACAATTTTCTTGGGTTTTAGTGCCTATTTTGCCCAAATTTGCCTAAAATAGTCCTGTTTTCATGGGTTTTGTCTCACATGCCGGTCGCGGAAAGCCTGACCTTCCGCGCCCCCGCAGCGCCTCAGCTCAGCCCGAAAAGCACCTTCTTCCGGGGCGCCTGAGCCGCGGCAATGGGCGTATTCAGCGCGTCCACCATCGGCGCGGCCAGCCGGAAATGCCGAATCAGCGTGGCCGCAAAATCCTTCTTGAGGGCCACCGTCGTGGGCAGTGTGGCGGCTAGCCCCCACTGCCTGCAGCGGATCAAATCCAGCGCCGGATGCTCACAGGGAAAGCCCTTGGGCGGCCGGGTCAGCGCGTTGCCCTCAAACTCCGTAAAGGCCTTCCGCACCGCGGGCTTTTGCAGCAGCTTCCTGAACTGCGCATGGTTGTCGAGCAGCCAATGCCGTATCGCCGCCAGTTGATCCTTCTCCGGCATGTAGGCCCCGGCGGCCACCACCACCTCTTTGGCGCTCACGTGAAAGTAGTAGCCGGCCCCTGAAGTCTTTTCCAGGCCCTGGTGCGACCACCACGCCGCCACGTGCGTTTTGTAGGGCAGCTTGTTGGCGCTGAAGCGCGTGTCGCGATAGATGCGAAACAGGCACTTCTCCGCCGGCCGCACAAAGCTGGGCGCAAAATCCGTCATCGCGTCAGTCACTTTGCGAATGATGGCCAGCATCGGCTCCTTCAACTCCGCCTCAAAAAGAGCCTTGCGCGGCGTGAACCACTCGCGGTCGTTGTTGCGGGCCAGGTTGCGGAGAAAGGTGAGCGCTTCGGGGCGGAAATATGGGACAACAATGGCAGAAGTGGATTTTGGTTTGAGAACCATAACCAAGCCAGTTTATCGGATCAGCTTCAGCGCCCCCCGGAACAGCCCGTCGAAGTCGCCGGCCAGCGCCTTGTCTTTGCTCACTGCTTGCTCGATGGCCTTCTCGGCGGAGTGGCGCTGGTAGCCCAGGTTGACCAGCGCGGAGAGCACATCGTCCACCGCCGGCCCCGCCACCGCAGACTGCACCGGCGCCACGGCAAAGTCGTCCAGCTTGTCCTTCAGTTCCACCACCAGCCGTTCGGCCAGCTTCTTGCCCACGCCGGGAATCCGCGTCAGTTGCGCGTGATCCTGGCCGCGAATGGCCTGCACCGTGCGCTCCGGCGAAAGCCCGCTCAGCATCTTGATCGCCAGTTTAGGCCCCACGCCGCTCACGGTAATCAGCCGCTCAAACAGCCGCTTCTCTTCGCGCTCGAGAAAACCGAAGAGCGCAATCTGGTCTTCGCTCACCTGGGTGTGAATGTGCAGCGCGGCCTCGGCGCCCGTCGAGGGCAGCGCCGTAAAAGTCGGCACCGAGATGGTCACGTCGTAGCCCACGCCTCCAGCCTCCACAATGGCCTGGCCGGGCTGTTTGTAAATCAGTTTGCCGCGCAGGTGAGCGATCATGTTGCCCCTATCTTAGAATGCCCATTCGCCTGGCCACCCGCTCCAGAGTCTCCAGCGCCCGATCCAGTTGCGCCCTGGTGTGTTCGCTGGTCAACATGGCGCGAATCCTAGCCTTGCCTTCCGGCACCGTCGGAAACGCAATCCCTGTCCCCATCACGCCTTCGTCGAAGAGCGCTCGCGAAAACTCCATCGCCGCGCGGCCCTCGCCCACGATGATCGGCGTAATCGGAGTTTCCGTGGCCGGCGTAGTCACACCGCCGATGTTGAAGCCCACCCGCCGCAATTCGCCCTGGAAGTAGCGGGTATTCGCCCACAGCCGTTCAATCCGCTCCGGCTCCTGCTCCAGGATGTCGAAAGCCGCAATGCACGTGGCTGCCACCGCCGGCGGATGCGACGTGGAAAACAGAAACGGTCGCGCGCGATGATAGAGGTAGTCGATCAGGTCGCGGCTGCCGCACACATACCCGCCCAATGCGCCGATGGCTTTTGAAAGCGTCCCTACCTGCACGTCCACCCGCCCGTGCATGCCAAAGTGATCCACTGATCCGCGTCCGTTACGTCCCAGCACGCCCGAGGCGTGCGCGTCGTCCACCATCATGATGGCCCCGTACTTTTCCGCCAGCGGCGCCAGCTTGTCCACCGGCCCAATGTCGCCGTCCATTGAGAAGACGCCGTCGGTAATCACCAGCTTGCGGCCCGGCTCATTGGCCACTTCCTTCAGCAACTCCTCGCAGTGAGCCACGTCTTTGTGGCGGAAGACCTTGATCTTGGCCCGCGACAGCCGCGCCCCGTCAATGATGCTGGCGTGGTTCAGCTCGTCGCTGAGGATAAAGTCCTCCTTGCCCAGGATCGCGCTCACCGTCCCCGCATTGGCCGTGAACCCGCTCTGGAACACCACGCACGCCTCCACATTCTTGAAGCGCGCAATCTTCTCTTCCAGCTCCATGTGGATGCGCATGGTTCCGGCAATGGTGCGCACCGCGCCCGAGCCCACACCGAAAGTGCGCGTCGCCGCCAGCGCCGCCTCGATCAGCTTGGGGTGGTTGGTCAGGCCCAGGTAGTTGTTGCTGGCCAGGTTGATTACCTCGCGCCCGTCGTAGTGGCACACCGGCGCCTGCTGATCGTCCAGGACACGCAGTTTGAAGTGGGTGCCCTTGGCGCGCAATTCGTCCAGCGCAGCGGTCAGGAAGGCAAGTTGTGGGCGCGTAGCAGTCTCTGTCATGGCAATGAACCTCAAACAGAAAGCATAGCGCGACTGGGTAGCCTCAAGCCTCCAGCTCTTAGCCTTTCTCTCGCTCCCACCCTCACGCTGGATGCTCCATCCTTGATCGTTTTGTGATTCAAGGGTGGGAGACCACAGCTCCCACCACTCCCATCTCACTTCAGCACAAATGTGCGTGCCCCTCGATTTTCGCCGGGGTCCCCGCGGACAGGTCTTCGTCCGTGGGGTGGTTTGAGACCTGGGAAACCACATATCTACGCGATCACGAAACTGTAGGTCGGAAGCTGCCTCTTGACACCCATAGTCGTCTATGCCTAGACTTCTCTATACCAAGATATCAAGGGGTAGAAAATGGCGAAGAACGATCTCCAGGGAACGCTCGACCTGCTGGTCCTTAAGACTCTTGCCGACAACGGCGCGCTGCACGGCTACGGCATCGTGCTCCACATCCAGAACGCCTCCGGCGAAGTGCTGCGCGTTGAAGAGGGCTCGCTCTACCCGGCCCTGCATCGCATGGAGCAGAACGGCTGGATCGCCGCCGAGTGGGCAATGACCGAGACCAACCGCCGCGCCAAGTACTACAAGCTCACCGCCGCGGGCCGCCGCCAGCTCGACATCGCCCAGGAAAGTTTCGATCAACTGGTTCGGGGCGTGCGCGCCGTTTTGCGGTACGCCTGAGGGGGGAGCCAAGCCATGGCCGTTTTCCGCCGCATCGCCAACCTCTTCCGCCGCTCCCGCATCGACCGGGAGATCGAAGCCGAGCTCCAGTCGCACATCGCCCTGCTCATCGACGACAACCTCGCCCGTGGCATGTCTGCGGCCGAAGCCCGCCGCGACGCCCTCGTCCGCTTTGGCAATCCCACCGCGACCAGGGAACGCGTGACCGCCGCCGACACCATGCTGAGCCTCGACGCCCTCGCCCACGATCTCCGCTTCGCCCTGCGCCAGTTGCGTCGGAGTCCCGGCTTCACCATTGCCGCAGTTTCCGCTCTGGCGCTAGGCATCGGAGCCAACACCGCCATCTTCTCTGTAGTGAATGCGGTTCTGCTCAAGCCGCTTACGTATCCGAATGCCGACCGAATCGTCGAGTTCGTGTTGCCTTCTTCTATTGCCAACAATCTCGCGAACATTCCCGAGTTTCATGCCTATCAACGCCAGACCAGCGTTTTCCAGGAGGTTGCCGCCTATGACCGCATCAGCCCGGGCTTCAACCTCACCGGCGAGAGGCCCGAACTGATTCAGGGCATTCACGTGACCGAGAGCTATTTTCGTCTCTTCGGTGCTCCCGTTGTCCTTGGCCGCACGTTCACGCCGCAGGAAGATGCGCCCTACGGCGGGAAGGTTGTTGTATTGAGTTATCACCTGTGGCAGCGAAGGTTTGGAGGTAATCCTGACGTAATCGGTAAGTCGCTTTCTCTGGGAAACGAACCCTACACGATTGTCGGCATTATCGGGCCGCAGTTTGTTTCAGATCCGGAAGCGGAGTTTTGGCTGCCATATCAGTTTCCGCCAGTCAGCGACGATATGAACCACTACTTTCTGGTTGCCGGCTTGCTCAAACCCGGCGTCACACTAGAGCAGGCAAACGCGCAGTTGAAGCTCGCTAGTGTTCAGTACCGCCGCGATTTTCCCAGATCAAATCCTCATCAGATCTTCCGTGTTGCTTTCTTGCGCGACGCTATCGTTAGCGACACTCGCTCTTCCCTGCTCGTGCTTTTAGGTACATGCGGGCTGGTGTTGCTGATCGCGTGTGCTAATGTCGCCAATCTCCTGCTGGTGCGCGCCACGGGCCGCCAACGAGAGTTTGCCATCCGCTCGGCTCTTGGTGCCGGGCGTGGGCGTATCGTCCGCCAACTACTCACTGAAAGCATTCTCCTCTCTATTGCAGGCGGCATCTCTGGTCTGGTGATCGGCTTCGCCGGTGTGCGGGCTCTGCTGGTCATCAGCCCCGCAGGTCTGCCCCGCGTTGGCGAAAACGGCTCAGCCCTCACAATGGATTGGCGGGTGCTTGGTTTTACCTTAGCCATTTCGCTGTTGACGGGAGTGCTTTTCGGACTAATCCCAGCGCTCAGCGCGTCGAGATCTGATGTGAACTCGATGCTCAAGGAGAGCAGCGGGCGCTCCGGCACAGGATTTCGACAGGGCAAGGCCCGCTCATTCCTTGTGGTCAGCGAGGTGTCCCTGGCGCTGGTCCTGCTGATCGGCTCAGGTCTCCTCATCCGTACGCTGATTGCGCTGCATAGCGTCAGTCCCGGCTTCGATTCGCATCATGTCCTGGCGCTGGACATGTCACTTACCGGCGATCGGTTCCATAAGACCGAAGCGGTGGCCGAGTTATCGAAGAAGGGCCGCGACCGGCTAAATGCAATTCCCGGAGTTGAGATCTCGTCCGCCGCCTACTGGCTCCCCATTCAGGTTGACGACGGCATGCCATTTGAAATTTTCGGCCGGCCAGCCGGAAAGAACGTGCTTGCCAGCCGATGGATAAGCATTTCGCCAGGGTATCTCGGAGTCTTCAAAATTCCAGTTCTTCGAGGGCGCGATTTCAATGAGAACGACACCGCTTCCGCACCGGGTGTGGCGCTTATCAATCAGGCCATGGTTAAACGTTTTTGGCCGAACGAGGATCCCATGGGACAACAGATCCTCCTCGGCAGAGGTACGGGCCCTTCCCTCCAAGGGGAGCCGACGCGGCGGATTATCGGCATCGTTGGTGACACCCATAGCAACGGGCTCAGCAATCCTGCCGATGCCATGGTCTTCGTCCCCGTGGCGCAAGTTACCAATGGCTACACTGCAGCCTATACTGACACCGCCCCGCTCCTTTGGGTCTTGCGCACTCGCGGCGATCCCCACCAAGTCATTGCTGCCGCCACGGAACAGCTCCGTATCGCTAGTGGAGGATTTCCCGTAGCGCATATACGCACCATGGAAGAAGCCATGGGCACATCGACGGCACGCCAAAGCTTCAATATGGTTCTGTTCACCATTTTTGGGGTCGTCGCACTTATCCTCGCCGCCATCGGCATCTACGGCCTCATGGCCTACTCCGTCGCGCAACGCACCCAGGAGATGGGCATCCGCATGGCGCTTGGTGCGGACCGCGACACGATACGCAAGCTCGTTGTATGGCAAGGCATGAGGCTCGCCTTAGTCGGCGTAGTCGCCGGTATCGCTGCGTCCTTCGGTCTTACCCGCCTCCTGTCCACCTTCCTCTTCGGCGTCAAGCCTTGGGATCCCGCCGTGTTCGTATCGGCGCCACTCATTCTTACTGCGATTGCGCTCGTCGCCGTGTGGCTGCCCGCCGCACGCGCCTCTAAGGTCGATCCCATGCAAGCGTTGCGCAGCGAGTAATCAGGAGAAGCCATGGCCGTTTTCCGCCGCATCGCCAACCTCTTCCTCTGCTGCGCGAGGAATAGCAGCGCCGGCTCAGTGCCCTCCACTCGACCCTATCTCCACAGCCTTTCCCGTTCTTCCGCGTCCAATCCTTACCGGAATCACGAGCGCGGAGTCCTTACGTCCCGGCGCAAATCCGCGGGTCCGGGTTGGCCCGCTCGTAGTCCTGCCGGATACAATGGTTCTACGCTGCCAAAAACGGGCGAACCTCGATTTTTTAAGAGATTTGGAGCAGGTGCACGTGAGAAGTTTTGTCAGCCGCGGTCTGCGGCTTGAGTTGGTTGCAGGAATAGGCATCGCGCTGGCGCTGCCGGCGCTGGCGTTCTCCGCCGCGAACACGCGGGGTGTGGCCACGCAGACCTCGTTGACCGCGGAGACCCGCGACCAGGGCGGGCGTACCCAGGTCGCCCTCAGCGTCACCGTCGCCGGCCAGGACGGGCAGCCGGCCACCGGCGCAGTCGTCATCAGTGACCAGGGCAGGCAGATTGCCGGTGTTGCGCTCGACGCCCAAGGCCACGCCGCGTCGACCCTCGACCTGCCCGAAGGCGACCACGCGCTCACCGCGACTTACACCGGCGACGCCGCGCACCAGGGTTCCGTCTCGCTGGTATCTCCGGTCCGTGCTGTCACCGGCAGCGGGACCCCCGATTTTGGAATCTCCGCGTCTCCGGCCACGCTCTCCCTCGCTCCGGGTGCTTCCGGAGCGATCACCGCCTCGGTCACGCCCATCAACGGCGCGTCGCTTACGGCGCCCATGTTTGTCACCCTCTCCTGCGCAGGCCTGCCGGACCTGGCTACCTGCACTTTTACCCCGGAAAACGTTGAGGTCCAGCCGAATGCCACTGCGGCGGTGACCAGTTCCATGGTCATCGGCACGTCTGCCGGTACCATCACCAACCCCGCCGCCTCATTGGCTACGCCGGGTTCCAATCCTGTGGCCTGGGCGATACTGCTTCCTGGCGTGCTGGGTCTGGCCGGGCTGGCTTTCGGTGCCCGCCGCCGCCGCTGGCTCAGCCGCCTCTCACTGCTGGCCTTGGTGGGCCTGGTCACGGTGCTCGGCGCCACTGCTTGCGCGCCGCTTTACAACTACAAAAACCACGGCCCGCCCCACAACCTTCCCACGCCCGCGGGCAGCTACACGATCCAGATCAACGCGCAGTCCAGCAATGGCATCACCGCTACCACCCATTCCACCACCATGGTGCTCACGGTCCAGTAAGATCGCCGCCTGCGTCAAAGGACCTGCCGGGCTTAGCCCACGCAGGTCCTTTTTTATGCCGCGAATCTCGACCGGCGAGATGCCGAAACTAGCTCACCCCACCGCCGGCAATCCCGCCAGGGCCATCGCGATCTCCTCCGCTGGGTAGTCGTAGTTCTCCAGCTTCCCGGCCTGGTAAGCAATGTACGACTGCATGTCGAAGTGTCCATGCCCGCTCAGCACAAACAGGATCGTCCGTTCCTTTCCTTCCTCTTTGGCCATCAGGGCTTGGTGGATCGCTTCCGCAATCGCGTGGTTCGCTTCTGGCGCCGGAATAATGCCCTCTGCGCGCGCAAACTGAATTCCTGCCGCAAACGCGTCCAGTTGCTGCACGCTCGTGGCCTCAATCAGCCCCAGGTCCATCACGTGCGACACCAAAGGCGCCATGCCGTGATAGCGCAGTCCGCCCGCGTGAATCCCCGGCGGAATGAACGTCGATCCCAGGGTATGCATCTTCACCAGCGGCGTCAGGTGCCCGGTATCTCCGAAATCGTAGGTGAACTGGCCTTTGGTCAGGCTGGGGCAGGCGGCCGGTTCCACCGCCACAATGCGTGCCCCGCACTGGCCCTTGATCTTGCGGCCCACATAGGGCATCACCAGTCCCGCAAAGTTCGATCCCCCGCCGGTGCAGCCCACAATCACATCGGGCTCGTCTCCGGCCAGCGCCATCTGCTCCAGGGCTTCCTGGCCGATCACCGTCTGGTGCAGCAGCACATGATTCAGCACGCTGCCCAGCGCGTATTTGGTGTCCGGGTCTTTCGCGGCCACTTCCACGGCTTCTGAAATGGCAATGCCCAGCGAGCCGTTGGTATTCGGGTGCGCTGCCAGAATCGCCCGTCCCGACTCCGTTTCCGTACTCGGGCTGGCCGTCACCGAGGCTCCAAACGCCTCCATCAGCGCGCGCCGGTAGGGCTTCTGGTCGTAGCTCACGCGCACCATGTAGACCTTGCACTCCAGGCCGAAGAACGCGCATGCCATGGCCAGCGACGAACCCCACTGTCCCGCTCCCGTCTCGGTCGAAAGCCGCTTGGTGCCTTCTACCTTGTTGTAGTAGGCCTGCGCCACCGCGGTGTTCGGCTTGTGTGATCCCGCCGGGCTCGCGCCCTCGTACTTGTAATAGATCTTTGCCGGCGTATCTAGAGCCTTCTCAAGCCGCCGTGCGCGAAACAGCGGCGAAGGCCGCCACTGCGCATACACCTGCCGCACCGGGCCGGGAATTTCGATCTCCCGTTCCGTGCTTACTTCTTGAAGAATCAGGCTCATGGGAAACAGCGGAGCCAGGTCGTCCGGACCAATGGGTTGTAGTGTTCCCGGGTGCAGCGTAGGCGCCATCGGCTTGGGCAGATCGGCAAGAACGTTGTACCACGCACGGGGAATCCGGCTTTGCGGCAGATTATATTGAATTGTTTCCATGCCCGAAATTCTACCAGCGGCAACCGCGGACCCGGTTCCTTCGCCTCGAGCGCTTTCAATTCTGGTGCTTACAGAATCCGGAGGGAGCCGGAGGCTTCAGCCTCCGGAACGAGTGCGAAATTACGGGGCCTTCAGGCCCGGGCCTTTACTGCTTTCATGGGCCGGGAGGCAATTACGACTTTAGTACTTAGAGCCTGTCCAGAAACCAACGAGGCCGTCATTGGCACTTCGTCCAGGGATGTTCTCCCCAGCAAATCCAGAGGACGGCAACCCCCCTTGCATAGAATTATGTGCACGCAGCGCATAAAGGAAGTCGAGTGGAGTATCGATAGGTTGATGGCAAGAGCGGGAAGCATCACCATTCGACCCACAAGTCCTGGAATTGTGCATGGACAGGCGCAGAAGGGTGTTTATCTTCCTAAATTTGGGAGGCAAAGAATCGACAGCGTCCCGAATATGCAGCCTAACTCCTTTAACGTCTATATTCTGCGGATAACTCCTGCGGAATCAATATTTTGCAGCGGAACCCCCCACCCCAAACACATGAGAAGAGAGAATTTAGCTACAGAATCTAGGGGAGGGGGTGGGGTTACTCATCGCTTAGCCGGCGACTGTCACCGTGCCCCTCGGTGCTCCTCCGATGTCGGCCCTTTGTCCTCGCGCGGACGCTGCCTTCGAGTTCCTGGACAGGCCTTAAGAGTGTCTGCCGCTCAGGATCTTAAGCGCCCGGTCGTAGGACCCGAGGTTAAAGGCGTTCTTGTAGCCGGCGGCCTCCAGCCTTTTCTTTGCCACTCCGCTGCGGATTCCGGTGGCGCAATGCAGCAGCAGTACCTGGTTCTTGTCCTTCACCTGTTGCGGCAACAGGGTGACAAGATCATCAAGCGGAATATTGACTGCCTGCGACAGGTGCCCTGATTCATACTCCTGTCTGCTGCGCACGTCGATGACGAGGGCACCCTCTTTCAACCGCGCCGTCGCTTCCTTTTGCGGAATCAAGTTGGCGCGCTTTACCAGCACGTAGCCCACGGTAATCGCGAGGACCACGAAGAAATACGTAGATGCCATATATGTAAGGTTACCTCTTTCGGCCTCCTGCGCGCATGTCAGAGATGCTTGCGCATGGCCATCAACTGCGCTGTCAATTGCCCGCTCCGCTTACGCTCTTTCAACCTCCACCAACGTGGAATA
Organism: Acidobacteriaceae bacterium; assembly: GCA_003165075.1. Classification (GTDB taxonomy): domain Bacteria; phylum Acidobacteriota; class Terriglobia; order Terriglobales; family Acidobacteriaceae; genus Telmatobacter. The sequence goes on along the minus strand of PLSM01000128.1, from coordinate 28,525 downwards.
AAATGTTGCTCCCGCGCCCAGATCGGTCAGCCGTTCGCTGGTCAAAGCATTCACGTTGGCCCCCTCTGGGTGCAGCTTGGCCCAGTCCAGCCGTGCCGCCACCACCCCGGCCGGGACGGCGCCGTTGACCAGGGCCGTCAGCCGCAGCGAGCCGCGCTCGTTCCACACCCGCACCGCGTCTCCGTCGCCAATCCCCCTCGACTCGGCGTCCACCGGGTGCATCTCCAGCCGCTGGCTCGTTCGCGCTTCCATCTTGCGGTGGCCGTTCAGGTTGGCGAAGGTCGAGTTCATGTAGTTGTCGGCCTTGCGGCTCAGAAACTCCAGCGGGTAGCGCGCCGCCAGCGTGCCAAACCTGGACTCCGCCGCCGGCACAAAACCCGGAAGAGGATCCAGATCCTGCGCCGCCAGCCGCGCCGAGTAGAACTCTATCCTGCCCGATGGAGTAGCAACCTCGCCAGAAGAAAATGGTTGAAATCCCTCGCGGTGAATCGCCAGCGGAATGTGCCCCAGCTCCTCGAGATCCTCCACGCTGATATGCTCCATCCCCGCCATCGTCGACCGCCCATCCAGCCCCACCCCCAGCGCCTGCCGGATCAACTGCTCTTCGGTGTCGCGGAAGCATGTCTCGGTAAAGCCCATGCGCTGTGCCAGTTGGCCAAACAGCCACACGTTCGGCCGCGCCTCACCTGGCGGCTCAATGGCCTGCTGCGAAAGCTGCACAAAATAGTGCCCGTACGCGCCTTGAATGTCGGTGTGCTCCAGAAACGTGGTGGCGGGCAAAATGTAATCGGCATAGTCCGTGGTATCGGTAAAGAACAGCTCGTGCACTACCGTGAACAAGTCTTCACGCGCCATGCCGCGCCGCACCGCGTTCTGGTTCGGCGCCACTGCCCCCGGGTTCGAGTTGTACACAAACAGCGCATGTACCGGCGGCCCATCCTCGGGCTTTGTCTCCGGCCCCTGGCCCAGCTCAGTCAGTGCCTGCCCCAGCGCAGACATATTCACTACCCGCGCCGGCCGGCCCAGCGGCGAATCCAGCGCCAGGTCCATGCGCTCCAACTCCCGCTTGTTCCACTTGAAGGCTCCCGAAGTCGAGAGCTGTGCGCCGCCTCCGCGATGTTTCCATGCCCCGGTCAGCGCCGGCAGCATGGCAACGGCGCGCACCGCGGTGCCGCCAAATTCGGTCCGCTGGATTCCGTAGTTCAGGCGCAATGCCGAGGGCTGGGTGGTGGCGTACTCGCGCGCCAGTTGTTCCACCTCGCTTGCCGTCATTCCTGTCCACGTCGCAACGCGCTCCGGTGTGTACTCGCGCACCCGCTCGGCCAGTGCTTCAAAGCCGTGCGTCATCTCGTCGATGTAGGTGCGATCCTCCAGCCCCTCACGCAGGATTACGTGCATCATGCCCAGCGCCAGCGCCGTGTCTGTACCCGGCCGGATGGCGATATGCCAGTCCGCCAGCGCCGCGGTTCTTGTCTTATAGGGGTCGATTACGATAAGCCGCGCCCCATTGCGCCGTGCCTGCTCCACCATCGGCCACAGGTGAATGTTGTTGCCGTGAATGTTCGCGCCCCAGGCCACAATCAACTTGGCCAGCCTGAAATCCTCCGGCGCCATGCCCAGCTTCTTGCCGTAGACCAGGTTCCACGCCACCCCGCCCGCCTCGGAGCAGATCGTCCGGTCGAGCTGGCTCCCGCCCAGGCGGTGAAAGAACCGCCGGTCCATCGAACCGAATCCGAGCACCCCGATGGTCCCCGCGTAGCTGTAAGGCAAAATCGACTCCGGCCCGTGCTCGTCGCTGATCGTTTGCAGCCGCGCCGCAATCTCGTCCAGCGCCTCGTCCCAGCTCACGCGCTCGAAGGCCTCGTCCTCCTGGCCCCGCACCAGCGGCCCCTTTGCCACTCCGGGTTTCCGTCTCAGCGGGTGCAGAATCCGCTCCGGCGCGTACACACGGTCCAGATATTTGGCTACCTTGCCACACAGAAATCCCTGCGTTATCGGCTGCGAAGGGTCGCCCTGCACCTTGATCGCACGGCCACTCGCGTCCACCGTCACCAAAACAGCACAGCTATCCGGGCAGTCATGCGAACAGACCGTATGCACAATGCGAAACGGGGAAGTAGTGGCTGACGCAGCCATGCAGCCATTGTAAGCTGAACCCGGAGGTACCCCATGAGGAGAATGCTGCTGGTGTTTGCCTTGGTCTTGGCCTGGATTCCTGCAGGCCTGACCGCCCGCGCCCAACACGCCAACCCCGACGAAGCCGCCATTCGCGCCGCCATCACCGCGCAATCCGACGCCTGGAACCGCGCCGATATCCCCGCCTTCATGCAGGCCTATGAGGACTCGCCCGACACCATCTTCATCGGCCTCACCCTCCGCAAGGGCTTTGCGCCTATCTCCGAGCGCTACCGGCAGTCCTATACAAGCCGCGAACAGATGGGCACGCTCACCTTCAGCAGCATCGAAGTCCGCCTCCTGCCCTCCGCCTGCGGCAAGACAGAATTCGCAGTCGTCACCGGCAAGTTTCACCTCGATCGCACCGCCCATGGCGACGCCGCCAAGGACGACGGCATCTTTTCTCTCGTTTGGCGCAAAGGCCCAAAAGGCTGGAAGATCGTCCTCGACCACACCAGTTGACGCGATTGAATTTGACCTGCCGGGACTCCCGCCGCATTCGCTCGGAAATAACCGGTCCGCCCTCCAACCGGAACGGAAAGTCCTTGTGTATGTCCAATTAAACCTTCATACTCTCAGGCACCTTTCCCTGCGGTCTGGCACGCTTCCCCAAATGTGCTTCCCATTCTGCAGCTTGGGGTACTTCTCCGAGCCGATCGGCCCTGTCAACGCAAACCGAATTTGACCGACGTGGACCGTCGCTGCGGCCGCCGCTGACGCTGTAACCCCGATTTGGACGGAAACCGTGGATCTTTGGAGGATGAATTGAAAATTTTTCGAACTGGCTCTGACCCGTCACGGGCGCTCCAATCGTTCCCTTCTCGGAACCGTCGCCTGGGCGTCACCGCATTCGTTGGGCTCACAGTGCTTCTTTGTTCCGGAGCCACCTCTCCTACAGGCTGCCAGCCGTCCGGCTCGAGCATCGGCCCCAGCACCGGCGAGGTCGTTGGTGCTGCGATTGGGGCCGTCGCTGTCGTCACCGTCGCAGTCGTTGTCCTTGTGGAAGTCAATCACAGCCACCACACACTCAAAGGCTGTGTCTCCGAAGGTCCAAATGGGCTCCAGCTTCAGACCGGTGATTCGAAAACGTACTCCCTTGACGGCGATGCAGCGACCGTCAAAGCGGGAGATCGCGTCAAGCTGCACGGGTCGCGGGTCAAGAAGACCAAAGACAGCAAAGGCGATCAGATTTTCAAGGTGGAGAAGCTGAACAAGGACTTCGGACCATGCCGCGTCACTTCGGCGCCTGCCGCGAGCCCCGCGCAATAGCTCATACTTGATCGGAGCAGAACTGCGACGCGTTGCGCTCGGAAAGGCCAAGCCCACTCCTGGCCGGAAGCTCATCCTCGACCACGCCAGTTGACCTACGTTTCCCCGCAAATCGTCGCGATTGCCGCCACGGTACTCCCGGCGCGGCGCGGGACCTTCGTCATCTATACGCGCAGCAGATTGCTCCTTAGACTGTGTCCAATGCGCCTGGGGTGGCGACCGAATCACCCCATCCGCCAAGGAGCCTCATCCCATGTTGAAGACCGGCATCCTGAATCCCAATATCAACTCCCTGCTGAGTCGCGTGCGGCACACCAATACGCTGATCATTGCCGACCGCAACTTTCCCTTTTGGCCGCAGATCGAGACTGTCGATATATCTCTCACCGACGATGTTCCTCGCGTGCTCGACGTGCTGCGTGCCATCCGGACCAACTTCAACGTCGGCAGCGCTTTTATGGCCGAGGAGTTCCGCGAAACCAATAATCCCGAAATCTGCCTTCAGTTTGAATGGGCGCTCAAAGGAGCCACCCTCACCTTTGAGCCGCACATCGAGTTCAAAAAGCGGGCTCCGTTCGCCATCGGCCTGATTCGCACCGGAGATACCACCCAGTTTGCAAACGTGGTTCTGGAGTCGGCCTGACCGCGCCCCGCAACGCCTTCAGTGGCCGTGCGGTTTCAGATCGACCTCAAGTCGCTCCATCCAGAATGGCCGCGGCCACCGCAGCCGCAGCCATCTGCCCGCATTGACGCTTCTTCGGCGGCAAGCGTAGATTGGGTGCATTCTGCATCGAGCGATGGGCAACTTCGCAGCCGCCTGCTTCGTCCTTGCACTATAGAAGTTCACAATAAGTTCGTCGCACGAAGGCCAAAATGACGTCTCTGCGAAAGAGCATTGCCGTCGCGTTCACGGCGTTCCTGGTCGTCGCAGCCGTTCCGGTTCCGGCCGGAGCCACCCCGCCGCAGAATCCCACTGGCAATCGTTGGTCATCGACGAAGGGCACCTGTATCTTCGTGACTGCTGGTATCACTCAGCGGCCGGTATCCTGCCCTGAGTTGCGGCCGAGGCAGTTTGCACGCACCAGAAGCCGGGTCATCTACCATAATTCGTGCAGCCAGGGAGCAGGCAAGGCATGATGAGCAGCTATCTCAAGCATCTCGGGGCCGTGGTTCTATGTTCATCTGCTCTTGCCGTCCATCCGCAGGGCATCCAGCAACAGCCCGAACCACCTATGCCGCCAGACACCGGCGTCACGTTTCATGTTCAAGTGAATTCGGTACTGGTGCCGGTGGTGGTACGCGATGCTCTGGGCCACACGGTGGGCGACCTCAGTGAAAAAGACTTCAAAGTCCTCGATCAGGGCAAGCCCAGGAACATCGTAGGATTCGCCATTCAGCAGGGAGCACCGCTCGCACGCGGCGAGCAGACCGCCGCACCGCCGGCAGCCGGCAGTCAGGCGGCGCCGGAAAATCCGCAACCGCCAGCCGTGCAGAGGATCATCGTATTTTTGTTCGACGACCGTCACCTGAACGCGGGCGACCTGGGACAGGTGAAGAATGCGGCTGTGCAAATGCTCGATAAGCCGCTCGCTGATGGAACGCGCGGGTTGGTGCTTTCATTTATGGGCGTCAATTCAGGGATAACCCACAATCACACTGCCTTGCAGGCTGCGGTGATGAGCCTCAAGGCCCGCCAGCTCTTTCAGCAATCCTCGTCTCAATGTCCCTACATCGACTATTACGCCGCCGATCAGATTCTGAACAAATACAACCGCACGGAGTACGGGATTGCATTGGACAAAGCTGGGAATTGCTTGCATCTCCTTGTCCCGGCAAGCGCGGTCGGCGACATCAACATAGATGATGTAAGCGCATCTCCTGACGTGCTGAAAGCCGAGATTGCGGTCAAGGACGCCGCGATGCGATCCCTGGAACAAGGCGATCAGGATGCTCTTGAGACCGTCAGCTACCTCAGGGACGTGGTACACACACTCTCCACGCTTCCTGGCCAGCGCAGTCTCATCCTGGTTTCTCCCGGCTTCCTGTCCCTCTCGCAGGAATCGATGGCAATGGAGTCGCAGCTCCTGAACATGGCTGCGTCCGCCGCGGTTACCATCAGCACCCTCGATGCGCGTGGACTCTATTCGACGATGCCAAGCGCCAGCGAAAGCGGCGGGGAATCGATCCAGGCCCTTGTTACCGGAGAAAACCTGGAGGAGCGCAGTGACTCCATGCGCCAGAATAAGCAGGTAATGGCCGAATTCGCAGACGGAACCGGGGGGACGTTCTTCCGCAACAACAACGATCTGCAGGGTGGATTGACCGGTCTGGCCGCCGGACCGGAGTATAAGTATCTGCTCGAACTCTCTGTGAATGATGTGAAGCAGAACGGCACCTATCATGCATTAAAGGTGGAAGTGGACCGGAAAGACATGAAGGTCCAGGCTCGCGAGGGCTACTTCGCACCCCAGCCGCCGAAGAACAGGAAATAGCACGGGAGACGCCGAGATGAAAAGTCCGCAAAAATACATAGTTGTCTCGCTGGCGGCAGCAATCACCGCCATTCTGGCTGCCAGCACCAGTACGCTGGCCGCAGGCCAGGCTGACTTGGGTCCAACCGGGGCCGGTCCTCTGACCAGGCTGGGGCCGCAGGAAGCGACGACTTACTTCAATTACCCGATCCAGAAGCTCAAGGTCGTAGTTCCGGGGCTGAATGGGATCAAATATGACGACAGCCAGAAAGAGCTGCCGCTCATTCTAGGCAGCGTGGCCAAAAAGATCGCTGATGTACTGCCGCGGTTGCCGGACCTGATCTCACGCGAAGATGTCTTCCATTTCCAGAGCACACCAGACCCCAATACGCCGGGTGGGCTGCCGGCGGCACAGCCATGGGGCCGCCAATACAAGTATCTGCTCCAGTGCCGACGCGCTCGAGACGGCAGTACATTCATCGCGGAGTCGCGTGTCGACGCGGCGGGAAAACCTGTGGAAGCGACGGCGGGCGGGTTCACGGCTCCACGCGGCTATGGATTCGGCTACCTGTGGCTGTTTTTCTCCGCTGCCAGCCAGCCAGAATTTCATTTCCGTTACCTGGGTGAACAGATGAAGGGCGGACGAAAGACCTTTGTTGTGGCATTTGCCCAAGAGCCCAGCAAGGTCACCCACCCTGCTGCCTTCCAGGTAGAGGGGAAAGCAGTGCCGTTTTATTATCAGGGTGTTTTGTGGGTCGATCAGTCGAGCTTCGATATTGTTGCGCTGCGGACTGATTTATTGGCTCCGCTGCCCCAGGTGCACCTCAAGCAGTTAGCTACCGAACTGACATTCCGTTCCGTGCCGATCCACGGCTACGATGCAGTGTTCTGGCTGCCCAGCGAGGTCGACATCTCCAGCGATCAGGGCAACGGACCGAGCGAGGAGAATCATCGCTATTCGGATTATCACCTCTATCATTCAACCGCCCGCATCCTGCCCTGAGCGGCGGCGACAGTCGTTCTCCAGCGCAGGTTGCGCGCAGCCGTCCTAGCACGCTGCGGTACACTGGTGCCGCTATGAGTTGCCTCTTCTGCATGATCATCGAGGGAAGCATCCCCTCCTCCGCCGTCTACCAGGACGAGTTGTGCTACGCCTTCGCCGACATCAACCCCCAGGCGCCGGTGCATGTGCTCGTCGCGCCGCGCCGCCACATCGTCTCCATCGCCGAAGGTGGGCAAGACGACCGCGCCCTGTTTGGCCACCTGCTCTGGGCGGCGGCGGAAATCGCCCGCAGCAAAGGACTGCCCAAGGGCTACCGCGTGGTGGTGAACACCGGCGAGGATGGCGGCCAAACCGTCGATCATCTACACCTGCACCTGCTCGGCGGCCGCCCGCTCACCTGGCCACCGGGATAGGCCTGGAAACAGAAAGGGCGTCCACCGTGGCGGACGCCCTCTCGTAACTCCTCGCTCGCCTTACACCGGCTGTTGCGAGTACTCTTCTTCCTCTTCCATCCCGTAGCGGCGCAGCAGGTTGGGCAAGCTCTGCGAGAAAGCCGAGCGCGGCATGACCGTGTCGCATCCGACTTCCACGGCCTTCAGTTTCAGGTCTCCCTGCAAGTGGTTCAGGAAGCCTACAATCGACGTCGCCTTCTTGAACTTGGTCTTGAATTTAGGGATGAGCGTCATGGGTTTGGCGTTCAGGTTGTTCAGGTCGAACACCACCAGCGTGGGCCGCTCGCCTTCAGGCAAATCGGTCAGCTTGGCCACCGATTCCTTGTCGCCCTTGACGAACTCCACCTTGATACCCAGCTTGCGCGCGGTCTCCTGAATCTTGGCCTGGAAGAACAGATCGTCGATAAAGCAGAAGATGCGTGTGGGCGCGTCTTCGCGCATGGGAACCGGCGGCGCTGCCTGGTTAACCTCAGGATAGTAGCTGCCGTGGCCATTGCTGGTGATCTGGATCGTCGAAGGCGGACCGTCGGCGACGTTGCCATTCACAATGCGGTAGCTGTGGTCCATCGGGCCCACAAACGTCCTCGGCCCCCGCTGCTTTTCCTTGCGCCTGCCCTGCGGAGGAGTGGAGATACTGTTGCCCGGCTGCCCGTTTGGAGCCGCGCCCTTGGGGAAGAACTTCTTCTTCTTCCGTCCCGGGTTCTGCCGCGGGTGGGGCGCTTTCGGCTGGCTGGCCTGGGTCTGCAGCGGGGGCGGCGGTTGCGTCGCCTGGGTCTGCAGCGGTTGAGCCTGCTGCGCCTGCGGCGCACTTTGCTGGCTTGATTTGTTCTTGCGCCGGCGCCGGCGGCGCCGATGCCCCTGCGACTGTCCCTGGCCGTTGGCCTGGACCGGCTCCAGTTCAGGCTGGGGCTGAGTCGATTCTGTCGTCATGCGTGCACTTCCTGGCACTTTGCTGATTGCTGTATTGCGTTACTGGATCCTTCAGTTGCCCTTAGGGCCGCTGAATCTTCCTCGCCTGCCATCCGTCCGTGTCGGAACGGGGAACACGGCGGCTGACGGTCCATTTCTTGCCTACACCTGTTCGCTTGCCCACGATTGGGGTTCCGCACTCAACCTGCCCTGCATCCCCGAATCCCTGTATCCCGCACACGAAACCCATACAACGGAGCAACCCGCCTTAAGGATCGGTAGAATGAGGCCCGTGCTATCTTCGGGTGATGCTCTTCCTATGGGGGATTTCGCCGCAGGACGATATGGTTTGAAACTGTCGGCGAAGGTCCTTTGTCAGCGGCGAGCTTTCACTTCCCAATTCGGGTGGTCCGCGTCAGCCGCTTGATAGGCAATCTTGATACTACAGCCTGCCGGTCCCGCTGGCAAGAGAGTTGGGAATCAACGAATGCAACAGGGGAACCCCGAGCGCTGCGGCGGCAGCAAAACCGGCCACTGCGCTCCGGCTGAAATTACCCCTAACGCACAAAGCGCCACGCTCAGAATGAGGTGGCGCTTTGCGTTCCTGCGCTGGTCACTGGCCTCCCAGCAAATTGCGGCGGGTGGTTGTCTCCACCTCACCTATTGCAGGCTGTCCCGGCCGGTTTTCCCTTTACGGGCCGCATCATGGGCGGTTGCTCTTGCCGGGCGTCTGCTCTGTTTTGTGGGGCGGCCGGATATTTCCCAGCAGCCGGTACATCACTGGCGCCCTCCTATATAGCAATCGGCGTGCCGTTCCTTCATGCCTTTTGTTTCAATAACTTACGCTAGAACATCAGCGGTCTTCGTCTCGATTCCCGTAGTCCTGTGGGCTTTTCCCTCCATAAAACCATAGAGCGTGCCCTTAGCGCTGGCACTGCGGACAGTAATGCGTGCTCCGTCCGGCCACCACCACCCGCCGGATTGGCGTCTCGCAACTGAGGCAGGCCTGACCGGTCCGCTGATAAACCCGGTGCTCCAACTGGAAGAACCCCCGCATCCCTTCTGCATCCACGTAGTCTGACACCGACGAGCCGCCCGACTGGATGGCCTGTTCCAGAACCTCGCGCAACGCCAGTCGCAGCCGTTCCAACTCCGCCCGGGTCAGCCGTCCTGCCCTCCTCAGCGGTCGCAGTCCGGCGCGAAATAGGCCCTCGTCGGCATAGATGTTGCCCACTCCCGCCAGCAGTGTCTGGTTCAGCAGCGCAGCCTTGATGGCCAACCTCCGCCCGCGGAACAGCGCCGCAAACTCCTCCGCCCCAATGCTGAGCGGCTCTTTGCCCGGTCCCGTGAAACCCATGCTGCGGCCCAGGTCGCGAAACTCCAGCCGTCCAAACCGGCGGGGGTCTACAAATCGCAACTCCCGCCCGCTGCCCAGGGTAAGGCGCGCATGCGTATGCCGAGCCACCAGGCCGTCGGGCGTGGTCACCAGCAGCCGCCCCGTCATGCCCAGATGCACAATCCACTGGGCTTCGGCGCTGCCTCCACTCTCATCCAAGGGGCTGCTGCGTGCAACACTGCCAATGCCGCCAATGCCGCCGAGTTCGCAAACAATGTGTTTGCCGGTGCGATGCACGGCCAGAATGACCCGTCCCTCCAGCCCCTTGGCCTGCTGCGCCGGCGGCGTCTTGAAGGGCTCGCGATGCAACCCGAACCAGGCCTCGACAATCCGGTCTCCGCGCACCCGCGCATCCACTCCGCGGGCAATGGTCTCTACCTCGGGCAGTTCGGGCATCCGCTCATTGTAGAAGACTGCGCAAACGATTCGGGTCCAGTTGCTGGCGGTTCAGACGTTTCGGCAATTCTTGCCCGGCTCGCTCTATTTATGCTCGGCAGAATCCTGTAGGCGTATCCGGCTGGCTTCAAAGCTCACGATCTTCCACATGCCATGCTCGCCCCGCACATACACGCGGGTATAGCGGTAGCTGCCCGAGATTGCGCCTTCCGGGGTAACACCGCTGACCTTGGCGCGGCAGGTCACCAGCGCCGTGGTCCCATAGAACCGCACCTTGCGATCCGAGATTTCAATGGAGTTGAAATGCACTATGCCGGCGCGGAGATTAGCCAGCGCCTGGTCTTTGGATTGCAGAGTTCCGTTGGCGGTAATGGCCATGTAGTCGTCGGCCAGCAGGGCGTCCATGGCTGCCGCATTCCGGTGCAGAATAGCGCCGCGCCAAGTCTCTTCCAATTGGTCGATCTCGTGGCGGCTCTCGTGCCGCTCCCCGCGTGCCATGCCCCCCGGCTGGGCCACTGCGCCCGCCGTCAATAGCAGCACAATACCCAACGCCAGACCGCGCTTCCAGCCGGTTGGCGAATTGGCCCTGAACGTCCACATAGGCAACAAGGATGGTAGTCCCGTAACGATGCGCGGGTCAACGCACCCCGGTGCGAAACCCTGTAACTGGCTGAACCTGCATGTCTTCTGAGACTCCGCTCCCTTTGCCCGCGGTCCCCGCTCTCCTCGCACCGAATAATCCTGCGCCAGCAATGCGACTAAAGTGCCCCCCCGCTGACCTGTTTGTGGTGTGGCGCAGCTCCCTATATGTCCCTACCTTTGAAGCATCTGAATCTTCATATATAAGCGGGCCAAATGCAGGCAGTCTTAGTAAATATTGTCATTCTGGGCCTTTTCGTCTTCTTGTTTGGGGCCATTACTTGGGAAAGGCGGGATGACCGCTTGCTGTGCTGGGTGGGCGGCTGGCTGTGCGTCCTCGCTCACTTCGCCGCCGAATTGTGGCAATTGTGGCAGCCCTCCGGCGTCCTCTTGCAAAACGTGCAGACCTGCGTCAGCTTAGACACGTTGGCTCTCGGAGCCGTCCTCTTTGCTGTCTCTTCCATGGTCTTGAAAGAAGGCCGTCCAGTCGCCCTTCGCCTTGGTCTCCTGCTTGCCGTCTCCACCCTCCTCTGCATTAACCTGGCGGCCGTGGCGCTGCCGGTTCTCTGGCCTTTGGCGGCTGCCGTTGCAGCACGGCAGTTGCTCGCCGTTCTTCTCGCGGCCAGGGAACAGCGCCGCCTTCGTCCGCTGACCGGGGCCGTCGTTGCCGTGCTCTGCCTCATCACAGGCGTATGGATGTTCTACGCTATCTTCCACGGACAACCGGAAATCGTCATCTTCGCTTTGCTGGCGGAGATGTTCATCGTCGTCGCAATCGATTTCTGGAGCAACGGCTGGGAGCGGACAGTAGCCCTGCACACCATGACCGCCGGGTTGGTGGCCTGGGGCATGGTCTTTCCCGTGTCTTTCTGGATGCAGGAACTCTGGCCACACTTTATCCTCAATCGCGAAATCTGGAACATCCCCAAATTCTGCGTCGCTGTTGGCATGATTCTGGTAGTGCTGGACGAGGATACCCGCGCCGCCCACTCTCTCAGCGAGGATTACCGCCTCCTTTTCGACAGCAATCCCCAGGCTCTGTGGATCACTGAGATCGCGACCCGGCGTTTTCTAGCCGTAAACCAGGCTGCGCTCGACATGCACGGATACACCCGCGAAGAATTCCTGGCTTTGAAGCTGACCGATATTCTGCATTTCGATGTGCGCGAATGGGCCCTCGCGCAGTTGGGGTCAGCCCAGCCCCGGCCCAACCGGGCATCGCGTCACATCCGCAAGGACGGTACGATTGTTCCTCTCGATCTCTCTGCCTACGACATCGTCTTCCACGGCAGCCCGTGCCGCTTTGTCATGGCTGTTGACGTCACCGAGCGCGAGGCCCTGGCGCAGCGGCTTGAGCACGAGACGCAGTATGACCACCTCACTGGGCTCCCCAACCGCATGCTCTTCCCCGAGCTGCTCGCGGCGGCCATTGACCACGCCGCCGGAGACGATGAGAAGCTCGCCATCATCTGCCTCGACATCGACCGCTTCAAGCGCATCAACGACACCTTCGGTATGAGAGTCGGCGACGAATGCATTCAGCGCGTCGCAGCCATCCTCACCTCCCAGGTGCGCGCCATGGACATCGTTGCGCGCACCGGCGGCGAGGAATTCACTATCGTGCTCACCGGCATCGGGAATTCGGTCATCGCTGAGCAGACCGCCTACGACCTTCAACAGTGCTTTGCCGCGCCGTTGGTGGTTCAGGGCTTCAAAGTTCCCATCTCGCTCAGCATGGGCCTCGGCTTCTACCCCAACGACGGAACCGATCCAATCTCTCTCTGGCGAAGTGCGGAGCGCGCGCAGCTCCTGGCCAAGGGAGCGGGCGGTAGACAAGCTGCCTGGCTCTCGCCGGAACTCAGCCGCGTCGCCGAAGAGCAGATCGAACTGGAAGCCTACATGCGCACCGAACTTGAGGATGGCGGCTTCCATATGCTCTACCAGCCTATCTATTCCCTCAACGGCTCAGTCGCTGGAATGGAAGCTCTCCTGCGCCTTGACCATCCCCGCCTGGGCCCTATCAGCCCAGCCCGGCTCATTCCCATCGCCGAGGAGACCGGCCTCATCATTCCTCTTGGCCAGTGGGTCATCGAGGAGGCGTGCCGCCAGCTCCTTCTTTGGAAGTCGGAGGGCGTGCCCTTGGTTCCAATCGCAGTCAACGTCTCCGGGCTACAATTAATGCACGAAGACTTTGCCCGGCGTCTCCTGGCTACCCTCCGGCGCTATGCGATTGATCCCCACTGGATTCATCTTGAAGTTACCGAGTCCTCCGTCATGCGCAATCTTGGCGAGGTGGCCGACCAGATGGCCGTACTCTCCGCGCAGGGCTTCACCTTTTCTATCGATGACTTCGGCACCGGCCACTCCTCGCTCGGCCGCCTGAACCAATTGCGTATCTCCGTACTTAAAATCGACCGTTCCTTCATCAATGACCTTTGCGCGCAGAAGGGCCCCTATTCCATTGTGCAAGCCATCATCACCATGGCGCATGCGCTGGGTCACGCGGTGGTCGCCGAGGGCGTCGAGACCGAGCAGCAGCTCGCTTGCCTGCGCGATCTCAACTGCGACCTGCTTCAGGGCTACCTGCTCTCGCGCCCGGTTGCGCCAGACAAGATTCCCGCCCTGATTGCCGCCCGCCATCCGGCGTTTGACTCCCTCGACGTTGCCCCATGCTGCTGCAACTTCGGCCGCGTGGCGCAGCCGAAGTTGCAGTTGGCTCAAGAAGTGGAATGGGGAATGAGCTTAAGCCAGGGCGACTAAATCCTCGCGGCTCCGCTCCAGCATCTTCTGGTAAAGGCCACCCACGGCATATTTCTTGAAGTGTGCCGACTGCCGGTGCACGTCCGCCGCTGCGGCGTCCCGGTACTGCTCATAGATCAATACCGTATCCGGGTCGCCTTCCAACCGGTGGGGGATGTAGTACACGCAGCCGGGCTCCTGGCGCGAAGCCTGAGTCAGCTCGCGCAAAACCTCGGCAATCTCGGCCCGGTCTTCCGGGGAAAACCTCATCCGGACGGTGAAACTGATCATCGTGGCGGCTCCCTCCCTGCCCAGGCTTGAGAGCCGCAGGCGGGTTCGTCCAGTTTACCTGTGAATTTCGTCCAGCGCCGCCGCAAACTCCGGCAGCACCATCGTCTGCTCGCGGTCCGGCCCGGTCGATACCATCCCGATCCTGGCCCCGCTCTCCCGCTCTTGAAATCTTAGATACTCCTGCGCCGCCTTGGGTAGCCGGTCAAAGTCGGTAATCCCCTCGGTCGACGACCGCCAGCCCTTCAGCGTCGTATATCGCGGCTTGATCTGCTCCAGCCCCTGCACGTCCGCTGGAATCTCGTCCGTGACTTTGCCGCCAATCTCATAGCCCACGCAGATGGGAATCTCTTCCAGCTCGTCCAGCACGTCCAGCTTGGTCACCACCAGCCATTCCGCGCCGTTCACCTGGTTGGAATAGCGCAGCAGCGGAATATCCAGCCATCCGCACCGCCGCGGCCGGCCCGTCACCGCGCCATACTCATTGCCGCGCGCCCGCAGCTGGTCGCCCGCGGCGTCGTGGATCTCGGTTGGGAACGGCCCCTCGCCCACCCGCGTCACATACGCCTTGGTCACGCTGATCACCGTCCCAATCGCTGTCGGACCCACGCCTGTCCCCGTCGCCGCTCCGCCCGCCGTTGCCGACGACGAAGTCACAAACGGGTACGTGCCGTGGTCGATGTCCAGCATCGTCCCCTGCGCGCCCTCGAACATCACGCTGCCGCCCCCGGCCAGCACGCCGTGCAGCAGCCGGCCCGTGTCGGTCACAAACGGTCTCACCTCTTCGGCCGCCGCCGCGTACTCGTCAAACATCTTTGCCGGATCCAGCGGATCGGTCCCGAACAGAGCGTGCGCAATGGCGTTCTTCTCGCCGCAGGCGGCTTCAATGTGCGTCCGCAGCAGCTCCGGCCGCATCAAGTCCACAATGCGCAGGCCGCTGCGCGCCATCTTGTCCTCGTAGGCCGGCCCGATGCCCCGGCTTGTAGTGCCAATCTTCTTCCGCCCCGGCGCGCTCTCCGCCGCCAGCTCGATCATGCGGTGGTAGGGCAAAATCACCTGCGCCCTGTTCGACACAAAAAGCTGCCCATCCACGTCCACGCCCAGCCCGCGCAGTTTGGCCACTTCTTTCAGAAAGGCCAGCGGGTCCAGCACCACGCCGTTGCCGATTACGCCCTTGCATCCCGGCCGCAGCACTCCGCAGGGAATCAGTTGCAGAATGAACTTCTGCCCGCCGTGGATGACCGTGTGCCCGGCATTATGTCCGCCCGCGTACCGCGCCACGGCGCTGAACCGTTCGCTGAGCACGTCCACGATCTTGCCCTTGCCCTCGTCGCCCCACTGGGCACCCAGCACTACTGCTGTCTTCGCTCGCATCGCTTTCCATTTCTCTAGAGGGGTACCCCTGCGCATGCAACCCCAAAGGTCCCGCGCAAGGGCAAAGATGAGCAGGCAAACCACTCCACCCGCACCATCTCCGATGATAAACCCTGGGTGCTTACAGCGGACTGCAGTCCGGCTTTCTCCAATGTGCGGAACGCAACGTAGTCGAAGGATCTGCGTTCAGCCCGGTGTCCGGCTAATTGCTCCACCGCGTACGGTGCCTCACTCAGGTCCATCTAGATGGACCTGTCTCTTGCGATGAGCACGACCTTCTTCGCGCGAGTCCACCTCTTGCGCCGCCACATCCTCTACCGGCTTGATCGCGCAGATTGGGGCCAGCCCGCACGAATCGAGAATCGAGGAGTTTCAAAGTGTCATTGGGATGGGAATGAGATGCCGTCTTCTGGCGCGAATGATCTTGTGACCAAGGCTCCGCCTGGTGCTTGACATCTCACTTGAATGAACCAACTTACTCGGTCCTGGGTGCTGGCCAAGCCGTTTACTGCAGGCGGTAGTCGTGGTGGTGGTGGTGATGATGGTGGTGGTGATGGTGAACCACTACAACCACCTGTGCCTGCGCAGCATACGGCGCTGTGAGGCAGAAGGCGAGAATGAGTGCAAGCCAAAATTTTTTCATACCTTAAGTGTGGTGCACTGCATGATTCCTGACTGAGCCGCTTTGACCTCTGCGCATATATTTCTGCGCGCGGCGCCTGAATCGCTGACTTGCTCCTCTTGTTAACCATCCGCCCCTTTCATTCGTTGTATGAGCAGAAGAGGCAGAAAGCCCTCTTCCACGAGGGGAAATTCAAATGCACGATCGATGCAGCACAAGCTCCTGGCTTCTTCGTTCCATCGCGGTTCCAGTCTTACTGGTGGCATCTCTTGCCGCTGCGCAGTCTTACCCTGCCGTTCCGGCGCGACCCGCTGTACCGGCGCCTGCGGCCAATGCCCCGGTTTCCACCGACAAGGAAGTCGCCGCCACCCAGGCCGAGCTCATCAAACTGCTGCGCGTCAGCCCCACACTCACCACCGTGGTTGCGCACGATCCGTCTCTGCTCTCCAACCAGGACTACGTGGCCCGCAACAATCCCCAGTTGGCCGAGTTCCTCACCGCCCATCCCGAGGTTGCGCGCAACCCCGACTACTACCTCTTCAACCATTTGCAGGCAGACAGAGGACCCGACTCGGCGCTGGAACGCGCAGTCTGGCCGGATGCTATTCGCGAGCGCGAGAATCCCCCCCCGTTTCAGGAACTGTTGAGCGACCTGCCGCCTCTGTTGGCCTTTGCGGCCTTCCTTCTGGCTCTCCTCTGGAGCATTCGGGTCATCTTGGAGAATCGCCGCTGGGGCCGCATCTTCAAGTTGCAAAGCGAAGTGCATGGCCGGCTGATTGACAAGTTCAGCTCCAACCAGGAACTGGCGCTCTACATGGAGACTGAGGCCGGCAAGCGCTTCCTTGAGGCGGCGCCCATCCCCGTGAACTTCGAGCCCGGAAAGAGCGTGCCCAATGCAGTTGCCCGCGTTCTCACCCCACTCCAGATTGGAATCGTGCTGGTGTTGCTGGGCACCGGCCTCCTCTTTCTTCGTCATGCCGGCCCCGAGATGGCGGTACCCATGCTGGTGTTCGGCATCGTCGTCCTGATGCCTGGGCTTGGATTTATCATCTCCGCGGGGATTACCTGGATTCTGGCCGCCCGTCTGGGCCTGATTCCAGAGAAATCCGTTGCCCCGGATACCTTCGACCCGACCCCTAGCTCAATGGAACGGCAGTGAGCAGGAAGGGTTCTGGATACGGTGAGGAAGCATCGGCCCATGTCTTTGGAATCCGTCATTCCGAATCTGCTGGCAGGCGAAGCACAGCCGCTCGCCTGCCCGCCCATGGATAGCGAGGCTTTCGCCGCCTTCTATGAGCGCTCGGCGCGGTCCCTCTGGGCCTACCTGGCGCGCGTCTCCGGTGAGCCCGCGCTGGCCGATGACCTGATGCAGGAGAGTTACGTGCGTTTTCTCTGTGCCGCGCATCCTGACGACGGCGAGGTAGCCTCCCGCCGCTATCTGTTTCGTATCGCCACCAACCTCCTGCGCGACCATTGGCGCCGGCCGCGCTCAGCTTCCATCGAGGAGATCCCGGAGGAATTCTTCGCGGCTCCCGGCGACTCGGCTCAATCTGACTCGAAAGCCATGCTCGGTCCGGCCATGCGCCTTTTGCGTCCTCGCGACCGGCAACTGCTCTGGCTGGCTTACGCTGAGGGCTACTCGCACCGCGAAATCGCCGAGGTCACCGGCCTTGCCTCGGCCAGTATCCGCCTGCTGCTCTTTCGCGCCCGGCGCAAAATTGCCCGCTTGCTCCGCGAACAGTCTAACGACGATGGAGGCCAGCCATGATGTTCGGGACTTGTGCACGTGAAAAGGAAGTGGCGGAACTGCTGCTGCGCGGTCGCTGGCCCCACGCCTGCAGTGCGGAACTGCGTGCCCACGTAGCCGCCTGCCGCGCCTGCTCCGACCTGGTTCTGGTTACGCAGAACTTTCGCAGTGCGCACGCTGATGCCGCCGCCCTGGCCCGGCTTGAGGCTCCCGGTATGCTTTGGTGGCGCGCTCAACTCCGCCGGCGCAACGCGGCCATCGAGCGCATCGGCAAACCCATCCTGGGAGCCCAGATCTTTGCTCTCGCCGTCACCTTGCTCGCCGCCGCAGGGCTGGTCATCTCCCAAGCCAGGCAGGGTCTCTGCTGGATGTCGTGGTTCGATGACCTTCCCCGGTCGCTTCATCTGGCAGCCTTGTGGCCCGCCACGCTCACCAGCTTCGACGGCAGATTCTGGTTGCTCGTTCCTATCCTCGCAACCCTGGCCCTGGTGAGCGGCGTTGTCGTCTACCTGGCGTCTGAGAAGCGCTAGGTAACCTCTAAATAAGTCGCTGTTTTGAAAGGGCACGACTTTAGTCTTGCCGTAAATGTCGCAAAATCACGTGAGCTTTAGCCCCGGAGGGGATGCTGATGGCTTATTCAGAGCTTCCCTGGAGCCGTTCCATGATCCGTTTCCCGATTGATTCTGGGTGGGAAGCCACATATGTCGATCTCGACTGTAAACAGTCAAGGCGAGAAGCCTTCAATATATTTAGATGCGAGGGAGTCTCCGCTCCTCCCCCCGTTACTGGCTGTCGGCCAGGCACTCAAGTTACATTCTTCTTACTAAGTGGATTGCCGACCATGCCACCGCAACTAGGATAGATCGCTCAAGCGTTGCTTCAATATTCATAAATGGCGCAAATAGAACTGCACTTCCTGTCCAGATCGCCAACGCCCAAGGGAAAGTATCCTTACGGCCGGCGTAACTCGCCTTCAAACGGGAGATTGTTCTCCACTGGTATTCTTCCGACATATATAACTCCGATCACTCTTCAATTCGAACCCACACACGGAGAAGTTAAGTACATTCCCATCGTTCCATTCGTATCAGCCGATAAGATCACACCTCCGAAGATAGGTTGCGATGGTAGCGCCGACAATACGCCTTCCGCGCCATGGTCATGATCAAAAAGGGGAGTTGGATTCGCCCCCTCATCTCCCCCGTAACCCTCGCTTCTTTGACAGCCCCACTCCCCATTCCTTATAGTTCCCCCGCCGGTACAGGGCGATAGCGGTGCGCCTCAGAATCACGCCGCACATTCATTCAAAAGGAGCTACGCAGTCATGGATTGGAACGAAAGTTCGCGGCGGTCGTTTATCAAGCAGCTTGGCGCAGCGGGAGCCCTGGCCCTTTCTGCTTCGAATTCTGAGGCATTGCGTCTCCCCGGCACGCCTGGTGCGGGCGCGCAAACCCCCAGCTCACCCTCTGCTGACCGGCAAGCGGCCACCCGCGCCCAACGCATGGCGTGGTGGCACCAGGCTCGCTTCGGCATGTTCATCCACTGGGGCCTCTACAGTGTCATCGGCCAACACGAGTGGGCGCTTGAGGTCGAAGGTGTTCCCCTCGCCCAGTATGAGCAGTTGGCCCGTCACTTCAACCCCCGGCCCAATGCCGCCCGCGAGTGGGCCCGTCTGGCCAAACGCGCCGGCCAGAAGTATATGGTGATGACCACCAAGCACCACGAAGGCTTCTGCCACTTTGACACCAAGCTCACAGACTATTGCGCGCCCAAGCAGGGTCCGGGCCGCGACCTGGTCCGCGAATTTGTCGATGCGGCTCGCGCCGAGGGCCTGCGCGTTGGCTTCTATTACTCACTCATGGACTGGCACCATCCCGACGGCGCTCGCTGCAAAACCGATGAAGCCGCGCGCAAGCGCTTCGTCGCCTACACCCACGGCCTCATCCGCGAGCTGATGACCAACTACGGCAAGATCGATGTCCTCTGGTACGACGTCGACTGGCCCCTGACCCCGCAAGAGTGGGAGTCGGAGCGCATGAACCAGATGGTCTTCGAGTTGCAGCCCGACATCATCGTCAACAACCGTAACGGCCTGGAGGGTGACTTCTCCACTCCCGAACAGGAGATCAAAGCCTCCGAGGGTGGCCGCGCATGGGAGACCTGCATGACCCTCAACGATAGTTGGGGCTTCAATCGCGGCGACGATAATTGGAAGTCGCCCAAGACGATCGCCTCCAACCTGGCCATTTGCGGTTCGGGCGGTGGCAATTATCTGCTCAACATCGGTCCCAAACCCGATGGCTCCATCCCCGAGGAGACCGTCACCACTCTTGAAGCCGTCGGCAAGTGGCTCGACACCAACGGTAAGGCCATTTATGGCGCCGAGCGCGGCTCCTTCTCCTGGAACACCAACGCCAACTACACCCGCCGCGGCAACACCCTTTACATCCATCAGCAATACTGGCCGGGCCACACTCCGGCGGCCGATTGGCTGGCCTACTATCAGCCCGAAGTCGTCATCGCCATCGGCGGTCTCAAACCCAAGGTCAAATCCGCCCGTCTGTTGAAGACTGGCGAGAGCGTCACCTTCACCCAGGATGAGTTCTCCCTGCGCCTGACCGGCCTGCCCTTGCAGGCTCCCGATCAGCCCGCAACCGTCATCGAGGTTGAGTGCGACGGCGAACCCGTCATCGACCACGACTCAATCCGCCCCCTCTGGCTCCGGCACAAGCCCGGAATCAGTTAGGGCATCGAATCGCTGTCTAGCGGGATTTTTGCGCTGTCCCCCAAGGTTGCATCCCCATGTCTCGCTCTCAGGATATGGGGATGCATTCATCCGGAGCGTCTATGCCCACCTACGTCGTTCTCCTCCGCGCCGTGAATGTCGGCGGCACCGGCAAGCTGCCCATGGCCGACTTCCGCAAGCTGCTTGAGAAGCTGGGCTTCACCAAAGTCGAAACCTACATCCACAGCGGCAATGCGGTCTTCGACGCTCCGGGCTCCGCCGCCGTTGTGGCCCGTGCCGTGGCTGCCGCCATTGAAAAGCACATGGGCGCACCAGTCGGCGTACTCATCCGCACCCGTGCTGAGCTGGCGCGTGCCATTGCCGCCAATCCCTTCGCCGCCGAAGCCGCTGCCGACGGCGCCAGGGTCCACGCGGTCTTTCTGTCGGCTCCCCCGGTCACGGACGCGTCCGCCGCCCTCGATCGCATCGTTGCCCAGTATCCCGCCCGCCGCGACCGCTGGCATCTCGCCGACGACACCCTCTACCTCCACTTGCCCGACGGCGCCGCCGAAACCAAATTCACCGCCAAAACGCTTGACCGTCTGCTGGCCGCAACCACTACCGCCCGCAACTGGAAAACCGTGCTCAAGCTCCACGAAATGTCCGCCCGCTAGGTCGATTTAACCCGCCGCCAGCACCGCGTCGGCAATGCGTGCCGCCTCCACCGCCTCGCGCACCTGGTGCACCCGCACGATGGATGCTCCATGCAGAATCGCCGCCACCAGCGCGGCTACGCTGGCTGTCTCGCGCTCCCCTACCGGCGCGTCCCGCCCTTCGTGCAGCGGCGCCAGCGTCCACCCCAGGAACGACTTGCGGCTCACCCCGGCCAGCAACGGCCGGCCCAGCCCAAGCAGTTCTTCCTGCCGTGCCAGCAGCGCATAATTCTCGCCGAAGCGCTTGCCGAATCCATATCCGGGGTCCAGCACCACGGCCTCCGGCGCAATCCCCGCTGCCGCAGCCGCAGCCAGGCTCCCGGCCAACCCCGCTTGCACCGTGGCCAGCAGCTCATCGGGCTCCAGTTGCGTCTGCTCGCGCCACTCCTCCGGCTTCCCGCGCGAGTGCATCAGCACCACTCCGGCGCCAGCCTTCGCACATACTGGAGCCAATCCAGGATCCCAGAAAAATCCGCTCACATCGTTGACGATCTCCGTCCCCGCCTCCAGCGCCGCCCGTGCCGTTGCCGCTTTGTAGGTGTCCACAGAGACGATTGCGTCGGGTCGCGCGCGCAAGATTCCCGTCAGCACCGGCAGCAGCCGCCTCAGCTCCTCTTCGGCGCTTACCGTTGCAGCCTGCGGCGTGTCCTGTGCGCCTCCCGCTCGCGAGCCGGGCCGGGTGCTCTCTGCCCCTAGGTCCACCAGGTCGGCTCCCTCGTCCAGCAATTCTAGTGAGCGCGCCACCGCGGCGTCGGGGTCAAAAAAGGCCCCGCCATCGCTGAACGAGTCCGGCGTGATATTTACCACGCCCATCACCAGCGTCCGCCGGCCCAGTTCGAGCGTACGGCTGCGCAACCGCCAGGGGCAGATGGTGCGCTCCCGTGCGGTCATTCGATGCCTCCCCGCTGTTTCATGCCGATCCGGTAGAGCATGTTTCGATTCTAAGTTCCACTAACGGCTCATCGATCCCACATCGGGTTAGGAGATCACGGCCGGGAAAAGTGCACTGCCCCGCTCCTGACATTAAATGGATTTTGAGTTTGCGGTTCCAAAAGCCTCGACTTCCGGCAAGGTGATCAGATCGGACGGGATCACCCCATTTTCGAGTAGTCCGAGTAGGCGGTGATTGGCCCAGAGTGTTGATCAACTGGTTATTCGTCCTATGCAATCATTGTTTTGCAGTATGTCCCGACTGCGGAAACTGCATTCCGGTAAAGAATTCTTTGGTTTCTGACGAGCATACATTCCTGACATCGGCAATGAGATCATTGGTGGCCGAATAGACAAGTTCAAGCCGATCCTTCGGGTTGACGAGGAGGCGGGCTCTTGCGATCTCCAGTTCCCATTTTGCGGAGAGTCCTTCAAGTGCTAACTTGACAAGAACCCTCCCACGCCAGGAGTGCTCCCATCGATAGAACGAACTGAGCCCGGTGAGGGCAGCAATTGCCACGCTCATCACAGAGAGTATGAGACTTTTGGCATGGAGCACAGCTTCAGGAGTTCCGGCTATCGCCGGCAGCGTAACCCCCAGGACTATCGTGATTAACCCCGCACCGCGAAAGAATGCGAACGGCCAATGCAGATGTGTGCGGTACCACTTGTATTCCGGATCGATGTACCGCGCCTTTATCGCTTGGGCTTCCTCAACAAGTTTGCTGAAGCGATCATCATTGTCGGCGAACCTCGGATCAACCACGGCTGGACCGCTCTCTTCGAACACTGAAGCCTCCTTCACGCTGTCATCAGGACTTGGCATCAACGATGGATCCAAAGGCGTCATTCCGTGACCTCCCCTTCAAAGAGCAGCACCGCTAGTCGGACACCAGCGCGATTTAACCCTTACGTTTGTGCGATTGAAAGTTCCAAATTGAGTTTTCTATCATCGCATACCCTGCGGACCCCGATCAGCATCTGAAGACGGAGAAAACCGATGCTCTTGGTGGTTTGTGGACAATCCGGACACTACTCACAAAATGCGCAGATGAACAGGGCTTTTCGTTCGTTTTCAGACCTTGAGGGTGTGTTCGTGGCCGCGCGTTAGAATTCCGGCATTCCACAAGGGCTTGTCACTGTGTTGGTCACCGATGCCACGCCAACCCCTTTTATCTCCTGCTACACTCCGGGCATGACCGTGATTCGGCGAGTCTTGGCGCTTCTGCTGGCTGGCGCTCTGCTTCCTCCTACCGGGCTGATGGCCCAGGCGCGGCGCTCTCAGCCTTCTGCGCATCCGCCGGCGCATGCCGCTGCGGCCAAAGGCCTGCTCGCCGAACGCATCAACGCCATCCTGGCTGAGCCTGCGCTGGGTCACGCGGAGTTCGGCATTAGTGTCGCCACTCTTGACGGCCAATCGCTCTTCGGGCTCAATGAGGGACGGCTCTTTACCCCGGCCTCCAACGCCAAGCTCGCCACCACCGCCGCGGCCTTTGCCCTGCTACCCGCGGAGTCGCTCACCTGGACCACCAACATCGCTGCCAGCGGCGAGGTGGGTGCCTCAGGCGTGCTTCATGGCGATCTCATCCTGTTGGGCTCCGGTGACCCCACTCTGAGTGCGCGCCACTATCCCTACCAGCCCCCAGCGCAAGCCGTACCCACCGCCCCTCCGCCAAATAGAACTCCTGAAGCCCCGACCGCCAAGGCCCCCGCGCCTGCGGCAGTCCCGCCTACAGAGCCCGCACCCAAACCCCGCGCCATGACCGTGCTTGAGTTGCTGGCCGAGCAGGTGGAGCAGTCCGGCGTGCGCAGCGTCGATGGCAACGTGGTGGGCGACGACAGCTTCTTTCTCTCCGAGCCGTACGGCACCGCCTGGGGATGGGACGATCTGCAGTGGAGCTACGGTGCTCCGGCCTCTGCGCTCACCTTTAATGACAACACCACGGAGCTAACCATTTCCGCCGATTCATCCGCTCCCGGTGGCGCCGCTGGGGAGTGGAACCCCAACGTGGACTTCTACACCCTGGACAACACCATGACCATCGCGGCCAACGGCGAAGCGGCGCATCCAGGTCTGGAGCGCCGCCCCGGCAGCATGTTGGTGCGTACCTGGGGCACCGCGCCGCCTGGTGGGTTCCACGCCGGGCTGGCCGTCGAAGATCCCGCGGAGTTTACCGCGGCGGCTTTCAAGCAGGCGCTGCTTAGCCGCGGCATCAGGATCACCGGCTCGGCCACCTCCGCACACCGCTACCCGGTGGGAATCGGCGACTTTGCCGCCGAACGTGCTGAGCCGCTCAAACTCGCCCGTAACGAGCTGTACACCATGGTTGCCCCGCTTCAGGGCCGCCGTTCCGTGGCCACTCACGTCTCCGTGCCCTTGGCCCAGGACATCACGGTCATCAACAAGGTGAGCCAGAACCTCCACGCCGAACTGCTGCTGCGCCTGCTCGGCAAGGCATTCGGAAGGGACGGCAGTCTGGGCCAGGGCACCCGCGTAGTACGCCAGTTCCTGGTCGACGCGGGCGTCAGCGATGGCGATTTCTTCTTCTACGACGGCTCCGGCATGAGCATGGACGACCGCATCGCGCCGCGTGCCTATACGCAACTCCTGGCCTACGCCTCGCGCCAGCCCTGGGGCCCCGCGTGGCGCGACACCCTGCCCGTAGCCGGCGTGGATGGCACGCTTGCCACGCGATTCACCCGCTCGCCGCTCAAAGGCCGCTTGTGGGCCAAGACCGGCTCTCTGAACGAGACCAACGCCCTCTCCGGCTACCTCACCGCTGCCAGCGGCAAAATCCTGGCGTTTTCCATTCTCGTTAACGGCCACCGTCCGGGCAGCGAGGTCGAAGTCCAGGCCATGGAGCGCATCTGCGAAGCCATCGCAGCGGCCGAGTGAGATCCCTGCCGCCGATAGTGACGAAGCGCCCCAATCAACCCCGGTGCGGAGCCGCGTTTCGATCCCCGTTGCCGAGGTTCGCTTTCAAACCAGGTGACTACATCTAGTCTTGGTGACCGGATTTCGTCATCGTCTCATCGTCACTGCTTCGTTCGCCAGTCTATCGATCTCCCTTCCATTAGAGCTAACCCCCTTGTCCTCAATCCGCCGCACCCGCTATCCGCATGTCGGCGGCTTTGGCAATGCACGTGCTTTATTCATTGGCATTGGGGGCTCGGCTTCGATATGTTTCATTTGGACTATCTTTCATGTTTCCTCACCGTCCTGGCGACGGTGCTGCTGGGACGAAAGCATTGGACCGGTCTTGTAGTCGCGATCGTCAACAGCTTGATCGTCTGTGTCATCGGTTTTCACACCTCCCAGTACGGCTTTATTCCCGCCAACGTGTTTTGCGTCTGCGTTTATGGGTTCAGTATCCGCAACTGGCTCAAGGAACCAGAGCCTGCACGCCTGCAGCAGCCCGAGTCAGCAGCAACGGAAGCGTCCACAGACGCCCCTCAGCTCAGTTCCACGACGAATCCGCGGCCCCGTAGCTTCTTCCTGTCCCCCAGAAACCGGCGTCAGGGGAGTTGTCGCGAGCTGGTTTCGCCTGTAACCGCCAAAGCTCTCGCCGCCAAGGTAACGTAAAGCCGCAACGCCTTTGCCCATCGCCTGCTTTTAAGACTCTTTGCGTTATTCGGGATTTGAAAGGGTACCCGAATTGTGGAATCGCTCTGGCCGCGCCGCCGAACTGACCCACAGCCGGCCCTTTTGATCCGCCCCGCGCGCCGAGTATCATCTGAAGTCAAATGCTTAGCCGCTCTCTTTCTGTTTCCCTTGCTGTTCTTACCTGCGTCGCGGGCCTGGCCATCGGCCTGGCCGGTTGCCGCTCGTTGCCGCCTTCCAAGCCCGCTTCAGAGTGGACTCCCGAAGAGGCGCGTGGCGCGCAAGTCTATCAGCAGGATTGCGCTCGCTGCCACTATCCCACCACCACCCAGGGCCTCCACGGACCGGGCCTGCAGGCCATCACTAAAATCAAAGCCATGCCCTCCGGCGCGCCGCCTACTGACGAGCGGATGACCGTCGCCATTCTCCATGGCCACGGCACCATGCCCGGCACGGCGATCCCTGACGACCAGCTCAACGACCTGCTGGCCTATCTGCATACCCTATGACCACCGGCGCCAAACCTGACGAATCCCGCGCGGAGTTGCACGGGACGGGCTCTAAGCTTGGCCAACCAGTCCCGCCGCCGTGGCGTGACCGGCTGCCGCTGCCCGGTCTCGCGGCCATCAGTTTTTATCTGTTGGTGCTGGCCGGGGTACTCATCCTGGGGGTCGCGTCCGGGGGCCATTACCCTCCGCTATTCCTGATCTTTGCGGCGGGATTCATCACCGCCAGTGCGGGGCTCATCCTGCAACTGCGCTGGGCGTGGGCCCTTGCCCTCGCTGCGGTCCTCTTGCTGGCCTGCTACAACCTGTGGATCTTCTCCATCGCGCACCAACCGCCCCCGCTGGTCCAGGGCCTGCTAAATCTCGTCTTCTTCCTCTACCTGGTGCGGACTGAAGTGCGCGCACGCCTGCGTTGACCGCATCCTCATCGGTTGACCCTCCGTCGTGCGTCCTCGGGCAGTGTAGCAACCTCCGCCCTGGGTTCCGCCCCACACCCATGCCGCTACAATAAGACCGTGATGGAACTGGTGCAGATATCGCCTGCCCGCACGGCCCCGGCGCCCAAGCCCGAGTGGCTCAAGGCCCGCGCCCCGGTCGGCGAAAACTACCACAGCCTCAAGCAGCTCGCCCGTTCTCTCGGTCTCCACACCGTGTGCGAGAGCGCCCAATGCCCCAACATCGGCGAGTGCTGGCATCACAAGACCGCCACCTTCATGATGCTCGGCAACCTGTGCACCCGGCGATGCGGCTTTTGCGCCGTGCCCAAGGGCCGTCCCGAGCCCATCGACTTCGATGAGCCGCGCCGCGTGGCCCAGGCCGTCGCCACGCTGGGCCTGCAACATGCTGTCATCACCAGCGTCAATCGCGACGACGACCTGGTCGGCGGTGCGCGCGCCTTCGCCTTGGTCATCCATGAGATTCGCCGCCAGGCTCCCGGCTGCCGTGTCGAGGTGCTTATCCCCGATTTCCAAGGCAATCAGGAGGCCATCCGCGCCGTCGTCGAAGCCCGCCCCGATGTCCTCAATCACAACACCGAGTCCGTCCCGCGCCTCTATCGCGTGGTCCGCTCCGGCGCGCGCTACGAGCGGAGCCTCAGGCTCCTTGAGCTCTCCAAAGAAATATCACCCGCGGGGATCACAAAATCCGGTGTCATGGTCGGTCTTGGCGAGGAGACAGCCGAGTTGCTCCAGGTCTTCCGCGATCTGGCCGCCGTCGATTGCGACATCCTCACCATCGGCCAGTATCTGCGTCCCTCGCGCCACCACCTGCCCATGGCCCGCCTCTACACTCCGCGCGAGTTCGCGGACTTAAAGACTGAAGCTCTCCGCATGGGCTTCCGCCACGTCGAGTCCGGCCCCCTGGTCCGCTCCAGCTATCACGCTCACGAACAGGCTGCATCGACCGGGTTGACGGTGGTAGCGTAAGGGATTCCAAACACCCGGCCTGCCGCCGTGGTGGTTGTAGAATTACCGTTGGCAGTTTGGCCTAGTGAGGGAACAACGATGGCATCGTACATGGATAGCAATCCGGCACTTAAAGGACTCTCGGGCGACCTCAAGCGGCGCATGGACCAGGCAGTGGCTACCTTCCAGGCCAGCCTGGCCTCCACCCGCACCGGGCGCGCCAGCGTGCACATGCTTGACCAGGTCAAGATCGACTACTACGGCACGCACACGCCCATCAGCCAGCTCGCGCAGTTGTCCGCGCCTGAAGCGCAACTGATCGTCATCTCGCCCTGGGACCCAACCATCCTCAAAGAGATTGAGAAGGCCCTGCAGTCCGCCGACCTCGGTCTGAACCCGCAGTCCGACGGCAAGATCATTCGCGTGCCCATTCCTCCCATGACCGAGGAGCGCCGCCGCGAGGTCTGCAAGCACCTCAACAAGGTGCTCGAAGAGCACCGCACCGCCGTCCGCAACGTGCGCCGCGACGGCAACGAAGCCCTCAAGAAACTCGCCAAAGAGAAGAAGATCAGCGAGGACGAAGAGAAGCGTGCTCTCGATGAGGTGCAGAAAATGACCGACGACGAGATCCGCCGCATGGAAGAGCTCTCCCGCCGCAAGGAAGTCGAAGTCATGCAGGTGTGAATCCCCGGCGCGCTTCTAGTGAATTACTGAATCTGCTCCACCAGAACGCTGAAGAGTCTCGCTTCGAGACCGCCTATGCCGCGAGGATGGGAGGTCTCAACCTCAACCAACTCACCTTGCACTTCCACAATCAGCCGTCCTGGTCCGGGTTACTTCTTCACCCGTTTATAGAACGGCAACGGCACCTGCTTGGCCCGCACGCGATTGCCGCGCACGTCCACCAGCACATCCTGCCCTCCCGCGGCCACACTCGCCGGCAGCAGAGCCATCGCAATGTTGGTCTTGAGAAACGGTGCGGGCGAGCCCGATGTTACCTGGCCAAGAGCTTCTCCAGAAAGTGAGAGTACGGAGTACCCGTCGCGCGCAATGCCGCGCTCCACCATCTCCAGCGCGGCGATCTTGCGTTTCGGGCCGCCGCTTGCTTGAACGGCCATCAACGCCTCCCGCCCAATAAACGGACCCTTGTCCAGCTTGAGCCAGCGC
>PLSM01000126.1 GCA_003165075.1 Acidobacteriaceae bacterium | reverse complement strand
GGAAAGGCGTCGTGATCTCGTAACGCACGCCGTAGTTCAGCGTAAGCGTCGAGCTGATGCGGTACTCATACTGTGCGTAGGAGCCCAACTCCCAGCCACGCAGATCACGCGTGAAGTCGCCCCCGGCCTGGGTGAATATATCCGGCTTACCCAGCAGAAAGTTAGCCAAAGAGTTGTTGGTGTAGCCCTGTGTGGTAAAGGAAAACGTGCCGGAGGCGAAGTTTGCCTGGTACCCGTTGAGCTGCGTCCGGCGGAACTGGCCACCGTAGCTGGTGACGTGTTTGCCCTGCGTGTGGGCCAGGTTCGCGTTGAATGCGTAGTCGTTCTGGACGCTATCGCGCGGGTTGATGACCGGGTCGCCCACGTTGGAATAGCCTTGGGTCATGATCAGTGGTGCGCCCGTGGCCGAAGCCCATGTGGAGGAGTATCCGAAGCCGAAGGCCTCAGGTGAGAAGCCGGAGAATCGCTTATCCAGAACGACGTGGTTCTGGAAGAAGCTGACATTTGCAATCAGCACCGTATGCGGAGAAAAGGTGTGTGTTTCAGTCAATCCGCCCAGGTGTGTGTTGGCGTAGTAGCCAACGGGAAACCCTGGAACATCGGCGCCGAGTTCCGAATATGGGCTTTGGAGTCCCGTCGTCGAGTAGCTGTAACGCGCGCTTAAAACATCCAAGTTCCGCAGCAACCAGTCGGCCTTTGCCCCGCCCTGGTCGCTGTTGTACTGGCTCAGGTTTGTGGTTTGGGCCAGGTGCGGATTTTCTGGCGTGTTGGGAATGGGAAAGAACTTCAGGTATTTTGCGGTGATCGCGTTGATCTGGCCGGAAAGGTTGTTGCCGAAGGGCGTTCGTGTGGAATTCAAAAGAATGGGCGTATCGGCCGAGAAGTCGCCACTGCGTTCCGCCACCGTCGGCACCACAACGCCATGCGTGATGTCCTGATTCTCGCGGAGACCTTCGTAATATGTAAAGAAGTAGGCGTGGTTGTGCACCATGGGGCCGCCGATGGTGCCGCCAAACTGGTTCTGCTTGAGCTCTTCTTTCCGCGGCGCGAAGTAGTTGTTGGCATCGAGCGCGTCGTTGCGCAAGAACTCATACAGCGTTCCGTGAAACTGATTGGTGCCTGAACGGGTGACGATAGTGGTAATGCCGCCGCTGGTTCCACCGAACTCAGCCGGTGCGGTCGTGGTCAGAATGCGGAACTCAGCCATCGCATCGGCTGGTGGCCGATACGCGTACCCCCCGTCCATGCGGTTGATGTCACGCATGCCGTCCACGAGAAAGGTATTGGACTCCGGGCGCATGCCGTTGACTTCATAATTTTGGCCTGCCCGACGGAAGTTGCCCATCACCGTCAATCCCGCAGAGGTCGGACGTACTCCAGGCTGAAGAATGCCCAACTGGGAGAAGTTACGCCCGTTGAGCGGCAGGCTCGCAATCTCGGTTTCGCTCACCACTGCGCCTTGCGCGATCTCATTGGTTTGCAGTCCAGCGGCCTCAGCACTTACCTCGACGGTCTGTTGGTCAGTCGCGGGAGCTAGCTGCACAGCAATCTGGGACTGGTTTCCAACATCGAGGTGTATCCGCGAGTTGACCCAGGTTGCGAAGCCCGGAAACCGTACTTCCACCCGGTAATCGCCGATGAACAGCTCCTGGAACGAGAACTCACCATTGTTGTCGGTTCGTTCTACGTGTTGCTGGGCTGTATCGATCGACGTAATCACGACTTCTGCGCCCGGCACAACAGCCTTGGTTGTGTCCGTCACGACGCCTCTCAGAGAGGCAGTTGCGCTTTGACCCATGGCTGCGTTGGACAGCACCGTGAGAGTCAAGGCGATACATAAAAGCAGAACAATGCGTTTCATTGAATGGCCTCATAGAAAAATGGAACCGATCATGACAGAGCAACGAAAATCTCGCGCTAAGATTCCCACACTTGATCGGTGTTGTTAGTTCTCGGCTTTCGTATTGATGGCGGCATGCTGGCCAACTTCGAGACTGAGGGTTTGGGTGGCCTGCTTGAATCCAGGGTTATCGACAGCCAGGGTGTATGTGCCGGGGAGCAAGCCCGCAATTTCATAGAGCCCGGAGGCGTTGGAAACGACTTCACGCTTGGCGCCGGTTTCGCTGGCGGTGATATACACACGCGCATTGGCAATGGGGCGATGCTGGGGATCCAGAATCGATCCGCTCACCATGGCGTAGTTGCTTTGTGCGTGGGCACCGACAAGAGCGGCTGCAAGATAAATTACGAATGCGATGAAGACTTTCCTGGTCATTGGCTCTCCAAAAGTCATTGCGAGGCGAGTGATTGTGCATCCCTGGCCGTGAACATACGGTGTGCGCACGTTGGGATCCTGCATGGGCGCGTGCGGCGTCGCACTGTCTCGCTGAGCGCGCCATTCATTTCAGAAAGAGATTCGTTCGAACTCTATCTGTCAGCGTTGTCGTTGTCGTCGCTCCACGGATGGACAGCAGACTCCACCCTTTGGTGGATGGGAACGCAAAAAAGGCCATCCCTGTTGGGGGGATGGCCCTTTTCTGTTAGGACAGCGGGATGCAATGGGGCTTGCGGAAGGGCAGGCTTATACGCCGATCACCGCGCAGAGTTCCTTGACGGCCTCCGCGCTCTTCCGGAGTGCTGCGTCCTCTTCCGGCGTGAGCTTGATTTCGATGATCTTCTCCAGGCCGGCAGCGCCCAGCTTGCAGGGGACGCCGATGTAGAAGCCGTCGATGCCGTACTCTCCCTGAAGGAAAGCAGCGCAGGGAAGAATCTTCTTTTTATCCTTGAGGATGGCTTCGACCATCTCGACGGCGGCCGCCGAGGGAGCGTAGTAGGCGCTGCCGGTCTTGAGATACTTGACGATTTCGGCGCCGCCATCGCGGGTGCGCTGGACCAGAACCTCAATGCGCTCGGCCGAGATGAGTTCGGTGATGGGAATGCCGGCCACAGTGGAGTAGCGGGCAAGGGGAACCATGGTGTCTCCGTGGCCGCCGAGGACAAAGGCGGTTACGTTTTCGACGCTGACATCGAGCTCCTCGGCGATGAAAGTGCGGAAGCGGGCGGAGTCAAGCACGCCGGCCATGCCGATGACGCGCTCTCGGTTGAATCCGGCCTGACGATAGGCGGCCTGGGCCATGGCGTCAAGGGGGTTGGAGACGATGATGAGAATGCTTTCCGGCGACTGGGCGACGACTTTCTGGACCACGTCGGACATGATTTTGAAGTTGGTGTGGAGCAGGTCGTCGCGGCTCATGCCGGGCTTGCGAGGCAGGCCGGCGGTGATGACCACGATGTCAGAGTTGGCGGTGGCGGCGTAGTCGTTGGAGCCGGTGACGTGCACATCGCGCTTTTCGATGGGCATGGCTTCAAGCAGGTCCAACGCCTTGCCCTGGGGAACACCTTCGACCACGTCGATCAGCGTCACGTCGGCCAGTTCCTTGGCCGCAATCCAGTGCGCGGCCGTGGCGCCTACGTTGCCGGCGCCCACAATGCTTACTTTTTTCCGCATTTGTTTTTCTCCGTGGGGACGGTGGATCGTCCCTCAGGGGCTAAAGCCCCGTTGCCTTTTGGGAATTCTTGCGGCACGGCTAAAGCCGTGCCCTGACACTTCTTGCCCTATCTCGGGAGTACTGCAAAGTCTTTGCCTAACACATGCCACATTGGGTTTCGTGCTCTCCCACCCTCTCGACAGAAAGAAGTCGAATTGACGGGGCCCCATTTCGTGCGTGTCTTCAAAACTGATCACTGACGGCTGACCACTGACCACTGTTGTTACATGTTGCCGATGATGCGGGTGGCGAATTCGCTGGTGCCGACCTTGGTGGCGCCGGCGGTCTGGCGTTCGAAATCGTAGGTTAGGAACTTCTGAAGGATGGTTTTCTCGAGCGAGTTCTCGATCAGCTTGGCGGCTTCTTTCCAGCCGATGAAGTCGAGCAGCATGACGCCGGAGAGAATGACCGAGCCGGGATTGATGACATCCTTGTCAGCATACTTGGGCGCGGTGCCGTGGGTGGCTTCGAAAACCGCGAAGCCGTCGCCGATGTTGGCGCCGGGCGCGATGCCGAGGCCGCCAACCTGCGCCGCGGCGGCGTCGGAGATGTAGTCGCCGTTGAGGTTAGAGGTGGCGAGGACGCTGTAATCGGCGGGGCGTATGATGATCTGCTGAAAGATGGAGTCGGCGATGCGGTCGTTGATGAGGATCTTGTTCTTCCAATCGCCGTTGCCGTGGGTTTTACCGATGGAGTCGAGGACGCCCTTGATCTCAGCGTAGATCTCGTCACGAAATTTCTGATTGCCGAATTCGAGGCCGGGTTCGATGAGGGCGGCGTTCTGCTCAACGGTCAGGCCGGGGTTGGCTTCGACATTGCCGAGAATCCAGCTTTCACGCTCGGTGACGGTCTGGGCGCGAAACTCCTGGGTTGCGACTTTGTAGCCCCACTCGCGGAAAGCACCCTCAGTGAATTTTTGAATGTTGCCCTTGTGGACGAGGGTGACGGTTTTGCGGCCGGATTCGAGGGCGGCGCGAATGGCGTAACGAACGAGGCGCTTGGTGCCGAAGACGGAAATGGGCTTGATGCCCACGCCGGAGTCGGTGCGTACTTTCTTCTTGCCGTTCTTGAGCAGGTCGTCGTTGAGGAAGGAGATGAGGCGCGCGGCGTCGTCGCTGCCCTGCTTGAATTCGATGCCCGCGTAAACGTCTTCGGTGTTCTCGCGGAAGATCACGATGTCCAGCTTCTCAGGGTGCTTCACGGGGCTGGGCACGCCCTGGTAATACTTCACGGGGCGCACGCAGGCGTAGAGATCGAGAATCTGGCGCAGGGCCACGTTGAGGGAACGGATGCCCCCGCCGACGGGCGTAGTGAGCGGCCCCTTGATGGAGACGCGCAGATCACGGGCTGCGGCAACGGAGTCGTCGGGGAGCCATGTACTGAACTGGCGATAGGCTTTTTCGCCGGCGAAGATTTCAAACCACTTGATGCCGCGCTTGCCGCCGTAGGCTTTCTGGACCGCGGCGTCGAAGACACGTTGCGAGGCCTTCCAGATGTCGCGGCCGGTGCCGTCGCCTTCAATGAATGGAATGATGGGGTTGTCGGGAACCTGATACTGGCCGTTGCTGTACTGGATGGGCTGGCCGTCGTGGGGCAATTCCAGCCCGTTATAGGTCTTTTGCATAATTTCTGTGGATTTCCTTCCCTGCGATGCTTCAAGGGAAAGGCTACCATCTGCAAATTAGGAGTGGCAACGGCGGAGAAAGAACGACTTTCACCGTACGCGGGCATCCTTGAACCCGTCGCCCTCGAAACGGGGAATGCCGAAGTGGCCGCGCAGGTGCATCAGGTCCACCGGGTTGATGTCGCCTGCCACTGTGATCAGGGCGAGGCTGGCCGGGGTCTCAGCCAGCACTACCGCGCCGCGGACATTCGCGCCGTCAAGCACCAGCCACACATCGGTGGTTCCGCTGTGCACGGGCCCTCCCGCCCTGGTGGTGGTGACCAGGTGCTTCCATCCGCGCAGGTGGTAGGCGGCGCGAATTGCATCCACCTGGCGCTCGTCGGCGATGCCGGCGGCGCCGAAGCGCAGTACGTGGACGCTGACACCGTCGAGTTTGTTGATGGCCTGGCGCGCGTCGGGCTCGGATTCGGGGACCAGGCCTGCGGCGAGGCTGAGCATGGTTCGATCGAGGGTAAAGCTTGATTTGAGAGTGGCCTGGGAGCTGAGCTCGGCCAGCGCTGGAGGCGTCCACTCCAGAGGGACCGGACTGAGCGGGGCTTGATATGAAGCAGGCGGGGGCGGGCCAGGAGCCGGTTGCGAGGCGGCGGGGTATTGTGAACTGTCGGGCGCCTGAGCCGCTGCGCACACGCAACCCAGCCCAACGCTCAGCACAGGGACTGTGACCAATCGCATCCACGTCTTCATGTCTGGTTAAACTCCGAAGCAGGGAAAAAGTTACGGTGGAGGGCGAAATCAGAAAGTGAGGGAGCCGTTCGGAGTGGTCTGAAAGTGACTCCCAGGCCGGAATGCAACGGGTTGAAAACAGACTATCGATCCAGCGGCGCGGAAAGCGGGCGTGTGAACGCTGGATGAAATGATAGTTAGCCCTGTTGTCCGCCGCCCGAATGGGATAAACTCATGCGGGAACGTTGAACGAAAACCACGACTGTCAACTTGACGGAGGATACATAGAAATTGGGAAAAAGCATGGTCCCGAGGAGGATCTTTTTTACCAAGGGTGTAGGCAAACACAAGGAGCGCTTGACATCCTTTGAGCTGGCCCTTCGGGATGCCGGAATCGCCTCGCAGAACCTGGTCCGCGTGTCTTCGATCTTTCCACCGCAGTGCAAGGTGATTACGCGCAAGGAGGGTCTTAAGTACCTGAATCACGGCGAGGTAGTATTTGCCGTGATTGCGGAGAATTCGACGCGTGAGCCGCACCGGCTGGCAGTAGCCAGCATCGGCGTAGCCATACCGGCGGACCGCAACACCTACGGCTACCTNNTGAGCGAGCACCACAGCTTTGGGGAAACCGAAGAGCAGGCGGGCGAGTATGCCGAGGAACTGGCCGCAGAGATGCTGGCCACAACGCTGGATGTGGATTTTGACCCCGACAAGAGCTGGGACGAGAAGAAGGAGATCTATCGCATCTCAAACAAGATCGTGCGCACCAGCAACGTGACGCAGTCGGCAGTGGGCGACAAACGCGGGCTGTGGACCACGACAATCGCCGCGGCGGTTCTGATTCTGGAAGAGTAGCGGCGGCGCGAACGGCAAAGGAGGCCAATCCCGGACACGGGGTTGGCCTTCCTGCATGGCGGCGCCACAAGACAGCGGGAAGGAAGATGACAAGCACGCGCAAATACAAAGTGGGGCTGGTGCAGATGCGCATGAGCCCCGATCCCGAGGCCAACTTTGCGGCGGCGGTGGGGCATATTCACGTGGCGGCGCAGCGGGGCGCAAACGTCATTTGCCTGCCGGAGCTTTTCCGTGCGCAGTACTTCTGCCAGCGCGAAGACACACGCCTGTTCGATTTGGCGGAGCCGATTCCTGGACCCTCGACGGGGAAACTAGCCGTGGTGGCGAGGGAAGCACGGGTGGTGATTATTGCCTCGCTCTTCGAACGACGCGCACCGGGGCTCTACCATAACACCGCGGTGACGCTGAACGCGGATGGCGAACTGGCGGGGGTTTATCGCAAGATGCACATCCCCGACGATCCGCTGTACTACGAGAAGTATTACTTTGCACCGGGCGACCTGGGATTTCAAGCCGTGGATACGGCGTTTGGCCGCGTGGGCACGCTGGTCTGCTGGGACCAGTGGTATCCGGAAGGCGCGCGATTGACGGCGCTGCAAGGAGCCGAAGTGCTGTTTTATCCCACGGCGATAGGGTGGCATCCGGCAGAGAAAGACGAATTTGGCGCCGCGCAATACGATGCATGGCAGACCATCCAGCGCGCGCACGCCATCGCCAACGGAGTGTATGTGGCGGGCGTGAATCGCGTGGGCCTGGAGCACGGGGACATCCGAGGCAATCGCGCCGCGGGGCCGGGGCTGGAGTTCTGGGGCGGAAGCTTTCTGGCCGATCCCTTCGGGCGGATCGTAGCAAAGGCCTCGCACGACAAGGAAGAGATCTTGATAGGTGAAATCGACCTGGCGCTGATTGAAGATACGCGGCGCAACTGGCCTTTTCTGCGCGACCGGCGCATCGACGCCTACGAGCCGATCACGAAGCGCTTTCTGGACCCCGTGCATGCGTGGGCCAAGGACGGAGAGCCAAAGTAGCAATGCCAGTTCAAACACCCGCCAGAACGCCGCGTGAAGAGGGCTACCGCCTGCCCGCGGAGTGGGAGCCGCACGACGCCACATGGCTGGCGTGGCCGCACAATCGCGAAGACTGGCCGGGCAAATTTCAGCCCATTCCGTGGATCTACGCGGAGATTGTGCGCCTGCTTGCGGCGCATGAGCGGGTGCATATTCTGGTGGAGGATGCCAAGGCGCAGCAGCGCGCAGAGGGGATTCTGCGCCGTGCCGGCGCGAATCTGAATGAGGTGGAATTCCTTGCGTGGCCGACTGACCGCGTTTGGATGCGCGACTCCGGCCCGATTTTCGTGCGTAATGCGAAGGGGCGCATCGGCCTTACGAATTGGTGCTTCAATGCCTGGGCCAAGTATCCCGACTGGCATTTCGACGACCAGATTCCAGGGCGGGTGGCGGAGCTTCTTGGCGTGCAGGAGTGGCAACCGGAAATTGCGCTTGAAGACGGTTCCAGGCACCGGCTGGTTTTGGAAGGCGGNNGGCGTCAGCCGTGCACAACTGGAGCAGGCGTTTCACGATTTTCTGGGTATTGAGCAGGTGATCTGGCTCCATCGCGGGATTGCGGGCGACGACACGCATGGGCATGTGGATGACATTTCACGATTTGTGGGGCCGACGACGATCATCACTGCCGTCGAGCCGGATACGAGCGACCGCAATCACTTGCCACTGGCTGAAAATCTGGACCGCCTGAAGGCTGCGCGCACCGGGGACGGAAAGCAGTTCACGCTGGTGGAACTGCCGATGCCGCGGCCGGTGATCTTTCGCGGGCAGCGGTTGCCGGCGAGCTATGCCAACTTCTACCTGGCCAACGGGCTGGTGCTGGCGCCGACCTTTCACGATAGAAACGACCGCGTGGCGCTGAATATTCTGGCCGAAGTGTTCCCAGAGCGGGAAGTGATCGGGATCCACAGCGTGGACCTGATATGGGGATTGGGCGCGCTGCATTGTATGACCCAGCAGCAGCCGGCCGGGCTAGCATAGTGACCATGACCGGCGACCACGAAGCGATGCAGGAATCCCTGGCCGAAGCCCACCTGGCCGCGGAGGCCGGCGAGGTGCCGATTGGCGCGGTGGTGGTGCACGAGGGGGCAATCATCGCGCGGGGACAGAATCGCACGCTGCGCGACAACGACCCCACGGCGCACGCGGAGATGGTGGCTCTGCGCGCGGCGGCGGCAGCACTGGATAACCACCGGCTAGGCGGATGCACGCTCCTGGTGACGCTGGAGCCCTGCGCGATGTGCGCGGGAGCCATGATTCATGCGCGGATTGACCGGCTGGTGTATGCGGCTTCCGATCCCAAGGCAGGCGCAGCCGGGTCGGTACTGGCGGTGATCAATCACCCGCGGCTGAATCACCAGATGCAGGTGGAGCAGGGAACTCTGGGCGAGGAAGCGGGGGAGTTATTGCGGAGCTTCTTTCGCGAGCGGCGGTAAAGCTAACCAGGCCTCTGACCGTTTGATTTCGTGCATTCCCACCCTTGCGGCAAAGACAAATACGCCGCAAGGATAGGGCACCCATATAGTCACGACATCACGCGGTCAGAGACCTAAAGCCGGTAAAGTTAAGTTCTGGTCAGCGCCTTGATGCGATCCGCTTCCGCCGGGCATAACTCGACTAACTCGGCATAACTCGCGTTGCGATAGTCGGCGAAGTCAAAGCCGGGCGTGACGGTGCAGCCGAGGAGGGCGACTTTGCCATTGCCGACGAGCCGCGTGCCTTGCCAGACTCCGGCGGGGACGACGAGCTGGACATGCTGCCCAGCGGCGATGTCAGGCCCGAGGATGAATGTCGCGGCGTCCCCATCAGGAGAGATTTGGAGCATCTCAACCGGGTCACCAAGATAGAAGTGGAATATCTCGTCGGAGTCGAGAACATGCATCTCGGAGAAAGTTCCCGGCTCAAGCAGGTAGTAAATGGCGGTGCCCTGTGCGCGCTGGCCGCGAGGCAGGTCCACAACGCCGGGCGAGGCATAAGTGCGGCGGAAGAAACCACCTTCAATGGGATGCGGTTCGAGATGCAACAGGGTCTTGATTTCGCTGGCGGTCATCATCACCGATGTTAGCAGCGAAGACGCAGTAAAATGGAGGCATGAAAGTGCAAGTCTACTCCTCTGCCTGGTGCAGGGATTGCCGGGCGGCGAAGCAGTTTCTGGACTCCCACGGTATCGAGTACACGGAGATCAATGTGGACACCAATCCCGGTGCATCGGCCGAGGTGGTGCGCCATGTGGGCAAGCGGGCTGTTCCGCAGTTCGTCATCGACGGGGAGTGGTTTCAGCCTTACAAGCCGGGGCGCGGGCTGCTTTACGATGAGCTGAATCAGCGCTTTGGCATTGCGCGAACCTGAGCAGGTTTTCCTCGTACAATCAAGAGTTGGCAAGGGCGCTTGAAAATGGCCTAGCCAGGAGTTTGCCCGTGATCGACCGCTACACACGCCCGGCGATGGGCCGCATCTGGACGGACGAGAACAAGTTTCGCTGCTGGCTCGAAGTGGAGTCGGCGGCCAGCGCTGTGCTGGCAGAGGACGGAGTTATCCCCGCCGCTGCCGCGGAGGCCATTGCCACCAAGGCCAGCTTTTCATTGGCACGCATTCAGGAGATTGAGGCGGAGGTGAAGCATGACGTGATTGCTTTCACGACCGCGGTTGCAGAAAACCTGAAGGCGCAAGGGCTCGGAGAGCAGTCGCGCTGGCTGCACTACGGCCTGACCTCGAACGACGTGGTGGATACTGCGCAAGGACTGCAGGTAAAAGAGGCGTCGGGGCTGATTCGTTCCGGCTTGCTGGCTTTGCTGGCAGTGCTGAAGCGGCGGGCGATCGAGTTCAAGCAAACACCGACGATTGGCCGCACGCACGGGATTCATGCGGAGCCGACTACGTTTGGGCTGAAGCTGCTGAACTGGTACGCGGAGATGGAGCGCAATCTGGCGCGTTTTGATGCGGCGGCAGAGGACATGCGGGTGGGCAAGCTCTCCGGCGCGGTGGGTACCTTCGGGCATCTAAAGCCGGAACACGAGGAACGGATCTGCGCGCGGCTGGGGCTGAAGGCGGCGCCGGTGGCGACGCAGGTGATCCAGCGCGACCGGCACGCGGCGTATATTTCGACGCTGGCGATTATCGGCAGCACTCTGGACAAGATTGCCATAGAGGTGCGCCACCTGCAGCGGACCGAAGTGCGCGAGGCGCAGGAGTATTTCAGTGAGAAGCAGAAGGGCTCCTCGGCCATGCCGCATAAAAAGAACCCGATTACGCCGGAGCAGATCAGCGGACTGGCGCGGGTGTTGCGGGGCAACGCGCAGGCGGCCTTCGAGGACATTCCGCTGTGGCACGAGCGGGACATTTCGCATTCGTCGGTAGAGCGGGTGATCTTTCCCGACTCGACTATCCTGGTGGACTACCTGCTAGCGAAGACGACTGACTTGATTGACCGGCTGCTGGTGTATCCGGAGCGGATGAAGCGGAATTTGGAAAGCACGGGCGGGCTGATTTTTAGCGGCCAGTTGCTGCTGGACCTGGCGGAGGCGGGGATGCTTCGCGAGGATGCGTACCGGCTGGTGCAGGCCCACGCCATGCGGGCGTGGAAAGAGGACCTGGTATTCCGCGACGAGGTGGCGCGCGATCCGGCGATTACCAAGCTGCTGAGTTCGGAGAAATTGGCACGGACGTTCGACTACACGCGGCAACTGGGCAATGTGGATGCGATTTTCAAACGCGTATTGGGTGAGTAGATTCACGGTTTCCCATCCTTGCGCTGAAAAACGCGCAAGGATGGGGCACCCCATTTGAGTAGAAGAATTCGCGGTTTCCCAGGTCTCAAATGCGAGACCTGGGGCACCGAGCCGGCGCGTGTAGGAGGAGTAAGCGAGGTATGAAGCAGATACCGGACGAGGCTGCCGAGCGGGTGCTGGGAATGATTCGCGAAGCGATGGATATGGATGCGCAGGGCAAGACGGGGGAGGCTGCGCAGTTTTTCAAGCCCCTGGTGGATGAGTTTCCGGAGACATCCATTGTGCACAGCTATATGGCATGGATATTGTCACGCGGAGGCAAGCATCGGGAGGCGATCGAACACGGCCGCGTTGCAGTGCAATTGTCGCCGGAGTCGGAGATGTCATCGATGATGCTTTTCCGCGTGCTATGGAGCGCAGGAGAGCACATGCAGGCGCTTGACGAGATGAAAAGGCTGTCGGCGTACGGGCGCTCAGAGGAGTACGAGCGCATGATGCAGGAGTGGAACGAGGGCAAACCC
Organism: Acidobacteriaceae bacterium; assembly: GCA_003165075.1. Lineage (GTDB taxonomy): Bacteria > Acidobacteriota > Terriglobia > Terriglobales > Acidobacteriaceae > Telmatobacter. The sequence goes on along the minus strand of PLSM01000126.1, from coordinate 52,712 downwards.
GTGGAAGAACCGAAGGATGGCGTTGAGGAATGACGACTAGCGAATCGAATTTGGCGCATCTGACTGTTGCCATCACGGGCGCGTCGGGGGCGGTTTTTGGTCGCGAGTTGCTGCGCGCGCTGGAGGCGGATGAACGCGTGGGGCGAGTGTACTTTGTGGCATCGGAGAACTCGCTGCGTGTGCTGGCCGAAGAACTGGGCGTCTCCGGGCGCAACGATCTGGTGGAAAAGCTACTGGGCAAGGCAGCGGTAAAAACGGTGCAGCTTTCCGATGCGGACATCGGTGCGCCGATTGCGAGCGGCAGCCATCCTTCGCACGGAATGATTGTGTTGCCCTGTTCAATGGGGACGCTGGCGGCCATCGCGCTGGGGCTGGCCAACTCACTGATTGCGCGCGCCGCGGATGTGACGCTCAAAGAGCGGCGGCCACTGTTGCTCTGCGTAAGAGAGACGCCGTTTAACCGCATTCATTTGCGGAATATGACATTGGCCGCCGAGGCGGGGGCGACTATCTTTCCGGTGATCCCGGCGTTTTACAACAAGCCGGTGGATTCAACGGAGATGGCGCGGCAGTTTGTTTTTCGCGTTCTGGCGCATATCGGGCTGGGGCAACCGGGGGCGTATGTGTGGAAGGCGGAAGAGTAGGGAGATCCTCCGCCGCTTTTTCGATTGAGTTGCTATCAAACCGGATACTGGATGGCGTGCTTGCCTGGCGTGAGCTGTACCTCGATGAAGTTCCCCTTCGACAATGCGTTGCGGGTCTGATGGTCGATGGAAACAGATTCGTACCGGCCCTGCTTGTAGAGGCGCAGCGTGGCAGCGGTGTCGGGTGGAGCGGAGCACTCGATGGACAAAGCGCCATCCGCCCCTTTGGACCAGTTTATTTCCACCGGGCCAAACTCGGTGACCGCAATGCCACACGCCCAGGCAAGATCGGCGCAGCGCGGCTCGATGAGAATAGAACGACTGGATACAGGCCCGACGCGGCGAGCGCCGAGGGTAAAGGCGGTAAGGAAATAGCCGGGAGACATGCCGTACATGTGCGCTTTTGATCCTCCGCCGTCGACGAGCTCCTCCCAGGTTGTTTGCCAGGGACAACCCACCTGCAACTTCCAGCCAGTTCTCATCCGGTCGAGGGCGAGCATGTCCTGCTTTTGCTCTTCCATTTGGAGGAGGGCATGGAACAGGTAGTAGTGCGACATGGGTCCCGTGACCTGATCCAAGTGCGCCAGGAGCCAGCTTCTGACCCGATTGAGCCGGTCGGCAGGGACGATGCCAGAATAGAGCGCGAAGAGAGCGGCCTGCGCGGTGGGTTGATAGTGCCCATCGACAAACGGGCCGGTGAACATGCGACCGTTGAGCTGCTCGGCGGTTTTTGAGCCGGGGCCGAACAGACCTCCGTAATAGCCTCCCTGGTCGTTGTTCCAGAGCAGAGTATTGAAGCCGGATTTGAGGCGATCGGCGTCTGCGGCGAATGATTGGCTGTCTGACAGCTCTCCAACCTTGTTACCGAGATAGGCGGCATCGGACAAGGCGCGGTAGAACATCGCATTCAGGCCGGCGCCTTCGCATACCTGGTAACGCAGCGGGTTGTCCCATACCTCCCATTCGCGCGCCTGGACCAGGCCACGCGCAGTGCGCCGGTCGAGAAACCATTGAATGAGCTTTTTCAGTGTTGGCCACAGTTCGTTTACCAGTTGGATATCGCCAGAGCTGTCAAAGTAGTCTCTGAGCAGGACGACCCAGTCGCACGAGCGGTCTTCCATGATGGCGTGAATATCCCATCGCTCGGAACAACTGTGCGCCTTGAGTTGGCCTTCTGGAGTCTGGGTCAGAGCGATGCGACGTAGCAGGGCCTTCAGGAGGCGGTTGTCGCCCCAGTATTCCTTGCCATTGGCGGTGGGCCCGCGCATTATGACGCGGGTGCAATCAAAGGCGGGCGGAGAATCGTCGGTCCACTCGACGCGTTCGCGATCGGCGCAGTCCACATAGGAGTCTTCGCTTAGCAATTCGAGCGAGCGGGCGCAGATTGTCCATAGCTGAGTGAGAAGGGGATCGCTGCACTGGAAGGAGCCCACACGCTGAAAGGGATAGCGAACCTCGATGGCTTCAGCGCGCCGGAGCGTAGCACGACCGGAGCTGAGGCGAATGGAGAGGCGGCTGAAGGCGAAGGTGTCACCACCGATATATCGCTGCGGACCACGGCGCGCAATATAGGTGCTCTTGCCACTTTGCGCGCCTTGGGGAAGCTGATAGGCGATCTCTATTTCGCTGCCGTCCTCGGAGTCCAGTTCGAGGTTGTGGTAGCCCTGGATAATCTCAGGCAGATCAGCGGTGAATTCCTGTCCCGGCTGGAGAACGACGGGAACTTGTCTTCCAGTTGCACTCCACTCCCGCGGCGTTTCCGATTGCAGGGGAGCTGTTCGTGGCCAAACCGGAAAGAGCTCTGGGCCTCCGGTGAGAATGGAGGGCGTCCATGCCGCAGGCGCAAAACCGGGGTTGGTGAGGTCGAAGCCGTTACGGGCATCGATGTGCTCCTCGATGGAGGCCCAAGCCTCATCTCGCGGACCGAAGGAGCGATCCGGCTTGGCCAGCCAACTGGGGTCGGTAGCAATCGTCATGGGGGTCGAGCCGTGCTGAAGATGCACCACCGCGGCAAATCCCGGATCGTGGCGCATGATCCGTCCGGTGGGAGCGTCGCGATGAACGAGTACGGCGATGAGGTTGCGTCCTTTGCGCAGGGCTCCGGATATCTCCCGGGTGTCGTACTCTGGGCGCTGGTTCTGGAATCTACCGGGGCCACGACCGGAATAGATGCCGTTGATATAGAGCCGGTAACGAGTGTAAGAAAAGAGACGAATGGACGCCTGAGACGGAACGGATTCAAGGGAGAACTCGCGGGCAAACACCACGTGAAGGTCGGGTGTCGGTACGGGCTGATGCCCATCGGATGAAGAGGCGATTGCAGCCGCCGGTCCGTTGGCTTTGAGCGGCACGGGAACGGACTCGGAGGACCAGATCATTTGAGCAGTTAGGAATTCGCCAATAGGCTTGGCCTCCTGCGCAGAGGCCGAATCGTACAGGAATGCCACCCTGGGCAGGGAAATGGAGATGCCGGCGGCAAGGCTGCTCTTAAGAAAAATGCGTCGTTCCATCGAATATTCCTTCACTGAAGACGATCCAGCCAATGCCAGCCTCGGCGTGGCAAAAGTTTACGTGCGCGGTGAGGGCAGTAGGATTTGGTTGGATACATCTTTGCGCAATTGAGCGCTTTTGGCGAATCGGAGATCCTGTATCGGCTCAAAAAGCTGACTTTAAGCGGAAAGGCCTGATTTGACTTTTGGCGCTGCTTGCGCCGATACTGCCTTCAATGCGTAGCTCAGGGAAATGCGGAATTGGGGTCATGGCCATGTGCATGTGTCGCGCATGCGGATCCATCCGTATGGCTTCTGAGCGGCGAATGCGCTAGTCGCAACCGATTAAGAAACCAGGCGGCCCGGATCCAGAAGTGGATTCGGGCTTTTGCATTTTCCGGCTTGGGTGCGGCTCTTTGAAAGCCCCGTCCCCGCCGCATCTCAACCCGCTTTGAAATTGAAGGAGATCACGATGTCCGATGCCAAGAAGCAACAGTTTGCCACCCTCGCCGTTCATGCCGGCCAATCGCCCGACCCGGCGACTGGCGCACGCGCTGTCCCCATCTACCAGACGACTTCCTACCTGTTTCAGGACGCGGATCACGCGGGGCGGCTGTTCGCGTTGAAGGAATTTGGCAACATCTACACGCGCATTATGAACCCCACCACCGACGTGTTTGAAAAGCGGGTGGCAGCCCTGGAAGGCGGAGTGGCGGGACTGGCCGCAGCGTCAGGCCAGGCGGCGGAGACGCTGACCCTGACGACCCTGGCTTCAGCCGGAGAGGAGATCATCTCCACGACTTCGCTCTACGGGGGCACCTACAACCTTTTCCATTACACGTTTCCGCGGCTGGGCATCAAGGTGCGATTCGTGGACGCCGACGATTTCGACGGCCTGCGCGCGCTGATCAACGACAAAACCCGCGCCATCTACACCGAGACGCTGGGCAACCCCAAGCTGGACGTAGTGGATATTGAGAGGCTGGCGGGCATTGCCCACGAGCACGGCCTGCCGCTGGTAATCGACAATACCTCGGCCTCGCCGGCCCTGGTACGGCCCATCGAGTGGGGCGCGGACATCGTGCTCAACTCTGCCACCAAGTTTCTGGGAGGGCACGGCACCACCATCGGCGGCGTGATTGTGGACGCGGGCAAGTTTGACTGGGCGGCATCGGGGCGCTTCAAGGACTTTACGCAGCCCGATCCCTCGTATCACGGCCTATCGTATGTGGACGCATTCGGTCCGCTGGCTTTCATCCTGAAGGCGCGGGTGCAGGGATTGCGTGACACAGGGGCGGCGCTGTCGCCATTCAGCGCCTTCCTGCTGCTGCAGGGCGTTGAAACGCTACACCTGCGGATGGAGCGCCACTCAGAGAACGCGCTGGCGGTGGCAGACCACCTGGAACAGCATCCCGGGGTGGAGTGGGTCAACTATCCGGGCCTGAAGTCCAGCTCCTATTTCGAGCGCGCCAAAAAGTATTTGCCGACCGGACAGGGAGCGCTGATCACCTTCGGCATCAAGGGCGGGTACGAGGCGGGGAAAAAGCTGATTGACGGGCTGGAACTGTTCTCGCTGGTGGCCAATATCGGCGACGCCAAGTCACTGGTGATTCACCCCGCCTCGACCACGCACCAGCAACTGTCAGTGGAGGAGCAGGCGGGAACCGGCGTGACTCCGGAACTGGTGCGACTGTCGGTGGGCATCGAGGATATTCACGATATTCTGGCCGATCTCGACCAGGCTATCGAGGCGGCCAACGGCCACGCCTTCACGAGTAAAGCAGAGGCGGCGGGTCTTGCTGCACAATGAACGTTATGACCGAAGCCCAAACCGGAGCCCCGGCAACCGGCAGAGCAGGGCTGGAACCCACGTATGAGGGGGACTTTGTGCTGGACCGGCACCTGCTGCTGGAGAGCGGGCGCATGCTGGCCAATCCCACGCTGCACTATGCGGTGTATGGGCGGCTAAGTGCCGCCCGCGACAACGCGGTGCTGGTGTGCCACGCGCTGTCCGGTTCGGCGCTGGTGGGCTCGTGGTGGCCGGAGATATTTGCTCCGGGCGCGGTTCTTTCACTGGATCACGATTTTGTGATCTGCATTAACCTTCTGGGTTCGTGCTACGGCTCGACCGGGCCGGGCTCGGTAGATCCCGAGACGGGGCGGAGTTACGGCCCAGACTTTCCCCTGGTCTCGATCCGGGACAATGTGAGGGCGCAGGCGCAGTTGCTGGATTCGCTGGGCATCCGGCAGCTGCGGCAGGTTCTGGGAGGCTCCATTGGGGGCATGCAGGCCCTGGAGTGGGCCATGCACGATCCGGCACGGGTGGAGCGAGCGGCCATTATCGGGGTTGCGCCCTTGTCTGCCATGGGGCTGGCGCTGAACCACCTGCAGCGACTGGCCATCCAGAACGACCCGGACTGGGCGGGAGGCCACTACCTGCCCCAGCGTCCGCCGCGGCAGGGCCTGGCGCTGGCGCGGCAGATCGGGATGCTCAGCTACAAGTCCGCGGCCTTGTTCGACGAACGTTTTGGGCGCAATCCGAACAGGAATGGCGAAGACCCATGGGCGCTGGACAACGCCGGTGGCGGGCTTATCGGGGGGCGCTTCGATATTGCCGGATATCTTGACCACCAGGGGGAACGGTTCATCGAGCGGTTCGACGCCAACTCCTACCTGGCGATCCTTCGCACCATGGACACCTGGGACCCACTGAACGGCCATGCGTCCGCGGAAGAGGCATTCCGGCGGATTCGGGCGCGGATCAACTTTGTGGGGATCAGCTCGGACTGGCTATTTCCTCCGGCCTCAGTGCGCGAATTTGCGGCTACGATTCGCTCCACGGGAGTCCAGGCTGACTACCGGGAAATGTTCAGCTCCCACGGTCACGATGCCTTTCTGGCCGAGCAGGCGGAGCTGGTGCGACTTCTGCAATAAGCTCTTCCCCAGCCTGAAAGACGACAGGGAACCGTTCTGGCCCTTCCGGTGTCTAAGCGGATATGCGCTGCCGCTCGAGCGGCGCTGCCGTCGAGACCGCCAGGGGGCGGGGTGGCGCGCCTGAGCACTGCCCGTTTGCGAAAGCCGTGGCGCCGCCTGGACTGGCTGGGGCGGGCATTGCAACCGTGTCCTGCGAGGTTCCGCGGCGAGAAAATGGTGTTTGCTGAAGGTGATGGCTTGTCAGGGGCGGCGTGGCTTTCTATAATCCTCCCATCACTGCATTGGAAACCGTGGTACAGTTCATCCGTCACCTCGGCATATAACTGTGCATACGGGACGGTTGTACAATTCGCGAGTGAGCGATTGAGTATTGATCTCGATTCCGGTATTTCCCAGGAGCACTAAATGAAGAAGTTTGTTTTTGCATCGGTGATGGCGTTGGCGAGCATAGGATTCGCCGTGGCGCCCGTGCTAAGAGCGCAGGACCAAGTCGCCCTGCCTCCAGCCGAATTCGCTGCCTATTCACAGGCAACAACCCAGACCGATCCCGCGGCCAGAGCGACGGCCCTGGAGACCTTTCTGACGAATTATCCGCAAAGCAAGGTAAAGAATACGGTTCTCGACGGCCTGGTAGACACCTACCAGAAGCTTCAAGATGCCGACAAGACCCTGGGCGCTGCCAGCCGGCTGCTCCAGGTGGATCCCAACAACATGAAGGCTCTCTTCATCTCGGTATTCATCAAGAAAGGGCAGTGCGCCAAGACCAGCGATGCGCAGACTTGCGACGATACCGCGGCACTGGCCACCAAGGGCCTCGCGGCTCCCAAGCCCGCCGATCTCAAAGACGACGATTGGAAGAAAGAGACAGGCGCGGCTTATCCGGTCTTCCATTCAGCGATCGCCCTGGATGACATCATCTCAAAGAAGGACATTAAGGGAGGTATCTCAGAGTACCGCACGGAACTGATGCTCTATCCTCCGGATCAGTCCACCAGCGGGGCGGGATTGTGGGACACGCTGCAGTTGGCCGAAGCGTATGTGAAGCCCGATGGCAGGGACCTGGTGCAGGCGTGCTGGTTCTATGCGCGGGCATGGAACTACGCCACCCCGCTCAAGGCCCAGATTGAGACGAAGCTCGAGTATTACTACAAGAAGTACCACGGAGACCTGAAGGGGCTGGACGACATCAAGACCCAGTCGGCGGCAACCCTATTTCCTCCGGGCACCTTTACAATCTCTGCTGCCCCAACGCCGGCTGAGATGGCTCACAAGGCGATGGTGGAGACTACTGACCTGAAGAGCCTGAACCTGAGCGACAAGGAGTTCATCCTGGGCTCGGGCTCGAAGGAGGATGCCGACAAGCTGTGGGAGGTGATGAAGGACCAGGCAACGCCTTGTCCCGGAGTGGTCATTGAAGCCACCGCATCGACTCTGAAACTGGCGGTATCTCAGGATGCCAAAGACGCCAAGATCGCAGACTTCATCGTCAACATGAAGAAGCCGCTGGAAGAGAAGGAAATTCCGGCAGTTGGCGCAGAGTTTGGCCTGCAACCGGCAGCCGAACTGGATGGGACCTACGACAGCTACACGCAGGTAGCGGCCACGGCGACCATGGCGCAGACTGCGCAAATCGTCCTTCGCGAAGGCGTAATTATTCCGAAGAAGGCTGCTCCGGCGCACAAGCCTTCGGCGGCGCACAAGACGACTCACACGGCCCACTAATCCTGGGCTGTTGATTGAGTAACTCGGGCGGCGGGTTCTGATGAGCCTGCCGCACGACAACCTGTTCCTGGGATTACAAAGGGCAGCCCGATCCGGGCTGCCCTCTCTGTTTCTGCGGCTGAAAATCGCGATACTTTGTTAGTCTGGGACCAACATGGTCCGATTCGGAATGCTCCCCACTATTTTGGCAGTCGTTTGCACCGCATTACTCTGCGTTGCGCTTCACGCCCAGACGCCGTTTGAGGAGGCCCAGGGCAACGCGTTCCGCGGCAAGCCTGTACCTGCGGCCGTTCCCCCGGCGCCGTTTTCAATCGACGCGCCGTACCGCCAAGCGGCTTTTTCGATCGAGTTCCGCAGCGCCGCCCAAATGACAGAACAAGATCGCAGACTGGCGGCAAACGCCGAGTTCTCCATTACCGAGCACGCCGGCTACTCGGGGTTTGAACTGGAGCAGGGAGGCTGGGACTACGAGCAGTTGGTGTGTCCGGCGTTGCCCAACCACCTCTTCCTGCAGTACACGCGCAATCACGGAGCGGGGACGTGACTGTCTTCTCGGCATCCATTCCGCGAAACGGCGATGGGAGGGTGCGTATCATCCCGATTCTCCGTCGTGGCAATTCGCTGTTTTCGCCGGCGCCCATCAACGCGCTTACGGTTTCGGCATTCAACCACATACGGGCCGAAGAACCACAGAGAGAGTCTTCCGACTGGCTGGGAAATGGACTTTGCTACGCGGCATTGGCCGGAGCGCGCCCGCAGGTGGTGTTCGCGGAGGACGGGCCCGGAAGCCTCAAGCACACTCCAGCACTGAGCGCGGTGATGGAAGCCCGGTTCGACGGCGCAGAGATCATCAGGTTTGCCGATGCAGCAGCGACGCCCAGGCCGATGGAATGGACCATGACATTCACGCGCAAGGGCAAACTACTCAAGGCGACCCATTCGCCCGCAGAGTTGATTCGTGCAACTCCCGTAGAGCAGAAGTCGGCGGTCCTGCGGAGCACTCCTGTTCCGCAGTAGGCGAGGAGCGGAAATTCACTCTCCCAACATGATTCGCTGGATCGCGGATGCGCGCCCCGTAGCCGGGTCGCAGGTGACTAGGGTTGCGCACATTTTCGGATTGCCCTTGGCGGCTTCGAACTTGCCCGGCATTCCAGTGAGGAACTTGTGCAGCACAAGATCCTTTTCGACGCCGATCACACTGTCATAGGGACCGCTCATACCGACATCGGTCTGGTAGGCCGTACCGCCCGGCAGCACCCGCTCGTCTGCCGTGGGGATATGGGTGTGGGTGCCCAGGACTGCCGTTACGCGGCCGTCAAGATGCCATCCCATGGCCACTTTCTCGCTGGTGGCTTCACCGTGAAAGTCCAGTACGATGACCTTGGCCTTGATGCCTGCGAGCAGGTCATTGACAGCGTGGAAGGGGTCGTTGGTGCCGGTCATAAATACCCGGCCCATCAGGTTCAGAACCGCATAGTCCACGCCGCTGCGGGTGGTGCCTTCAAAATATCCGTAGCCGGGCAGGCCGGGCGCCAGGTTGGCGGGGCGCAGCACGCGGCGGGGACGGTCCTGGCTCTCCGCGGGCACGGAGTTGAAGTAATCGAGCAGTTCGCGCTTGTCCCAGACATGGTTGCCGGTGGTGAGCACGTCCGCACCCAGGTCGAATAAATCGTCGGCAATCTGCGGCGTCACGCCAAAACCGCCGGCCGCATTCTCTGCGTTGATAATGACGAGATCTACTTGATGTGCTTCGCACACGTGACCGATGTGCTCACGCACGATTCTGCGGCCCGCGCTGCCAAAGATGTCACCGACAAAAAGGATGTTCAAAAGCAGCTCCTAGCTTTCAGTGAACAGTGAACAGTGATCAGTGATCAGAGAATAGGGAACAGTGATCACTGTTCCCTATTCTCTGTTCACTGTTCTCTGTTGCGCATGAGCGGAAACAGAATCACATCGCGAATGGACTTGGAACCGGTGAGCAGCATGGTCAGACGGTCCACGCCAATGCCTTCACCGCCGGTGGGGGGCAACCCGTAGGCCAACGCGCGCACGTAGTCCTCGTCCATCTGGTGGGCTTCGTCGTCACCGCGGTCACGCTCGGTGATCTGCTGTTCGAAGCGCTTGTGCTGCTCCACCGGGTCGTTCAGCTCGCTGAAGGCGTTGCCCAGTTCGAAACCACCGGCAAAGAATTCAAAGCGCTCAACGTGCGCCGGATCATCGGGCTTGGACTTGGAGAGAGGCGAAACTTCGACTGGGTAGTCGTAAATGATGGTGGGCTGAATCAGATATGGCTCGACTACAGCCTCAAAGAGGTTGTAGACAGATTTGCCCAGCGGCGCGCCCTTCATGGAGTCATAGTAGACGGCAGCCACCGCGTCGCGAAGCGTCTTCAGTTCGGCAATGCGCTCGGGGGTCAACCGAGTGGTCTCGCCAGCCACCTTTTCCAGGGAGCTAACGGCGGCATGAAGGCGCGCCTGCAGCACCGACGCCGACTCAAAGGCGGTCAGGGCCGGCTTGACACCCGCCTCCTCAGGCCAGAACTCGCGGATGGCGTCGCGCATGGTGTGGCGTTGCCAGTGGGCAAGATCGATGGTGTTGCCGTCGAACTCAACCTTGGCGGTTCCGTTCACCTCGCGGGCTGCAAACTCGATCAGCTCTTCAGTGAGCTGCATCAAGTCGTGATAATTGGCGTAGGCCTGGTAGAACTCCAGCATGGTGAACTCGGGATTGTGCTGGGTGCTGACGCCCTCATTGCGGAAGTTGCGGTTGATTTCGTAGACGCGATCGAGACCCCCGACCACCAGGCGCTTTAAATAGAGCTCCGGCGCGATGCGCAGGAAGAGGTCCATATCCAGGGCGTTGTGGTGGGTCTTGAAGGGCCGCGCCGCCGCGCCACCGGCGATCTGCTGCATCATCGGTGTTTCCACTTCAAGGTAACCGCGCTCGTCGAAGAAGCGGCGCAGCGCCTTGAGGACCTTGGCGCGCTTTACAAATACGGCACGGCTTTCGAGGTTGCTGAACAAGTCGACGTAACGCTGGCGGTAGCGCAACTCCACGTCGGCCAGGCCATGAAATTTCTCGGGCAAGGCGAGCATGGCCTTGGAGAGAAAGGTGAGCCGCTCGACGTGCACCGTCAGCTCGCCGGTGCGGGTGCGGAAGAGATAGCCGCTGACACCGATGTGGTCGCCAAGATCGAGCAGTTTGTAGAGCGCGAACGCCTGGTCGCCCACCGCGTCGAGCCGGACATAGATTTGCAGGCGCTCGCCCCCCTGCTGCAAGGTGGCAAAGCCGGCCTTGCCCTGGGCGCGAATGGCCATGATGCGGCCTGCGACGGCCACTGTGATCTGGTTGGTTTCAAGGTCCCCGGCTTGGGATTCACCCCATTTGGCACGGACAGCCGGGACCGTGTGGGAAGCAGGGAACTGGTTAGGGTAAGCCGGCTGACCCAGCTTCTGAATCTCTTCCAACTTTGCCCTGCGCAGGTCGAACAGGCTGCGCTCAAACTCTGAATCGAACACTCTGTTTTCCTTCCACTCGGCGGGCAACTGCCCAAAAGGGAAGTATACCCGCTCCTTGGGATGCCCTGTATGCTTGTGAATAGCTTCCATGCCCTTCAACCGCCCCATTCCGGAGTCCAAGTCACGCCGCAAGACCGACAGCGGAATCGGAGCCCTGGTGCAGGCAGAAAAGCTGATGCAAATTGCGTTGCTGCTGCCCTCCTCGGCCTGCATCGGCTGGGTGGCCGGCGCCTGGGGTGACCGGCACTTTCACCAGTCGTGGATCGGAATCGCCGGGGCGCTCTTTGGCGGAGTTTCGGGGCTGATCTATGTGATTCGGCTGGCGCAGACCGCAGTGAGAGATTCTGGAATTGAGGATCAGGCCGAGAGTGAAAATGAGAAGGAAAACCCAAAGACGAAACCATGACTGAAGAAACTCATCCTCTTGGCGGCATGACAGATGAGGCGCTGCAGGCCCTGCTGCAGCGGGCCATTCGCGACACGCTGATTCTGGGGCTGATTTCCGCAGCGGTGCTGTGGATTGCCTCCGGCTGGCGCAACGCGGCGATGCTGGCCGTAGGAACCGCCATTTCGGCGGCAAGCATTCTGGAATGGCAGCGGTTGGTGCGGTTTGTCAATGCCCAGCTCGATCATCAGAAGATGCCAGGGGGCGTGCTGCGGGTGGTCATCTTCTTTGTGCTCAGGCTCACACTCTTTGCGGGGGCGATTTATGGTAGCCTTAAATGTTTCCGAGGTTCGGTGTTAGCGCTTCTTTGCGGCCTGGGCTTGGCGCTTGTGACCATAGCCTGGGGGGCGCTCAGGCTGCTCAAGACCTGAGCAGTCACAACGGCTTTCCTTGCGTAACGCGTGCCGGAAACAGAAAGACTATAGTCCCGATGCCGGAAACTTTTGTATTAGTGCGTTTACTGAACGACCTCTTCATGGGAGTGGAGGCCAAGGCATATCAGACGATCGGCGTCCACCCAGCCGAGGCGGCTGAGAAGGCCATCGCGGTCAATAAGGCCTTGGGGTTGGAACTGTTGGTGGTGTGCGGCCTCATCGTTGTTTTCATCATCGTGCGGCTCACTTTGTCGGTGGAAAAGCCTGCGCCGCTGCAACAGGTTGTGGAAATGGTTCATGAGTTTACGGGCGGCCAGGCAGAGCAGGTCATCGGCCACGGCTACGAGCGGTTCCAGGCGTACGCCACCTGTATCTTCCTGTTCGTTTTAATCAACAATCTGACGGGGCTGATTCCGGGCGTTGAGATGGCCACCAAGTTCCCATGGGTGCCTCTGGGTCTTGCGGTGCTCACCTTCGGCTACTACCACTATCAAGGCATTCGAGCAAACGGATTTGGTTATGTGAAGCAGTTCCTGGGGCCGATGTGGTGGCTGATTCCCCTGATGCTTCCCATCGAGATCATCTCCCACTGCGCGCGCGTCATGTCGCTCACCATTCGTCTTTACGCCAACATGCTCGCCAGCGATCTAGTGGCGCTGGTGTTCTTTTCGCTGGTGCCTTTCGCGGTTCCGGCAGTTTTTCTGGGGTTGCATGCTTTCGTCGCATGCATTCAGGCGTATATCTTCATGCTCCTGACGCTGATTTACCTGTCCCAGGCGGTTGCGCACGAGCACTAGGCTAAAGTCCCGATACGGCATTGAATCAATCGGGCGGAGAAAAAGCTAGGCATTCGGGCTGAGTTTGGTGCAAAGAGGGCGTCAAACCTAGCTTGAGGAGAGACAGAGAATTTCGCCGGAGAGCGCTTCTGCTCCGGGCAAACGAACGGCCGCCAGCGTGAGGGAGCCAGCACGGTGAGCTTCAACCACCTACTGGCGGTCAATCCTAAAGGAAGCAGGAGAATTATGCGGAAACTTCAATTTGTATTCATGGCCATGGCGGTTCTTTGCTTTGCCGTACCGGCCTTTGCGGATGGCGGCTCGGCCGCTATCAACATGGTGCCGATCGGCGCCGGCATCGGCATGGCTCTTGCTGCCGGTCTTTGCGGCCTTGGCCAGGGCAGGGCAACAGCTTCAGCAACCGAGGCGCTGGCCCGCAATCCCGGGGCGAGGGCTGGAATCATGACGCTTCTGGTTCTGGGCCTGGCTTTCATGGAGTCCCTCAGCTTGTTTACCCTGGTGATCGTCTTCGCCGTGGTCGCCAAGTAAGGCTTGACGCTTTACAACAAAGCTGCCTCATCCGAGCGGATGGGGCAGCTTTTTATTTGAAGGCGGCCTTTCAGGACAATTTCGAGATAAGTGCGGTGTTACGGGCATTACGCGGGGTGGCTTTTCTGGAGGGAGGAGCAACTTCGATTCGCCCGCTCCCATAGCTGCAATTCTCGAGTTTTTTAGCGGCTGGGGTGGGAAGCGTTGCTCTGGCCAGCACGCAACATCTGGATGCCCTGCTGGTAGGTCAGTCCGGCGGGAATGGGAGTGAATCCCGATTCTTCTTCAGTGGTGTCGAAGCTGCGGGACTTGAAGAGCACACGACCGCTCATGGCCATCTGGAATCGCACCACACGCCATTGACGCCCGCCCACGTCGGCCTGGGCGATGACGATCCATCCGCCCTTATTGAGGCGGCCCAGGATGCCCCAGCCGATGTCAACGTCATGGTCCAGGTGGCCTTCAAGGCGCGTTACGCGCTCCTGGGCCACGTCCACCCAAAGCTCCCCCGTCATGGCGGTCAAGACCTGGGTCTCAAGGTCGGGAGGAATGAAATTCGGGTTGGGCCTGAAGGTGAACTTCTCCACCTTTCCCGCGGGTCCCATTCCCGTCCCCGCAAACTGGTAAAGGAATGCATTTGGCAGAGCGCGCAAAACCTTCAAGGCGCGGTCCGCATCACTGTCCTCAGCCTGCTTGCGGTGGTGTTGTCGGCTGGGATCGCTGAGCAATCCGTCGAGCCTGTCCTGCTCCTTTTGCTCATCTGCGGGGGGCAGCTGCTGGTCGTTGATCTGCAGCAGACGCGCCACGGCGCCGTCCCTGGTTTCGAGGATCTCCTTGGTGGAGGAGAGGCGCGGGCTCCACTTGCGCAACTGGTAGCGCATGGGGTGCTGCGTGTCCCGGGCGGTGCGCAACTCGGCGGCCAGCGCCCTCCTGACGAGGGCATCGCTCTGCGCAGACGGCGCCTGCGATGGACCGTGCGCTGCGAGGGTCATCGGAGGTACCAGAATCAGCCAGAGAGGGAGGCGCATTACAAACAGTTTAGCCGTCATTCGCCAGCCGCCCAACATTGTCCGGTGCCATGGTGTATTAGACTCGTGCAACTGGCGGTGGTTGCTGTAATTGAAGTCGCGAGCCGGGTTGCGTATAGTTCGGGCAGGGCCTCTGGCGCCTTCAGGGACTGGTATGCCGGTACTCTGCTCTGAGAACAGATGCTCCGGTAACGAGTGGGGGAGCAGTATGATGGGGCCTCTCCACGCATCCTGAAACATGCTTGAATCAGTGCCTCGGGAGGAATTGCACTATGACGACGGAAAATGGTCTTGCCCGGATCGGCAAGACGGTAGTGATTCGCGGCGAAGTAAAAGGTAGCGAAGACCTAATCGTCGACGGACACGTGGAGGGAACCATCGGCCTGGCGGAGAGCCGGCTGACCATTGGACCCACTGCCCATGTAACCGCGGACCTGACAGCAAAGGATGTACTGGTTCTGGGCCAGGTGCAGGGCAACATTGTGGCCTCGGGGCGCGTGGAGTTGCGTGCGGGCAGCGTGGTGCAGGGCGATGTGCGGGCGCTACGCCTGGCGGTAGAAGACAACGCGATTTTTCGGGGCAAGGTGGATCTGACACAAGGGGCGAAGAGCCACGATGGCGCCGGTGCGTGAATTACCGACGGCCTAATCTAGCTTGGCGCTGTAAGGGGGCCGGCAAAGGTGCGGCCCGCGCGGCCGCAAGGGGACACCAGGGTGCTTCGCAGCTGGTTTGACAAGAAACACGAGTCCAATCAATCCGCCTCGGCACAGGGCCATTCGGGCCCCAGGGTGGGCCGGCATTCGGGCGGCTGGGCGACGGTGCGCAAACGGCTCCAAGCCGAACCGGGACTGCGCGTAATCGATGCCGGCAGCACATCGCCCACGAACATCAACTATCTGACCAATCTTGGGCACAGCGTGTTTCTCGCCGACATGGTGACGGAGGCATACGATGGCAAATGGCAGATCGGCAAAGACGAGGACGACAAACCAATCTGGAACGTCGAAGGCTATCTCGACCAGGCGCTGAACTTTGCCGGCCGGACTTTCGACATGGTGCTCTTATGGACGACGCTCGATTACCTGCCCGAGGCGTTCGTCACGCCGGTAGTGCATCGCCTGCACGCGGCTATGAATCCGGGAGGACAGGTGCTGGCCTTCTTCCACACCCGGGCCCAGGGCCATGAGACGGCACACTGCCGCTTTCACGTAATGGACGCCGATTCTGTTGAAATGCAGTTGGCAGAGCCTTTCCCACTGCAACGGGTGTTCACCAACCGCAGCATCCAAACCTTGTTTGCAGACTGGTCGGGGTTCAAACAGTTTCTGGCCAAAGACAGTGTCTCGGAAGTGATTATCACGCGCTAGAAAGTGACTTATCCACCGCTCTTTTATTAACGATCCTCTCGAAGGGAGAAACCTCAGAACGGAGGCAGTATGAGTTCATTGAAGGGAGTGCGTATTACCTGGCTGGGGCATGCAACCGTACTGGTACAAACTGCCAGGGGCACGAATATACTGATTGATCCGTTCATCGCGCAAAACCCCAAGTACCCGAAGGACTATGCACTACCGGCAAAAATTCATTACATCCTGCTGACCCACGGGCACGGCGACCACATTGCGGACGCAGTGCCGGCGGCCGAAAAGCACGGCTCAACCGTGGTGGCAATTTACGAGCTGGCTGCCTATGTGGAGAGCAAGGGAGTGGGGAGCACGGTGGGGATGAATCTCGGCGGCACGGTGCAATTGGAGGATGTCGCCGTGACCATGGTGGATGCCAAACACTCCGCAGCCGCGCAGGACGAGCATGGTGCGCACTATGTCGGAGTGGCGGCGGGATTCGTGCTGGCGATTTCCGACGGGCCCGTACTCTATCACGCGGGAGACACAGCGGTCTTCGGCGATATGAAGCTGATTGGCGACCTTTATCATCCTGAGGTGGCCATGCTCCCGATCGGAGGTCACTTCACCATGGGACCAAAAGAAGCGGCGCTGGCGACGCGGCTGTTGGGGTCAAAAATCATACTCCCCTTGCACTATGGAACCTTTCCACCGCTTAAGGGCACTCCGGAGGAGTTAGCTGCGCAGGTTGAGGCCGGGGTGCAGGTCATGAGGCTTGAACCTGGTGAAATTATGTAGGTGGCGAGTTACCCGGCGGATTGTAAGCAAAGAAATGGGCTGACCTGAGGGCCAGCCCATTTCTTTGTTCGATACAGTTATTTTACTGCAGCGGACTTTTTCTGCTCGGCCCAACGCCGCTTGACAGCTTCGGCAATCCGCTTTCGCCCTTCGGGGGTCAGATTCCTCTTCTTGCGAGGCTTCCTGACTGCCACAGGTGCGGCTTTTTTTCTGGCCTTCACAGCTCCGCCAGCCAGCAAGTCGCGCGCCCGCTGTAACTGCGCAATTTCGCGATCAATGTCTGCCAGTATCTCCGAAACTCCCACGGTTCCTCCTATTTTGAGCCCATAAGTGGTCGATTCCCCCTGCTGTTATTGTGACCAACCGGCCGTAGGCAGCCACTTACGTTCTAAAACACCATACGCAAGTATGCACTCTTTGACAAACAAAAAAATCGCTTTTCAGACAGCGTGGAGATGACAGAAGTTTGCGGGGCAACTTAGCGAATGTTGCGGAGATCTCGGCGCACATCACTCCAGCAAGAAAATGTAGCCTGAGAGCATTGGATTCTGCACACTGAAATTGTCGAAGCGGTATAAGTCCGAGCGGACTCATCGTGTTGCTGAAAGTGCAGTATGAAAGTGGAGATAGGGGGCTGAAACGGAGAGTCTGCAGGGCGAGTCCCACTTCTAAGAGGGAGAAACACAAACCGGCGAGCTACCGCGCTTTAGAGCCGGCGAGGCGGGTTGGGCGGTTGTTGAGGCTGCTCGGTAAGAGGCGCGCCTCCCGCGGAGCCGGATAACTCCTGTCCGCCAATGCGGAGGGTGGGGGATTCGGCGGCGCGATAGTTTCGCAAATCGCGGATAATTTCAACCTTCTCGCGAGCATATTGTCCCGCCAGCCGGGTGAGCGCATAAGTGATAATGTCGCTGTGGTGCAGGTCCTGCACGGAAGGATCGCGGCGCATGTTCAGCCACAGCCGGTGCACTAGCTGCACATCGTCCGGACTTAGCGCAGGGGCGTGCGGCCCGATATAAAAGACCTTGGTTTCGCCGGTCGAACTAATTACATAGAAGTTGAATTGCCGCTTGGGCTCGGATAGCGCTTCCCAAGCCTGTCCCAAATGAAACGCCTGATCCTCGGCGGTCATGGAAGTGGATTGACCAGAAACCACCGAATCTATCTCAAGCGAATTTGCGCTCTGCGCCAATGCGGCAAAGACATCGCCGGCCGGAACCACCAGCAGCGAGACTTTTTTGCCGAAGCTTTCTGCGACGGAGACGGCCTTGGTAAAGAGCATCTGCTCGTGTTCACTAAAACTTTGTTCCTCTGCGCTGAGATACTCGGGGCCGCCGACGCCCATCATGCGCACACTAATGACCACTACGTCCCGGTCTTCAGTTCTGGTGCGGGCGAGGACCCACTTCAAAGCGAAAGGATTGGCGGCGTCGCGCATGGTCACCATTACACCGCCGGGCCGGATCGCAGTCGACTCCCTGCTGATGGTGTCCTGGTGCTCCAGTTGGAAATGGTCCTTCATCTGGCGGGCAGTCAGGGCATGCTTGCGCAGGTTTTGTCGCTCGGAGACGCTGAAGATCACAAAGAAGACCGCAGCAAAAGCGATGCCGCTGACAGTGGCAATGGACTTGGTAAATAGATTCACCACTGCGGTAGAAAGCAGGACCAGGAAGACTGAAAACAGGCCAAGCGGGACTTCGAATCTGCCAATCTTCAAATTCGGCGGGACCTTCCAGCCGCGTTCGCCGTGGTATTTCCAGCGCAAAACCAGCATCGCGAGACTGTTGAAGGTGAACGACCAGATGACGCCGAAGGCATAAGCCTCGCCCAATGTAATGACGTTGCCCCTGGTCACAACAATGGTGAACATTTGCAGGCCAAACACCAGGTTGACGATACGAGAACTGGTGCCGAATCTGGCATGGGGTTTGCGGAACCAGTCGGTGAGGACGCCGTCTTCGGCCACGCGCATCAACACGCCGGTGGAGCCAATCATGGAGGTATTGATGGCGCCGGAGAGAATGAGGAAGCCGACCACCACGACAAAGATGCGGAAGGCAATGCGCCAGAAGACCGGGCCCACCATGTACATGGCCAGTCCGGCAATCAGGTTGTCCTGGTAGATGTGGGTGCGTTCCCACGTGGGGATCAGCATGGAAGCCAGGAGCGTGGCGCCGCCGGTAAAGATCAGGCTGTAAATGGCGATGACGATGGCCGCGCGCTTGAGATTCTTGAGCTTGGGATGCTCGATCTCGCGATTGACCTGAGCCAGGCTCTCCTCACCGCTCATGGCCAGAATAGAGTGACCAAAGGCCATCAGGATGCCGAAAAGGCCGAAGATAGGCAGACCGGAATTCTTGAGGAAGCCCAGCGCATCGTCGCTGAACTTCAGGTTCGACGGAGTAGGAAGCGGGGGAAGATGTGCGCCACGAATGAATACCGAATAACCACCCCATAAAAACAGAACCACCACCATCACAGTGGTAATTTGTATGACGCGCAGAGCCTTCTCGCTGGACTCTTCGATGCCCTTGATGTTTTGCCACCAGTAATAGATGGTCACCGCGGCGGCGAAGACGGCGGCGGTGGAATTCATGTTGAACTGGAAGGGGTGGTTGTGCGCGTCCATCAGAGCCGGAGGAAGCCAGTGGCTATTGGCCGCGACTACCAGGAGTTCGTTCATCAGTCCTGTAATGTATTGGCCGGCGGAAACGCCGGAGATGGGTCCCGTAAGAATGTAATCGAACATCAGGGCGGAAACGCTCAGCTTGGCAAAGGTGCCGCCCAGGGCCTCTTTGACAACGCGGTAGACGCCGCCGCGGGTAAACATCGAACAGCTTTCGACGTAGACCGCGCGCACCGCGAAACTGAAGAGCATGATGCCGAGGATGAACCACGGAGCAGCCGCGCCCACCGCCTGTTCAGCGATGCCTCCGGCATAGAAAGCCGATGAACCGAGATCATTGAGAACAATGGCGGCCGCACGCCAAAAAGAGATGAACGTGAGCATCACGGAGGATGCCACGATGAGTCGTACGCGGTCGGAAGGTGGGGCTACGGTCGTTCTAAAGGATGCCATCAGACGTGTGCCGGCACGACAGCCGGTCGTTCAGATTTCCATGAGCGACATTGCCGTCCGCCCTAGGCTGAGTGTATGGCCGAAATGCGTGGCAGTCAATGAAAATCAAGGATTTGTTGCGGTATCTGTCTCCGACGCACCGCTATTCGTCACCGAACAGTTCCTTTGCGTCCTCGAAGAAGCTGATGAGTACGACGATAGTCGACCCCAGCAAGCCTACGAAGAACATCCCTTCGAGCAATCGAATCGCGAAAATTCCCAGTAACATGCACTCGATTGTAGCTTGTTCTCACTCGTTTCCCGCATTATGACGTAGAAAAATCAGCGTGCATCCTGAAGGAACAGGCGGCAATCAGACCGACTTCAACGCGTCCTACCCCGTGTTGACTCCCCATTCTTTCGACACGCAATTCCCCTAATACCTTGACGCGCGACCAGCATTCCGCAATCTGATGCATTAAACTCGGCCCTGTATGCAGCGCAATCTATTCAAGATGTGGGCGGGAGCTCTAGTTTCCGCGGGGTTGCTGGAGTTGCCGTTTCCGCTGGCTGGGCCAATGCCCGTGTGGCGCAGCGTTTTTGCATGGTTCGGGCTGGTTCCGCTGCTGTGGGCAATTCTGCACGAGGAGGGAGTGGAGCGGCCAGGGCCGCTGCGCCGCGCCTTCCTGCTCGCCTATGTTTGCGGCGTGCTTTGGTACATGGGCAATTGCTACTGGGTGCGGGATACGATGCTGCGCTACGGGGACATGCCGGCGTTGGCTCCGACGCTGCTGCTGGTGGGCTACAGCCTGGTACTGGGACTCTATTTTGGGTTCTTCGGATGGGGCATCATGCTGGTGCGGCAAGCGACGGGCAGCACACGGCTGGCGCTGGCGGCGGCGCCGATTCTGTGGGCAGCGCTGGAACTGGCCGCAGCGCGCATCACCAGCGTTCCGTGGGATCAACTGGGCTACTCGCAAGTGGACAATGCGCTGGTGAACCAGCTTGCACCGTGGACGGGCGTGTATGGGATCAGCTTTGTGCTTGTGGCCGTGAATGCGCTGCTGGCGGGCGGGCTGGTGCTGGAACGCGGCCGGAGTAAATGGCTGTTCGCCCTGTGCGGCGCGGTTCTCGCCGTCGGTGGTGCGGCGGGAATCTTTGCACCTGCGGCGAAGCCTGCGGCTACAGCGACGGCAGTGTTGATTCAGCCCAACCTGGACGTGGCGGGCGACAACGACTGGGCAGGCCCCGGCGAGTGGGACAGCCATATCGCCCAGTTCAAGCAACTGGCTGGGGAACTATGCAAGACCTACATTGCGGGGATTCCGCAGACCGGCGCGGCGTCGGGCGAGACTGGCTGTTCGCCTTCCCTCGCGCATCCAGACTTGGTGGCATGGCCTGAATCGCCTGCGCCGTTTGTGGAGCGTGACCCGCGTTTGCAGCGGGCGCTGATCTCCATTGCACAGGCCACGCAGGCGCCACTGGTAGTGGGCAGCATTGGCGTGGACTATGCGGTGGAAGACCAGGCATGGCACGACTACAACTCCGCGTTGATTGTGGGCACGGACGGAGCGCGCGTGGGCCGCTACGACAAGATCCACCTGGTGCCCTTCGGCGAGTACATTCCTTTCAAGAATCTGCTGGTATTTGCGCGCAAGCTGACGGGCCGGGTGTCGGAGTTCACGCGAGGAGACGAGCGCAAGGTCTTTCGACTCAACGGGCATCGCTACGGCGTGTTTATTTGCTACGAAGCGGTGTTTGCCGACGAGGTGCGACAGTTCGCACAACTGGGTGCGGAAGTGCTTGTGAACATCAGCGACGACGGCTGGTACGGCGACACCAGCGCTCCGTGGCAACACCTGAACATGGCGCGCATGAGGGCGATCGAAAACCGCCGCTGGATTCTGCGCGACACCAACAACGGCGTGACTGCGGTGATCGATCCAGAGGGCCAAGTGCGGCAAAGCATTCCGCGGCACCAGACGGACGTGTTGCCGGCGGCCTATGGCTTCCGCGACGACGTGACCTTCTACAGCGCCCACGGCGACGTATTTGCGTGGGCCTGTGCAATACTTGGTTTGGGCATCGTTGGCTTGTCCTTGCGGATGAGCCTGCGACGCATCCTTCAAAACAAAGTCAGGTCATAAGAGCAAAGCCATGGCATTGAACGATCTCGAATTCGCTTACGCTCCCGTGCGCGACCAGGTCCGCGACCTGCGGGAGTATCTTTGACCCTGCCCGGATCCGCAGGGAACTAGCCGCTATCGAAACCAAACTGGCCGATCCCGCTTTGTGGTCGGCTTCCGGCGCCAGCCAGCCGCTGATGCGCGACCGCAAGCGCCTGGAAGCGCTGGTGGCCGACGACGAGGAACTGGTGCGCCGCACGAGCGACATCGAGGCCTACTTCGAACTTGCGCGTGAGGGCGAAGACGTGCTGTCCGATCTGGAGCGCGACATCAAGGCCTTGGCAACATTTGCAGAAGAGCTGGAGGCGCGCACCATGCTCTCCGGCGAGGCGGACGCGCTGAACGCCATCGTTACCGTTCACCCGGGGGCCGGAGGCACGGAAAGCCAGGACTGGGCCGAGATGCTGATGCGGATGTACCTGCGCTGGGCCGAGCAGCAGGGATACAAGACTGAGATCAACGACTATCAGGATGGCGAAGAGGCGGGCATCAAGTCCGCGACGTTCACCATCATGGGCGAATATGCCTTTGGACTGCTGGCAGGGGAGAGCGGCGTTCACCGGCTGGTGCGCATCTCGCCCTTCGACTCAGCCAAGCGACGGCACACATCGTTCGCCTCGGTCTACGTGTCGCCGGAGATCGACGACACGATTCACGTGGACCTGAAAGTGGAAGACCTGCGCATCGATACCTACCGGTCGGGCGGAAAGGGCGGCCAGCACGTGAATACCACCGATTCCGCAGTGCGCATGACCCACCTGCCCACGGGGATCGTGGTGCAATGCCAGAATGAGCGCTCGCAGCACAAGAATCGCGAGAGGGCGATGAAGATGTTGCGCTCGCGGCTATATGAATACGAGCTGGACAAGAAACGGGCCCAGAGCAAGAAACTGGAAGACTCGAAACTGGAGATTAACTTCGGCTCGCAGATCCGTTCGTATGTATTGCAGCCCTACCGCATGGCCAAGGATCATCGCACCAAGGTGGAGGTGGGCGACGTGGACAAGGTGCTCGATGGCTACCTGGAACCATTTCTGCGCGGATATCTGCTGGCCAAGCGGCGAGGCACGGCCGAGTCCGTGGCCGCGGACGATGATCTCGATGTCTGAGACGCAGGTGGAGGACGAGTATCCATGGACAACGATCCTGCGGTGATAGAAGAGATGCTGCGCACGGCGCGGACCATCGCCGTTGTGGGGATGAGCGACAAGCCATGGCGCGCCAGCCGCAACATTGGACGGTACCTATCTGAGAACGGCTACACCGTGTTGCCGGTGAACCCCACGCTGACTGAGATCCTGGGGATGACGTGCTATCCGGATCTGGACGCCGCACAGGCCGTGGCGCAACGCGAGACGGGCGCCGGCATCGACCTGGTGGATGTGTTTCGCGCATCGGAACATGTGCCAGCGATTGTGGATGACGTGATTCGGCTGGGCATTCCCTATCTATGGCTGCAGGATGAAGTGATCCACGAGGAAGCGGTGGCGCGTGCCCGTGCGGCGGGTGCGAAATGTGTGCAGAACGACTGCATCTTCCGGCAGCATTCGCGGCTGGCGGAGGATCATTGAGGCTGCGGGACTATTTGAGAACGGTAGAGGTTTGAGGTAAGGGTCGGCAGAAGGGTTGATTCTCCGCGACCAATCATTCGGGCAGAGCGTCCAACGAGAGAGTATTTCGTCCCCATGCGCGTATTACGAGTGATCTTCGCGGTTCTGTTCCTGCTGGCGGTGGGTGTATCTCTGCGGGCTGCGACGAGTTCCGCCGACGGGCCGCACGTGCATGTGCAACTGGTGTTCCCCGAGGGCAATTTCCTTCCCGTGGGCCACAACCATGCGGGACTCTACTTCAAGTTGGAGCAAGGCTGGCATGTCTATTGGCAGAATGCGGGCGACTCCGGCGAGCCGCCGCATATTCACTGGACGCTTCCTGAGGGCGTGAGCGCAGGACCGTTGCAGTTTCCCGCGCCGAAGCGCCTGCCGCTGGGGCCGCTGATGGACTTCGGCTACGAAGACGCGGTCCTGTTTCCGTTTGCGCTCGACCTGGCCACGACTGTGAAGCCGGGCCCGGCCGTGTTGCACGCCAAGGTCGACTGGCTGGTTTGCCGTGAGGTTTGCATCCCCGGCAAGGCGGAGCTGGAAGTCAATCGGAACATCCTGCTCCATGCTCCCATGGTTGCGACGGAAGCTGAGCCGGACAGTTCGATCTGGAAGCGGCTGGGTAATTTGATGCCCACGCCGCTGCCTGCCAACGACAAACCAGCCTTCCAGGCAACGGCGGCAGGATTTCGCCTCGCTGTGGAGACTGGCCAGCGGGAATCTGTGGCCACGTTTTTCCCTGCCGATCAGGACATCCTGGACAATCCGGCCCCGCAAAGGCTGACGCCCACTGCGACGGGATTCATTCTGGACCTGAAGAAGGACGCGAATCTTGCCGCCAGTCCTGCGCAGTTGAGGGGAGTGCTGGAGCTTTCGGGTGGGAGGGCGTACGAGCTGGCTGCGCTGCCGGGAAAGGTGGCAGCGGTTCCCGCGGCTTCCGGGTCGATGCTGCCTCGAGCGGCGGGGCTGGCGTTTCTGGGCGGGCTGCTGCTGAACCTGATGCCGTGCGTGTTTCCGGTGCTCTTCCTGAAGGGGCTGTCGCTGGTGCGGTCGTGCAACGAAGAGCGGCATAAGCTGCGGGCGCACGGTTATGTGTATGCGGCGGGGATTCTGGTCTCGTTCTGGGTGCTGGTGGCCGTGCTGCTGGGGCTGCGGGCGGCGGGAGCACGACTGGGCTGGGGATTCCAGTTTCAATCGCCGGTGTTTCTGGGGCTGATGGCAGGGCTGCTGTTCTTCCTGGGGCTGTCGCTGGCGGGGCAGTTCGAGATCGGGCTTACGTGGACCAGCGCGGGGGGGTCGCTGGCTGCAAAGCAGGGGTACACGGGGAGCTTTTTCACCGGGGTGTTGGCGGTGGTGGTGGCCACCCCGTGCGCGGCGCCGTTCATGGGAGCGGCCATTGGCTACGCGCTGGCACAACCTGCCGGGGTGACTTTCGCCGTATTCACGGCGCTGGCGCTGGGGCTGGCCGCGCCCTACGTGGCGCTGACGCTGCAACCCGCGTGGACACGCTGGATGCCCAAGCCCGGCGTGTGGATGGAGGTGCTGAAGCAGGCCGTCTCGGTGCCCATCTTCGGGACCGCGATCTGGCTGGCGTGGGTGCTGGCGCAGGCATACGGCGCGGACGTGTTGGCTACGCTGCTGGTGAGTTGGCTGCTGCTGGCAATGGCAGGCTGGTTTCTGGGTCGGTGGCCGGCAAAGCGCTGGGCAACGGCGGTGGCCGCTTTGATTGTTTTAGGAGCGGTTGCCGTCAGCGCCGTGGCGCCGGGAAGGCTGGCGGTGACAGCCTCCAAGGCGAGCGCGCCGGCCGCGCAAGGGGGTTGGGAGCCATGGTCTGCCGAAGCGGTGAGCCGCTACCAGTCGCATGGGCGTCCGGTGTTTGTGGATTTCACGGCGAGCTGGTGCCTGAGCTGCCAGGTCAACGAACGGGTGGCGCTGAATCAGCCAGCGGTGCAGAAGGCCTTTGCGGATGCCAACGTAGCCCTGCTGCGCGCCGACTGGACGCACGAGGATGAAGCCATTTCGCAGGCGCTGACAGCGCTGGGACGCAGCGGGGTTCCTGCTTATGCACTTTACACTCCGGGCCAGAGCGAGCCTGTGATGCTTCCTGAAGTGCTGACTCCGGGCATCGTGACGGATGCTTTGGGGACGTTGCCTGTGGCGCAGAGGAACTAAGAGAGTGGCTGGTTGAGATTTTGTAGCTTCCCACAGCTCAAAATCGAGATGTGGGGTAAGGACCTTGCGAATCATTGGATCGGGGGAAGGAGAGGGTGCACGCGGCCGGAGGGTTGGGGCTCGTGGCCTCCCATGTTTCAAGATAGAGGGCCATCTGGGTGATAAGAAAAGACAATGGATCCACGTAAAACTAGTAGTTTCCTACAACATTCCAGAAGAGGATGGCGCCAGCGACCGCCAGGAAAATGTAGGACAGGAGATTTGCCTGCCATACAAATCGAGTAGAGCGGCCTTCATAGTGCAGCCAGCCGCGACGGCCAAGAAGGAATGACTCAATGAAACCTGACAAAACAAAAGACGGGATGAGAAGCACAACGAAGGCCAAGGGAATTGGCCAGTGTCCCAATGTCCCCCCGTTTTCCGGTCCCATCCAAGCAGCGGTCGTCACGATGTCGAGAATGCTGGCAATATGAGTTCCTGGCGCCCATGAAAGATGGTCTGTAACACCGGTAATGGCCAGACCATATTCCAGGCCAAGATAGACCAGCCATGCAAGCGGGTATCCCAATAGCATTGTGACCAAGTTCGCTTTGGAAGTGGCAGCCCATGTGTCCTTCCAGCCGGTGTGGAGCCGGAGCCGAAGGTAGAGAGCTTCAATTGCAATCACTGGTACC
Organism: Acidobacteriaceae bacterium; assembly: GCA_003165075.1. Taxonomy (GTDB): domain Bacteria; phylum Acidobacteriota; class Terriglobia; order Terriglobales; family Acidobacteriaceae; genus Telmatobacter. The sequence continues at coordinate 26,404 of PLSM01000126.1, read as the reverse complement.
AAGAAAAGCAGAATGACCGAATAAGCAATCGGAAGCATCGGAATACCCGCGTCCGCATGTGCCGGAATCGGGGATAACAACAACACTGCGCCGGCGAATAAACCAGCGAAAGAAGCATTATGCTTCCGAATACTTAATTGGGACATTGCTGCGAATTGTAGGCGGGGCGTCTCAACCTGTCTAGGCGGTAGGCCCAATCCCAAGCCCGCGTGCCTCGCGACTATTGAGATTTGCCATGTTTGGCGGCGCGGATGCGGCGAATTTCTTCCATGCGCTGCGCGAGCAGTTTTTCGCGGCCTTCCTGGGTGGGCTGGTAGTAGCTGCGTCCCTTGAGCGAATCGGGCAGGCAGTCCATGTCGGCGACACGGTCCTCTTCGTCGTGGGCGTAGCGATAGCCTTTGCCGTAATCAAGCTCCTTCATCAGCCGGGTGGGCGCGTTGCGCAGGTGCAAGGGAACCGGCTCCTGGCGGGTGTGTTCAATCTCCTGCTGCGCGGCACTGTAGGCCGTGTAGACGGAGTTCGACTTGGGAGCCAGGGAGAGATAGACAACTGCCTCAGCGAGTGCCAGATCACCTTCCGGTGAGCCCAGAAAATCGATGGCCTCCTTGGCGGAGAGGCACAGGTTGAGCGCCTCAGGCGCGGCCAGGCCGATGTCTTCGACAGCCATGCGCACCACGCGGCGGGCGAGGTAAAGCGGGTCTTCGCCGGAGGCGAACATGCGGGCCAGCCAGTAGAGAGCGGCATCGGGATCGCTGTTGCGCACGCTCTTGTGGAGCGCGGAGATGAGGTTGTAATGCTCCTCGCCGGACTTGTCGTAGACCAAAACGCGCTGCTGGACGGCCTCGGTGGCAAGGGCGCGGTCAATGTGTTTGATGTCCGCACGGGTGGGTTCCAAGGCTAGTTGCGCGGCCACTTCGAGGGTGTTGTAGGCGTTGCGGCAGTCGCCGCTGGAGTAGCTGGCGATCAACTCCAGGGCGTCGTTGTCAGCCTTGAGCCCCAGCGAACCCAGCCCGTGCGCAGGGTCTTCCACGGCGCGACGCAAAAGGGCAATGATGAGGTCTTCGCTGAGCGGGTGCAGCACGTAGACGCGGCAACGGGAGAGAAGCGCGGAGATGATTTCAAAGGAGGGATTCTCAGTGGTGGCGCCAATGAGGCGAATGGTGCCGCGCTCGACGTAGGGCAGAAAGGCGTCCTGCTGGGCCTTGTTGAAGCGATGAATCTCATCCACAAAGAGGATGGTGCGGGAGTGAAGCTCCGCGGCCTGCGCGGCCGAAGCCATGACCTGCTTGATTTCCTTGATGCCGCTCATGACGGCGGAGAACTCAATGAAGCTGGCGCGGGTAGTCTCGGCAATGATTTTGGCTAGGGTGGTTTTGCCCACTCCGGGCGGACCCCAGAAGATCATGGAGCCGGGGTCGTCGCGCTCGATCTGCACGCGAAGCGGCTTGCCGGGGCCGAGGAGATGCTCCTGGCCGCTGTATTCTTCAAGGCTGCGCGGGCGCATGCGTTCGGCCAGGGGCGCAGAACGCAATGGACCCTTTGGGCCTTCGGGTTCGCCGTCAAACAGGCTCATCGGGACCCCCTCACGGTCACTTTGGCAGAACGCTGGCGGGAGGCCTCGTAGAGCAGCACACTGGCGGCCACCGATGCGTTGAGGCTCTCGACCGGGCCGGGGCAGGGAATGGTGACAGCAGCGTCGGCCTGCGCGGCGAGTTCAGCGGGCACGCCGTTGCCCTCATTGCCGATGAGGAACGCCACGGGGCCAGCCAGGTCCGCATGATCGGCGGGTTCGGCATCGCGCAGGGCAGTGGTGAGAATCTTGACGCGGGCCTCGCGGAGATGGGCAAAAACCTCTTCGGCACTGACCGACAGGAGCGGAACGCGGAAGACGCTGCCCGCCGAGGCGCGCACTGCCTTGGGATTCCAGGCGCTCGCGGTTCCGGGAAGGCAAACGATGCCGGTGGCTCCGAAGGCCTCGGCGGAGCGGACGATGGCGCCCAGGTTGCCGGGATCCTGCAGGCCGGCAAGAACGACGATCAGCGGCGGGGCTTGGTTTGAGTCCTCGACACCGCCTTGAAGAATGTCGCGCCAGATCCAATCGAACGGCTCAACGAGGGCCGCGACCGGCTGGGGTGTTTCGGTGGCCAATGCGGAGGTCAGTAACTCGTTCGGCACCAGAAGCACGTCGGTCTCCGGAGGAAGGTGGAACCCGTCGAGCAAGTGTTGCGCTTCCTGGGCCACAAAAGTGCAGTCGATGCGGAGCCCGGCGCGCAAGGCCTCGCCGAGTAGGTTTGGCCCCTCGATGGCGGCCAATCCCCGGGCTTCGCGGCCAGGGTGTGCCATCGCCCGGCGCAGTTCTTTCAGGCGGCCATTCTGCTTACTCTGTACAATGCGAACAGGCATAGCTGCGATTGGTCTCAGTCTCTTAGCCGATTCTATGCCGTTTTGATGCCCGGCGAAGGGCCGACTGCCGCTGCTCAACTTGCACCATGGCCGGTGCTGTGATAGCTTCCGTCTTTGTGGCGTTTGCGATTGCGGCGTTAGGACAGGGGCCCTGGCTCGTGACCGGCTGCGAGATGGCGTTTCCGGGGGGAGACGCTTGATTGTGTGAGATCCGGCACTCTGCACCTGTCGGAACGTCTGAGGGAACCGAGGTAGACTTTCTTGTCCGCGGAAATTTTGCGCGTCCATCCCGATGAACCCCAACCAGACCGGATCGATTACATAGTTTCCTGTCTGCGCAAAGGCGACGTAATCGCCTTGCCCACCGACACTTTCTACGGCCTGGCCGTGGACCCGGTAAATCTGTATGCTGTGGAGCGAATTTATCAGATCAAGACGCGGCAAAAGCACAAGCCGCTATCGCTGCTGATTTCCTCGGTTTCGCAGGCGTACGAATTGGCGCGCGACTCAGATGCGCTGCTGGACAAGCTGGCGGAACGTTTCTGGCCCGGCCCGCTGACCATCATTGTGCGCGCCGGGGGCAAGCTGCCCTTGCGTTCTACGGCCAATACCGGCAATGTGGCGCTGCGCGTCCCCGATGCAGCGATTCCGCGCGCCGTGGTGGAGCGCTTCGGGTTGCCGATCACCGCAACCTCGGCCAACCTGCAAGGTGCGTCGGAGTGTACCCACGCGGCGTGTGTCCGCGACCAGATCGGCGACCGCATTCCGCTGATCATCGATGGCGGTCCCACCAATCGCACGCAACCCACCACCATTGTGGACTTGTCCTTGGGCCCGGGGCGCTGGGAGATTCTTCGCGAAGGCGCGATCCCCACCCACGAAATCGTCATGGTTCTCGAGCGGTAGGATGTTCCGATGAAGACCAGGGCCAGACCGAAGAAGCGCCGACGGGTTCTGGGCTCCGTTCTCGTGGTTCTGTTGGCGCTGGGTGTGGGCGGCGCGTGCTGGTGGCGCTGGGTGGATGTGCAGATCGAGCGCTACGCGGCACAGGACCAGGCCGCACCGGCAGACGCCATTTGCGTATTTGGCGCGGCGGAGTACGACGGCCGGCCCTCCCCGGTATACCGCGCGCGGCTCGATCACGCCCGGGTGCTGTTTAACCGCAACATTGCTCCGCTGATCATCACGCTGGGCGGCGACGGAGGCGACCAGTACTCGGAGGGCGGTGTGGGGCGCGAGTACCTGATGGGCGCGGGAATCCCTGAATCGGCCATCATCGCTGAAACTGAAAGCCGCAGCACCGCGGAATCTGCACGCCGCATTGCGGTGATCGCCCGCGCCAACGGGCTTCGCCGACTGGTGGTGGTGAGCGACGATACGCACCTGTTCCGCATTCATGCTATTTGTGCTGCCGATGGGCTGGACGTGCTGACCTCGCCGCGGCCTCGCGAAGGCGTGGAAGACAGCTCCGATGAGATGGAGCGCATCGATCACGAGGTGGTCAGCTACACTCTCTGGCGGCTACACCTGGAGTAAGCGCAGCAGGCGGGACTTCAGCGCAGAGACGCCATCACCGCGAACGCAAAGGCCGCGGCGCCGGCAGTCGATAGAAAATTGACCATATCGTTGTTGAGCCAGCCGCGCCGCTCGAATGTGGCTCCCAGCAGACTGTCAAAGAAGAGGCCGAAGACGCCGCCCGACCAACTGATCCAGACCATGGCCGGACCTCCATGCATGGCCACACTGCCGGCAACGGCCACCAGACCGGCGGAAGCTACACCAGCCAACGTCCCGGCCGGGCTTACGGCGCCATCGGTTCCCGGGTCCGCGTAACGCAGGGTCGTGATCATTCGCGGACGGCCACCGAGAACCTGGCCGATTTCAGAGGAAAGCGTATCCGCGGCAGCCTCGGCGAGCGCGGCCAGCCCCAGGGCGAATCCGGGCATCGGCGTGAGGGTGGCCTTAGGCAGCCAGTTTGCCTCGCTGAGCCAGGACTGCACCAGGGGGCCAGTCACAAGCGCGGCAAACCCGAGGTTGGCGGCTACCTGGGATGCGGCCCGTCCTTCCTTTCTTTCAGCGATGCCCAACTCTTCTTTGCGACCACGGCCCACGCGGGTGGCAACGGAGGTGAGCAGCAGTACCATCAGCACCGGGGGCAACGCAGTTTGCCACGGCAGGTAAGGAACGATCACCGTGGAAAACATGAGGCTGGCCATAACGGCAGCGCCCGCAGCCGCTCCGCCGAGTGTGGACGAATGAGTCTCGAGGGCCACAAGCCCGAGGACCAGGCTCAGGCCGATGGTCCAGATGGCGACGGGCGCCATCTGTTCTGCCCACCAGTGGGTTTCAAGCACCACACTGGCAGCCACAGCGGGCAGCACCAGCAGAAGGACCAACTTTGATTGCCACACCAGCTTCAGTTGAGCCACGCCTTATCGTATCGCTCCAGAGCGCGGGAGGGAGCGCGGCCTGCGGTTTGCGAGCGTTTATCGCTTTGTGGGATGGAGATTGCGAGCCCAAAAGCTCTTCATCTCGGCATAGGCGGCTTTTTGCTCGGGAGTGTTCATCATGTAGGACTGAAACACATGCGTCATGCCTTCGTAGACGTCGAGTTCGGCAGTACCGCCGGCAACCTTGACGGCTTGATAGAGGCGGACCGAGTCGCTGAGCAGAAACTCCTTTGTGCCCACTTGAATGAGCAGCGGCGGGAAACCCTTTTTGAAATCGCCGTAGATCGGCGAGACGTAGGGATTGTTCCAATCGGCGGGATCCGCATAGGCTTTAAGACCCGGCACGACATGCTCCGCATCGAGCGCCGGATCGGCATTGGCCAGGGTTGTTTCAGTGTCGCCATTGAGATGGAGGTCCACGCACGGCGAAAGGAGCACAACCGCACCGGGCAGGGGCATGCCCTTGTCACGCAGCTTGAGAATGCTGGCCGGAACGATGTTGCCGCCGGCGGAATCGCCGAAGAATCCCACGCTCTGCGGCTGATAACCCTGGGCAAGCACCGCTTTGTACACAGCGATTACCTGGTCAGTGACCAGCGGCCACTTGCCGCGCGGCGCAACGGTGTAGTCCACGGAGAGGATGCGCTTGCCGGTGGAGATCGCCATCAACGCATCTCCGGCGGCGGAGGAGCGGGCGGAGTCCTGCACAAAGCCGCCGCCATGAACGCGGATGAGTACCGTTCCATCGTCCTGATAATTTGGCGGCCTGGTTTCAAGAACGCCGACGTCGCCCAAGCGCATGTCGGTGACGGTGACTCCAAGCATCTTGAGCAGAGGCGCGGTCTGGGCTACGGCCCGGGCCTGAACCTCGGCATAGTTGGCGTCAAAATCGGCGAGAGTCTGGGGAATCTTCTGTTGGCCTCGCCGCGCTGCTACCACAGGCAACAGCTTCTGGTAGATGGCTCGCGCTTCGGGCGAGATGGTCTGGGGGATTGAATCGCGCAGATCGGGCGCATTGGTGACGGTGGCGTCCTTGCCCGGTTGCGCATACGCCGGCCAGAGTGAGACAGCAATCACCGCGATCAAACCAATGCTCCGCCTGCAGCGAATTCCCGACATTTCAATCCCTCGTCTTTCTGTGCAACCTTTCATGCTCGCCGGAGGAATGCCTGGGCATCGACTCCGCGGACAGTGCAAGGGTAACGCAATGCACCGGCGTCTGCGTGAAGCTCTCGCCCGGTGCGACGGCGCGGATTCCCTTCGGAGTTTGAGGGAAGGGTCGCAGAGAGGCGGGAGTGCCGCGAGNNCCGCGAGGGGAGCGGTTTACACTCGATTCGCGGCGCTTTCAAGTGCGCGGGCATCAACGGAGATGGAGATGAAAAGGTCATACAGGCGAATTGCAGTCGTTGCCGGAATTGCGTTCACCACCGCCTGCTCCCTGGCGCAGAATCCGGACCAACGGCTGGCACTCGATCGTCGGGGCGAAACGATTGCGATGGAGCCGTACGCGCCAAACATTCTTCGCGTGACGCTCAGCCTGCACCACGATGCCGCTGTGGCGGCGCCGGGCTATGGTTTTGTGGCCGCCCCAGACGCCAAGGGTTGGAGCGCGAGCCAGAGCGAGGAGGCGGATGTTTACCAGTCGGGGCGGATTGTGGCAACAGTGGACCGCGATCTTCCCGCGGCGCGCCCACCGTTTCAGACGGAGGTGGATATTGCCCGGTACTTCAATGGCTCCACTCCGGGCGCGCACATCACATTTCGTACCCCTGAAGGCAAGAAGCTACTGGAGATGACCGGGTGGTCTCAAGCCGTCCCCAATCAAAAGGACGGCACGGCGGAGGTGGCCCGCGACCGGCGCCCAACGGACGCGGAATTTTATACCGTGGGCGCGACCTTCGCTTCACCCGACGATGAGCACTACTACGGGCTGGGCCAGAATCACGAGGGATTCCTGGATCACCGCGGCCACGCGGTTCACTGCTGGGCAGACTACGAGGCTCCGGCTGCGCCCAGCTTCTGCGTGCCTTTTCTGGTGACCAACAAGGGCTACGGGGTAGTGTGGGACAATCCCTCGAAGACTACCATCGAGCCGGGCTTCAATGAGCAGACCCGCTGGACCAGCCAGGTGGGAGACCGGGTCTCATTCTTCGTGATTGCGGGGAAAACGGCGGACGAAATATATGCCGGTTACCGGCTGTTGACGGGCGCCACGCCGATGCTGCCCAAGGCGGCCTATGGTTACATCCAGTGCAAGCAACGCTATGCGAGCCAGGAGGAGTTGCTCGCCGTGGCCAAGGGCTACCGGGACCGTCATTTGCCTGCGGATGTCTTGGTGGTGGATTGGTTCTATTACACGAAGATGGGGCAGATGGACCTCGATCCCAAGTTCTGGCCCGATCCGCCGGGCATGAACAAGCAGCTGCACGATATGGGATTTGAGACCATGATCAGCGTGTGGCCGCGGTTTGTGCCCGCGGACCGCTACTACGCCGAGCTGCGCCAGAAGGGCTGGCTCATCCACTTTGCTGACGGCACTCCAATGGACGGATTGCCCTATGACCGTGCCGGGTCGGACATCGACACCACCAACCCCGAGGCCGCTGCCTGGTATTGGAAGACCGTTCACGAAAACATCATCAGCAAGGGCTTCGACTCGCTGTGGGCCGACGAGACTGAGCCTGACCTGCCACCGAACGGCGCTTACTTCCACATCGGCCCCGGAACGAAGTTTTTCAATGTCTATCCGCTCTTTCATACAGCGGCGCTTTACGACGGATTCCGCAAGGACGAGCCCGGCCGAAGGGCGCTGATTCTATCCCGCGATGCCTACCTGGGAGCGCAGCGCAACGGGACTATCTTCTGGTCTTCCGACATCTATCCCACCTGGGATACGCTGCGGCGACAAATCCCTACCGGCCTGGATGTTGCAGCTTCGGGGATTTCCTACTGGTCAAACGATACGGGCGGGTGGCAATATCTGCCTGCCGAGCACCATCCGGCCCATCCGCCGCTCCTGGACCCCTCGGACGCCCGTGCTACGGTGGGCGGTTACGACGACTACCCGGAGCTTTATACGCGCTGGTTCCAATACGCCACATTTCTGCCTATCTTTCGTACGCATGGGAGCCGTCCGGAAAACGAGGTGTGGTCCTACGGACACCAGGCTGAGCCCATTCTGGAGAAGTACCTGCGCATGCGCTACCAGCTGATGCCCTACATTTATTCGCTGGGCTACCGGACATGGCTTGGCGGCGCTCCGTTCATGCGCGCCCTGGCGCTGGATTTTCCCGACGATCCCAAGGTCGCAGACCTGCGCGACGAGTACATGTTCGGGCCGGCCTTTCTGGTGGCTCCGGTCACGGAACAGGGCGCAACCAGCCGTCAGGTCTATTTGCCAACGGGAACGGACTGGTACAACTATTGGACCAATGAGCGCGTGAAGGGCGGTCAGACCATTACCGTTGCCGCGCCCATCGACACGATTCCCCTGTTTGTGCGCGCCGGGTCGATAGTTCCGCTGGGAGCTGCCGTGGAGAGCACCCATGAGGCGCAGGCCATCACCACAATCCGCGTTTATCCCGGCGCCGACTCGAGCTTTACGCTCTTCTCCGACGACGGGACGACGTATGCCTACGAGCGAGGGGCAGGCTCGATCACTCGGCTGCACTGGGATGACGCCACACAACAGTTGACTCACGAGGGACCCGCTGCCTGGAGCGAGCCGGACAGGGCAATCGTCGAAGTGGTTCGACCGTAACTCAGCTGGCTCCAAAAGACCCCCCGTCTGACGACCGAAGGGGGCTATTCGCGGTGCATCTCCGGTTGCTTATCTATCCCTGTTTGCCGCGTCTAAGATGCAGAAGGAACAGGAACAGGCCGGGAGAGACATCGCTGTGCAAAGAGCGCTGAACGGAATTTGTGCTCACATCCCTGCCTTTTCTTCCAAGCGGAAAATGGGGCAGCCGCGAAGACGCTCGGACTTGCGGCCGCCTGATTTACAATCACGAAGTAAGCAGGAAAGAGCTGAATGAGTCTTTTTTCAATGAAACCAGGCCAGACGTGTGCGCGGTTGGTTGAAGTGGGGGTGGCCCTTGGTGTTGCCGCCCTAGTTGCCGGTTGCGGGACCAGTTATCGGCCCGTGGTCACGCCTATCAATCCCAGCGGCCCGGCCCAGCAGCCGCAGTCGCTGGCGGTAGTGGTGTCGTACCCTTCACCCACAGCCGACGGGATTGCAACGATCATTGACTACTCAGGCGACACGATTATGGCGACGGCGGCAGTCGGCCTGGCCCCGATTGCGTTTACCCTTGACGAGGGCGGCGGCACGGGCTACACCGTGAATAGCGACCATACGCTGACCAACTTTCCCGCGAACGCCAATCTGCAGGAGAAGAACATAACTTATTCGACCCTGCCGACAACCGCTCAGCCGGTACAACTGTTTTCCCCCTCTTCGGGGTTATGGGCGGCGGATCAGGACGGCAATGTCGCGGATGTTTTCCAAAGCATTCCGGAAACGTTCTTGCGGTCGATTCCCGTGTCTCCCACCCCGATTGCCATCATGGGTTCCCTCGCACCCGCGCAGCGAAACTACGCCATCAGCCAGAACAACTCCAGCACCGCTCCGGGCGCGGTCATTCCCTTTGGCGTGGCCTGCAACATAGCACCGACCACCGTTAGTCAGAACGGAGAGGCTGACTCGCTGGAGGTAGCCAACTATACCGTTTCGGCGCAGATTCCCCTGGGCAAATGCCCTGTCTATGCCGTGCAAAGCAACGACAACGAGCGGTTTTTCGTGCTGAACCGGGGCAGCGACACGGTTACGGTGATCAACAGCCAGAACGATACGCTGAACTCCTGTACCCCATTTTTCGATCCCAACGCCGGCCGGACGGTGACCTGTCATCCCACCCTTCCGCTTTCGACGACAGCGGTGAATGCGACGGGCATCACCCCGCCCAACGGAATCAGCGGCATGGGTGCTACTGCGGGTCCGGTCTATGCCGAGTACAACACGACTACCAGCCAACTGGTGGTAGCGAATTATGACGGGGGAAGCATCAGCATCATCGATGTAAGCCTGGACGAATTCGGCAACGACAGCCCGACTTTTGGCACTACCTACACGGTAAAGGTGGGGAAGACGGCCACCCCCTACCCGGCCAGCGTGACGGTCCTCAATGTAAACGACGACCTACGCGCTTATACGGCCAACCAGGGCGATGGGACGACGAATGGCACGGTGACCGTGGTCGACCTCAGCAGCCACACGGTAGAAAAGACACTGGATGTTGTGGGCCACCCGCGCACCGTGGTATCGACTGCCAACTCGCTTTACGGCAAGGTGTACGCAGCCGCGCCCGACAGCCCGTATCTGACCATCATCAACACCGGTGGCACCGCTCCGGACACTGTGGACACGACGGTCCTGGTTGAGGGCAATATCGTGGATGTTCGCGTTACGACACAGAACGGCAGCACCGGCAACAGCAACATTACGAGCCGCAGGCCAGGCGGAGGCCAACCCTGTTACCTGCCGCCTACACTGCTGAGCGCGGCGACGCTGGCAACCAACCCCGCTGCCTGCTGGACCATGCCATAGAGAGTGATTGATACAGGATCAACAGGTAAGCAACTGAAGGGTCATTCCGGCTGCGGAATGACCCTTTCGGCCTTTACGGATGGGGCAAGCTGCGCTGGGCAGTGGAGTGGGAAGCGCGATCGAGGGAGCGGGATGAACGAACGGGGAAGAACCCGCCTGGATGTGCTGCTGGTGGAGCGGGGCCTGGTACAAAGCCGGGAACGGGCGCGCGCACTCATCCTCGCGGGCCGGGTGCTGGTGAAGGAGCAGAAGATCGACAAACCGGGGGTGACAATCCCCGCAGATGCACCGATTCGCATGCTGGGCGAGGACCAGCCCTATGTGAGCCGCGGCGGCCTGAAACTGGCGGCGGCAATGGATGAATGGAAGATCGACGTTGCGGGGCGCGCGTGCCTCGATGTGGGCGCTTCGACAGGCGGATTCACCGACTGCCTGCTGCAACACGGCGCAGCCCATGTGACCGCCGTCGATACCGGCTTTGGCCAAGTGGCGATGAAGCTGCGCAACGACCCGCGTGTCCGTCTGGTGGAGCGAACCAATGCCCGCTTTCTTGCCCCGGGCGCATTGGCAGAGGCGGGCAACCCCGAACTTACTTTTCTGGTGATGGATGTTTCTTTTATCTCGGCCACTCTGCTGCTGGGGCCGGTGCTGGCTGCGGCACCCAGGCTGAGTGAAGCTGTCATCCTTGTCAAACCGCAGTTCGAGGCGGGCCGCGGGAACGTGGGCAAGGGAGGCATCGTGCGCGATCCTGAAGTGCACAAGCTGGCGGTCGACAGGGTAGCCGATTGTGTGAGTTCGCTGGGCTGGCAGGTGACAGAGACGATGCCCTCACCGATTACCGGGGCCGAAGGCAACAGGGAGTTCCTCCTCCACGGCCGGCGGAGTGAACCTTCAACCGATTGATGTCAAACTCCCCTTTAACTCGCATCCGTTACACTGGGACCGCATGGTTGGCGTAGCAATTGTCTGCAAACCGCACAAAGAAGAGCTCGCACGGCTTCTGCCGGAGTTGGTTGCCTGGTTGCGTGCGCGTGGTTTTGAGCCGTTTCTGGACTGCGAGGGCGGTGCACTCTGCTCGACCACGCCGGTGGTCGATCGGGCACAGATGCCTCTGCGGTCGCCGGGACTGGTCATCGTGCTGGGCGGGGACGGGACACTACTGTCTGTGGCGCGCATATTCGCCGCAACCGGCACGCCCATCCTGAGCGTAAACCTGGGATTCCTGGGGTTTCTCACGGAAGTCCGCCTCGGCGATCTGTACGCGACTCTTGAGGGATGGTGCAGTAACTGCCACACCCTGGATTCCAGGGCAATGTTGCACGCGTCTGTGTGGCGCTTAGGCCAATTGCACTCCGGGTATGAGGCGTTGAACGAGGTGGTGGTCTCAAAAGGCGACATTGCGCGCATGGGCGACTTTGCAGTGGAACTGGACGGCAAGACTGTGGCCCGGTTCCGCGCCGATGGTGTGATTGTCTCCACTCCCACCGGCTCCACGGCTTACACTTTGGCCGCCAATGGCCCCATTCTCACTCCGGATGTGGATGCCATGGTGGTAACGCCCATTTGCCCGCATCTGCTGACGCTACGCCCCATTGTGGTGCGCGGCGACGCTTCGCTCACGGTCCGCGTGGAAGGCGCGCCCAACCAGGCGCAGCTGACTGTGGATGGCCAGAAGGCTCTGGAACTGCATTTGGGCGACGAGGTTCGCTGCCAGCGGTCCAGCTACACCGTCAACCTGGTCCGGCTGAGCGAAAGCGGGTTCTTTGAGGCGCTGCGCAGCAAGCTTAGTTGGGGAGAACGGTAACGGGCCTGGGAGCGAGGGCAGGCAAGGTTGCCTGCTTCAGGGGTTCAGTTCGGTCAACAGCACTTTGGCCTTGAGCGCCAGGGTGTTTGCCCCGTCCACGTCGCTGGTGGCGAGGGCCGCCCGGGCCTGCTTGAGGAACTCCCTGATCTGCGCGGATGTCTTCAGTTCCTGATCGTTCAACGTGCGCGTGATTCCGTTCAACCCCCGTTCAGTTGAGGCGAGGGAGGATTCGGTCTGCTGGCGCAGGTCGGTAGGGTCTCCCGGAGAAAGCTGGCCAATGGCGCTCACTCCCGTGGGTTCGACGGAGGCCTGTTCGACATTCTGTTTGATGGGCTTGCGGTGGTGGGGGGTAGGCTTGACAGGCTGTTTGTGCTGGACGCCAGCGCCAGGGGTGATCGCGGGGCTGGGAAGGACGATCGCGAATTGAGACAGGTCAAGCGGCGGGGGTTCGGGGCCAAGGGGCCTGGTATCCACAATGGGCGGCGCCATCGCCTGCTTCTGGGGCGGCTGGGTGCGGTGAAAGCATGCCGTCAAGAGCAACGGCAGCAACCACGCAACGCTGATAACGCGCGCTTTCATCCAGTAAGCCCCTTCGTGCTCTCTATGCTCGCCGGCAGAGGATGCCGGCGTCCCCAATCCGTGGCGGCGAGAGGAATCGACAAACGAAACTCCGTGCCGCTGCCTACTATTGATTTTACTTCCACGCTGCCATGATGAAGCTGCAGAATGCGATAGGTCATGGCCAAGCCGATGCCGCTGCCGTCGCTCTTGGTGGTGAAGTAGAGGTCGAAAATCTTCTCCCGAATTTCTTCGGGAATGCCCGCCCCCTGATCGATGATACGCAGGACGGCGGTCTTGCGGTCTTCCTCCAGCAGCACCCGGAGGATGCCGCCCTCGGGCATGGCCTGTGCTCCATTCTGGATGACGTTGAGAGCCGCCTGCTTGAGCAGATCCGAGTCCACATTGGCGATCAACGGATTGGCAGGAAACCGGCTTTCCAGGGTCACATTGCGCGTCGATAGCTCGTCGGCCGCCAACGCCAGCACGTCGCCGATGACCTCGCGCAGGTCCTGTTCCCGCAGTTGGAGTTCCACCGGACGAGAGAAGTCGGCCAGGGTCTGCACCACGCGGTCGAGGCGATGGATCTCAGCGTCGATCACTTCCAGGTGGCGGGACGCAGGTGCGTTTTCGCCGCCCAGTTTGTTCTTCAACAGCTCCAGGTGCACGACGATGGCGTTGATCGGATTCTTCACCTCATGGCCCACGCCGGCAGTGAGCCTTCCGATAGCCGCCATGCGCCGCGAAAGCTCGAGTTCCGACTCGATTTCTTCCACCGACTCCAGGTCGTGCAGACGGACCAAAGCGCCCAACCCCTGCTGGGTCACGTCGTCGTGAATAAAGTCCATCGAGGCCTGAATACGCCGCCCGGTCTCTGTGCGAATTTCTTCTTCGACGAGGTTGATTCCGGCATCGAAGGCCTCGCTCAGAGTCCTGCCTAACACCGTGGAACGGTCGAAGATTTCTCGCGCGTGCATGCCCAGAGCGCTTTCTTCCTGAACCTGGAGATAGCGGCGCGCGGCCTCAGAGACCAGGACAGCGCGCCCGTCGCCCGTGAAGAGCAGAATCCCGTCCTGCAGGTTGCCGAGGATCTGGTCAAGATTCTCCTTGAGGGCGGAAAACACCTCTTCCACATTGCGCATGCGCTGGCCGATCAGCTCGATCTTGGTGGATACCCGCTCCGCCGTGTCCTGCCTGAGGGCATTCTTTTCCTTCGCGTCCGCACCTTCGCTGGCCGCGGTCCAGCGGTCCAACTGCATGCTGATCTGCTCAAGAGGTCTGAGGGCGAGATTGCTGAGCAGGAAGGCCACCATCAGGGCAGTGCCAAGCGCAAAGGCCATCAGGGTAAGAGCCTCAGACAACCAGGGCGCATAGAAGGCGCGCAGCAGGGTAGTGCGCGCCCCGACGTGGACCGTGGCAAAGGGCTCGCCGTTGCGGTCCAGAGGCACCACTACATCAAAGACCTGTGGCGGTCCAAAGACCGTCTTGATTCTTTGTATAGGATCGGCATCGAGGAGCTGGTTGTAGTCGGGCCGCAGAGGCAGGGGCTTGTCTTCGTTTTCAGGGTTGGTGCTGAGCAAGGTGCGCGACTGGCTGTCGCCAATGTTGATGTCGTACACGGTGAGCGAGTAGCGGTTTACCGAGTCCACCACGGACCGGAGGGCGTCGTTGTTACGCACTGCTTCAGCGGCGAGGGCGCGCAGCTGTCCGGGATTGTCGGGATCGACGACACGATCCTTGAGGCCGGATTCAAGCGCGTTCTGCAATGCGGAGCGGACCTGATTGGCCACCATGTGGTTGGTGTCGTAGGTCTGCTGCACCGCGGCGCGCAGCAACTGGGTGACATAGACCAGGGAAAGCAGCCCGGAGATGAGAAACACCAGAGCGGTAATAGCCAGGACGAGTTTGGTGTGCAGTCGCATGGCTCAGGCCGGCTGATCTTCCCGCAGTTGGCTGTACTCCTTGAGCTTGTTGTGCAGGGTTTTCAGGCTGACTCCCAGAATTTCTGCGGCGCGGGTCTTGTTCTGTCCTGTGGCTTCAAGCGTGCGCAGAATCAGCAGGCGTTCGGCTTCGTTCACGGTAATGCCCACGCGCACCGGCACGGCGCTGGCGTCGCTGCCGGCCGGCGCGGCCAGAGCCTGGCTTCTGCCGAAAGCCGGAGACAGATGGCCAGCGTCCAGCGGAGCGCCGTCAGGACACAAAATCACCGCGCGCTCAATGGTATTGCGCAACTCGCGGGCATTGCCCGGCCAGCTATAGGCCATCATGCGGTCCAGAATGGAGGCTGCCACGCCGGAGACCTTGCGCCCGTGCTTCTGATTCATCTCGCGCACCATGGCATCAACCATGGCCGGCAGGTCTTCGATGTGCTCACGAAGCGGCGGCATGTGGATATGAAAGACGTTGAGCCGGTAGTAGAGATCGGGCCGCAAATGGCCCTGGGCGACGGCGTCTTCGGGGTCGCGGTTAGTGGCGGCCAGCACCCGCACGTCCACGTCCTGTTCAGTGCGGGCACCGAGGCGGCGGAGCTTTCGCTCCTCCAGCACGCGCAGGAGTTTGGCTTGTGTACCCACCGGCATATCGCCCAACTCGTCGAGCAGAAGCGTGCCCCCCGAAGCCAGCTCAAAGCATCCCGCCCGGCGGTCCACGGCACCGGTAAAGGAGCCCTTCTCGTGGCCGAAAAGTTCGCTCTCGATGAGAGTCTCGGGAATGGCCGCGCAGTTAACGGCGACAAAAGGTTGAGGCTTGCGCGGGCTAAGGTCATGCAAGGTGCGAGCCACCATCTCCTTGCCGGTGCCGCTTTCGCCGGTGATGAGCACGGACACGTTGGAAGGGGCAATCTGCTCGATGAGAGCGAAGATTTCGCGCATGGCTTTGGAAGTGCCCACCATGGAGCCCAGAAGGCCGGTCTCGCGCAAGCGCCTGCGCGCCACCTCAAGTTCAATGGCGGTTTCGCGCTGCCGTGTAGCGTTGGCGAGGATGGTGCGCAGGCGGGCCGCGTCCACGGGCTTCTGCAGGAAGTCGTAAGCGCCTAGCTTCATGGCGTCCACGGCCACCTGGATGGAGCCCTGCGCGGTGAGGAGCACCACTGCGATGTGGGAATTGATGCCCGACTCTTCTTCAGCCAGTTTGGTCAGCAGGCCAATTCCGTCGAGGCGTGGCATCTTCAGGTCCGTGATCACGATGGCCGGCTCCCAGGCCAACGCCTTTTCCCAGCCTTCGATGCCGTCGCGCGCAGTCTCAGTCCGGTATCCCCATCCGGAGATGAGTTCCGCGAGTCCCAACAGCGCGTGGGGCTCGTCTTCGACAATCAGGACCTTCGCCGCGTTCTGCATATGGGCATTCTATTCAATCTGTTCACCTTGCGCTGAGCAGGAGTGCACGGTCAGGCCTGGGAATTGGCCGCATCGTATGTTCTACCACGCTGAATGGCTGGTTTAACCAGTCTTTTCTGTCAGCTCAGCCCAGCGGGCATAAAGGGCATCGCTCTGCTGCTGTGCCTGATCGAACTCGGCCAGCGCTTGCTGGAGGGCCGCCGCATCGGTGGCGATGGCGGGGCTCTGGACACGCTCGCGTGCCGCATCCAGTCGCGCATCCGACTCCTCGACACGCTGCTCCATGGCGGCAAACTCCCGTGCCTCAAGGTACGAGAGCTTTTTCTTCTGACCCACACTGGATGCAGGAGGCGCTTGCGATTCCGTTGCGGTGCCCTTTAGCGAGGCAGGTTGATTGGCTTTGCCGGAGGCAATGTTGTCTTGTTCTTCAAGCCAGGTCTCCCACTGCGCGTAGTCGGCAAACTGCCCGGTGTGACCCTTGCCGTCCAGGCCCAGCACGGTGGAGGCTACGCGATTGAGCAGGTAACGGTCGTGGGTGACCAGCACCAGCGCGCCGGGGAAGTCGAGCAGGTTTTCTTCCAGAATTTCGAGAGTAGGAATATCGAGATCGTTGGTGGGCTCATCGAGGAGCAGGACATCGGCCGGCTCAAGCATGAGGCGGGCAATGAGTACGCGCGCCCGTTCGCCACCGCTGAGGTTGCTTACGGGTTGGTTGAGTTGCTCACCGGTGAAGAGAAAGCGGGCGGCCCAACTGGCTACGTGGACGGTGCGTCCCTGGTGAATAACGGAATCGCTCTCTGGGGCCAGGGCGCGGCGCAAGGTGAGGCTTTCGTCCAACTCGCGCATCTGGCTGAAATAGACGAGCCGCAACGCCTCGGCGCGACGAATGCTGCCCTCGGCGGGCTCCAGTTCGCCGCGGAGAAGGCGGAGGAGGGTGGTTTTGCCGCTACCATTGGGACCCACCAGGCCGACCTTCATGCCCGCTGTCAGGATGAAGTCAAGGCCGCTGAAGAGACGGCGGCTGGCGGCACCGTCGCTGGAGGGAACGTCACAGGCCACACCCTCAAACTCCACCAGCCTCTTGGTCTTGCGCTGGCTGGCGTCAAAGTCGATACCGGCCGTGCCAACCGCGGTGCGGGAATCCATTTCCGCAAGGCGGCCAATCATGGCGTGGGCGGTATCAATGCGCGCCTTGGATTTGCTGGTGCGCGCCTTGGGCCCACGGCGCAGCCATTCAATCTCAGTGCGGACGCGGTTGCGCAGGCTCTCGTGCTGGCGGCTTTGCGATTCGAGAACCGCTTGCTGCTCCTCAAGGAATCGGCTGAAGTTGCCTTTGACGCGCAGCAAGCCGTCGGCATACACCTTGTTCAGCTCGATAATCTGGCTGGATGTGGATTCGAGGAAGTAGCGGTCGTGGCTCACCGTGACGGCGGCGAAAGACGAGGACATGAGCAGCTCCTCCAGCCACTCGATGCCCGCCAGGTCGAGGTGGTTGGTGGGCTCGTCCAGGAGCAGCACTTCGGGCTCGCCGGCCAGGGCCTCAATGATGGCGAGCCGCTTGCGCCAGCCGCCGGAAAGAGCGGCAGCCTCGGCATCGAGATCGACAAAGCCGGCGCGCCCGGCGAGAGTGCGCAAGCGGCCCTCCCGCTCATTCTGATTCACGTGGCCTGCCGTGAGCGCGGCTTCGAGCACCTGGCGTACCGAGATTCCGGAGGGAAAACGCGAATCCTGCGGCACATAGGAAGCGCGGGCCCGCTTGCGCACGGCAAGCTCGCCGGAGTCCGGCTCGACCTGGCCGGCAAGGATCGCGAGCAGCGTGGATTTTCCCGCACCGTTGGGCCCGATAAGCCCAATGCGGTCGCCGTCCTCCACAATGAGCGAGATGTTGCGAAACAGGGGTTGTGCGCCGAATTGTTTAGTCAACGACTGCGCGTTTAGAATCGGTGGCATGTTTGGCGTTTCTTTAGAATCAATAACTTGACCTAGAAACAAGTATATTGTAGGAAAATTGCAGGAAGCGTATGATGCTTCCATGAAACTCCCCGCAAGACCCACGACCACGACGATCTCCGTTCTCACGCGCCACTCCAGGACCTGCCCGAAGAGGAAGGATCGCTACTGGCGCCGTTGCAATTGCCGCAAGGCTCTCTACATTTATGAGAATGGGCATGACCAGATCATATCTGCCCGGACGCGGTCCTGGGAACAGGCAGAGCGTTTCGCAAGGACGCTGCAGGAGGAGCGTGATCCCGCTGCCATCGAAGTGCGCCGGATTCGCGAGAGGGAAGCGGCAAAGGAAGCGGTGGCCACAGCCAAAAATATTACCGTGGAGAGTGCGTTGACTCAGTATGTCGCCAGTCTGAAAGCGGCAACGACTGGCACGCGCCGGGTGCATACGGTGTTCGAGAGAAAAGTCAACGCGTGGGTTTTGCGGAAGGGGATCGTGTATCTGGGCGATGTCACTCCCGCCCTGCTCGATGAGTGGCGCGGGAAATGGTCGAAGACCGCCGAGGAGAAGTACGACCAGATGGGGGACACCACCCAGTCGCTCTTCCAGACGCGGCTGAAGGGTTTCTTCGAGTGGGCTGCTCGTACGCGCCTGATCAGCGATGACCCCGCCGCGGCTTTACGCCACATAGCCAAGAGCAAAAAACGTACCCAACCCCTCACGCCACAGCAGTTCTCCGAACTGTTGGCTGCGATCAAACCATTCTGTGCCACAGCGACGGGACAGGTGAGAGGGTACGCCAAAGAATTCAAGGCTCTGTTCCTCCTCCAGCGCTGGATCGGCTTACGGATTTCCGATGCCCTCCTGCTCCCTAGAACCGGGGTAGCGAACGGCCGCCTCACGCTACGCACCCAGAAGACGGGGGCGAAAGTGGACGTACGCCTGCCCACGTGCGTGATCGAGGCGTTGGGAGATTTATCCCCTGATCGGGATGGGTTCCGTCCCAAATACTACTTCTGGTCGAGTGCGCTGGCTGACAGCAGTATGGCCATCAAATGGGATCGATTCATCATGCAACTCAATGGGTTCCTGCACTTTGTCGATGAGGAGCACCACCCGATGAAGTTTCACTCGCATATGCTGCGGGATACCTTCGCCGTGGAACTCCTGCTCGATGGAATGGCGATCCAGGACGTCAGCCGGCTACTCACACATGACTCGATCGCCACGACGGAGAGGTACTATGGCCGGTGGGTGAAGGCACGGCGGGATCGGCTGGAGGAGCAGCTTGTTGAGTCTATGAGGAGGATGGGCGCCACGTTCAGCCTGGAGTCTAGGCAAGCCTTTGTGCGATGGTCTCGTTGAGTATCTCGCGCACGGTCAACGGAACGATCACGGTATGATCGGTCCTGAAGAACCTGTTGATCTCGGTCATGGTGTCGCTGGTGAAGTCGAAGCCTACGAAGAATCCCTTCTTTCGCTTGGTGCGGATCATGGCGGCCTCAAACTTGTCGATGTCAGGTCGCCCCACCGGGGTCTTGTTGGGGATGCCGCCAAGCGCGATGACGGCCCAGTTCTCGAACTCGAACGGGGGAATCTTGCGAAGTTGATGTTCAGTCCAGGGTAGATCACGGACAACGAAGCCGCGACCACTCTTCCAGAGCTTTTCATCTTCACGAATTCGGCAAATATCCTGCAGGCGTTTGGCCATCACGCGGCAAGCTGTTGGAGAGATGTCGATGCCGATCCACTGCCGGTTCAGGTTCTGCGCGGCGACGAGAGCGGTGCCACAGCCACAGAACGCGTCAAGGATGATGTCGTTCTCGTTCGACGATGCCTTGATGATCCGTTCCAACAAGGCCAGCGGCTTTTGCGTGGGGTAAGCTGTTCGTCGTCCAATGTAAGCGGTGCCGGCGCGACGTACCCGCCGGGGTACAGGACTTTCCTTTCCAGAGCCGTGTGCCGTTGCTTGCGCGGCGCCTGTAGGTCCGAAACCAGCATCTGGTCAATGTGTGCCATAACCGGACCCAGCCGGGGGACTTCTCTTACCACCGCTTTTCGCTCGGGAGGAATCGCGTTCCCGATCGGCTGCCGCACCATCCGCCGGTGCACGCCATGCTTCTTGGATAGTCCCTGGATCGTCTCTCCGGCCGCGTACCCACGCCGGATCACTTCAAATAGTTCCACCTTATGCCTCCTGTCCATCCCGGAATCCTTACATCCGGGCTTGTACAGGTGGACCAATTCAGACGAGCGAACTCACTGACCAGCGATCAAAGCAAAAAACCGTGACCATATCGGTGGCGATCACGTCATCCACCGCCCAGAGATCGGTCAAGTCGAATCCGCCGCATTCGCTGGATTTCCACCACGCAGGAGAAAGTCGGCGACGAGGCGGCCCGCTGCTGAGCGGTGATTGCAGTCTGGGTCATCTCTTCGTCTATCAGGCGGCAAGGCTATCTAAGGGGCTTCGACTACCACACTGTGTCCCGATTCGTAAACAACGTAGGCCCCCGATACAGCACCCACTCCGGAACTTGGAAAAGAGGCCGTCCAAATAGGTTGGCCGGTAGTCAGTGAGTAGATAGCGTTGCGTGAAGGGTCGTACACAGAATCCGAGTTTACGGTCTGAATACTATTCAACTCCGGAAGAGATGGTGTAGCAAGTTCGACCCCCGCCGAGCTATAGATTGTGCAGCCACCGTACTGGATAGTCTGTGACATACTACCGACAAGAACGTATTGATTGACCAGAATCCGATTGTTATCTATCCACCCGACTGCAACACCTGGAACCGCTGTGACCAATGTTCCGTTTTTGAAGATGCTCGTGGCGGATTGTGGACTAGGGGTACCTGTGGGGGATTGTGGACTAGGGGTACCTGGTACGGACGCTCCAACCAGTGTCCCATCAGGTGAAAGCAGGATGGGGTCTGAAAGGAGAAAGCCTCCAGCAGTATACGTATCCGACCAGATTACTGTCCCCCCTGTGATGGCAGTCACCTGCCTGGCAAAGGTCCAGCCAGATTGAAAGCTCCCGGTAACCCGCCCAATTGTTGAGCCCGACGCTGCAAGTGTGAAGTCAAATAAGGTTGGCGGTGAGTATTGAAATGTGTAGGGAAAGCTGCTGATTACATTCCCAGACGGCAGCGAGTAGAAATTGAGCGTCCGGTCTGATTCATACTGGGAATCCTTTGCGTTAGCGAACGCGCCCAGCACACTACCATCCGACGAGAGGGCAAGCTTCCCACTTGAAAAACTGATCGTTTCTTTCAACGTAGACTGATAGGGGTCGAAAACCGAGATTTTTCCGATTGCGGTGCTGATTGCCGCGCTGCCTGATGTGCCTGCGATACTCCAGGCCGCGCCTTGTCCGAAGTACCGAGGCGTACTTGACAAGCTCGCTCCGTCAAGAAGGACACCGTGTACATTTCCCACTATCCACTGAGAACCTGAACTGGCTGCAAACGTACTAAGGTACGCAATGGGACCGGTGTAGTCAGTCTTCGACGGAGTTGAACCAGACAGGTCGATCACGCTGACTTGTCCTGTTCCATAGGGTAAAATGCCGATGGTTGTTCCGGAAGCAATTGCGACCGTGTCCGCGTAACCGCTATAGCTCAAAGACGGAGTCTCAGAACCTATCGGATAGATATCCAACGGATAGCCCGGCGTGCTACCAGCATAGGTCCAAATCCAGTTTCCTTGTCCTGTGAGGCTCGATATTGTTGGCAGCGCGACAATTGCCTGTTGTACGCCCGTATTGGAGTAAACCCAGACTGTGGTTGATAGGTTCGTCAGAAAACGCGCCCCATCCAAAAACCAAGAATTGAATTGCCCGGAGAATGTCGGGCTGACAGAAGACGTGCCATTTGCTGTCGAAATCGATTCGATCACGTTTTGGCCTGCTGCTCCCAGAGCAACGAGCACCTGGCCCGGAGCCGGAAAAATGTTCGCCAAGGAGTAGTCGCCTGATTTAGATGCAGCGAGCTGTCCCGCGAGCGTATAGACAAACAGTCCTGTTTTAGAGCCGATGCAGATATAGCTGCCGTCTGAGGCCAATTTCCACCAAGCGCCTGGGTAAACGATCAAGGAGAGGACGTGCCCATCTGAAAGAGCGCGGACTTCCAGTCCATTCGCGATCTGGTCCACAACCGTCTGGCCAGCCATGTCTACAGAATTAGCTCCATCACCGCTGGCGAGGAGCGCACCTGAAGTGTAATTCCACAACACCCAGTGCCCGGTCTGGTCTGCGCTGAGCACACGACCACCTTCGAAGCGAATCGCTTGGATAGAGTTGGCATGGCCCAGTTCGAGCAAGGTGTTCTGGGCTTGAATGACGGTGATTGTCACGCTTGCCGTGGTATTTCCGGTGGCGTTTGTCGCCGTGACCGTATAGGCGGTCTGAGCCGCAGCGGCGGTAGGCATCCCGGAGATTGCGCCGGTGGATGCGTTCAGGCTCAGGCCCGCAGGAAGCGTGGGGCTGATGCTGTAGGAAGTGACCGTCCCAGTGACGGTGGGCGTATCGGTCGTGATGGCCTGTCCGACGCTGGCCGAGATCGTCGTTTGCGGATAGACCAGGTTCGACGGTGCCGCAAGGGTTACCGTGATCTGGAGCGTAGCAGTAGTGGAGCCGCTGGCGTTTGTAGCCGTGACCGTATAGGCGGTCTGAGCCGCAGCGGCGGTGGGCGTACCGGAGATTGCGCCGGTGGAGGTGTTCAGGCTCAGGCCCGCAGGGAGCGCGGGGCTGGCGCTATAGGAACTGACCGTTCCGGTAACGGTAGGGGTATCCGGCGCGATGGCCTGCCCCACGCTGGCCGAGATCGTCGTTTGCGGATAGACCAGGTTCGACGGTGCCGCAAGGGTTACCGTCACTGTTGCGTTGCCGGATTTAGTCGAATCCTGTGTCGATGTGGCTGTTATCGTCGCCGTTCCCACAGACGCTGGCTTAAAAACGCCGGAACTGCTGACCGTCCCTATACTTGTCGGACTGACAGACCACGTAACCGATGTGCTGTAGCTCCCTGTTCCTGAAACCACAGCCGAGCACTGGCTGGTCTGTCCTGTCGGCACACTGGTAGGAGTGCATGAAGCGGCCACAGAACTGACCGTTGGGGTGACCGGTTGACTTCCGCTAGCTCCACCGCCACCACCACAGCTTGTCACAGGAAAAACCCCAGAAAGCAGAAGAATAATGGCTTTGCGGTTCATGGGAAGTCTCATTTCTCGCTCGTAAACAAATGAAGCGAGTCTAGCATATCTAGCATATTCAAAAGAATAGGCAGAGAGAATGAAGGACCTGCTTGACACGGAAGTTGTAATCGTTGAATTGCCGTCGCTGGAGTATAGTAATGGCGCGTTCGGAAAGTGGAAACTCCCGCGCCATCAAAACTTGACATTGGAGTAAATGGGGATTTGGAAAGGGTCGAGATAATGCTCATTTCCCGCATGAATCGTCTCACAGCATTGGTCGTCCTTTCAGGTTTTTTGCGCCTTTACGTGTTTCGGGCAAACAATGAACGTAAAGGTAATTCAACGTCAGAACAATGAAACAGGATACAGTGGCTACGTCCCCGGCCATTCCAGTTCGTCGTCAAATACCAGTGTGAATTGCAATGGGGACTCAACGAACGTAGATTGCTCTGGTACCACAAGAACCACCGGGACTTATACTGCACCAAGAACGATTTCCTATAGTGTCACGGGAACGACCCTTTCTCTGCTATTGCCGGACGGCAGGGTCGCAGTGGTTAATTGTGTGAGCAAGTATAAATTGAAGATGGACTACGTCAATCGGCGTAGCTGCCGAATGCCACTCGTTGATGATGTCCAAGCCGAGTTCAAAGGAAAGGACGCCAAACTGATTTGGACGACGAGCATAGACGGCAAGAAGTTTGATTCGGAGACGTACAAGATATTAGCTGTATTGGACAAATAGCTTGCGGAACTTGCATTCACTCCATGGCTATTCCGAATGACGAACGACCGGCTCCCAGTCCAGCTAAAACTTCGGTGGTCGCGGAGGTTTACCCCCCACACACACTTTAGACACGGCGTTTCACAAGGGATGATAGGGACGGCGATGAGCAAGCCGCTTACGCTGTTACAGCATGGCTCCAACGTGCCGGCCGCAGCGGTTCTCTCAGTGGATTCCTCTCTCCGCGTCTGACGCCGGAGGAGCGAGAAGTCGCGGCTGTCGAAGGGTGGATTTTGGGAGTTGTTTGAGCGACCTGTTCGTTTCATTCCGCAACTACCGGACGCTTAGTTGAGGACTCCAAAGTGACTTATTCCGCCGCTACCGACGCTGAACTTACAGACTGGCTCCGTTGGGCGTCCGAGAGTGGTGGAGCGTCGAGTTTCATTCGCACCATTGCCGGGGCCGCGTTCATGGCGGACTTGCCGCATTATGCGCTTCTGCGCCCGGTATTGTTGGAATTGAAGCGGCAGAGACCTTGCCTTGTTCCGATTGACGTTCCAATCCGCCACTGACGCCCGAGGAGCGAGGGGGCGCGGCTGTCGAAGGATGGATACTGGGAGTAGTCTGATTGCCTTGCAAACGAGAATGGTGCCCGATACCTACGTTGTCGGTTGGAGTTGTGATTTCTCGATTTCAGCCACTTCTCCAGTGCCCTTGGCATAGAGCGCCTCTTCATCGGGAGCAAGCGCGTACAACAGCTTCAGAAACTCTCCTGCGTGTACACGCTCCTCGTCCGCAATGTCCTTGAGCACTGCCACGGCTAGTTTGTTTTCGGTTGACTCGGCAAGCTGCATATACATCTGAGTTGCTTCGTACTCGGAGGCGACCATAAAGCGAATCGCTCTGACGAGTTCCTCGTCCGTGAGTTTTCTGCCGTTCGCCAACTCTGAAAAGGGTGACCCGAACTGTGGCATGTCATTTTCCTCTGCTTCATGCACCTTGACACGTCAAAGCTTGGATTGCGGCTTTGAGTGCTATCACGTTTGTAGTTCCGTGGCTTGCAGAGGTCTGAGCGGGATTGACCATCGCGGCAACGTCCGTCCAAAGGGAACAAGCGAGTCCGCCGCACAGAACATAAAGGCTCTGAGGTTGATAGCCTCGGAGCCTTTGTGCGTTTGGGTGAGAGCGGGTTACACTGCTGCGGGGACGGCCAGGGCGACTTTAGCCGCCTTCGCTGCCTTGTTCTTTTCCCGCCTAACCTTCGCCCAGTGTTTTTGCTGAGCAGCAGCAATCTTGGCTCGAACCTCATCGCTCATGCCGCCCTTAACGGCCTTCTTTGCAGGCACCTTTGTTACCTTGGCTGTCTTAGCTGCGGTTGCCTTAGCCTTCGGTGCAACAGCCTCACCTTTCAAACACAGAACACGTGCCTTCTGCAAGGCGTTGATGCCGCGCTCGATTTCCGCCAGTAGTTGTTTCGTGCTCATTCAAAATCCTCCTTAATGAGTTTACATGCAGATATGGTTATCAGTGTTGCAGCCCATCGTTGCACCGGGGAGTTTTGCGCTGCTTGGGACGGGGATGGTTGCGCTGGGTGGAGGCCGGAATAAGTTCTGCATCATCCCGGTCAACGCCGGTAATGCTTTATCGTCGCCTCGAACTCGGCAGGTGTAAGCGACTTGGCCGACTTTCGCAACCGCTCAATGTCGTAGAATGCGCGTTGCTCCGCAAGAAAGATGTGGACAGTGAAGTCAGCATACCGGAATGCGCTCGTTCCAAGTAAGAACGGGAAGAGCTACCGCGGAGACGGCGTCAAGCGGGAAATAATACCTAAAGAAGCGGCCGTGGTGCAGCGGACTTTTGAAATGTATGCGGCAGGGTTGGGGTACCGCACCATTGCTAGAAAGCTGAATATTGAAGGCGTCCCGGCACCGGGTTGTGCAATCACCGCTGGCCGATCCAGATGGCACGCCGCCGTTATTCATTCCCTCCTCAAGAACACGAAGTATGTCGGGATCAATACTTGGAGCCAAACAAAGGTCGTTCGGAACCCTCTCACGCAACGAATAGAACAGCATCCTCGACCAGAGTCCGAATGGGAGCGGGTTACCGGCACATCATCGACTGGCATCGCGCAACAACTTCAGAATGCCCAACCATGAAAGAGGGGGACGGTAACCGAGGGGAAGGGAGAGAGAAAAGGAGGCCAGCAATGGATTTGCGGTGGCCGTCACAGGCTACGGCAAGGCGGGTACGCGGTCACGAGTCATTCCAGCCAGGGGCAGACCGCCGACCATGTGCTGATCCACGCCGATACCGAGCTCGGAGCCAAAGACCTGCTCAACAACCGCATGGCCTACGTCGCCGTCTCACGCGGCGCATACGAC
>PLSM01000180.1 GCA_003165075.1 Acidobacteriaceae bacterium | reverse complement strand
CGAGATCGTGGTAGTCTTCGAGCACTCGCATGACGTAGTCGTCAACTGTATCCCTTACCTTGGTGAGGAGTTCCTGGGGGTAGGGAGACGGATGGATGAGATTCACTCTGAGACGGGTTATGTCCTCCGGATATCCGAAGTAGTAGGACTGCTCCGAGATCAGAATGAATGGAATGGACTTCCATTTTCGCCCATCCCTCATCGCGCAGGATTCCGGAAGGTTTCGAAAGTCGGCTGCAAGTTTCAGCGCGCGGGGCAACGTGTAGGTCGCGCCGCTTTCGGGATCAGTATCAGCTTTGCAGACGATTGCGTCGACAGCGGCCCATTTGCTTCCCGGATCAACCTTGAGATAACCCATCACGCGCTCGAACGGCATCGTCTCCACAATGTGGTGATGATCGCGCCATGTCTTGATTAGGTGCTTATGGTCGCGGTCTTCGAGAGAACCTGTGCTGGTCAGAAGAATGTTCACTGGAACCGTCCGGCAGGAAAGGGCAGCAAAGATGCTTGCATCCTGCGAAAACTTGTTTAGAGTGATTTTACTGACTCGCCTGAAGTGTCTCTAAAGCATGGCAAGCCCTGATCGGTTTGTTTATTGGCCACACAGTTCTGGCAGTCCTCTCCCTGCTCGAAAGCCAGTCGTTTCAGGAAATCGGGCTGCTTAAGAAGGAAGGCTGAGCCAAGAAGGGTTGATGCTGGTGACTATTTGAACGCCCGTCAGATCAAATTTGAGGACACCCACCGGCTGATGGATTGCAAAGCCTGATTGACAAGTCTATCATAGGGCGATAGACACGAATGAACGGTTGGGAGTCTCGAAATGCTGTACCAGCGCTCACTGGACATCGAACGACGTTTGGAAGCGGTATTGCGGCTGATTCGTTCAGGGAAATATTCCACTCCCATGCTCGCCGCGCAACTCGGTATCTCCGTTCCAACCGTCTCCCGTGATGTGACGGCACTGCGGGAACGGGGTCACGACATCCGCTCCGAACGAAAGGACGAGGGTTGGCGATACATTCTCGTCCAGGATTCGAACTCGGCCCCGACATCTGCGCACTCGGATTTAACGGAACGCAAGACATTGAGCGTGGGCACAGAACATTCAGTGCAAGGAAAGGTAAGGATTGCATGAACGCCGACATACTAAAACGCGTGGTTCGTGCTATCGCAGACGGTTCGCAGAACGATCTTGATCGTCTTGCGGACAAGATTGTTGAAGCGGAGAGGCGCACCGGTCACAAGCGGCTCGCAGACCAGTTGGAAGCCATCCTTAAGCAGCCTCGAAAGCGCGTCAACGGGCACAAGCCGACTGGCGACATCGACCGAAAACTTACCGAGCTACCCCTTAGCCGGCGGAATGCCGAGTCCCTGGCTACACTCTTGCCTACAGAATCGCTGGAACACCACATGGTGCTGCCCACCGCGACGGAGGAGCGTTTCGCGCGCATTGAGTGCGAATATGCTGCGAGGGAACGCTTGTGGCAACACGGGCTCCGCCCGAGGAAGACCATCCTCCTTTATGGGCCTCCAGGATGCGGCAAGTCACTGGGGGCTAAACGCCTTGCGTGGAACACGGGCCTGCCGCTATTGAAGGTTCGATTTGACGCATTGATTTCATCGTACTTCGGTGAGTCCGCAATCAACCTTCGGAGCATCTTTACCGCAGCGAAGGAGCTTCCCTGCGTCTTGTTGCTGGACGAGTGCGATTTTATTGCGCGTTCGCGAACCAACACGAAGGACATCGGAGAGGCATCTCGAATCGTAAACTCACTTCTCCAGCTTATGGAGGATTACGATGCGCCGGGACTGCTTGTTGCTACAACGAACATAGAATCTTCGCTGGACCCGGCGCTTTTCCGGCGATTTGATGAAGTGTTCTACGTTCCATTGCCTAGTGCGGAACAAATTCATAAGCTCCTACGCCTCACACTTTCGGCGGTCAGACTCGCTGAAATGGTTAACTGGGACCGCATCGTCGAACAGTTGTCAGGTGCTTCCGCTGCAATGGTGGTCAAGGCAGCTCAAGATGCAGCTAAGGCCGCAGTGCTTGGGGAGAAAAAGGGCGTTACCGAATCACTTCTCTTACAAGCGGTAGCGGAGATTCGGAGAAACGAACATTCCGAACGGGAAGAATAGCGAATGCCGAACGAACATAACTTTGAACATCTTCCATTGTTGCTCCGCTATCAGGGCAGAGCCCGCTTGCATGGTGGTGGCAAACAGTCTCCTCAGACGCGCGCAAACAAAAATGCCCGACAGGCGCATAGTGGGGCCTTGCTGACAGCATCGCAAGCACTGACCACCAACTGGCAACAACGCAGAGCAGAGAGGGAAGGTCAGGATCTCCCGATCATTCCCCGAGGAATTCCCATCCTCCTGCAAGTAGACCCAGGCCTCGATCTGGATGTCTTGCGCGATAAATTCACATTCGAGATCGTCGCGGAACAGGAAGAAGGCTATGTCATCGTAGCCTCAGAAGACATCGAGCTTACACCATTCCTAGCGATGGTCAATGGCTTTGCAGTGCAGATTCACGGCTCGGCAACAATCGCTCGTGTCCATCGCCTATACGATGATCCCGATCAAACCGACCGACTTCGCCGTATCTTGTCTGACCGCCTTTTCTCGGAATGGCCCACAATCACCGATGACCAACTCTACATTGTTGACATTGGCGTAGCTTGTACTGGCACTCAGGAGATTCCAGCACCCCCTGAGAAGAGAAAGCGCGACACCGACGCAGACTGGGCGAGAAAAGAGCGAGACTGGTCCCAACTTCGGTCAGATGCATACAACGCATGGGACAACATAAAGGTCGCCCGCGAGGCGGAGATCGAACAGTTCGCTGAATTCTACAGAGCTGAGATACTGCACCTAATCGACGGCGCTGCATTCGATGCAGCCGTTCTTCCTGACAGCTTCACAATCCGAGTGAAGATAGTTGGCAAAGGCCTGAAGGACTTTATTCTGAACTACGCATATATCTTTGAGGTTGTCGAGCCAGAAGATATAGCCTTGCCGCAACAGGCTGCGCATCCGGGCGAACAGCCCGAAGAGGCCGTGGAGCTGACAGCACCGGACGCTAATGCTCCTGCCATATGCGTAATCGACAGTGGTGTCCAGGAGGCGCATACTTTCATCCAACCGGCTATCGATCAGGCGACATCATACTGCTTTTTGCCGGGAAAAAGTTCAGATGAGGTAAGCGACTATGTTGCTCCCGGCGGTCACGGTACCCGAGTTGCTGGTGCCGTTCTCTACGGCGAAAACGTCGCACCGAACGGCACGCTCCAGCTACCATTCTGGATTCAGAATGCTCGCGTGCTCGATGAGAATAACAGTATGCCGGTTGAGATGTTTCCTCCTGAGGCAGTACGCACTGTTGTAGAACGTTTCCATCAGGGGCCGCGCGAGACACGGATCTTTAACCACTCAATCAATGCGAGTGCGCCGTGCCGTACTCGATACATGTCGGCTTGGGCGGCGGAGATCGATCTGCTCTGCGCCACATATGACATATTGTTTGTGCAGAGCGCTGGCAATCTGCCGCTATCGGGAAACAATCCTCAACCAGGAGTCAGGGATCATCTAGCCGCAGGACGGGACTACCCGGTCTTTTTGTACGAAGCTTCTTCGCGAATTGCCAATCCTGGACAGAGCCTTCAGGCTCTCACTGTGGGTTCTGTTGCCTATGGCTCATTGGAGGATGGCGGCTGGCGCACCTTCGCGCGAGAACGCGGCTATCCGTCAGCCTTCTCAAGATCTGGCTTCAGTATCTGGAATGTAATCAAACCAGAAGTCGTCGAATATGGCGGCGACAATGTACGCACAGCTACTGTACCGCCAGACGTGCAGGCAGGCGGTCGAATCGCGGCAGCATGTCCGGAACTGATTCGCTCGACCATGTTTCCGCCCGGCCCACCCGTTGATCGTGACGAAACGGGCACGTCTTTTTCAGCGCCGAAAGTTGCGCGCATCGCCGCAGAATTACAACGGGTTTTGCCAGACGAGCCAGCACTTCTTTACCGAGCCCTGATCGTCCAATCTGCCCGATGGCCGACCTGGGCTGAAAGGCTTTTCACAGAACTTCGCCGACTCGATCCGCGTCACGACCAGGTACGGCGGCAGCGGCTAATCGAACAGGCTTCGCGAATCATCCGGTGTATTGGCTACGGCGTGCCGAACCAGGAAGCCGCCACGGTCAACACGGATCATCGCACAACATTCATTACGAAGGGTGAAACGCAGATCCACGCAAGCGAATGTCACGTCTATCAGGTTCCCATTCCTCCACAGTTGCGCGGACAGGCCGATGAGTTTGATATTCGGATCGAGGCAACACTCTCATATGTGGCACAACCGCGTCGCACACGCCGCAATCTGCGGCGCTACCTGTCCACATGGGTGGACTGGAAAAGCAGCAAGCTCGGGGAAGGGATCAATGACTTCAAAGTGCGGGCATTGAAGGAAGAGGAAAACGATACGGAGCCGCTCCCCGGTTCCGTGCTGCCGTGGACCCTTCATGAGAAGTCCGATGCTGGCTGGATTCGGGATACTAGACGGAACAGCGGCACCGTCCAGAAGGATTGGGCCATCGTCAAATCCAACACGCTGCCCGATCACTTCTGCATCGCAGTTGTTGGACATCAGGGCTGGAGCCATGACCCCGATTCGGCGGCGCGTTACGCGCTTGCGGTAACATTTGAGATTCTCGGACAAGAAATCTCAATCTACGACCCGCTTCGTACCGCAGTCATCGAGCTCCAGGAACAGGTTGAGGCTGAGATTGAAAGCGAAGCAGAAGTTGAAATCAGTGAATAGTGGATTAGTGAGGCTGATCTCGTCTTTTTGGTAGATGTAGAAGCGAACTGCGCTTCCTTCTGGAGGCGTGGGCTGTCGCGTAGGGTAGCCTTGGAGTGTACGCTCCTCCCTCAACTATCGCAGGATCACGGAGGGTGCATCTTTAATCAGGAGGACGCATGACAGATGGCAAGAATTGCAGTCTCCCCATCAGCGAGATTCATTCCGAAGATGGTGCTCAGGAACTGGTTCGTTCTGAAAGGATGAAGCCCTATCTCGCCCTAATGAAGGCACAGATCGGAGGGCAGGACACCGAACCGTATCTGGCTGCATTGGCCGCGCTGCCGCTGGAAGAGCGGTACGTATGGCGAGTGATGTCCGCTCTGAAGTGGGCTTTCTGCGACCTCGACACGGAGAATGCGATTGCCGATCTCCACACTCTCTCGGAAGACGATCTCAAGAAAGTGCTGGAACCTCTCTCCTTGAGAGCCATTCAATTTTGTCTATTCGTCAACGCGCTGATTGGAGAGGATGCCACGGAACGGATCATGCAGCACGCGGTCCGGTGCGCAAAGGAATCATCCGCGCCGGCTTCGGGCGAGTAGCTGGTCCGGAGAAATGGATGGGAACCCTTCGCTCTCTCGCCCTGTCTCGGGAGCCGGTCAGTTGCAGAGCCCCATGTTGAGCCTTTCGCAAAGGTCGTCGATCTCGGTGGGGCTGAGTGGAGAATCCTCTTCGTCGCAGAAGTGATCGCAGGAGTTGGGCTCGCTCAATTCCTCCAGGTGGTGGAGACCGATGGAAGTGCAGCCGTGTATTTGCGGCTCCCATTGTTCCTGCATGAGGCGCAAGCCGTGGAGCACGCTGGCGAGTTCGCGGCGCGTGATGGGTTTGTTCTCGTCTGCCGGTGCCGGATCGGAAGCGGCCGGAACGTCCAGCTTGTGCTGGTCCAC
>PLSM01000045.1 GCA_003165075.1 Acidobacteriaceae bacterium | reverse complement strand
CCGCATGGCCTACGTCGCCGTCTCACGCGGCGCATACGACGCGCAAATCTTCACCAACGACCGCGAGCAACTGGGCGTGGCGCTGGTGCAGCGGTCGCGATGTCCGCCCAGCGCGGCTACCGATTCGCCCTGCCTCCGGCCAACCATGTTTTCCTGCCCGGCCACCGCATCATGGTGCAGGTCCAATCCAGTTGGTTCCCTCTCTACGATCGCAACCCGCAGACATTCGTCCCCAACATCTTCTGGGCCAAACCAGGCGACTATCAGAAGGCCACGCAACGCATCTACCATGCACCCGGCGAGGCCAGCAGCATCGAGCTTCCGGTGCTGACGGCGAATTAGGCTCTATGGGAGAGCCTACCCCCTGCCTCGTCGCAAGCGACGGCGCCCGGCCTCCTCTGGGCTCCAGAGCGACGGATGCTGAATCCCGAGGTAGAACTGACCATACCCCTGTCTTCCCCGCATCGCAAGTTGGCCAGCGGCACTATTTCCCCCTGGCCGCACCAGGGCTGATCCGGCATCCTAAGGAAGGAGGAGATTCGCATCATGAGTCAGAACATGCAGGCCATCTCCGCTGCGGCTGCGGGCACCGTCCAACTCGGAGATTGCACGGTAAACCGCATGGGGTACGGCGCTATGCGCATCACGGGCAAGGGCGTCTGGGGGCCTCCCGCGGATCGCGATGCGGCGTTGGCAACGCTCAGGCATGCGGTCGAGCTTGAGGTGAACTTCATCGACACGGCTGATTCGTATGGTCCGTATGTCTCCGAAGAGTTGATCGCGGAGGCGCTGGCGCCCTATCCGCCGGGCCTGGTCATCGCCACCAAGGGCGGGTGGGAGCGGGTGGGTCCAGGACAATGGACGCACAACGCCAGCCCGAAACATCTGGAGTCCGCTGTTGAGGGCAGCTTGAAGAGACTTCGCTTGGAGCGGATCGATGTCTACCAACTGCACGTTCCCGACCCGGCGGTGTCGTTTGATCGGAGGCTGCTTCGAGAGCCGCAATTGTGGCAATGGAAAAGATATGAAATTGGATCGACAGCCTTGGACCCGTCAATGAATGTACCGGCTGCGCGTCGCTTGATTCTGCAGGTTTGAAGCTAAAGCCCGATCAAATGATTGCAGAAGGAATCGCTCAGCCTTGTGTTCGTCAAGCCTTCCCTGGTTGCGGGAAGGCTTGACGAACTGGTTCATTGCCTCTGCAGTCTACTTCGTTGCCGCCTCGGCAGCTTTCTTGTGGTGGTGCTTCTCGCCCAGGGGCTTGCGCACCTCAGGTTTGACCACCGTCTCATCCACAGGAGTGGTTCCATTCACATCTGCCGTGAAGGTTGCTCCCGAAGGCACAAGGTAGTCTTCCACAGTCTGGCCATCGGTGGCGCCGGTGGCGACGCTGATGCGGGAAGCATCAATGCCCTTCTCCGTCACCAGGTACTCCTTGGTGTTGACTGCGCGCTGAGCTGCATCGTCGATGACCGGCTTGGGATGCTTGCGCCTGGCTTCCATCGCCGTTTCCTTCTCGGTCCTGGCCTTTTCCTTGGCATCCGACTCGCCAACGATTACCGCCGTGGCATCCGATTGCCGTTGCAGGTCAAGAGCGACTTCGTCAAGGCAGGCCTTGGCTTCGTTGTCCACGCGGGTTGGGCGTTCCTTGTCCTTGGTAAAGGTGATGGAGCAGAGAGCCTGGGTATGCGGGACAGGAGCAACATACGGGGCCGTGATGGTCACGCTGGTGCTCGCAGTCGCTGTCTGACCCTTGTCATCGGACACATTGCACGTTATCCCCACCGCACCCGTCGGTGCGCCGGCGGAAGAGAACGATGCCGTGTTGCCGCTGCCGTTGATGGAGCCGGCCGACGCCGAGTAGGTGTAGGTAAGCGGGCGATTCTGCGGGCTCATGCCCATGGAGGTGATGGTGCTGGTCTCACCCGGCTTGATGGTGCTGGGATTGGCCGTGCAACTGATGGTCGGCGGCTCAAACGCCTTGACCGTGAAACTGGCTGAGCAGTCGGCCGTCTCCCAGGGCTTGAGGCCTTCCTTGCCGGCCTTGCCTTCCTTCACGGTGCCCTTCACCGTATAGGTGCCGGCCGCCAGTGGACCGGTGGCCACCGTCACCGTCACTCCGTTGCCCGTCACGCCGGTTCCCGACCACGAATAAATCACATTGAACTTGGGATCCAGCGCTCCGGCCGTCGCCGTCACCGTGACCGGGTCGCCGGGGAAGACCGACGCCGGGCTGGCCGAGCAGGCCAGGGTCACCGTAGGAGGCGGCGCGAAGGAGCCGATGCTGTACACGAGGCCAGCGCTCACGCGCCCTTGGGGGTTGAAACTGGTTGACCCCCCTTGAGCTGCCGAAAAGTTTGCGTGGACATACTGATAATCCGCCTGGAAGAGGCGTATGGACAAATGGTGATCAAAGGCCGGCGTCGCAACATCCAAGCTGCCGCCGGCCGTGAAGGCATAGCCAAAAACGTCTGTCTGAGGGATGCTGCCAACTTGCTCGGCGCCGACCATAGCGTGAAAGGAGGGCGTAACCTTCCCGTCCGCCATCGGGAACCTGAAAACCACGCCCCCATATCCGCCGCTGAAATCATCGCCCGGCTGGCTTGTCGTTATATTGGACTCGGGAAGCAGGATGTGCTCATCTCCCTCGAACCGCACGCCAACATTCTTGTTGAAAAAGCGGGTTATGCTCAAAATCGCGCCGTAATCGATGGAGTTGTAGCCGAACCCGTTTATCCTTGCGTTGGGGATCAGGGCGCTGTACCCGGCGAAGATGTCCCACTTCGACGCGGAATCGTCCGCGGGGGCCTTCACAGCCGGTTTGGCTGCGTCCTGCGCGGCCATGGCAATGGGTATCAACGCCACAAAGGCCAAGGCAAGAACCCGACCTACAGACTTTGAAACACGAACGTACATGCGTTTTTCCTCCGCGATCAAACTGAATGAACAGATAGTTGAGACTGCTTCGAGCACGGATTCCGGCTCGGACTGATTAGGCTTAGCGCCCTGGAAAGATATTGCGGCACTGGGAAAGAGCATTTCTGTTCAAAAAGGAACACTTATAGGTATCAGGAGCTGAAAACAGAGATCGAGACGGCTTCGTGGCAGTGATGTCCGGGTTGGCTGTGATACTCAAGGCTGTCAACGAAGATGGCCCGCAAACCGTGACCAAAATATTGGCCGTCATACTGATAAGCCGTGCCCCCGACGCGTTGGGCGTACACGTCAAATGCATGTTTGTTCATATGGTCCAGAACAAGCTGCGGCCCTGCTCCGGCAGCGCCGCCGATTCTTTGCCCGGTTGGCATTTGCTTGAACGCGAATAGTTGCCAAGTGCCCGCGGGCACATCCCAGTCAAGCGTGCCATCAGGCAGCATGTGCTCTGTAAGAACTATCGAAGTGCCCGGGTCGAGTTGGCCTGTACTCTTTACTACCGAAGCCGGACCGGACCCTTCACTGGGGTAATACTGTACGGTGTCTCCGCGAACGGCAACCACAGCCACGAGCTTCTCTCTTGCCCTGAATTCCTTCAGCCAGCCAGCCGGTAAATTTGCATCCTTCGTGATGCTTGCGCTCAGAAGGGGCATCAGGATCTTCTGGTGAAAGTGTACGGGCCCTCGAATGATCTGGTGCGCCGACCGCAATTCCAACGAAGCCAGTGCAGGAGTAACGACTCCTGCTCCTCCAAAGGGCCAAG
>PLSM01000048.1 GCA_003165075.1 Acidobacteriaceae bacterium | reverse complement strand
GTTCAACTACCCCCTGACTGCGTGCTACCGCTGCCTGGCTTTGGCCCGACTCCACTAGCCGAACTGCCTCTTGCTTGAACTCAAGCGTGTATCGTCCCCGCGGTGCCTTCGTCATCTTCGCTACCCTTTCGCATTAGAACAGCTCGCTAAGGGATACGTTTTGCGCGGGCAAGGTCAAACGGACGGCTCCTTTCAGCGCCCTGAGATACAGTTGGATGCCCTTATTGCACCCTTATCGCACCAATGACCTCCGCCCTGTGAACCTCCGCCCAATTACCCAGGAGGTCCTGCCTGCGCCATTAACCATATTCCCGATTACCATCCCTCGGTGAGCGCATTGGCGGCAGTTAAGCCAAGGGCCACTTTTCCGAGAAGCCGACTACACAGACAAGTGGATCATTGACCTCCTCAGTGACAGGGCACCCCCAGGGCCAAAACCATGCCCGGCTGTTACTCAACTTGTTACTGACGAGTGGCCGGTGATTCTCCCGAATAGATCCTTTTTAGTCCCGGGAACGGTGCTCTGCAGATTCATCCTTTGCGAGGCGCCTGGAAGGCGTTCGGTATCCCTCAGTGGCGAGGTGCTTCCCCATCTGCTCGTACATCGAGTCATCGTATGGCTGCCAGGTGCCGAGACCATCCACATAGCGGTTGTACATGCAAAAGGCAGCGGCGATCAGCACCGTATCGTGAATCTCCTTGTCCGTCGCGCCCAGCGTCCGCGCGGCTTCGACATCCTGAGCCGTAACATGCTTGCCGCCCTGCTGAACCTTTCCCGCAATAACGAGGAGACGCTTGAGCTTTTCTGAGATCGGCGCCGTCTCGAAGCCGGTCTTTACGAGCTTGACCGTGTTGCTTTCGCCGAGGTGTGATGCAGCCGCTGCGCCATGGCTCGTCTGGCAGAAGTAACAATCGTTTAGGGATGAGACATAGGTCGCGATCAGCTCGCGTTCGGCGGGCGTAAGGCTATTGGGCTCGTGAAGCAAAATGTGCGCCAGCTCGCGCATCGGCTTGGCGGTTTCGGGACGGAAAGCGAAGCCGGCGGATATTCCTGGCAACTCTTTAGGCAAATTGATATGGGCCATCTTCGATCTCCTCGCCATTCAGGTTATTGCTGCGGCAGATATTCCTTGCTCATGGTTACATAGCCCTCTTTCGCGGTCTTCTTGCCGCGCTGGCGATAGAGTTCCTCGTCTTTGGGCTGCCAGGTCGCAAGTCCATCGACATAGCGGTTGTACATGCAGAATGCCGCTGCGATGAGCACAGCATCGTGGATTTCGACGTCGCTTGCTCCGGCCCGCCGTGCCTCTTCAACGTCGTTCGCGGTCACGTGCTTGCCGCCCTTCTGCACCTTTCCGGCAACGACAAGCAGGGCCTTGAGCTTTTCAGAAATGTCAGCGTGCTTGAAGTCAGCCTTCACGCGGCGCACCAGGTCTTCGTCGTCATTCAAATGAGCGGAGGCAATGGCGCCATGTACCGTCTGGCAGAAGTAACAATCGTTGAGCGATGAGACATAGGTGGCGATCAACTCGCGCTCACCAGGCGTGAGAGAGTTGGGCGCGTGCAGCAGGACTTCCGCAAGCTCATTGAGAGGCTTCGCTGTTTCTGGCCGGAAGGCCATCGGGCCGCGAATGCCCTGCAAGCCCTCGGGAAGTTGGATATGTGGCATGGGTGCTATCAGCTCCTTTCATGAACAAGGTGCGCAGATTGACGGGTGGTGAGAAATTTGCGCGCAGGGATACCGCAAAGCACAATGATCACCCCCACGAAAGCCGGAAGGGGATCATGCATGAGAATGAGGCCCGCGATTACCAGGCAACAGGCTATGAATATGATAGGCGTGAGAGGAAACCACCAACCCCTGACAGGTTCGCGTGTCCTGAACAACGTGGACGCGGTGAGCGCGAGAAACAGAACTGCCGAAAAGATAATGTAGGCGAGGACCCGATCGAATGCTCCAAGCAGAAGCACGGCGAGCGCCAGACCGGTTTGTAGCAGGATCGCATTCGCGGGCGTGCCAAAGCGCGGGCTCAGCTTGCCGAACGCAGGAAAGAAGGAGCCGGCCTGAGCCATGGCGTAGAAGACGCGCGGGGCAGCCATGCTGAGCGCCGCCATCCCGCCGCAGACACAAATGAGTACGCAGATGGAGAGTACGCGCGCGCCCGTCGCGCCGAACAGAGCCTCACCGAACTGCGCGACGAAGGCGGTATTCGACGTCAGCTTGTCGATGGGCAGAACGCTGAGAAAAGCGGCGCTCACGAGGAGATAAACGGCCGTTACAAGCGAGACCCCGCCAACATACGCCAAAGGCAGATTGCGTTTTGGGTCGCGGATTTCCCCTGCGATTTTGCCTGCTTCCCACCATCCGCCAAAGCTGAAAAACGCACTCACGGCCCCGCCCGCTAACGCTGGAAAGAGTGCGTCGGAACCAGGGCGGCGTTCAGCGAGCGGGAAAAGGTTGCTGACGTGTGCGTGACCCGAAACGACTGCCCACCCGACCAGCGAGAAAAGCACGCCGAGCTTGAGGATGTTGACGGAGGACATGACAGCGCCGCTTAAGCGCGTGCCCAGAATATTCACAATCGCGAATGCACAGAGAAGAAATGCCGGAACCACCGCCAGGGCTCTACTGCCGAGCGGCAAAACCTGCGCCACATAGGCCACCGAGCCCACTGCCAACGCCGCTGCAACTCCCGGGTACATCACGAGAGAGCTCATCCAGCCATAGAGGAAAGCAATCTGTTCGCCATAGCCGGCGCGGAGATAAACGAACTCGCCTCCGGATTGCGGGTGCCTGATGGCAAGTTCGGAGTAGCAGAGGGCGCCGCTCATCGCCATCAATGCCATTCCCAGCCAGACCAGACCGAGTAACAGTGGCGATCCGAGCGATTTCGCCATTGCTGCTGGTGTGAGAAAGATGCCGAGCGCGATGGATTCGCCGGTAACGAGGGCGATGACAGCCACAAGGCCAAGTTTCCTCTGCTCACTCGCCACGTCGAGTATCCTATGTCGTCAATTGCCGCTGTGCATCCACCGAAAGGATGAGGGCCCAGCCTGGCCGGCGATTCCTTGCTTTGGTGGAATCCAGTTTCTCTCCTTCGAATGGTGGGGAGTTAGGTCCATCGGCTGACCGAAGACACCACCGATCCTTCTCTTTAGAGTTTATTTTCGTGGCCTTCCCCAGGTTTTTCACGTCCAGCGTGGGGCCACTCTCATGATCTCGGCATCACGACCACCAACTCAAAAGAATGAGGTTCTCTTGATGAGTCAATACCTTTCTGCGCGACTTATTCCCCTAGTCTCGATTGTCGTAATGCTTGCGGGCATCGCCGGCGCCCAGGTTCCTACCGGCAGCATTAACGGCATTGTTACCGACCCAAAAGATGCGATTGTCATTGGCGCCAGAGTCGATGCCGTGAGCACAACTCAGGGCGTATCGCGCAGCACTGTCACGAATGGTAGTGGTCGCTATGACTTACCCGATCTTCCCGCAGGTACTTACGATCTGAAGATCGAGCAACCTGGATTCGCTGCAAGCGAATTCAAGAGCATTGCGATTGAGGCGGGCCGCAGCTCGACCGTCGACGCCAAGTTGCAGATCGCCAGTTCCGGAACAACCGTGGACGTCAGCGCATCCGTCATTGGCATCGACTTGACACAGTCAATGATCCAGGGACAAATCACTTCAAAGACGATCGAGAACATCCCCTTGAATGGCAGAAACTTTCTCGAATTGGCCTACCTTGTTCCAGGAAACCGCCCGGCGCCCACATTCGATCCCACCAAGACCAACACGTTGGAAGTGAGTTCCGCCGGAGGTTTTGGCCGCGGCGGCAATGTCACCGTGGATGGTGGCGACAACAACGACGAAGTCGTTGGCGGCACACTGGCCAACTTCCCTGAAGATTCAGTGCAGGAGTTTCAGATTGCGACTGGCCGCTTCACGGCCGCGGTTGGACGTTCCGGTAACAGCATCATCAACATCGTCACCAAATCAGGCGCCAACACTTACCATGGTTCGGCATTTCTGTTCGAGCGCAATCGCAATCTCCAGGCGCTACCGGCAACGTTCAACCGCAGCCTGCCTACACCTCCCTTCGATCGCGAGCAGTACGGTGACTCGATTGGAGGACCTGTATGCAGAGAAAAGGCGTGGTGGTTCTCGTCAGTCGAATACCGCGACCAGAACGCGTCGCTGCAGACAGGCACGCGCGACTTCACGACAGATTCGATCCTGAACACCTCCGCACCGGCGCCTTTGCGCGATGCTCTTTGGTCGACCCGGTTCGATGAGCAACTAGGCGCTCGGAACAAACTCATGGCACGTTACTCGTTCAATCGTTCTACCGATGCGTCCGAGGCATCGCCCTCCATGAGCACACCTGCTTTCACCGCTGCCGAGCGCCAGAACTCGCTCAATCGGTTCAGCTCCCTCGTGGCAGGCATCACCACGGTGATTTCTTCTTCGCTGGTCAACGACGCATCGTTCCATTACGACAACTTCTATAACGACATTCCACCGTATCCCCAGAACAAGGCCATCACCGATCCGTCGCTGAATCTTACCAACGAACTGATCTTCCCTGACCTCGCGGACGGCGAAAACTTCAATCTTCCCCAAGCCACTTATCTCGACCGCAATCAAGTTCGCGATGCGCTTTCGTGGTCGCTCGGCAAACACTCACTTCAGCTTGGTGCTGAGTTTCAGCACTATACCGCGCACGGAGAGATTAATCCCTTCGGCACAGGTTCGGTGGTTCTCACTTCCGATTTCGGCTTTGCGGACCTGAATGGTGACGGGCAAGTCAACGATCTCGACATTCCGATCGCCGTCGCTCTTCACAGCAAGGCGCCCGTCGTACCCGTTCCCATTCCAACGGTCTTCGACAGTTACGTCGCCGGCTACGCGCAAGATGACTGGCACGCGCTTCCCAACCTTACGTTGAACCTTGGCCTGCGCTGGGAATATGACTCAAACCTGACCGGCAACTCCAGTGCGCACGATCCCTGCCCGAATCTCACTTCAACGCCGACTGTACCCTGCACCTGGATGGCGAATATTATCAATCTCAAAAAGAATCCGGATACCAAGGACTTCGGCCCTCGCGTGGGCTTTGTCTACAGTCCATTCGGCAAAGGCAAGACAGTCATTCGCGGCGGCTACGGCATCTATTATGACCGCATCATTCTTGAGGCCGGCGCAGAGGAGCTTGTCCAGAACGATCGCGCTCTGACAGTCACGCAATATGGAGGCTCGGAATGCACCTCGCCCTTCGTGCCAGGCCCACCTAGCCTCGACGCATGTTTTGCGCCCGAAGGCAGCTTCGTATCAGGCACGCCCACGCTCGCAGCCCCGTTCAGCGGGCCGCACCAGACCGGCGGCATCGGAATTCTTGCCATGGGCCCGGATGCACATCACCCGCTTTTCCAGCAATTCTCGCTCGGTGCGCAACAACAAGCGGGTAGCAACTGGATCAT
Organism: Acidobacteriaceae bacterium; assembly: GCA_003165075.1. Taxonomy (GTDB): domain Bacteria; phylum Acidobacteriota; class Terriglobia; order Terriglobales; family Acidobacteriaceae; genus Telmatobacter. Next base: position 5,760 of record PLSM01000048.1, on the reverse strand, counting down.
CTCTGCTGACGGCCTGCACGTATTTGCGACACGGCAGATTATCGGCCACCTGCTGCGCAGCACAACCTCCACGTCGCCCGATATCAGCTGCCCCGGAAACAATGTTCCCTGCAGCATCACTGATCCGCTCAGCGGCATCTCCGATAACATCACGCTGCTTCAATCGCAGGCTAAGTCGTGGTACGACGGGCTGCTGGTAAGTGTCGAACATCGTCCCGCCAAGATTGGGCGCGTCGGCTACCAGTACAACGTCAGCTACACCCTGTCGAAAACTTTCGATTACTCCGACGACGATCAGTTGACTGCGACTGCCGACGAGCAAGTCGACCTTGTCGAAGGCATCAATGACCTGCGCCTGGAAAAGGGCTACGCGGTCTCCGATGAACGCCATCGGCTCACGCTCTACGGCGAGGCCGAGTTGCCGTGGAAGTTCTCTCTCGCGCCCATCTATACCTATGGTTCCGGTGTGCCCGCCGACACGTTCCTCCCGGGAACGGCAAATAGCGCCGGCGCAAGTGGTTCGCGCCTGCCTCTGCTTCCTCGCAATGCCTTGGCTCGCGAAGTGAGGAATAGCGCCCAGTTGAATACCATCATCAATCGCTGGAATGCTCTGCCGGCTTGCCCGGCGGTGTTCCCGTGCAATGCCGGCGGCCCAATCCAGAATGTGCCTGCGGGAATCAACTTCTACAGCCCCTTCAGTTCGCTCGATCTGCGCCTCAAGAAAGACATTGACCTCGGCGAGCACGTAAAGTTGAGCCTTGTCGGCGAAAGCTTTAACATTTTCAACGAAACCAATATTCGCGGGTCAAACACCGCCAACTTTGCCGGACGCAACATTTCCATCAGCCCCTACGTGCCCGCGCAGCCAGGACCTCCTCCGGTGCCCGCACAAGCAGTTCAAGAGAACTTCTATTCTCCTGTCAGCACTGCGGGAGGCTTCTTCGGCTCTGGTGGCCCGCGGGCCTTCCAGTTTGCCGCACGCATTGACTTTTAGTCGGAGGTGCACTTGGCACTACCGGAATACGAGCAACTCTCGCGATCTACCGGACGCCAACACTCGTCCACCTCTCGAAATCTGCCCGGAGTTGAAGAAGATGAAGCTACGGGTGAAGTTTTCGAGCTCTATGCTCACTTCCGGTCTCACTTCGGCCGCGCCGATGTTCCGGGAATCCTGAAGTGCTTCGCCACGCATCCGCCACTGCTCCGGCACATGATGGCCCTGTCTGAAAGCATGATCTTTGCAGACGGGCACTTGACTCGCCGTCACAAGGAAATGATCGCAACTTTCGTTTCGTCGCAGAATGAGTGTATTTACTGCGCCGACAGTCATGGATATTTCCTCCGTGTACATGGAGGCTCGGCGGAAGCACTGCGTGCCATCCAGAAAAACGATCTTGCCTCACTCTCGCTCACGGCTGAAGAACAAAAACTTCTGGGCTTCGTGCAAAAGGTGAATGGCAATTCGCACGAAATCGATAAGGCCGATGTGGATTTGCTGGTCGCGGCGGGCTGGAGCCAACTGCAGATTGCCGAGGCTATCCATGTCGCTGCGCTGTTCGCCACATTCAATCGTGTTGCCAACGCTTTCGGGCTTCAATCGCAGGGGCTACTGGCTCTCTTTGAAAGCCAAGGCGATTCCACGCTTGAGATCGACCCGGAATAGAAAGGTATCCACAATGGCTACAGCGCAAGAGCCGGCCGCGCTTTTTCTTCAGGATGTCGAGAACAATCCGCAGCCCAGTCCTTACTTCGACCTGATTGCCGCGGCCAAGTCATCCGGTACGGAATATTGGCATATCTGGAACCTGCTCGCATTCCGGCCGAAGGCCGCCTACCATCTTGTTCGCTTCTCGCAGGAAATCATGCATGAAGATGCGCCCATCAGTGTTGCGATGCGCGAGTTGATTGCTGCTTACACCTCGTCGCTCAACCGTTGCGAGTTCTGCATGAAGGCCCACGCGGCAGTTGCAGTTCATTTATATGGCGACTCAGACCTCGTTTGGGGCGCCATTCGCGACGTGGAAACTTCCGCGCTCCCTGAAAAAGATAAGGCGATGCTGCGGTTTGTGCGCAAGGTCACTCTCGAATCCGCATCCATCAATGCGGCGGATGTTGCGGTTCTGCACCGCCAAGGCTGGGACGATGCATCAGTCTATTACGCGATCGCCGCCTGCGGTCTCTTTAACTTCTACAACCGCTTCGTATCAGCAAACGGAGTCAAGCCCGTCTCCGATGAAGCGTTTCTTCGCTTTGGAGCTCGCATGGCACAGATTGGATATGTCCGCGAATGAGAAGCCACTTTCAAGATCCCCAAATGTCGAAGCCTGGCTTCTGCCGGTTTGCATCGTTGTTTCTGCTTCTGGCGACGGCGTGCTCTGGCATCGCACTGCGCGCTCAATCAGCCGATGCCGTCCCTTCGCATACCTTCTCTCGTGTATCGCTGGATAAGTCCTTTCCAGGCTCGACATCCGGACGCCTGCTGCTCTTTATCGGTCCGGCATCCGACGCCGCCACTGCGGTCGACATAAACATGATGTCGCCAGCCAGCGTCTTTGTGGCGGCGAAAGAAATTCCGATCCTGGCGCCCGGAGGGTCGGTCGATATCGATGCTGACGATGTAGTGTTTCCAGGGCCCGTTTCCAAAGCTCCGGCGGGGAACTATCGCGTTCAGGCGGTCCTCGACGTGAATCACAGCTATAACTACGACGGCCGCGCCGCTGGGGATTTGGTGACCGCGCCCGTCTCGATCAGCATTCCAATTACGAATTCGTCGATACCGGCTCTAACGCTCACACAGGTAGTTCCCGAACCGCCAGATCCATTGGCCGATCGGCCGGACGTGAACGCGGCGCTCAGGCCGCTCGACCTCGTCAGCCCTGTGCTCACTCAGTTCTGGGGACGCGAGATTCATATGCGCGCCTGGGTCCTTTTGCCACCCCACTACTCCGATCGTCCGAATGCTCGCTACCCGACGGTGTACTTTACACACGGATTCGGCGGCACTTTGAACGGATTGCGGGCCCGCTACGCCCCCATCCTTTACGACCGCATGAAGCAGGGCAAGATGCCTGAGATGATCTGGGTCTTGCTTGATGAGAGCAGCCCGACCGGCACGCACGAATTCGCCGATTCTGTGAATAACGGGCCATGGGGCACAGCGCTGACAACCGAACTGATACCCAGGATTGAGCGCTCCTATCGCATGGATGCGCGCACCTCTGGCCGCTTCCTGCAGGGGCATTCCTCGGGTGGTTGGGCAACTTTGTGGCTTCAAACGACCTACCCGAAGATCTTTGGCGGAACCTGGTCAACTTCACCTGACCCAAGTGACTTTCATTTCTTCAGCACGATCGATCTCTATGCTCCTCATGCAAACTTCTATTACGCTGCAGATGGCACGTTGACTCCGATCTTGCGCGATCACGGCCACCCGTTGTCGAATATGCGGCAGCTCGCCGGACTTGAGGCAGTTCTCGGCCCCTACGGCGGTCAGCTTGCCTCGTTTGAATGGGTCTTCTCGCCCAGGGGCCCCGATGGGCGGCCCATGCCCCTCTTTAATCGCACGACGGGAGATATTGACCCGGCAGTCGCATCGTACTGGCGCAGTCACTACGACATCGTCGAGCACTTGAAAACTGACTGGAAGAGTATCGGTCATGACCTTCAGGGAAAAATTCATCTCGTTGTCGGTACGGATGACACTTTCTATCTGGATGGAGCCGCGCACAGCCTGCAGACAACGCTCGACCAGCTTGGCGGCAAGCCGCAATTCACCTTTCTTCCCGGACGGTCGCATTTCAATGTCTATGTGGACGGGGACGATCGCTACGCTCTGTTCGATCGCATAGCGGCTGAGATGTACGCAGTCGCTCGACCGGCCCGTAAAGGCCATTGATCTCTCGGTCCTTTTCCTTTATCTAAACGCGGGCGATATCCCCACCATCGTCAGATGACGCGAAGAACCGAACTTGTTGAAAACCTACTCGCCACCCCTTTGGCGATTGGTTCGGCGTTCGTCTCCCGTCGGCTCGTAGACTTCTGAGATCCTCTAAAGATGTCGCAGCTGAGACGAATGTGATCGAACTCACTTCCTCAGCTCCACCCTTCAATGGATGCCAGACTCAATCGTTGTCCCGATGCGCTTTCTGAATCCAAGGCATAGTCTTCGTATATTCTCCGAACAATTTGCGTAGGAGGTCCATCTTGCCGCACGTTCCTTCGTGATTTCGCTGTTGCTCCTTGCGAACTGCAAGGACTTGGCGCGGGTGTCCGGGAACATGACTTACGACCGGGGTCTACGAGGGTTCGGGGCGGTAATTCCGGGAATTCTTCGCATTGCCTGTTGTGAATGGAGGAAGACGCTGCTGCGATTGGATCGTATGATGCTTAACCATCCAATCACGTAACAAAGAAGTTTTTCCACCGCGCGCTATGTGCGGCGAATTGCAAACAAGAGGCTTGGCGCACCGATTGGACCCACGTTGGGGCGCCGCCATGCGCGAAAGATCGGGATTGTGTGCATGGGCGCATCAATCCACCGGAAGCGCAGTCTTCGAGTGCATCTTTCAATTGATGCGTGGCATGCATGGAACAGGTAGTACGCGAGGTTCTCAGACTTTGGAAACGAGGCTTACGATGAAGCGCATTTTTATGTATGTGTTTATCGCGGCGACTTTCACGGCTCTGCAGCACGCAGCCATTGGTCAAAGCGCAACGGCATCTTTGCGTGGTGTGGTCACCGACGCGACCCACGCTGTCGTGCCGAACGCCGATGTTGTGGTCACTTCGAATGACACGGGACAGAAGCATGAGCAGCGCTCGGATGGTAACGGCGAGTTCTCGTTTCAGGAGCTGTTTGTCGGCGACTACCGGGTCGAGGTGCGGTCCGACCGCTTTGCTACGTGGGTCAGTGCGCGGATTCATCTCGACGTTGGGAACCAGTCGCAGATTGAAGTGCAGCTTGTTCCCGCCACCGCGAGTCAGACCATCGAGGTCAGTGCCGAAGCCGCCGGACTGCAAACCAACGAGATCGCGCAAGGCGCGGTGGTGAGCGAAGCCGAGATTGCGAGTCTGCCACTCAATGGGCGCAACTTCTCTCAACTTGGCATTCTTCAGCCTGGCGTACGTCCAACCTCCGCGGGTTTGACGGTGCAGAACAACTTCCGGCGAGTTGGACAAAATTATGAAGTCAACGGCATGCGTCCGGAGTCCAATACCTTTCTCGTGGACGGCATGCGGGACATCAACCGCATGGACGGGGGGTACGCATATCGGCCGCCAGCCGATACGATGGCTGAGTTCCGCATTCTGACCACGACCGCACCGGCTGAGTTCGGAGGAACCAGCGGCGGCATCACCACCATCGTCACGCGCTCCGGCACCAACTCGGCCCACGGAACCCTCTACGAGTTCCTGCGCAACGACGCACTCGATGCCAACAACTACTTCGCGCCGCGGAAGGAAGAGCTCAAGCAGAACCAGTTCGGCGGCACGATCGGCGGCCCCATGGTGCACAACCATGCCTACTTCTTCGCGTACTACGAAGGTCTTCGCGATAATCAGGACATCACGCATGGAGTGGTAGTGCCGACGGTGGCGGAACGCACCGGCGACTTCTCGGCCGATGCGCCCATCCTTTTCAACTCCACCAAAGCGCCCTACACCAACAATCTGGCTGGCCTCATCAGCCCCATCACCGCCAAATACCTCACGTTCTTTCCCATTCCCAACACGCAGGAAAATCCGCACCTGGCCCAAACC
>PLSM01000191.1 GCA_003165075.1 Acidobacteriaceae bacterium | reverse complement strand
TTATACTGAGCGGGGGTGAGCCAACGCTGCTCGGACGACGCCTGGGTGCCCTGATCGGTCGGCTTAAGAGCTATTTGCCTTCGACATCCATTCATATCCTGACCAATGGCCGTCGATTGAAGTTCCTTGCACTCGCCCAAGACATCGCCGACGTTGAACACACCGATCTCGTTCTGGGTATACCGCTTTACTCCGATCTCTCCGAAGAACACGACTTCGTGGTTCAGGCGCACGGTGCTTTTGATGAAACTGCGCGGGGAATTCTGAACGCCGCACGCTGCGGCCTCAGAGTGGAACTACGGGTAGTGATTTCCAAGATCAATTTCGAATGGCTACCACGCATTTCCCGGTTCATCTCACGCAATTTTCCCTTCGCGTGCAATGTTGCCTTTATGGGGCTAGAGCCGGTCGGATTAGCGAAAGGTAACCTGGTCGATGTATGGATTGACCCGGCTGATTACAGCGACCTGCTATTTGAGGCAGTTCAGGAATTGAAGTGGCACCATATTCCTGTCTCTGTATACAACCATCAGCTATGTACCATCAGTCGATCCTTATGGGGTGACTCGCGTCAGAGCATCTCTGACTGGAAAAATGTTTTTCTCCCAGAGTGTGATGGATGCGCTGTGCGCCATAGCTGCTGCGGCTTCTTTGCTTCAGCAACAGATGTGCATAGCAAGGCGATTCAGCCTGTAGTATCTGACAATTGATGCGATTAGCGGCATTAATAAGCCAGAAGGTGAAGGAGGTTCAGTGGCGCGATTCTTTGCATACTTGCTGCAATGGTTTCTGATTGGTCTCTTGATGCTATCGGTCCCCTACGCGATAGCTGCCCAAGACATAAGTCCGGCCCAGATCAAGAAGAACACAGCAGAGCTTATCAAACGAGCCGAGAGTGGAGACGCGCAATCTCAATACGCACTTGGCCTTGTGTACCGCTATGGCATTGGGGTCACAAGAGATGCAGTGCTGGCCTCTGTCTGGTTCCGCAAAGCTGCCGAGCAGGGAAACGCAGATGCACAGTACTGGCTTGGCGTGATGTACGTCGCTGGGCAAGGTGTTCAGCAAGATGACTCAGAAGCTGAACGTTGGTTTCACAAAGCTGCCGAGCAGGGACACGCAGGGGCTCAATACAATCTTGCATTGGCTTATGCCAAAGGCGAAGGTGTCCCAAAGGACAATGTAGAAGCTGCGAGATGGTTGCGGAAGGCCGCCGAGCAGGGAGATGCACAAGCTCAATACGCCCTTGGCATGGAGTATTCGAATGGCGAAGGTGTTCCAAAGGATGAGACGGAAGCTATGCGCTGGTGCCGCAAAGCAGCAGAACAGGGAAATGCAAAGGCTCAGACCGCTCTGGGCTATGCATATCACAGCGGCGAAGGTGTTTCCAAAGATGATGCAGAAGCGGCTCGTTGGCTCCGCAAGGCCGCTGAGCAAGGTTATGAGATGGCTCAGTATGATCTTGCCTTGGCATATTCGAATGGCGAAGGTGTTTCCAAAGATGATGCAGAAGCGGCTCGTTGGCTCCGCAAGGCCGCTGAGCAAGGTGACGAGCAGGCTCAGTATGATCTTGGCTTGGCATACTCAAATGGTTGGGGTGTTCCAACGGATGAAGTAGAGGCGTATTTCTGGCTCAACCTCGGAGCCTCTGGCTTGGATGAAAAGGCCAGATCAACACGCGACAAAGTGGGCGAGACACTGACCCCGGCCAAGCGCCTAGAGATTCAAGAACGCTGCCGCAAATGGGCAGAGACACATTCACCGACTCGCAACTAATACTTGATACTCTGAGTCACACACTGCTTCTGTAGCCTTTTTTCAGAAAGACCTATGAAAACTATCGCGTTCATAGCCACGTTGCTGCTTTGGGCTTCAATCGGGCAAGCCCAATCGCTCACGGCCTCTCAAGCCAAGGCTCATGAGGGCGAGAATGCCACCTTGCAAGCACAGCAATTGGAGCAGGTCGAATGTTAACATCGGAGAAACTGGTAATCATAGGCGGTTGCGGTCGCATAGGACTGCCGTTGGGAATTGTGTTTGCGAATCATGGTCTAGATGTGGTCTTGCTGGATATCGACGAGAACAAGATTCAGACGGTCAACAGCGGCCGAATGCCTTTCATGGAAAAGTCCGCGGAAAGGCAATTGCTGAAGGTGATTGGTACAACGCTTGTGGCCACAGCGGACAGTTCCTGCCTAAAGAATGCCACGACGGCTATCGAGGTTGTCGGTATGCCAGTTGACAAACACCTTAATCCCATGCAGACGGAAAGTTATCGCGGTATTGACTACATCGTCGATCTGCTGCCCCAAGGGGCATTGCTCGTTTTAAGGAGTACCGTCTATCCAGGCGTGACTAAGATGGTGTACGAACGAATCCGAAACCGCTGCCGTAAGACTCACTTAGCCTTTTGTCCGGAGCGCATCGCGGAAGGAAATGCGATGAAGGAGATCGGCGAATTGCCGCAGATTATTTCCGCTTTCGAGCCTGAGGCTCTTCATCTCGCTAGAGAACTGTTTGCAAGGATCAATAACGATCTTATTGAACTGACGCCGCTGGAGGCGGAACTGGCGAAGTTGTTTACTAATAGTTGGCGTTATCTCAACTTCGCGATCTCGAACCAGTTCTACCTCCTAGCTGAAAGTCACGGGCTTGATTTCTATCGAATTTATAATGCGGTTACGCGCCGCTACCCGAGGATGAAGAGCTTTGCGCGGGCAGGGTTCGCCGCTGGCCCTTGCCTGGTAAAAGACACACTCCAGCTTTCGTCGTTCTCTGAAAACAGCTTTTCTCTGGGGCATGCCGCGATGCTGGTCAATGAAGGTCTGCCGAACTTCCTCGTCTCTGAGTTGCGGCGCGGGAACGATCTACGCAAAAAGGTGGTAACAATCCTCGGGATGGCGTTCAAGGGCGATTCAGACGACCTACGTGAGAGCCTTTCCTACAAACTTCGCAAGTTGCTTGTCATCGAGGCCAAAGAGGTTCTCTGTACCGACCCATACGTGGTCGATGAAAGGCTTGTGCCGCTGGAGGATGCGATTTGCCGCGGCGACATTATCATCCTCGGCGCACCGCATTCCTTGTACCGCAATATACAGATACCCGACCAGAAGCAGGTAGTCGATGTCTGGGGGTTCTGGCAGCAGCGGTAATTCACCAAGATATCAGCGTCGGCGAGAGGCAACAACAAATAATGAAGATTCTTCTGACTGGTGCGTCGGGATTTATCAGCGGGTATCTTATCCAGGAACTGCTTGAAGCTGGCCATGAAGTCGTCGGGGTGGATAACTTCAGCAAATACGGGAAAACCAACAAATCGTACGATAACAATCCGCGCTTCAAGCTCATCGAGGGGGATGCCAAGAATGTCGAGTTGCTGAAAGATTTGATATCGGATTGCGATTATTTCGTTGCTGCGGCGGCAATGATCGGCGGCATCTCTTATTTCCACGAGTATGCCTACGACCTGCTAGCGGAAAACGAACGGATAACTGCCGCTTCACTCGATGCCGCAATTTGGGCATACAAGCACTGTAAGCTACAAAAGATTACTGTTCTTTCATCCAGCATGGTGTACGAAAGCACCAACGAGTTTCCAACGCCGGAGGGCGCTGAACGCCGCTACCCTCCGCCTAGATCGACGTACGGGTTCCAAAAGTTAGCGTCAGAGTACTTCGTTCAAGGTGCCCACGAGCAGTACAAGCTTCCGTATACAATTGTGCGACCGTTTAATTGCGTCGGAATTGGCGAAAAGCGCGCTATCTGTGAACGGGAGATCATGAGCGGAAACATCCGGCTTGCCATGTCGCATGTAGTGCCTGATCTTGTGCAGAAGGTGCTTAAGGGACAGGACCCTCTTCACATTCTGGGAAGTGGCAACCAGGTTCGTCACTACACGTATGGTGGGGATCTGGCGCGTGGTATCCGGCTGTGTATCGAGCATCCAGTAGCGACAAACCAGGACTTCAATTTGTCTTCACCGGTCCGCATGACGGTACATGAACTCGCAGAATTGGTGTGGCGCAAAATTCATGGCTCGCGCAAGCCTTTTGATTACGTGAGCGACAAGGCTTTCCAATATGACGTGCAGGTGCGTTCGCCTGTGACTGAGAAAGCATCGCGCATGTTAGGATTCCGGGCGACAACCTCGTTGTCGGACATTCTGGATGAGGTGATCCCGTGGATCACGGAGCAAATTGAAATCGGCACGATCTGAAGCTTTTCTGTCCTTTTGCCCCGGTTGGGCAGTTGTTTTTCGCTTGTCGATCAGGCCTTCGTTCCAACGGTCTTCACAGCACAGACAGGGGAGTAACTCCGAATTTGTTCAGGAGAGCGGTGTGGGCACACATATGACTGTCGTGATTCCTGCTTACAACGAAGGCGCGAAGTTTCCTGCACTTTGGTCAGAGATGTGTAGCTACATCCGTTCCAGTTTCAGCGCGATTATGGTTTATGACTTCGACGAGGATAATACCGTCCCCGTGGTTAAAGACATTATCGCCGCCGGTGAGCAGCGGCTCACGCTCGCGAAGAATCAGCACGGGACTGGTGTTGTGGGGGCGATCCTTACCGGATTCGATATAGCGACTGACGGCGCAGTGCTTGTCCTCATGGCTGATCTTTCTGACGATCTGGCGCAGGTTGACCGTATGCTAGCGCTTTACGCTGATGGCTGGCATGTGGTTGCGGGCAGCCGTTACATGGAAGGAGGGCGGCTGATCGGTGGACCTTTCTTCAAGCAGTTGCTCTCGCGCATGGGGGGAACCTCTTTGTTTCTACTGCGTGGCCTGCCAACCCATGACGCCACCAATGCCTTTAAGATTTATGATCGTGCGATGGTGAGGTCGTTTACTGTTGAGAGCAAGGGTGGATTCGAATTCAGTCTTGAACTGACAGTGAAGGCATTTCTGGCGGGGTACAGTATTACCGAAGTGCCCTCAACATGGCATGATCGAACTTCCGGTCAATCGCGTTTCCGATTTTGGAAATGGCTTCCGGGCTATCTGCACTGGTATTTCTACGCATTTCGGAGCAAGTCACGCTAAACCGGCAACGAATCCTACCGCTTCCGCAGAACACTGGCGCAGAAAGGAGGCAAGGCATGAACGGCAGGTACTGGTATCACGCACAACTGCGTTGAGCGTGATGGTCGAGAGCGCCGATGGACTCCGCGAGTGGAAGGATGTGGTCTATATCTTTTTGAGTGAGGATCGCTCAACAGCGTTCCAGCGAGCACTGGAGATTGGCTGCATGGCCGAGGAGTGCCACGAAGAAGGCAGGCAACTGGTCGCGAGCGGACTGTCCGAAGTTTCCGGCTCGAATGTCTGGGCGCGCCAATCCGACCGAAGTCCCTGGTGGATTTGGGATCGAAAAGTGGCGAGCAAAAGAGAAGCTACCTTTCGAGCACGTCTTCCACAAAGAGGAGAAGCTGCCCAAAGCCGCCTTCTAACCTGACCTACGGCGGAGATAGCCTCCTTGGATGAGGAGCAACGGCGGCGCTCCGTTCTGCCCTGGGCTCCAGTCTCCCTACCGGCTCCTTTCGCCAAGGCCAGAGCGGAAGAACCAAACACAAACCCTGGGTGGGGATAATTCAGACGATCAAAAGGGGCTAAATCAAGTAGACAAAATCATATGGCTTGTGAAGCATGCTCGCGTAGTACTATTGGTGCTAGAATTATCTGCTGAAGTGGTCACCCAAAGATGAAGTGTAATTGTAATCTCAGGACATTTCGATTTACACGCCTCGTAGGTATGTTGGCAACTGCGTTGGCCTGGATCTTGAGTATCTATATCATTCTTATCACTATTTATTCCGTTTGTTGTTTTTATTCCGCCGTTCCTAGTGGCGATGTGTGGTGGTTTGTCAAGGACATGTCCGAGTTCAAAAGTCATCATATTGGGCTCAACTTCTTGTGGGCCCAACATAGTGAGCACCGACTCGTACTGCCTCGGCTGATTCTCTGGATTGACCTGAAGTATTTTCACTTTCGAGGAGTTTTTACCATCTTCTGTAGCTTCCTTTTTCAGGCAAGCGAAGCGCTACTGCTCTGCTTTGCGTTCTGGCGAGTCGGAAAGAACGATCTGGCTTCCAAGCTCGCGTATGCAGCTTTGGTTTTCAGTATGATGTTCTCTTCATCACAGATCGAAAACTTTGTCCTACCCTTCCAAGTCCAATTTCCGTTAGTCTTTTTTATGGCCTCGGTCTCGATCTTCCTAATCCTGCGCCACTGTGAGACACCTGGAGGCAACTGGGTGGCGATGTCCCTTGGACTTGTCGCGGCTGCCTGCGGAACGCTATCGCTGGGTAGCGGGCTGTTGATCTGGCCTGTTCTGGTACTTATTTGTTTCATCGAACGTGGGTCGCTCAGAACACTTTGCACGGCTACCATCGCGGGCGTTGCTATGTGGGTATTTTACTTTATCGGATACTACTCACCGCCCCAGAGCGCTAACCCGTGGGCTTCTCTGACGCATCCGGTAAGTGTCGCAGCGTTTACTTTTACGTTTCTCGCCAGTGTGTTAAGCTCGAAGCCATTTCCTTTAGCTGGCATCCTCGGGCTTTGTTCACTTTCCATTGCCGCAATCGGCTTCGCTCTTTATATCCGCGCACGATCGGATTTCTGGAAGTTGCGCGCTTTTTTCGTCTATATGGCCCTGTTCATCGTGACGACTGCTTTTATTGCCGCCCTCGGGCGTCTTAATTACGGCCTCGATGAAGCGGCAGCCATTCGCTACCGAACACCGGCCTTGATCTTCTGGGCGTCCATCCTCGGTCTTGGTTTTTCCTGGTGGAATGGAAAAGCGGGCGACATTGGTCGTTCTTTGGGCACCCCGATTCTTGCAGTTCTTTTCATTGCCATTTTCGTTTTGCCAGCCCAGCGACTGCCCATAAAACACTACGCAAGGCTTAGCAAGCAGATCAACGACAATGGTATTGCCCTGGCCTTCGAGGCGACTGACAAGGTATATGGTCAGTTGTTTTCCGTCAGGCCTGATTTGGTTCGCCGTTACGCGCCCTTTCTCCGGGAGAATCATCTTTCGTTCTTTGCCGATCGACTGTTCACTGCCAGAGGTGAATCCTTGAGTACTCTCTTCGTGGGTACTTCGGCTCAAGAATGTTCTGGTTCGATCGAGGGATTAAAGCCGCTGGAAGACACGGCAGAACAGAAAGGCACAGTATTCGGATGGAGTTGGCTGCGAAACGAGAGTCACGGGCCTGCGACCATCGTTCTTGCTGATGATAGAGGCATTATAATTGGTCTAGCAGATGGAGTTGAACCACAGGCTAACGTCGCGGCGTATTTCCACAATCCGACGATGCTCGCCACGAGATGGTCAGGCTACTTCCATGCAGAGCCTACTTCGAGGATCATTGCTGCCTATGCCATTTTAGCTGACGGCAAAACGGTCTGTCCGCTTGGACAGGTCAAGTTACAACCCTAGTCTGCGAAGGAGAGCCCCCGGTTCTGCCGAGGGGTGGTCTGCCCGGTTTTTGTACCAGTTGAATAGTTAGAAAATACAAGCCATAAACAGTGTCTCGCCGGTATACTCTAGTGTGCCGGAACTCTTTTCTCCTCCCACAGCAGACATCCATGGGGTCAAGCTTGTGCGCCACACCGGCGACCTCGGCGTTTCGGTAATCGTCTCCACAAATTGTGAGGCGTTGGCAAAGCTTGAGGCTTGGCGGTAGTTTACGAGAAGGGCACCTCGGACAGTCAACCGCTTACCAAACGACTAACCTACGGCTTCGGCGTTTTCAGGCTGCGCTTCTTCTTGCTCCGCGCCTCTTTCGTGCGTCCATCGACCCCGCCCTTGTCCCACAATGTGCTCCGGCACTTCTTGGAGGCGCAAAGTGTCGGATGCGGCACGGAGGAAATCCAAGTGTGGCCGCAAATATCACAGCAACATACGCGCATCATTTTCCAGCCCATGGCCGGATTATACATAAAATGCCCCGCGCACAGAAAACTGTTGATTTTTCACTCCTCTCCGAGAGTGTTATGCGCTTTGGACAGTATGCGCAAAGTGCATAGTACCAGTGAGGAGTAGCACACAGCGACTTTCATCATCTTCCAGCCCATTCCGAGATTATGCATAATGACCATTGCACAGAAAACAGTTGACTTTTCACTTCTCTCCTTGTATATTATGCTTAATAGGCATTGTGCGTAATGGACATAACATTGGAGATTGCCGCCATCGAGGAAATCAGGGAAGTGCGGCCAATCATTGCCCCGTCCAAAACCCTGCTGGACAGCGTGAAGGAGCATCTCCAATGAAGAAATGTGCGATCTACGCCAGGGTAAGCACCCCCGACCAGTGCATCGACAATCAGCTTTACGACCTCCGCATTTTCGCCCAGCAGCGGGGCTTTGAGGTTGCTTGTGAGTACACCGACGTCGGTGTCTCCGGCAGCAAGGCTCGTCGCCCTGGCCTGGACGCCATGTTGCGAGATGCCCGAAAGAGGAAGTTCGGCGTGTGCATCGTTGCCGCCTTTGACCGGGTAGCGCGTTCGACCAAGCACTTCTTGGGCGTCGTCGATGAGCTTGACAGCCTTGGGGTTGAGTTCATCTCTCGCCGGGAAAACATCGCCACGGACGGCCCTGTGGGCAGGTTGTTTCTGACCATCATTAGCTCCATCGCGGAACTCGAATCCGACCTCATCAAGGAACGCATCCGCGCCGGGATGCGTAGGCGCAAAATGGATGGCCTCCCATGTGGCCGACAGCCTCTGGCAATCAGCCATGCCG